>QHRW01000108.1 GCA_003220265.1 Candidatus Rokuibacteriota bacterium | reverse complement strand
AGGGGTTAGAGGCCGACTCGCCCGGACAGCAGGTGCATAATACGCCGCATGCAACCCCGTGAGGAGCGGATCTCCGTCGGCGGCATCGACGTCCATGCCTGGGTCGGGGGCCGGGGCGCGCCGCTCCTGGTGCTCCACGGGGCGGGGGCCAACCGCGGCTGGCTGCAGTGGATCGAGCGGGTCGCGGAGCACTACACGGTCTGGGCGCCGACGCACCCCGGCTTCGGCGCCTCCGGCGACGCCGAGTGGATGGAGGGGGTGGACGACCTCGCGCGCTTCCACCTCTGGCTCATCGAGGCGGCCGGCCTGGGGCGGCCCCACGTGCTCGGCCACTCGATCGGCGGCTGGACGGCCGCGGAGATGGCCACGATGAGCCCCGGCTCGATCGGTCGCCTCGTGCTGGTGGCACCGACCGGCCTCAAGCCGGAGACCGGTGAGATCCTCGACGTCTTCTTCCACTCCGATGCGCAACTGCGCGACCTGATCGTCCACGACCCGGCGACGGTGCCCGAGTGGCCGCAGCTCTTCGGTCGTCCGCCGGCGCCGGCCGATCTCGAGATGGCCGACCGCAACCGCGAGATGACCGCCCGCCTCGCGTGGAAGCCGTACATGCACAATCCCCGGCTCGCGCAGTTCCTGCCGCGCGTGACCAATCCGACGCTGATCGTGTGGGGCCGCGAGGATCGCATCGTGCCCGTCGAGTGCGGCGAGCAGTATCGGCGCGCGCTGCCCGACGCGACGCTGACGGTGCTCGAGCGGTGCGGCCACCTGCCGCCGATCGAGCATCCGGAGGCCTTCGCGCGCCTGGTGCTGGACTTCCTCGGAGGCGCGGCGTAGGCGATGAAGCTCTACTACTTCAGCGAGATGCCGCATCACGAGTACCCCGACGAGGAGGGCGCCAAGTATCCCTCCCTCCGCCTGGCATTCCCCAATCGGTTCTTCGACCGACAGAAGGCCGCGGCCAACTACCGGCGCTACCTCGAGGAGTACGAGCTCGCGGATCAGGTCGGCTTCGACGGCCTCATGATCAACGAGCACCACTCCACGCCCTCCTGCGTGAACGTGGGCGCCAACATGACGGCGGCCGTGCTCGCGCGCACCACCAGCCGCGCCAAGCTCCTCCTGCTCGGCAATATTCTCCCGATCGAGGACAACCCGGTGCGGATGGCCGAGCAGATCGCCATGGCCGATCTGATCTCGGGCGGGCGGGTGCTCTCCGGTTTCGTGCGCGGCGTGGGCGTGGAGCAGTGGTGGGCCAATGCGAATCCCGTGCACAACCGCGAGCGCTTCGAGGAGTGCCACGACCTCATCTTGAAGTGCTGGACCGAGCCCGGGCCCTTCCGCTGGGAGGGCCGCCACTACCACTTCCGTCACGTGAACCCGTGGTGCCTGCCGCTGCAGCAGCCGCACCCGCCCATCTGGATTCCCGGCACCGCCAGCCCGGAGACCGCGATCTGGGCCGGCCAGCGTGGCTACACGTACGTGCCGTTCCTGGTGCCGTTCGACATCGCGCGCGAGCTGTTCGAGTTCTACCGCCAGGGCGCGGCGGAGGCGGGCCGCACGGTCACGCCCGACAATCTCGGCTTCCTGATCTGCGCCGTCACCGCCGACACGAAGGCGAAGGCGCTGGAAGCCGGTCGCCACTTCGTCTGGCGCATGGGCCCCACGCTGCGCGGCCCCGTCGAGTGGTTCTCACCCGTCGGCATGCGCTCGCGCGCGGGCAAGCAGTTCGCGCTCAAGGCGCGGCCACGCTCGCTGGCGGGGATGAGCTACGAGGAGCTCCTGGCCGAGCGCTTCATCATCGCCGGCACGCCGGACGAGGTCGCCGAGGGCTTCGCCCTCGTGCAGCGCGAGCTCGGCATCGGCCACTTGCTGCTGGAGGCGCAGGAGTCACGCATGGACCATCCGACCACGATGCACTCGATCGAGCTGATGGGCGCCAAGGTCATTCCCGCGGTGACGCCGCTATGAGCGGCGCGCTCGACGGCGTCCGGGTGCTGGAGCTGGCGCGGTTCCAGGCGGGGCCGCGCGGCGGGATGCTGCTGAGCGATCTCGGCGCCGACGTCATCAAGATCGAGCCGCCCGGCGGCGAGGAGACGCGGCGTCACCCGCCGATGGTCCGCGGCCAGAGCGTCTACTTCTCCGTCTACAACCGCGGCAAGAAGAGCGTGTGCCTGGACCTCCGACATCCCGGGGGCAAGGAGGTCTTCGCGGCGCTGGTGCCGAAGGCCGACGTCGTGCTGGAGAACTTCCGGCCCGGCGTGATGAAGGCGATGGGCTTCGACTACGAGCGGCTGCGCGCGCTCAACGCCGGCATCATCCTGGTCTCGGTCTCGGGCTTCGGCCAGTACGGCCCCTATCGCGACCGCCCCGCCTTCGACTCGCTCGGCCAGGCGATGGGCGGCCTCATGACGCTGACGGGCCAGCTCGACGGTCATCCGATCGGGACGGCGTCGTCGGTGGTCGATCGCTACACCGCGCTGCACGCGACCATCGGCACGCTGGCCGCGCTCCGCCATCGCGAGCGCACGGGCGAGGGCCAGGTCGTCGATGTCTGCCTGCTCGACTCCGCGCTCACGATGGTGGAGATCCCCACGTCGTACTACCTCGCGACGGGCGCGGAAGGCGGCGAGGGTGGCCGGCCGCCGTACAAAGCCAGGGACGGCTGGGTCGTGATCGCCGCCGCCGGGCGCGACATGGCCGGGCGCCTGATGAAGATCGTCGGCGGCCCCGCCGACGACACGCCGCTGGCGGGCAGCTCGCCGGCGGGCGAGCGTCGCGCGAAGATCGAGGCGTGGTGCGCCGCGCACAGCGTGGAGGACATCGTGAAGGAGCTGCTGGCGGCCGGCATCCCGGTGGCGCCGGTGCGCACCATCCCGGAGGTGGCCAAGGACCCGCACCTGTGGGAGCGCGAGATGCTGGTCAAGCGCGACGACGCCGTGGCCGGCGAGATGTACCTGCCCGGCGCGACGATCAAGCTCTCGAAGACGCCCGCGCGCGTGGGCACGGTGCCGACGCCGGGCCAGCACACGGACGAAGTCCTCGGCGCCCTTCTCGGTTACGACGGCTCGGCGCTCGAAGCGTTGCGGGCCTCGGGCGCCATCGCCTGAGTCGGAGCTGATGGACTCGCTCCTCAGGCTCTGGTACCTGGCCACCAGGTACGCCGGCGCCGTCTTCATCGTGGCCGCCGTGGTCCTGATGCTGCCCGAGTCGATGGCCCACCAGCCCGGTCTCGACGTCCTCACGACGGCGTACCGGGGCTTCGTGACACTCGCCCTGCTGGCCAGCGGCGCCATCGTCGCCACTACCGTGCTTCAGCAGCTCTGGCCCATCATCGGCAAGCGGCTGGTCGGCCCCGTCGCCAAGCTCGCTTTCCCGGTCAAGGACGCGAAGACCGGAATCAAACAGTCGAGGATGCGCTATTACGTCGTTCGCGTGTCGTGGCAGGACGGGAAGCACCACGCGGTGTACATGGAGCTCGACTCGAACGGCAAGAAGGTGCGCCACGCCGATCGTAACGGCAAGACATTCGTGCCGGCCCAGCCCTACGAGGAAGCGATCCTGAACGACGGGGCCTTTCAGTTTCCCGCGTGGGGACGGCTCGACTGGAACGACGTTTTCAGCGGCCGCCGCGAGTCCGGTTGCTGGGGAATCAAATCGCGATGGTGAGCCCTCCCCACGCCTGGGAGCTCCCGCGCCGAGCATCGGTCGCGGCATGGCGGACGTTCAACACGACGCTCGACGAGGTCTTCTACGACGTCGGCGCGCTGTCGTCCGGCGAGCGAGCGGGGCTGGCCGCTCACGCCGCACCGGAAGGTGCCGTGCTCGTCGTCCACCCGGGCGCCTCCGAGGAGCCGATCCGGCGCTTCGCGCCGGTCGACTTCGTCCAGGAGCAGGAGACGCCCGGCGGCGTCGCCGTGGACACCGTCGTCATCGCCGGCGTCGGCAGCTCGGCGCTGGGCACAGCGGCGCTCGCCCGCGACGTCGCCGACCATCTCGGCCGCCCCGTGGCCGGCATCGTGTCGGGACTCGGGATGTCCGACGTGCTCAGCGAAGCGCTCGGCGGCTGGTTCGTGTTCGGCGCGCGCAACGCCCTGCGCGAGACGCTCGCGGTCCTGTTCGACGCCTACGACCTCCGGGACCACGTCCGCGACGAGTCGACGCACCGAGACATGAAACAGCGGTTCGTCTCGGCGGGCGTGGACACGGACCATTTCATCTACGGCAGCCCGGACTCCGCGACGCTGCTCTATCTGCTACTGAAGCTCGGCGGGCGGATCAGGCGGCTGGTGGGTCACAGCAAGGGCAACTACAGCATCGAGAACGCGCTCGAGGGATGGCTCGAGCACTCTCGTAACACCGGCACGCCCATCCATCCGGCGCTCTGCATCGTGACCCTGGGGGCCGTGATCCGGTTTCCGCCGGACTACGCCGAGCTGTACCAGCTCATCGGGCAGCTCGATTGTTTCGGGCTGCTGAACTCACGTCTCTTCGTCGAGCGCATCGGCGTGCCGGGTGCGGCGCACTCGCTGAATCTCGCCGTGCCCGCCCACCTGTCCGTCCGGGCCGCCCTGCAGACGGTGGACCGTCTGCAGACCGCGGCGGCGGACACTCACGCCTCGACGCGGTAGAACCCCAGCGCCTTCAGCAGCGGGACGTCCTGCACGGAGTAGAGAATCGCGGGCGCGCCGCCATCGTTGACGTGCGCATGCAGCGCGCGTGGCGGGATGGCGAAGAAGTCGCCCTCGCCCCAGGCGTGGCGCACGCCGTCGATCAGCGTGGCGCCGGCGCCCGCCACCACGTGATAGACCGCGCTCGACGTCTCGCGATGGGCGCGCGTGCGCACGCCGGGCCGCAGCATCTGCAGATAGCAGCCGAGCGCGGGCACCACCGAGCGGCCGGTGGCCGGGTCGAGGTACTCCATGAGCACGTCGTCGAAGGGGTCGGCGGCGCCGGCCGAGCGGCGCATCAGCTCGGCATAGGCCGTCTCCCACCGATAGTGCAGATGACGCGCGGGCGGGCCGGTGCGGACCGGCTGGATCTCGCCCTCGTAGGGATCCATCGCGAGGTTCTCGAGATAGCGCACCACGGGCGAGTCGAGGCCGTCGGTCCAGATCACCGGCTCGCGCCCCTCGTTGCCGTGGTCGTGCCACGTCATGCTCGGCGTCACCACCAGGTCGCCGCGGCGCATCACGAACTTGTCGCCCTCGATCGTCGTGTAGGCGCCCTCGCCGTGGAGCATGAAGCGCACCGCGTTCGGCGTGTGGCGATGCGCGGGCGCGACCTCGCCCGGCAGCAGGTACTGGACGGCGATGGAGATCGTGTGGCCGGCGGTGCGCTCGGGCACGCCGGGGTTGTCCAGGCGCACGATGCGCCGCTCGGCGCCGCGGCCGGGCGCCATGAACTCCGGCGTGCGCCGCACGAGCGGCTCGATGTCCGCCCAGCGCCAGACGCGCGCCTGCATCGCCGAGGCCTTGGGACGGATGAGCGGGCCCGGTTCCATCCAGGGCGCGTCGAGGCCCGCGGCCGTGAGGCTCCCGATGAAGGCGTCGCGAGCGGTCGCGGTCGTCAGTGTGCTCATGGCCGGGAGTGTACTCCAGCCCTCACGCGTGCGGGATCCACGGCCAGTACTTGGCGACGGCGCCGCCGTCCACGCGCAGGTCGATCCCGGTGATCATCTCCGACTCGTCGGAGGCCAGGAACACGGCAGCGCGCGCGTAGTGGCGCGGGCTCGGCAGATGGTCCATCGGCAGCATCCGGGCGAAGTCCAGCACGCGCCCGCCCCGCTCGGGCCGGGCCCGGCCCCACGCCACGGCGCGCGTGTCGCCTTCCTCCACGTCGGTCGCCGTCGGCGTGAGGCTGTTGACGCGGATGCCGTGGCGCACCAGGTCCATGGCGGCGGCCCGCGTGAAGTTGAGCAGCCCGCTCTTGCTCGTGCAGTAGCCGATGTTGCCGGCCTGGCCCTGATGGCCGGCCGTGGACACGATCACGATGATGCTGCCGCGCGTGCCCCGCTCCACCATGAGGCGGGCGACGTGCTTGGTGCAGAGAAAGGTGCCGGTGAGGTTCACGGCGAGCTGGCGCGTCCAGCGCTCGAGCGGCATGTCGAGCACGCTGTGGCCGCCGAGGATGCCGGCGTTGTTCACCAGCACGTCCACGGCACCGTAGGCCGCGCGCGCTTGCACGACCATCGCCTCCACCTGGCGCTCGTCGGTGACGTCGCACACGAGGCCGAGGGCCTGCCCGCCGCGCCCCCGGATCGCCTCCGCGCACTGCTGCGCGTTGTCGGCGGCCACGTCCACGCAGACGACGCGCGCGCCCTCCTCGGCGAGCCCCTCGGCGATGCCGCCGCCGATGTTGGGGCTGGTGCCGGTCACGATCGCGACCTTGTCGGCGAGCTTCACGTGGGCGCGACTATAATCGTCGCCACCGGGGCGGTCAAACGACGGAGGCGCGCGTGATGAGGCGGATCCTGTGGTGGCTCGGGCTGGGGGCGCTCGCGTGGCTGGCCGTCGGCTGCCAGACTGGGGCCCGCCCGGCGGCGGCGCCGGCGCTGGCCGATCTCGTCCGCGGCTACGAGCGCGAGGTCACGCCATACTACCCGTTCACGGCCAGCGAGCAGCGGCTGCGCGCATACGACCGCGTGCTCGCCAACGACATCGGCGAGGCCTGGCGGACCGGCATGCTGGCGATCTGCACGCGCTACCGCGACGGCCTCCGGCGCGTCGATGCCGCGGCGCTCGGCGACGGCGAGCGCGTGACGTACGACGTCTTCGCCTTCCGGCTCGACACGTGCGTCACCGGCTTCCAGTTCCCGTGGCACCTGCTGCCGGTCAACCAGGGGGGCTTCACCTGGCCGAGCCGCTTTCCCATCATGGGCGCCGGGCGCGGCCAGCACCCGTTCAAGACGACGCGCAACTACGAGGACTTCCTGGGGCGGATCGACGGCTTCGTCACCTGGATGGACACCGCCGTCGCGAACATGCGTGAGGGCCTCGAGCGCGGCATCACGCAGCCGCGCGTGCTCATGGAGCGCGTGCTGCCGCAGCTCGACGCGCAGATCGTGGACGACCCCGAGACGAGCGTGTTCTACGAGCCCCTGCGGAACTTCCCGCCCTCGATCGACGGCGAGACACGCCGCCGGTTGACGGCGCAGTACGTCGACGCCATCCAGCACAAGATCGTGCCGGCCTACCGGCGGCTGCGTGCGTTCATCGCCACCGAGTACCTGCCGCGCTGCCGCACCACCGACGGCTTCGGCGCCCTGCCCGACGGCCGCGCGTGGTACGCCAGCACCGTCCGCTTCGCGACCACGACGAGTCTGACGCCGGACGAGATCCACGTCGTCGGCCTGTCCGAGGTGACGCGCATCCGCGCCGCCATGAGCACGCTGCGCGCGGAGATCGCCGCCGCCGGCGAGTCGCCGCCGCCGCGCCATCGCACCATCGACGACCTGCTGCAGGGCTACGCTCTCCTGCGAGCCGACGTGGATGCCGCGCTGCCGCGCCTGTTCGGCCGGCTGCCGAAGGCGGGCTTCGAGATCCGCCCGATCGAGGCCTTCCGCGAGCGCTCGATGCCCTCGAGCTACGAGTCGCCGTCGCCCGACGGCACGCGCGCCGGCGTGTTCTACCTGAACAGCGCCGACGTCCGCAGTCCCGGCGGCGCCGGCGTGTACCGCAGTCTCTACCTGCACGAGACCGTCCCCGGCCATCACCTGCAAATCGCGCTGCAGCGCGAGAACACCTCGCTGCCGGGCTTCCGGCGCTTCGGCTCGTACGTGGCGTTCACCGAGGGCTGGGCGCTCTACGCCGAGAGCCTCGGCGTCGAGCTGGGCGTCTATTCCAACCGCTGGGACCACCTCGGCATGCTGGGGGGCGAGCTGTTCCGCGCGATGCGGCTGGTCGTGGACACCGGCCTTCACGCCAAGGGCTGGACGCGCGAGCAGGCGATCCAGTACCTCGGCCACCTCGGCGGGTCGACCGCGGACAGCGAGCGCGAGGTCGAGCGGTACATGGCGTGGCCCGGGCAGGCGCTCGGCTACAAGATCGGCCAGCTCAGGATCCTGGCCCTGCGCCGGAAGGCCGAGGCCGCGCTGGGATCGTCGTTCGACGTGCGGGCGTTCCACGACGAGCTGCTGCGCGACGGGGCGATGCCGCTCGACGCGCTGGAAGCGAAGATGGAGCGATGGCTTAGTCGGAGGGGGCCTTGATGGCCCCCTCCGATGCCTCCCCCAAGGAAGGGCAGGATTGCGCCGGCAAAGCCGGCGCTCGAGCGCGGTTGATCGGCCGCGCTACCGCCGGCCCCGCACGCGCGCCTGCTCCTGCAGGTATCGCACGGACACGCGCTCCAGCGGGACGGCGTCGGGGGCGAGGCCGTCGGGGTTGCGGTAGTCGAAGGGCGCGTCGCGGCCGCCGTAGTGCCTGGTGACGACCAGCTTGCGCCACTGGATCACCTCGGCGTCGGTGCCCGAGAGCTTCTCCGGCGTGTCGTAGCGCTGGTTGAGCATCACCGCCTCGTCCTGGCGGGAGAAGTTGTACTCGATGATCCAGCGCCGGAGCGTGGCGTACATCAGCCGGTCCCACAGCCGCCGGGCTCCGTTCTTCGGCCGCGTGCAGTGGTAGTACCAGACGCGCGTGAGGTGCTCCTCGACGGGCACGCACATGCGCGTGTAGAGGTCCCAGCCGAACTCCGCGCGGAACATGCCGGGCAGGTGATGGCCCCCGCACCACCTGGCCGAGCGCGGCGGCGGGATGTTGCGGCGGGCGCGCTCGGCCAGCGGCTTGGTGAGCCACGTGAAGAAGCGGCGGTAGTTCGTCTTCGGCCACTTCCAGCCGTTGGGATAGAGATCCTGCCGCGGGCTGCGGCGCATGTAGTTCGACTCGCTCACGTCGCCGCCGAAGCCGTTGCCGACGTAGAGCGGGTGCTCGCCCTGCGCGCCGCGCGCGATGAAGCCCGCGCGCGCCACCACCACCGCGTTGCGGTGCACGTAGTTCACGTGCGAGTCCATCGAGTTCTCGAGCGCCACTTCCCAGTTGCACTTCCAGTAGACCTGGCCCACCTGCACCAGCGCGTCGGCGTCGAAGAACTCCTCCGGCACGTCCTGCTCGATGGGCGCCGGCTCCGCGTCGCCGATCCACACGAACACGACACCCTTGAGCGTGCGCGTGGGGTAGACGTGCGCTTCCGTGCCCGGCTTGCCGCACACGCCGGAGTCCGGGCCCTCGGAGAGCACGGCCACGTTCTTGCCCGACTCGTCGTACACCCAGCCGTGGTACGGGCACGCCACGGTGCCGCGATAGTGGCAGACGCCCTCGCTGAGCCGGGCGCCGCGGTGCGGGCACACGTCCTGGATCGCCACCACGCCGCCGGTGACGCCGCGGAAGAGACAGATCTCCTCGCCGAGGAGCGCGACCTTCAGGGGCTTGCGCGTGCCGACGTTCGTGTCGGCGATGGCGGGATACCAGTAGTTGCGCAGGCCGAGCTTCGGGATCAGGGGACGGATGTCGCCGCTCAGCTTGGGGATGGCGCCGTGGCCCGTGCTCATGACCGGCCTCCTGGGAGGCCTATCGTATCGGATTCTCGCATGCGCGTCTCAGCTACCGGGCGACGCCGAAGGCCGCCGCCTTCCACCTGGGATCTTCCGAGGCGTCGAGCCGATCGCGCACGCGGCGCAGCACGTGCCCGGCCGCCGTCTCGCCCCAGAACCAGCGGGCGATCTCGGCGCCGGTCGCCGCCGGCTGCGACAGCACGCGGCTCTCGTAGTACAGGCTCTTGAGATCGTCGGCGGCCCAGCGCACGAACGCCGGCAGCGACACATCGGCCGCGCGGCCCGCCACGTCGCCCTCGCCCGTCTCCGCGAAGCGCTGCAGGAAACCGACGACGTCGGGAAACCGCTCGGCCGCGATGCCGCTGAGGCCGAACGTCGTGCGCCCGCCGTGCACGGCCAGCCACCGCGCGTGGGCGCGCAGCACGTCCTTCGTCTCGGCCACGGCGTCGCCCGCGGCAGCGGCCGCCGCCTGGACCGCGGAGGCCTGCACGGGCCCGGGCGTCTCGTCGCCGGGCTCGGCGTCCTCTGGAAAGTCGGCGAGCACGGGGCCCGCCGGCGCCGCCAGCAGGTCGAGCGCGGCGGTCAGCACACGATGCTGCAGCGCCGCGTCGTTCGGCCGGCCGAGCGCGTGCCCGAACGGGAACGGCACGAACAGCGCGCGCGGCGGCTTGATCTTCTCGGTGTGCTCGCGCACGAGGCTGATGGAGGTGGTGGCGATCCCGTGCGCTTCCAGCACTCGGGCCAGCACGCCGACGGCGTGCGTGCAGAACGGTCACGTTGGCGTCAGCAGCGCGACGTCCGCGCCGGCGTCGCGCAGGCGCCGGGCCACCTCGGGCCCGCTCTCGCTCTCCAGCTTCGCCACCTCGCGCAGTGCGCCCATGAAGGAGTACGCCTCGCGGACCAGCCCGCCCAGCACGCCGCGCGCGACCAGCTCGCGCACGCGGTCGATCGGGAACGTGACGTTGAGGTCGCGCAGGATCGCCGTGCGATCGAAGCCGATGCTGGTGTGCGACTGGAGGATCTCCGCCGCCGGCGTGTCAGACGGAATCACGCGGAACGTCTGCTCGCCGGGGCCGAAGCGCCGGTCGCTGCGGAGGTGCAGGCCGGCCGTCGTCACCAGCGCCAGCCGCGCGGCGGCCAGCGGCCGCGCCGGGCGCACGAACGGCGTCGTGTCGTTGACCTGGACCGGCAGGGCCAGGAGACCTTTGCGCGAGGCTTCGGGCAGGCGATCGAGTCGCGGCATGCGGCGGCCGCTCCTCGGTCAGCGCGTCGCCGCCCGCGCGGCCCCCAGGCCGGCGAAGACGCGGGCGGGAGTCGCGGGCAGCGCGGTGATCGAGACACCGGATCGCGCGAACGCGTCGCACACGGCGTTGGCGATGGCCGCGCCGAGTCCGGGATTGCCGCACTCGCCGAGGCCGCGGAGGCCGAGCGGGTTGGTCTTGGCCCGCACTTCCTGGTAGAAGCCGTCCACCGGCGGCACGTCGCCGGCCAGCGGCAAGGCGTAGTCCATCAGCGTCCCCGACACGAGCTGGCCGGCGACGTCGTAGACGAGGCTCTCGTGCAGCGCGTTGCCGATGCCGAAGGCCACGCCGCCCACGAGCTGCGCGTCCACGAGCGCGGGATTGACGGCGCGCCCCACGTCGGCGCCGACGACCACGCGGCGCAGCGTCAGCCTGCCCGTCTCCGGATCGACGTCCAGCACGACGGCGCACGCGCAGCCCGCGTAGGTGATCTTCGGGACCTCGAACGAGGCCCCCGCGGCAAGCCGCCGCTCGGTGGCCAGGTCGGCCAGCGTGGTGCGGCGGCCGTCCGCCTGCAGCACCCCGCGCGCGTAGGTGACGTGAGTCTCGTCCACGCCGAAGCGCGCGGCCGCGCGCGAGCGCGCCTCGGCGATGAGCTTGTCGGCCGCGAGCTGGGCGGCGTTGCCGGCGGTCACGGTGCCGCGCGAGCCGTAGGTGCCGACGCCGCTCTCGACGGCGGCGGTGTCGGCGTGGCGAACGTCGAACTGCGAGGGCGCCAGGCCGAGCGCCTGGCCGAGGATCTGGGCCAGCACGGTCTCGAGCCCCGGGCCCATGGACGAGGCGCCGGTGTCCACGACGAGCCGGCCGTCGGGCCGCGCTTCGACCTGCGTCGTCTCGAACGGGCCGAGCCCGGTCTTCTCGACGTAGACCGCGAGACCGATCCCGCGCCGCGGCCCCGTCCGGCGGGCGTTGAGCGCCGTCTGTTCCTTGCGGGCGCTCGTATAGTCCAGACGCCGCAGCAGCTCGTCGAACAGCGCCGGGAAATCGCCGGAGTCGTAGACCGTGTTGACCCCGAAGGATTTCGTGCCGCAGTCGTAGGGCATCTCGTCGGCGCGGATGAGGTTGCGCCGGCGGATCTCCGCTGCGTCCAGGCCGAGCCGCGCGGCGCCCAGGTCCAGCAGCCGCTCGCGCACGAAGTTGCATTCGGGCCGCCCGGGCGAGCGCAGCGTGCCGGCCGGCGTCTTGTTGGTCACCACCGACCAGAGGTCGCACGCGTAGTTCGGCACGCGGTACGGCCCCGGCAGCAGCGAGGCGCCGAACTCGGCCGGCACCAGCGCCGCCGTGCGCACGTAGGCGCCGATGTCCGCGCGGATGATCGCGCGCAGCCCCAGGATGCGGCCGTCGCCGTCGAAGCCGATCTCCGCCTCGTAGGTGACCTCGCGCGCGTGGTTGGCCGCCATGAGATTCTCGCGCCGGCTCTCCACCCACTTCACCGGCCGGCCGAGGGTCAGCGCGGCCAGCGGCACCAGGATGTCCTCGGGGTAGAGCTCGCCGCGCACGCCGAAGCCGCCGCCGACGTCCACCTCGGTGAGGCGCAGCGCGCCGACGGGGAGGCCGAAGATCGGCGCCAGGATCGTGCGGTTGATGTGGATGCACTTCGTGGAGCCGATCAGGTGCAGCTCGCCCCCGCGCGGGTCGGGCGGCACCGCCACCAGGCCGCGCGTCTCCAGCGCCGCCGCCGTCTGGCGCGGATACTCGAAGCGCTCGCGGAAGCGCACCGCGGCCGACGCCAGCGCCGCCTCCGCGTCGCCCACGCGCATGGTGATGGTGGCGACGTTGTTGGAGTCGGTCCCCGCGAAGAGCCGGGGCGCGCCGGCGGCCAGCGCGTCGGCCACCGACGGACAGGCGGCCAGCGGCTGGTAGCCGACGTCGATCAGCTCCAGCGCGTCGCGTGCCACGTAGGGATCGTCGGCGACGACGAGCGCGACGGGCTCGCCGACGAAGCGCACGACGGTGCGCGCGATGGCCGGCTGCAGGTAGCGATTGGTCCCGGCCGGCGCCGCGACGCGATTGGGGATGATCGCCGTCTCCGGCACGTCGGCGGCCGTGAGCACGGCGCGCACCCCCGGCAGCGCGCGCGCGCGCGTGGCGTCGATCGACAGCAGGCGCGCGTGGGCATGCGGCGAGCGCAGCACGGCCGCGTGGAGCATGCCGGGAACGCGCACGTCCTCCACGAACCGTCCGCGGCCGGCGACGAGGCGGTCGCCGCCCAGCCGCGGGTGCGATTCGCCGATCATCGCTGGCTGGTGGGCGGGGTGCCGGTGCGCTCGAAGCTCTCGATGGCCTTCTTCAGATCGCGGTACTCCCCGCAACTGAAGAAGCAGAGCGAGTCCAGTCGGGCCAGGTGCTGCTTGGCGCTGGCGAGATCGCCGATCATCAGGTACGCCTCGCCGATGTACTCGTGGGCGCCGCGGTGCTTGGGGTCGATGGCCAGCGCCTTCTGATAGATCGGGATGGCGCGAGCCGGGTCGCCGTCCTTCCGCACGGCGTAGCCGAGCCAGTTGTACGCGTCCGCGTTCCGCTCGTCACGCGCCACCACGCCTTCCAGCAGCGGGATGGCGGTCTTGAACTGTCCCGCCTCGATCGCATTCACCGCCTGCGCATAGCTCGGATCCTGCGCGCGTGCCGCCGGCGCCGGCGTCCGATCCCCGTCGGCGCCGGACGGGCCAGGGTTCGCCATCGCCGTCACGACGACGGCGACCAGCGCGAGTGTCCATCGAGCATGCCGTGTCATGGATCCTCCCGGTTGCGAGAACGCGGCGCCACTATACCGTAAGATGCCCGGCCATGAGCGACGACACCCTCCATGCGATCGCGCGGCAGGTGCGGAACTGGGGCAAATGGGGACCGGACGACGAGCTCGGCACGCTCAACTACGTGACGCCGGAGACGCTCGCCGCGGCGTGCCGGCTGGCCACGCGCGGCAAGGTGTTCGCGCTCGGCATTCCGCTGCAGCGGTCGGGGCCGCAGAGCGGGACGCGGCAGCGCTTCAATCCGATCCACGCGATGTTTCGCGACGGCGGCGATCAGCCGAAGACGCCGGCCGAGGTGGCCGCCATGCAGGGCTACGGCGGCTCCGACGACTGGATCGTGATGCCGCTGCAGTGCGTGACGCAGTGGGACAGCCTCGCCCACATCTTCTACGAGGGCCAGATGTGGAACGGCTACGACGCCACGCTGGTCACCAGCACCGGCGCCGCGAAGAACAGCATCGACAAGACCAAGGACAAGCTGGCCGGGCGCGGCGTGCTGCTCGACGTGGCGCGGTTCAAGGGCGTGCGCTCGCTCGAGCCCGGCTACGCGATCACCGTGGCCGATCTCGAGGCGACGGCAGCCGCCCAGAAGGTCGAGGTCCGCCGCGGCGACTTCCTGCTCGTCCGCACCGGCCACATGACGCGCTATCTGGATCGTCGCGACTGGCACGGCTACGACCTCGACGACTTCCCCGGCGTGTCGCTCCACACGGCGCCGTGGATGCACGCCCGCCAGATCGCCGCGGTGGCCAGCGACAACTATGCCGTCGAGGTACGGCCCTCCGAGCTGTTGCCGGCCTTTCGCAACCCCTTCCACGTGGTGGCGATCCCCAACATGGGGCTCACGCTCGGCGAGATCTTCTACCTGGACGAGCTGGCCGCCGACTGCGCGGCCGACGGGCGCTGGGAGTTCCTGCTGGTGGCGCCGCCGCTGCCGGTGACGCGCGCGGTCGGCACGCCGATCAACCCGTACGCGCTGAAGTGATCTCCGGCGCGCGGCACGACGGGGCGACGTCAATGACGTTGGAGGCAACCCCGATCATAGGCGATGATAGGCGGGCCATGCGGATCCTGGTGGTCGACGACTCGTCTCCGCACCGCCGCCTCCTCACCGCGCTGTTCGGCCGGGCCGGCCACGAGGTGGTGACGGCGCCCGACGGCGTGGCCGCGCTGGAGGCGCTCGCGCGGGGCCCGATCGACGCCGTCGTCTCCGACGTCCGCATGCCCAAGATGGACGGCTTCCAGCTCTGCCGCACGATCCGCCAGGACGAGCGCTGGCGACGGCTGCCCTTCATCTTCTACAGCAGCATCTTCATCGGCGACCCGGCCCAGAACTTCGGCCGCGACCTCGGCGCCACCGCCTACCTCGACGCCAAGGACATCGCACCGGCCCAGGTGGCGAGCGCGCTGGAAAAACTGGTGGCCCGGCACGTGCGCGAGCAGTACGACGAGACACTCGGGCAGCTGCTGTCCGACGTGGAGTTCGCGCGCCGCTATCACCAGGTGGTGCTGGCCTCCCTCGCCCACGGCGGCGCCGAGGACCTGCGCGAGCTGGTCGCCGCCAGCGCCAAGGCCCTCGACGACGTGGTGGCCCGGCTGGACGCCGAGCGGCGCTCGACCGTGGAGGCGCAGCGCACGGTGCAGGCGGCGGAGCTGGCGCTGCTGAGGGAGCTCGGCGAGTACCTCGGCGACCGCATCAACAACCCGCTGGCGGTCATCCTGGCCAGCGCCCAGCTCCTCGAGATGAAGGAGCACAGCCACGCCACCAGCGAGGCCGCCCAGCGCATCGGCGCCGCCGTCAGCAAGATCAACGACGTCGTGCGCGAGATCGCCATCCGCAGCGGCGAGCAACCCCGCGGGTAGTCCCGCTCAGCTCCCAATCCCGAAGGCGTCCACGCCGGTGATGTCCCGGCCGATGATGAGCGCGTGGATGTCGTGCGTGCCCTCGTACGTGTTCACCGTCTCGAGGTTCAGCATGTGGCGGATGATCGGATGCTCGTCCACGATGCCGGCGGCGCCCAGGATGTCGCGGGCCAGCCGGGCCGTGTCCAGCGCGATCTGCACGTTGTTCATCTTGGCCATCGAGACCTGCTGCGGGCGCAGCGAGCCGGCGTCCTTGAGGCGGCCGAGCTGCAGGACCAGGAGCTGGGCCTTGGTGATCTCCGTGATCATCCACACGAGCTTCTGCTGCACGAGCTGGAAGGCGGCGATGGGCTTGCCGAACTGGATGCGCTGCTGGGCGTACTGCAGCGCCCAGTCGTAGCACGCCATGGCGCCGCCCACCGCGCCCCACGCGATGCCGTAGCGCGCCTGGTTCAGGCAGCCCAGCGGGCCGCGCAGCCCCTTCACGTTGGGCAGCTTGTTGGCGAGCGGGATACGACAGTCCTGGAAGGCCAGCTCGGAGGTGATCGAGGCCCGCATCGAGAACTTGCCGTGGATGTCGAGCGTGGAGAACCCCGGCGTGCCCCGCTCGACGAGGAAGCCGTAGATCTCGCCGTCGTCCTCCTTGGCCCACACCACCGCCACGTCGGCCACCGAGCCGTTGGTGATCCAAAGCTTGGTCCCGTTGAGGACATAGCCGTCGCCGCTCCTGCGCGCGCGCGTCTTCATCGAGCCGGGATCGGAGCCGTGATCCGGCTCGGTGAGGCCGAAGCAGCCGATCTTCTCGCCGGTGGCCAGCACCGGGAGCCAGCGATCCTTCTGCTCCTCGGAGCCGTACGCGTAGATCGGGTGCATCACGAGCCCGCTCTGCACGGACGCGGCCGAGCGCAGGCCGGAATCGCCGCGCTCGAGCTCCTGCATGATCAGCCCGTACGCCACGTTGTTGAGCCCCGCGCAGCCATAGCCCTTGAGCGTGGCGCCGAACACCCCGAGCTCGCCGAGCTTCGGGAAGAGCTGGACCGGAAAGGTGCCGGCGCGGTGATGCTCGGCCACGATGGGCAGGAACTCGGCTTCCACCCAGTCGCGCACGGCGTCGCGGATCATCCGCTCGTCGTCGGAGAGCAGCCCTTCGATCCCGTAGTAATCGACGCCGCGGAACTTTTCCATCGTGGATCTCCTGGTCTACGACAGCCTCAGCGGATTGAAATCGGTCGTGACGTCGTAGGTGTCGAGGCGCTCGCGCGCCTTGAGCCAGCCCACCGCCGCGTAGGTCAGCGGGGTGGCGGCGGCCTCGTAGACGACCTTCACGAGCCACTGGTTGAAGAAGATCTCGACGAGCACGCCCGAGGCCACCGTGCCGGCGAAGGCGAGCGCGACGAAGACGAGGCTATCGAGCCCCTCGCCGACGATGGTCGAGCCGATCGTCCGCACCCAGAGCCAGCGCCCGGCGGTGGCGATCTTGAGGCGCGCCAGCACGTAGGCGTTGGCGAACTCGCCGATCAGGTAGGCCACGAAGGAGGCGGCGAGAATGCGGGGCGCCTGGCCGAGGATCTCCTCGTACGCGGCCTGGCCTTTCCAGAAGGGCGCCGGCGGCAGCGCGCCGCCCGCCCAGATCGCCGCCACCATCAGCAGGTTGCACGCGAACCCGAGCCAGATGACCCGGCGCGCGGCCGCATACCCCCACACCTCCGTCAGCACGTCGCCGACGATGTAGGACACCGGGAAGAGCACGATGCCGGCGGTGAGCGTGAGGCTGCCCACCGAGATCAGCTTGCTGGCGGTGACGTTGGCCGTGAGCAGGCACGTGATGAACAGCGCGGTGCACGCGATGAAGCGCCACGACATGGCCGTTGAATCATACTATGGCGTCATGAGCGATCGGCCGCGGGCCGTGATCCTGCTGAGCGGCGGCGTGGACTCGGCGACGGCGGCGGCGCTGACGGCGCGCGAGGGCTACGCGCTCTACGCGCTGTCGTTCGCGTACGGGCAGCGCCACGCGGCCGAGCTCGACTCCGCACGCCGTGTGGCGCGGGCGCTCGGCGCCGCGCGCCACGAGATCCTCACCATCGACCTGCGCGCCTTCGGCGGCTCCGCGCTGACGGCGGACCTCGCGGTCCCCAAGGACCGCGACGAGAAGGCGATGGGCGCGGACATCCCCGTCACCTACGTGCCGGCGCGCAACACGATCTTCCTGGCGTTTGCGCTGGCGTGGGCCGAGGTGCTGGAGGCGAGCGCGATCGTCATCGGCGTGAACGTGTACGACTACTCCGGGTACCCGGACTGCCGCCCCGAGTACATCGAGGCCTTCGAGCGGATGGCGACGCTGGCGACGAAGGCCGGCGTCGAGGGACGGCAGCGGGTGACGATCCGGACGCCGCTGATCCGGATGACCAAGGCGGAGATCATCCGGGCGGGCACGGCGGCCGGCGTGGACTATTCGCTCACGTTGTCCTGCTACGACCCCTCGGACGAAGCGGCTGCGTGTGGCCGGTGCGACGCCTGCGTGCTCCGGCGGAAGGGCTTCGTCGAGGCCGGCGTACCGGATCCCACCCGCTACCGCGCCAGCTGAATCAGGCCGCCGAGAACTTCTGGGCGGCGCCCATCGCGGGCCATACGAACGCCTGCACGTTGGCAAGCGCCTGGCGCGTGTGGTTGCGGTCGTGATGCACCCACTCCTGGAGGATGTCGCCGACCGCGAGGAAGCCCACCTTGGGATGCTGGCCGCCCCGCGCCAGGTCGCCGTCGCCCAGCCCGCGCACGAGCGTGGCGCTGTCGCGGCGCAGCGCCGCCAGCTCGTCGAGCAGCGCCGCCATTGGACGTGCGCAGTCGCCGCGCGCCCGCGCGACCTCGTCCTGGTCCCACGTCTGCAGCGCGGGAGATGCCGGCGCGGCGAGGATGGCGCGGATGCGGCCGGCGAAGCCGCGCCGCTCGGCCTCGATCAGGTGGCCCACGACCTCCTTGGCGCACCACGCCCCCGCCGCCGGGTGCCACGCCACGACGCGCTCCGGCAGCGCGCCGAGCTCCGCGCGCAGCGTCGTCATCGCCGCCTCGAGCAGCGCGGCGATCTCCGCGGAACGCAGCGGCGCGCCCGCCGGCGGGCTCACATCCCCACCGGCGCGCCGAGCTGGCCGCGGATGACGACCGCCTCACCCAGGTGCATCGCGTTGTGCGCGAGCGCGGTGGCGCCCAGCCGGTTGGCGCGGCTGACGCCCTGCCACAGCTTTTCCACCCAGCCGGCGTGGGGGCCGAAGGCGTCGGCGGCCACGGCGCGCTTGACGTCGAGGGGTGCGATGATCTCGTCCCACGCGCCGACGCGGAGCCCCGCCACCACCTCGCGCGTGCGGCGGCCGACCGCGTTGCGGTAGGCGCGCGAGGCGCCGAGGTCCAGGCGGCGGCTGAAGTCCGTCACCTCGGCGTCGGTCATGCCGGTGCCGATGTCGCGGCGGCCGACCCCGAGCCGTTTGCCCCACGCGTCGTCGAAGACCTGGTGGCCGGCGCTCACCACGAGGTTGACCACGACGTCCTCGGTGCGCGCGGTGTGCCACAGCAGCCACGCCAGCGAGTTCAGGCCGGCCGGACGCGCGCGCATCTGCTCGTCGCTCACGCCGCCGAACACGCGCTCCCACATCGAGGCGGGATCGCCGACGCCGGCGGCGTGCAGGCGCCCGTGCTGGACGAGGAAGAAGTCGGCGGCGTTCATACGTTGGTGATGATCGAGGGGGGCGCCTCGCCCAGCGCGCGCTCGAGGGCGCCGGCCAGGGCGGCGTCGTGCTCGTGGCTGGTGGCGAAGATGCGGCACTGGGCCACCTTGCCCGGCAAATATTTCAGGATCTCGGTGAGCGGCTCCTCCGAGACCTTCTGGCTGGCGGCGTCGTAGACGTAAATCTGGCGATCGCCCATCTTGAGCGGGTTGAGCGGCCGCGGGTCCTGCAGCGCCATGTCGATCTTGAACGGAAAGCTCTTGAGCGACGCCGGCAGGTAGGTCCGCACGCGCTTCTCGACCTCCTCGGCCTCCAGGAACGCGTGCCCGCGCCGGGGCTCGAAGAGATCCAGCACCACCTCGTGCGACATGCGCCACTTGAGGCGGCGGTCGAGGACGTGTCGCCACTCGGCGCCCAGCGCGCGGCGCTCGGCGTCGTCTGCCTCGTGCCAGCGCCCCACTTCCTCCAGCAGCGTCCACTCCGTGAGGTGCAGGTAGGGGTGGAGGTCCTTGCGCAGGTCGTAGGGGAACGCGATCCGCATCGTCTCGCGGAAGATCTCCTTGAGGTGGAGGTCGATGCCGCGCGTGGTGCGATGGTAGTAGACGTTGGTATACATGTAGAAGCGCGCGTTGAGGAACATCGTGAACGCCTGCAGCCCGCCGCGGTCCAGCGTCAGCCCCTTCTCGGAGAAGAACGAGTAATAGATGATGCGCTCGATGTCTATGGGGCCCACCGCCACCCCGCACATGTAGGAGTCGCGCAGGACGTAGTCCATGTTGTCGGCGGTGAACACCCCCGACAGCAACGGCTTGAGGAACGGCAGCCACTTCGGGTGTGATTCGAGTGGATGCGTGTACGACTTGCCCATCAAGTAGCAGATCCACTCCGGATCGATTCGCTCGTCGGCGTTGAAGGCCCCGCTGGGGCTGCGGCGCAGCCCGCTCAGGATCGGCGCCAGCTCCTCGCGGATGATGCGCTGGCCGAGCAGCTCGTGCGTCAGGTCGTAGTCGATCAGGAAGTTGTCGTCGAAGAAGTGGCCGAAGGGCCCGTGGCCGACGTCGTGCAGCAGCCCGGCCATGCGCAAGAGCTCCTCGATGAGCGCCGGCGACGGCGCGTCGGGGAAGATCGCGCGCAGCGAGGGATAGAGCTGCTGGGCGAAGCGCCCGGCCAGGTGCATGGCCCCCAGCGAGTGCTGGAAGCGGCTGTGCTCGGCGGCGGGGAACACCCAGCGCGCGCTCTGCAGCTGCGGCACGCGGCGCAACCGCTGGACCCACGGCGTGTCGATGAGGTCCTGTTCCGTCGCTTCGCCGGGCACGTCGCCCGGGCGCGTGTAGAGGATGTACTGGTGGATCGGGTCGGCGATGAGTCCGCGCCCCTGGTACGTGTCGGCGGCGCCCTTCATGAGGGGGAGTGTATCAGTCCGCGGCGCGGAACAAGCGATGCCGGTCGATGGAGCGCACGGGTATCACGCGCACGCGCTCCTCGCGGCGCACCGAGACCTCGATCGTGTCGCCGGCCTGCCGCCGCCAGAGCGCCTCGTAGAACTCCTCCTGCGTGGCGACGCTGACGCCGTTGACGCCCACGATCTGATCGCCCTTGCGGAAGCCCGCCGTGCGCGCGGGGCCGGACTCGTTGAAGCCGTCCACGAGCACGCGCCCCTCCTCGGCTGCGGTGTAGAGCCCGAGCCACGGCCGCGGCCGGCGGCTCACCACGCGGCCGGCCGTGATCAGCTCGTCCTTCACGGCCAGGAGCTTCTCGCTCGGGATGGCCAGGCTCACGTGGGGCGCCTCCCCCAGCCGCAGCGAGACGATCCCCACCACGCGGCCGCGCTCGTCGAGCGCGGCGCTGCCGCCCCAGGAGGGCATCGACGGCGTCAGCATCAGCGCGCGGTCGAGCATGTACTCCCAGAACGCGGAGAAGCGGCGCATGGCGGTGAGCGTGGTGGTAGCGTGCACGAGCTCGCCGTCCTCGTCGACGCCGGCGGTGCCGGTCACGGCGCCCACGCGCAGGTCGCCCGAGGCCGCCAGCTCGGCCACCGGCCACGGGCCGCCGCCGCGCTCGAGCTTCACGACAGCGAGCCCGGCGTCGAGGTCGAGGCCGGCCAGCCGCGCCGGCACCGTGCGGCCGTCACGCAGCCGCGCCTCGATGCGGAGGGCGTCGAGGACGACGTAGCTGACGGTGACCGCGTACCCGCGCGCATCGAAGAGCACGCCGGTGCCGAAGCGCTGGCTGCCGAGGCGCGCGGAAGAGGGCCGGTCGGGCGCCGCGGTCACGTAGAGGCCGACCAGCGCAGGCTCCACGCGTTGCACGTAGGTCGGCAGCGCGGGCGCCCGCCGGGGATCGAAGCGGCGCTCGCGCGTGGTCGGCGTCGCCGGGGCGAGCGTGGGCAGGAGGAGCAGCGCCAGGAGCGCCGTCGCGATGCGAGCTCTCATGCCACCTCCTGCGGGCGCCGTGCGGTCAGCGCCGGCCGTACTGCCGCGCGTAATAGGCGCGGAAATCGCCGGACTTGAGCGGCCGCCACCACGCGTCGTGCTCACGATACCAGCGCACCGTCGACTCCAGCGCGGAGGCGAACGGATAGCGGGGGGCCCAGCCCAGGCGCGCCAGCTTCGTGGCGTCCAGCGCGTAGCGCCGGTCGTGGCCCGGCCGGTCGGCCACCATCTGGATCAGGCTCTCCGGCTTGCCGAGCCATCGCAAGATTTCGCGGGTGACCGTGGCGTTGGCGACCTCGTGGCCGCCGGCGATGTTGTAGACCTCGCCGTCGCGGCCCGCGCGCAGCACGAGATCGATCGCCGCGCAGTTGTCGAGCACGTAGATCCAGTCACGCACCTGGAGGCCGTCGCCGTAGACGGGCAGCGGCTGGCTCTCCAGGGCGTTCGTGATGAAGAGCGGGATCAGCTTCTCCGGGTACTGGTAGGGGCCGAAGTTGTTCGAGGAGCGGGTGACGACGACCGGCACGCCGTGCGTGTTCCAGTAGGCGAGCGCGAGGAGATCGCCGCCCGCCTTCGCCGCCGAGTACGGGTTGGACGGCCGCAGCGGCGAGGCCTCGGTGGCCGCGCCCGTCGCGATCGAGCCGTACACCTCGTCGGTGCTCACGTGGAGCAGGCGCGGCACGCCGAGCGTCCGCACGGCGTCCAGCAGGACGCGTACGCCGAGCACGTTGGTGCGGAGGAACTCGTCGGCGTCGAGGATGGAGCGGTCCACGTGGCTGGGCGCGGCGAAGTTCACGATCGCGTCCACGCCCCGTGCGACGTCGCCCACGAGCTCGGCGTCCGCGATGTCGCCGTGCACGAACGCGTAGCGCGCGTCGTGCTCGAAGTCGGCCAGGTTGGCCGGGTTGCCGGCGTACGTCAGCTTGTCGAGGTTGACGATGCGATCGTCGGGATGCTCGGTGAGCACGTACCGGATGAAGTTGGACCCGATGAACCCCGAGCCGCCCGTCACCAACACCCGCATGTCACTCGGCGGGGGCCTCGACGGCCCCCTCCGATGCCTCCCCCAGAACAGGATGGCGCCGGCAAAGCCGGCGCTCGAAACGGCCGATCAACTCGTGGTGCTGCATATGGCGACCGACGACAGGCCGCATGCTAGCCGCGGGTGACCTCCCAGACGTCGGCGCCGGCGAAGTCCCAGGGCAGGCGGCCTTCGTCGCACGACGACGGCTCGGCGGAGAAGTGGATGTCGGTGAAGTACACGATGCGCCCGGGCTGCGTGCCGACGTTGCGTACGCCGTGCGCGACACCCGGCGGAATGCGCAGCAGCCGCGAGGCGCCGTCGCCCAGCACGAAGCGCATGCGGGCGCCCTCGCTCTTCGACCCCTGGCGCACGTCGAGCAGCACGATCAGCATGCGGTCGCCGGGCGGCACGTACCACACGTCGGTCTGCCGCACGTGCAGGTGAAAGGCTTTGATGGCGCCCGGCGCCAGCTCGCTGAAGTTGACCTGGCGCACCGTGAAGCCGTCGACGCCGGCCGCGTGGCCGTCGCTGAGCCGCACCAGCTCGGTGAGCGAGCCGCCGTCGTCGGTGTGGCGGGTGAGCGGCGCCAGCGTCACGCCCTCGATCGGTGTTGCCGGCCCGTACGACTGGACGTGGAAGGCGCGCTTGGCGTCGCGGGTGAAGTCCATCAGGCCGCCCGAGGATAGCACGCGCTCACGGCTCGCCCGCGAGCACGCGCAGCAAGTACTGGCCGTACGCGTTGTCGCGCATCGGCTTGGCGATGCGCTCGACGTCGCCCGCGCTGATCCAGCCCATGCGATAGGCGATCTCCTCGAGGCAGGCGACCATCAGGCCCTGCCGCGTCTCGATCGTCTGGATGAAGGTGGACGCCTGCAGCAGCGCCTCGTGCGTGCCGGTGTCGAGCCAGGCCACGCCGCGCCCGAGCTTCTCGACGTGCAGGCGGTCCGCGCGCAGATACGCGGCGTTGACGTCGGTGATCTCGAGCTCGCCGCGCGCCGAGGGCACCAGCCCGTCCGCCACCTCGACCACGCCCGCGTCGTAGAAGTAGAGTCCCGTCACCGCCCACGACGAGCGCGGCCGCGCCGGCTTCTCCTGGATCGACACCGGCCGGCCCGCGCCGTCGAACTCGACCACGCCGTAGCGCTCGGGGTCCCGCACCCAGTAGGCGAAGATGGTGCCGCCCTGGGCGCGCTCGCCGGCGACGCGCAGCGACTCCGGCAGGCCGTGGCCGTAGAAGAGGTTGTCGCCCAGCACGAGCGCGACCGGCGAGCGCCCGATGAACGCGCGGCCGATCCGGAACGCCTCGGCGATGCCGTTGGGCCGCTCCTGCACCGCGTACTCGATGCTGAGGCCGAGGTCCGCGCCGTGGCCCAGCAGCCGCTCGAAGGCCGCCTGGTCGTGCGGCGTCGTGATCACGAGAATCTCGCGGATGCCGGCCAGCATCAGCGTGGACAGGGGGTAGTACACCATCGGCTTGTTGTAGACGGGCACGAGCTGCTTGCTGACCGCCAGCGTGAGGGGATAGAGCCGGGTGCCGGCGCCGCCGGCCAGGATGATGCCTTTTCGCGTGATGCTCATTCGACTTGCGCGAGTATAGCAGCCGCCCGTCGGCAGCCAGAAAT
This sequence comes from Candidatus Rokuibacteriota bacterium, assembly GCA_003220265.1. Classification (GTDB taxonomy): domain Bacteria; phylum Methylomirabilota; class Methylomirabilia; order Rokubacteriales; family CSP1-6; genus AR5. The sequence continues at coordinate 68,682 of QHRW01000108.1, read as the reverse complement.
GTCCGGCCGGTTGGATGCCGACCGGAAATAGGGGTAACATCAGCCCAATGAAAACTCTGAAGGAAATGCTGGCGGAGGCGCGGCAGGTGATCCCCGAGGAGGGGCCGGCCGATCTCCAGCGCCGGCTCGCCTCCGGAGAGCCCGTGACCGTCATCGACGTGCGCGATCCGGACGAGTTCCGCGACGGGCACATCGAGGCGGCGTCCAACATCAGCCGGGGGTTCCTGGAGTTCCGCGTGGCCTCCGCGGTGCCCGATCCCAAGACGCCGGTCGTGCTCTACTGCCAGACCGGGCTGCGCTCGATGCTTGCGGCCAAGGCGCTGCATGAGCTGGGGTACGAGAAGGTCATCAACCTGCAGGGGGGCTATCAGAAGTGGGCGCAGTCCGGCCTGCCGACGGTGAAGGAGGCCACGCTCAGCACGGACCAGATCCAGCGCTACAGCCGGCACTTCCTGCTCAACCAGGTTGGCGACAAGGGACAGCGACGGCTGCTGCGCGGCAAGGTACTGCTGATCGGCGCCGGCGGGCTCGGCTCGCCGACGGCGCTCTACCTGGCGGCGGCCGGCGTCGGCACGCTGGGGCTGATGGACGGCGACGTGGTGGACATCACCAACCTCCAGCGCCAGGTGCTGCACACGACGGCCGACATCGGCAAGCCGAAGGTCGAATCGGGGACGCGTACGCTGAAGGCGCTCAATCCCGACGTCAACGTCATCCCGCTGCCCACGCGCATCACCGTCGACAACGTGATGGACGTGATCAAGGACTACGACCTCGTCGTCGACGGCTCGGACAACTTCGAGACGCGCTATCTCGTGAACGACGCGTGCTACCTGGCCGGCAAGCGCAACGTGCACGGCTCGATCTTCCAGTTCGAGGGCATGGCCACGGTGTTCGCGCCCAACGAGGGCCCGTGCTATCGCTGCCTCTATCCCACACCGCCGCCACCGGGCCTCGTCCCCTCCTGAAGCGAGGCCGGCGTCCTGGGCGTGCTCCCAGGAGTGATCGGGCTGGTGCAGGCGACGGAAGCCGTCAAGCTGCTGCTCGGCATCGGCGAGCCGCTGATCGGACGGCTGCTCACCTACGACGCTCTCGGCATGCGCTTCCGCGAGGTGCGGCTGCGGCGCGACCCCAACTGCCCGCTCTGCGGCACCTCGCCGACGATCAAGGATCTCTCGATCCACCACGAGGGCGCCGCCGCCTGCGCCATCACACCGAACGGTCGCGAGGCTGCCGCCGCGCCGGCGCGGACGGGAGCCTAGATCCCTGTCGGAACATCGAGGAGCGCCACCGCTCCGCCGGGGCGCTGCCGAGCGTCGGGGCTTGCGCGCCAGGTCGGAACATCGAGGAGCGCCACCGCTCCGCCGGGGCGCTGCCGAGCGTCGGGGCTTGCGCGCCAGGTCGGAACATCGAGGAACGCCACGGCTGCGCCGGGGCGCTGCCGAGCCCTGGGGCGTGCGGGCCAGGTCGGAACATCGAGGAGCGCCACCGCCCCGCCGGGGCGCTGCCGAGCGTTGGGGCTTGCGCGCCAGGTCGGAACATCGAGGAGCGCCACGGCTGCGCCGGGGCGCTGCCGAGCCCTGGGGCTTGCGGGCCAGGTCGGAACATCGAGGAGCGCCACGGCTGCGCCGGGGCGCTGCCGAGCCCTGGGGGCTTGGGGGCCATGTCGGGGCCCCCATCTAAAAATACGGTTCTGCTGTGGCTCGATGAGCCGGGTGACTACCTGCGCGCGGCGCAGGAGGCCGGGCTCGCGTCGTCCGTGGAGCTGCTCACCACCCCGCTGAAGTCGGATCCGCCCGATGCGCTGCTGGCGCGCGCCGACGCCTTGCTGGCCTGGCGGCCGCCCGCGCGCCTCGCGGCCCGGGCGCCGCGCCTGCGCTGGATCCAGTCGCTCACCGGCGGCTGCGAGCAGTGGCTCGGCCCCGACGTCCCGCCGCAGGCCACGCTCACGTGCGCGCGCGGCACGCACCGTGTGCAGATGTCGGAGCACATCCTGGCCGGCCTGTTCCTCTGCGCCAAGGATCTGGCCTCGATCGTCCTCGACCAGGCCGAGCGCCGGTGGCGCCGCCGCATCAATCCCACGCTGGCGGGCGCCACGCTCGGCATCCTCGGGCTCGGGGCGATCGGCGCCGAGGTGGCCCGGCTGACCAGCAGCCTGGGCATGCGCGTGATCGGCACCAAGCGCGAGCCCACGCCGCTGCCCGGCGTGGCGCGCGTGCATCCGCCCGCCGAGACGGCGCGCGTACTCGCCGAGTCGGACTACGTGCTGCTCCTGCTGCCCTCAACGGCGGACACGCGCGGGATCGTGGACAAGACCGCGCTGGCCGCCATGAAGCCGAGCGCGTTCCTGCTCAACTTCGGCCGCGGGGACCTCGTCGTGGACGCCGATCTCGTCGCGGCCGTGCGCGAGCGTCGCATCGCCGGCGCCGTGCTCGACGTGTTCGCCGCCGAGCCGCTGCCAACCGAGCACGGCTTCTGGACCACACCCGGCATCGTCGTCCTGCCCCACATCGGCGGCCTGCACCCGCAGCGCGACACGCTCGTGGCCGCGCTCTGGCGCGACAACCTCGCCCGCTTCGTCGCCGGGCGTCCGCTGACGCAGGTCGTCGACCGCGCGCGCGGTTACTGAGATGGCCGGGCTCGCCGGGCTTGTCACCGGGGGTGTTCGGGGAAGGGCTGGACGCGCTGGCCAACGCACCGGCGCCCGAGGCCGCCGGGGCCTTTCTGGCCGCGCTGGCGACGCCGGGCGCTCGAGAGATCCTCAGCCGGGGTGGTGTCGAACCCGGCGAATGATTTGGGGAGCCTACCGAGCCATCGAGAACATCACTGCCACGACCACGAAGAGCCACCAGCCGAGATTCGCCATGACCGCTGTCCTTTGCCGAGTTGCGGAGCGCCGATCCGAAGCGGATCGTGCAGCCCGGGTGCAAGGGCAAGACCAAGCCGCTCACTGCGCCAAATCCCCGCCACGACTGCGGACGGCTTCCCCGACCGGTGCCGCGCTGACGCGATTGGTCGTCTCGGTGCCATGACGCGTGTCACGGGCACGCGCCTGTCGGTCGCACTCGTCGAGCGGCTGAGCCAGCAGGACCTCGAAGCGCGGCTGGGGGTGGTGCTGCCCTTCGTGACCGTGGACCCCGAGGGCCGGCCGCATCCCATGCTGGCGTCCTACCTGGAGATTCGCGCCTACGATGCCGGCACGGTCGGGCTCGTCATCCAGGCGCGCAGCAGCAGCGCCCGTAACCTGGCCGAGCGGGGGGCCGGCACGCTCATCCTGGCCGAGCCGGACGCCGTCGTCTACGTGAAGCTGGGGCGCCTGGACGGGCCGCTGCCGGTGGACGGGGGGGAGTCGTTCGGACTGGGATTCTTCCTGCTCGAGGTGCAGGAGGTGCGGGAGGACGCCGCCACCGGCTGGGAAGCCGGGATGCGTATCACCGAGCCGATCCGCTACGCGCCGCCCCCCGACCTGACCGCGCCGTGGGCGCGCGCCACGCTGGCGGCCCTGGCGGCGCCGCGCGCGCGGGCCTGAGCGGCGCTTACTTCTTCTCCTCGCGCTCCTTGTAGCGGCCGATCGTGACCTGGACCTCTTTCTTCTCGCCGGCGCGCAGCAGCATCACGCGCACGACCGTGCCGACGGGCGTCGTCGACACCACGCGCTGAAGGTCGCGCGGCGCGTCGAGCGGCGTGCCGTCGAGCGCGATGAGCACGTCGTCGGCCTTCAGCCCGCCGCGGTCGGCCGGCTCCCCGGGCATCACGCCGCGCACGAGCACGCCCTTGGCCTCGGTCAGCTTGAGGCGATCGAGGTCGTCCTCGCCGATCTCGGCGATGGACACGCCCAGCCAGCCCCACTCCACCTTGCCCTTGGTGGCGAGCTGGGGCACCAGCAGCTTCACGAGGTTGGACGGAATGGCGAAGCCGATCGAGCCATTGCGCGCGGCCATGCTGTTGACGCCGATGACCTGGCCGGCCATGTTCACGAGCGGCCCGCCGGAATTGCCGGGGTTGATCGCGGCGTCGGTCTGGATGAAGTCGAAGCCCGGCGCGGCCACCGTCAACGGCGCGCCCTTGCGGCTGACGATGCCGAACGAGACCGACTGCTCGAGCCCGAACGGATGCCCGAGCGCCATCACGAACTCGCCCACGCGCAGGCGGTTGGAGTCGCCGATCGGCAGCGTCGGCAGCTTCGTGGCGCCCTCGATGCGGACGAGCGCGAGATCGACCCGGCTGTCCTGCCCGACCACCTTGCCCGTGAAGCGCCGGCCGTCGGCCAGCCGGACTTGCAGGTAGTCGGCGTCCTCCACGACGTGGGCGTTGGTGACGATGAGCCCGCTGGGATCGATGAGAAAGCCCGAGCCGCTGCTGCGGCGCGGCTCCGAGTCGTCGTCCTTGTCCTTGCCCACCGGGCGCCGCGCGCGGATGTGCACCAGCGCGGGCTTGAGCTGCTCGGCCAGGTCGGCCAGGAGCGTGTTGAAGCGGCTCAGCTCGGGGGCCGGCGTGATCGTCGTATCCTCGCGCCAGTACGTCGCCTCCTCGGCGCCGAGCGGCACGCCCACCGGCGCGAGCAGCGCGATCACGAGAGCGAGCACGAGCGGCACGACACGACGCGAGCCCGGCATACCGACCTCCTTGGAGATGAAGCAGGCAACCCAGTATAGCGCGGCGGCCCGACCGGCCCTCAGCGACTGACTTCGCGAACGAGGTGGCCCAGCTCGGGCAGCAGGAGCTTGTCGAGCGCCAGGCGGCAGGCGTTGGGCGAGCCAGGCAGCGAGACCACGATCCGTCGGGCGTGGATGCCCATCTGCGCGCGCGAGAGCATGGCGGCAGCGCCGACGTCCTGGAAGGACAGCACGCGGAAGAGCTCGCCGAAGCCGGGCAGCGTCTTGTCGAGCAGGGCCGACACGGCCTCGAACGTCGAGTCGCGCGAGGTGATGCCGGTGCCGCCGGTGAGGATCACCACCCGTACCCTCGCGTCCGCGCACGCCTCGCGCACCACGCGCGTGACGTCCGCCGGCTCGTCCCGCACGATCGCCGAGCCGACGACGGTATGGCCGGCGCCGCTCAGCAGGTCACGAATGATCTTGCCACTGGTATCCGTGTCGGTCGTCTTCGTGTCGGAGACCGTCAGCACGAAGCAACCGACACTGGTCGGCGCCGTCGCCTTGTGCTCGTCCGGAGTCGACGCCCGCGGTTGATTCACCGTGCTCGAGCGGCGACTTTGCCGCCGCCATCGATCCTGGGGGAGGCATCGGAGGGCACCGTCGAGCCGCCCGCCGAGGTATAGGCCTTGTCGAGGATCTCGACGAGGTGGAGCACCGGCACGTCGCGGCCCGCCGCGCGCAGGCCGGCCTGGATCTGCAGGATGCAGCCCGGGTTGGCGGTGACGACGGCCTCGGCCTTCGTCGACTCCACGTTGCGCACCTTCCGCCGCAGCAGGCGGTCGGCCATCTCCGGCTGCGTGAGGTTGTAGATGCCGGCCGAGCCGCAGCACCAGTCGGACTCCGGCAAGTCAACGACGCGCAGGGCCGGGATCTGGGCGAGCAGCTCGCGCGGCTGGCGGCGGATCTTCTGGCCGTGCACGACGTGACACGGGTCGTGGTATGTCACGGTCATGGGCACCGGCGCCAGCGGTCCGCGCAGCGGAGCCTGGGCGAGGAACTCGCTGATGTCCTGCACGGTCCGCGCGAAGCGAGCGGCGCGCTCGGCCCAGCCCGGCTCGCTCGCGAGCAGCGCGCCGTAGGCCTTCATGTGCGCGCCGCAGCCCGACGTGTTGACGACCACCGTCTCGGCGCCGGCCGCCTCGAAGGTCTCGATCGTGCGCTTGGCCATCTCGACGGCGCGCGCGTGATCGCCCCCGTGCGCGTTGAGCGCGCCGCAGCAGCCTTGCGGCGGCGCCAGCACGTCGCACCCGTTGCGCGCCAGCACGCGCGCCGTCGCGCGGTTGTGGGCGCCGAAGACCACCGATTGCACGCAGCCCGTGAGCATCGCCACCCGCGCGCGGCGGGCGCCCACCGCGGGCGTCAGGGGCGCCAGCGGCGCGCGGTCCGCCGGCAGCGGCGGCAGCAGCGCTTCCCACGCCGGCAACGTGCCCGGCAGCAGGCGGGTCAGTCCGCTGCGCCGCACGAGGCGCTGCAGGCCGCTCGCCTGGTAGAAGTGCAGGCCGGCGGCGGCGGCGCGCAGCACGCGCGGGCTCCCGAGCAGCATGCCGAAGTTCAGCCAGCGGAACGCGCGCCGGGCGGCGCCGCCGGGGCGCTGGCGCTCGATCTCGGCCTTGGCCGCCTCGATCAGGCGCCCGTAGGGCACGCCGGCCGGGCATACGGTCTCGCACGCCCGGCAGTCGAGGCAGAGCGAGAGGTGCTCGACCGTCGGGTCGCTGAGGCCGATCCGGCCCTCGGCCAGTGACTTGATGAGGAAGATGCGGCCGCGCGGCGAGTCCATCTCGGTCCCGAGCTCGGAGAACGTCGGACAGTAGGCGAGGCAGAGGCCGCAGTGCACGCACTGGTTCACGCCCTCGACGCTGAGGCCGTGCAGCGCCAGCGGGCTCGTCGAGGCCGGCGTGTCGGATGTCGCGTGAGTCATGGTCTCCCGTTCAGATCCCGCTCACGAAGCGGCCGGGGTTCAGCACGTTGTTGGGATCGAGCTGCGCCTTGATGTGCTGCATGATACGGCCGGCCGGGCCGGGATCGTCCCACACCGGCACCTGCGACTTCACGGCCAGCGGCGCCCACGCCAGCGTCGCGTGGCCGCCGGCGGCCCGCGCGATGACGCGCCACTCCGCGAGCACGGCCGCCACCGTGGCCGCTTCGCGGTCGGCGACGACGGCGCCCGTGACGGCGCCGACGCCGGCGTGCGCGGCCCACGCGCTGGCCAGCCCCCGACGGCGCGCGGCTTCCGTTCCCTGCTCCATCGTGTCGGCCACCATCGTGGGCAGCACGCTCAGGCTCATCACGGCCCCGGGCGAGGCGAACGCGTCGCGGGCGGGCGCCGCCAGATGCGTCCACGCGGAGGCCGGCAGCGTGGTCGCCCGGCGGCCGCCCAGCGAAGCGGTCATGTCGGCCAGCGCGCTCGCCTGGAACTCCACCTGCTCGCGCAGGCCGTCGAAGCCGACGACGAGCGTCACGGGGCCGAGGCCCAGCGGCGCGCCGGCGGCGGCGTCGAGGATTTCGATCGCGTTCGGTATCAGGTCCTCGGCGAGCACGGCGCGCGCGGCGGCCCCGGCATCCTTGAGCCGATCGAACGTCACGCCGACGAGCCGCTCGTCTTCCGGCAGCGGCCGCAGCTTGAACGTCGCCTCCACCACGATGCCGAGCGTGCCGTAGGAGCCGATGAACAGCTTGGGCAGATCGTAGCCCGCCACGTTCTTCACGACCTTGCCGCCCCCGCGCACGACGCTGCCGTCGGCCGTGACGACGGTGACGCCGATGAGGAGATCGCGCACGGTGCCGTACAGATGACGTCGCGGGCCGGACGCGTTGGCGGCGATGAGCCCGCCGATGGTGGCGCGCTCGGCCTCGGGCGGATCGAGCGAGAGCCACTGCCCGCGTGCGCGCAGCGCCGTCTGCAGCGCCTCCAGCGTCAGACCGGCCTCCGCCGTCACCGTGAGATCGCCGGGCTCGTGCTCGACGAGGCGATCGAGCCGCTTGAGCGCGAGCACGATCCCGACGCGCGCGGGCGGCGCCCCGACCGCCGCCGCGGTGCCGCCGCCCCACGGGGTCACCGGCACCTTGGCCGCGGCGGCTTGCTGCACGACGGCGCCGACCTCGCCGACGGAGCCCGGCAACACGACGACGTCGGGCGTGCGCCCTTCCACGACGAACGGCGAGAGGTCGATGCCCGTGAGGACGTTCGGCGCGCCGACGGTGGCGCGAAGCTTGTCGAGCAGGCCTTGCACGCCCGAAGTGCCGCCCACGCTCAGAAGCGCTGGGCCAGCCCCCGCTCTTCGATGGGGTGCGGCCGGTAGGCCACCGGCCCCGCCTCACCACAGGACTTCCGTGTCGGGAAGACCTTGCCGGGATTGCAGAGACCCGTGGGGTTGAACGCGGTCTTGAGCCGCTGCATGAAGGCGAGGTCCGCCGCCGAGAAGATGAACGGCATGAAGTCCGATTTCTCGAGCCCGATGCCGTGCTCGCCGGAGATCGAGCCGCCGACCTCCGCGCAGATCTTCATGATCTCGGCGCCGGCGGCGACGACACGCGCCTCCTCGCCGGGCTTGCGCGGGTCGTAGAGGATGTTCGGGTGCAGGTTGCCGTCGCCGGCGTGGAACACGTTGCCGACGCGCAACCCCTGGGCGGCCACGATCTCGTTCACCCGCCCGAGCACGTAGGGCAGCTTCGTGCGGGGGATGACGCCGTCCATCACCATGTAGGCGGGCGACACGCGGCCGTAGGCGCCGAAGGCCGACTTGCGGCCCTTCCAGAGAAGCTGGCGCTCGGCCTCGTCGGCCGCCGCGCGGACCTCGCGCGCGCCGGACTGGCGGCAGGCGTCGACGATCCGCTCGCACTGCGCCTCGATGCCGGCGCGCAGGCCGTCCACCTCGATCAGCAGCGCGGCCGCCGCGTCGCGCGGATAGCCGCAGCCGAAGGCGTCCTCGACGGCCTGGATCGTGAGCTGGTCGATCATCTCGACGGCGGCGGGCACGAGACCGCGCGCGATGATGGCGGAGACCGCCGCCGACGCCTGCTCGATCTGATCGAACACCGCGAGGACGGTCTTCACCGCTTGCGGCTTTCGGAGGATCCTCACGACGATCTTCGTGGCGATCCCGAAGGTGCCTTCGGAGCCGACGAACACGCCGGCCAGGTCGTAACCGAGCGCATCGCGCGTCTTGCCGCCGAGCCAGACGATCTCGCCGTCGGGCATGACGACCTCGAGCCCGAGCACGTGATTGACGGTGACGCCGTATTTGAGCGTGTGCGGCCCGCCGGAGTTGTTGGCGATGTTGCCGCCGATCGTGCACGCCTGCTGGCTGGAGGGATCGGGCGCGTAGTAGTAGCCGTGCGGCCCTACGGCCCACGACAGATGCAGGTTCACGAGCCCGGGCTCCACGACGGCAAGCTGGTTGTCGTAGTCCACCTCGAGGACGCGGTTCATCCGCATCAGCGAGATCACCAGCCCGCCTTCCGAAGGCAGGCAGCCGCCCGACAGCCCCGTCCCCGCCCCGCGCGCCACGAACGGCATCCCCTCGCGCTGCGCCACGCGCACCAGCGCGGCGACGTGCTCGGCGCTGGTCGGAAAGACGACGAAGTCGGCGAGCGCGCGGAAGAGCGTGAGGCCATCCGACTCGTAGACGAGCAGCTCGTCGGGCTCGGACAGCACCCCACCCCGGCCCACGATGGCCTCGAGCTCCCGCCGGAGCGCGGATTTACGGTCGAGCGTCAGCGTCGCCATGGAATGGACGAAGTATACCCCGTCGCATGGCCGGCCGGGGTGGGGCTCAGGCCAGGGCGGCGCGCACGTGGACGAGGTCGGCGACGAAGCGCTCGAACTCGCGGTGGCGCGCCTCGTCGTCGGGCGCGCGCAGGATCGACGAGGGATGCACCGTGGCCAGCACGCGGAGCGCCCACGGCGCCTTCACCCAGCGGCCGCGCTCCTTGGTGACGCGGAATTTCGGGCCGAGGAGCGCCTGGGCTGCGGTGGCCCCCAGGCACACGACGGCCTCGGGCTTCACCACGTCGAGCTCCGCCTGCAGCCAGGGCAGGCAGGCGCTGATCTCCATCTGGTTGGGCTTGGCGTGGATGCGGCGCTTGCCGCGCGGCTCCCACTTGAAGTGCTTCACCACGTTCGTGACGTAGACGTCGTCGCGGGGGATGCCGGCCTCGGCCAGGGCGCGGTCGAGCAGTTTGCCCGCCGGCCCGACGAACGGCTTGCCCGCGAGGTCTTCCTCGTGGCCCGGCTGCTCGCCGATCATCATGACCCTGGCGTCGGCCCGCCCCTCGCCGAACACCGTCTGCGTCCCGCGCTTGTAGAGGTCGCACCCGCGGCACCCCGCCGCCGCCGCCCGGAGCGCCGGGAGCGTCTTGCGCGCCGGCATGAAGTGCGCCGCAGAGCCTGTCGTCTCGAGCCGTCGAGCCATGCCTGTCCCCGTTGCATCTCCCGGGCCGTTGGCCCGACGCGAGCTCGTCAACCCGAGAGCGACGCACCTCCGAGGAGAACAACCGCGGCACGGACGATGGCGTCGGCATCGATGCCGTAGTGCCGGTAGAGATCGGGGCGCGTCCCCGACTGGCCGAAGGTGTCCACGCCGAGGGCGAGCTGCGGGACACCGAGGGCGCCGCCCAGGAACGCCAGCGCGTGAGAGTGGCCGTCGAGGACGGAGACGAGCGGCACTTCTTCCTCGTCGGCGGAGACGAGCGCCTCCACGTAGGGCCGCGGCTCCCGGAGGCCGCGATAGAGCCGATCGGGGCTCGTCACGACGAAGACGCTGGGGAACGCGCCTCGCGCGGCGAGCCCCCGGGCCGCCGCCAGCGCCTCGGTCACCATCACGCCTGTCGCGAAGAGGTTGACCGCGCGCTCCGGAGTCCAGCCCTCGGCGCGGCGTCCGTCGATCAACCGGTAGCCGCCCGCGAGGACGGCGGCGCGCTGCTCGGCGCCTGCCGGCGGCGCCACGCGCTGATCGACCGGCGCCGTGCTCAGTCGCAGGTAGAGGCTCTCGCGGCGCTCCGCCACGGCGCGCAAGCCGGCGAGGAGGATCCACTCGACCTCCTGCGCGAACGCCGGCTCGTAGTACGCGAGGTCGGGCAGCGTCACACCGAGGCCCGGCGTGATCACCGACTGGTGCGCGCCGCCCTCGGGGGCCAGGCTCACGCCCGACGGCGTGGCCACCACGACGAAGCGCGCGCCGGCGTAGAGCGCGTGGTAGAGGGCGTCGAGGCCGCGCGTCACGAACGGATCGTAGAGCGTGCCGATCGGCAGCAGCGTGCGGCCCGACAGCTCCGCGGTGAGCCCGAGCGCCGCCAGCAGCAGGAACAGGTCGTGCTCGGCGATGCCGAGCTCGATGTGCTGGCCGCCGGGGCTTTCGCGCCACTTGAGCGTCTGCGGCACGTCGGCGAACGGATCGGGCCGCGCCTCGGGGAAGTAGACGCCCTTGCGATTCATCCAGCCGGCCAGATGGGTCGTCACCGCCACGTCGGCCGAGAGCGTGACGATGTCGTCCCCGACGGGCAGCCGGCCGAGCGCGGCCAGCACGCGGCCGAACGCTTCCTGCGTGGAGGCCTGCTCGGGATACGGCTCGTCGAGCGCGTCGGGAATGGCCGGCGCCGGTGGCGACGGCGGCGGCAGGAACAGCGGCGGCAGCGCGCGGATGTGGCGCGCCTCCGGCGTGTCGGGCGCGAAGCCCGCCCACTCCTCGCCGGGCGTCACGCCGAGCGCCGCGCGCAGCGCGTCGATCTGCGCGGGGCCCGTGACCATCGTGTGATTCAGCGGATCGCCGGCGAAGGGCAGACCCCAGCCCTTGATCGTGTGCGCGAGGATGACGGACGGCCGCGTGGTGTCGCGCGCGGCCGTCGCGTAGGCGTCGAGGATCAGCGCGAGGTCATGGCCGCCGACGTCGCCGACGAGCGCGGCCAGCGTGTCGTCTGCGAGATCGGCGAGCAACCGATCGAGCGTGCCGTCGATGCCGCCGTCGGGCGTCGTGACGAGCGCCTTGCGCAGGCCGCCGGCCGGCAGCCGCAGCAAGCGCTGGTACTCGCTCGCCGACATCGCCTCCAGCCGCGCTTGCAGGCGCTCGCCGCCGGGCTGCGCGAAGCGCGCCCGCAGTGCGCGGCCCCAGCGCAGCTCGTCCACGCGCCAGCCGGCCGCGCGGAACATCTCGGCGAGCTGGCGCGGGCGCGCGTCGGCCGTCACGCGATCGAGGCTCTGGCGATTCACGTCCACGACCCAGAGCACGTTGCCGAGCTTGCGCACCACCTCTTCGCCGAGCATCTCCCAGACGTTGCCCTCGTCGAGCTCGGCGTCGCCGACCATCACGACGAAGCGCGCCGGCGCGGCGGCGCCGCCGTGATCCACGAGGTAGCGCGTGGCGAGCCCGCCGAAGGTGGCGGCGACGGCGCCCAGGCCCATCGAGCCGGTGGAGAGATCGACGATCTCGGGATTCTTGCGGCGGCTCGGGTAGGCCTGCAGACCGCCGAAGACGCGCAGCCGCTCGAGATCGGCCGCGCCGAGGCGGCCGCGCAAATACTGGATCGCGTAGAACGCCGGCGAGGCGTGCGCCTTGACGGCGACGACGTCGTCCGGCCGCAGGGCCTGGAAGTAGAGCGCGGTCAGCAGGCTCACCACCGACGACGAGGAGGCCTGGTGGCCCCCGACCTTCAGACCATCGACGGCCGGACGCGCATTGGCCGCGTGCACCATCCACGCCGAGAGCCAGAGCACGCGCCGCTGGATGCGCTCGAGAACCTCGAGATCCGTCATCCCGCCACGCGCGTCGGCCGCGCCCTCGTCCGCCCCCGCCGCGCCATGCCCCGAAGTATACGTCTCAGCCGCCGACGCAGAACCTGCGCCGACGTGGGGAAACCCGGTGGAGTGGGGGCCGCCGAGCCGTTGACCTCGCGAAGGACGACGCCGAGCGGAGCGAGGGAATCGTCAGGCGATTTCGATCGTACTGCGGCCGACGCGCTTGGCGACGTAGAGCGCGCGATCCGCCGCCGGCACGAGATCCTCGGACGCGAGCACGTCGTCGGGCAGCGCGGCGATCCCCACGCTCACCGTGAGCTGGCCGTGGCTGAAGCGGTGCCGCTCGATGACGTCGCGGATGCGCTGCGCGTACTTGACGGCGCCGCTCTTGGACGTGTTGACGAGCAGCACCGCGAACTCGTCACCGCCATAGCGGGTGACGATGGAGAAGCTCCGGGAGTTGGTCACGATGAGCTGCGCCGTCTCCTTGAGCGCGTCGTCGCCGGCCCGATGCCCGAGCCGGTCGTTGATCGTCTTGAACCCGTCGATGTCGAAGAGCACGAGTGACAGTGGCTCGGCGAAGCGGACGTGCCGCCGGGCCTCCTCCTCGAGGCGCAGCATGAAGTAGCGGCGGTTGTAGACGGCGGTGAGCGGATCCTTGAAGGACAGCTCCTCGAGCCGCGCGTTCCGGATGGCGACGGCGGCCTGCGAGGCCAGCGCCTGCACCAGGGTCTCGAGCTCCGGATCGAAGGGAACGACCTCGCCGGCCGCGTCGCGCGCGTTGATGAGCTGCAGCACGCCGATGACGTCGCGCGTGGCGTCCTGCAGCGGCACCACCAGCACCGAGCCGGTCTGGTAGTGCAGGCGCACGTCGAGGTCCTGGTTGAACACGTATGGGCGGCTCTTCGGCACGCCGTAGGCGTCGGGCAGGCAGATCGGCTGCGCGGTCTCGGCGACGTAGCCGGCCAGGCTCGGCTGCGACAGCCGGAGCGGCTCGGCGAACTGGCGCCGCATCTCGAGCTCGCCCATGCGCTCCCGGAGCACGTCGTTTTGCACGACGGCGAAGCGGAGCAGGTCGCCCTCGCGGAGGAACAGCGTGCCGGCCTCGGCGTTCGTGAAGCGGCGGGCCTCGGTCACGATCCGCTCCAGGAGCGTGGACAGATCCCGCTCGCTGGTGAGTCCAATGCCGACCTGGATCAGCCGCTTCAGGAGCTGCGTCACCGAGGGCTTGTCGCCCGGTTTGGTGGGATCCGTCGCCTTGTCGCTCACGGCCGGGTGCGGACTGCGAGCGTCGTGCCACGCCGTTGCCTGCGCGCCAAGCCAGCCTGGTCACGGAGTTTTTTGCGGAGGTCGGGGCCTGTGCCGCATCGCGCTGCGGCGGGCAGTTCGTGTCCACTTGGTGATTTTCTTAACGAGGGGCCTGTTCGGCTACAATCGTCTGAGCATGAATTCGGTCCTCGTGATCGACGACGAACGCAACATCCGCTCGCTCATCTCGCGCGTGCTCGGCCAGGAGAACATCGAAGTGCACATGGCTGCCACGGGCAAGGAGGGTCTGGAGCTCGCCGACCAGGTCGGACCGGACCTGGTCCTGGTCGACCTGCGGCTGCCCGACCTCGACGGCATCCAGGTCTTGAGAGAGATGCGCACGAAGCATCCCCAGACCGCGGTGATCATGATCACGGCGTTCGGCCACATCGAGAGCGTGGTGGTGGCGATGAAGAACGGCGCCACCGACTACCTCGAAAAACCCTTCCAGCACCTCGAGAAGCTGCGCATCTCCGTCACCCGCGCGCTCGAAGAGGTGAAGGCCCGCCGGGAGATCACCCGCCTGCAGGGGTTGCAGGAAGGCAAGTACCGGACGACCCAGATCATCGGTGAGTCGTCCACGACCCGCCGCCTGCGCGAGGTCATCACCCAGCTCGCCCAGAGCGAGGCCCACACCATCCTCGTGCAAGGCGAGAGCGGCACCGGCAAGGAGCTGGTCGCGCGCGGCCTGCACTTCGAGAGCGCACGCCGGAACTCGCCCTTCATGGAAGTGAACTGCGCCGCCATCACCGAGACGCTCTTCGAGAGCGAGCTCTTCGGCCACGAGAAGGGCGCGTTCACCGACGCCAAGTCCACGAAGAAGGGCCTGATGGAGCTGGCCGACGGCGGCACGCTGTTCCTCGACGAGGTGGGCGAGATCCCGCTGGCCAGCCAGGCCAAGCTGCTGCGCTGCCTGCAGGAGCGCACGTTCAAGCGCGTGGGCGGCACGCGGGATCTCAAGGTGGACGTTCGGGTCATCACGGCGACCAACCGGTCGCTGGAAGTCATGGTGAAGGAAGGGAAATTTCGCGAGGATCTCTTCTATCGCCTCAACGTGATCCCGCTCACGATCCCGCCGCTGCGCGAGCGCAAGGAGGACATCCTGCCGCTCGCGCGCCACTTCTTGGCCGAGGCGAACAGCACGTTCCACAAGGCGGTCAAGAAGCTGGCGACCGAGACCGAGACGCTGCTGCTGGCGTATGGCTGGCCGGGCAATGTGCGCGAGCTGAAGAATCTGATCGAGCGGCTCGTGATCCTGAGCACCGGCGACACGATCGAGGCCGATCAGCTTCCCCTCCCCTTCGCCGGCGCCAGCGACGGTCCCCTGGCGGAGGAGATCTCGCGCGAGCCCCGCACGCTGGAGGCCGTGGAGAAGGCCTACATTCTCAAGGTCTTGCGTCAGGTGAACGGGAACAAGAGCGAGGCCGCCAAGATCCTCGGTATCACCCGCCAGACCCTCCGGAAGAAACTGACCGAAGCATCGGCCTGAGGGCCCGGATCCTTTTTATCCACGCATCTTGCACCACGCCCGGGTGCGTGGACACAAATCAGCCATTTGCCCGAATCCGCAGACCCAGCGTCAGGCGAAAAATCTTTGTGGATCAGTGGCTTATCCTTCAGAGTCGGCTTTGGTACCCACTTTGCTCAAGAGCGACCGCGTCGAGGCCTCCTACCAGGCCCCCACGAGGGAGCGATCGCACGATGAAAGTGGCCGTCAAAAAGCTGAAGATCGAGGATCCGGCGAAGGTCCAGATGCTCGTGGGCGAGAACATCGACGCCATCGAGCCCGGGCTCGTCGTCCTCGATTCGTGCCTGCTCCTCGGGAACGCGACGATCGACGTGATCGGCCTCGACCCCAACGGCGCGCTGGTCCTGATCGTGACCGGCCTCACCGCCGACGAGGAGATGCTGCTCAAGGCGGTCGAAGCCTATTCCTGGTGCCGCGAATATCCGGAGTCGCTCGAGCGGCTCTACCCCACCTGCGTCGTGTCCGAGGGGCGTCCACCGCGGCTGCTCTTCGTCGTCGAGCGGATGCCCGAGGCGTTCCATCGCAAGATCAAGCAGCTCGGCTTCCCCGAGGTCGACGTCGTGGAGTTTCGCTTCCTGGACGTCGAGGGCGGGCCCGCCGTGTACTTCGAGTCGGTCCTGCGCCTGCGCCGTAATGCGCCGGCCCCGGCCGCCGCGCCTCGCAGCGAGATGCCGGTGAGCGAGATGCCGTCGGCCGCTGACAACGTCATCGCGATGAACGGCCCCGTCGCCGCGCGCGCAACGAGCCTCAAGGTCGGGAAGCTCGCCGGCCAGAGCGCGGAGCCGGTGATCACGCCGCGCGCCAGCGAGCGCCCGGTGGCGGCGCCGCGCGAGCCCGCGGCGGTCGTGAGCATGGTGAGCCGGCAGAGCGCGCGGCCGCGTGTGGAGCCCCTGCCGAGCCAGCCCGAGCCCGTCCTCGTGCCGGGCCCGCTGATCGTGACGCCGGAGCCCGTCATCGCGGCGCCGGAGCCGGTCGTCGTGGCCCCCGGGCCGATGATCGTCACGCCGGAGCCCATCGTGTTGCCGAAGGCCGCGGCCGAGCCGGAGCCGGCGCACACGAGCGATGACCGAGAGGCCGATCTCGCCGACCAGCTTCAGAGCTACCTGGCCGCGTTCCAGCTGGGGAACGCCACGGCGGCCGCGACGAAGTCGGCGATCGCGCCCGTCGTCGCGAGCGAGCCCGACCTGGTCGTGCACCCCGACCCGATCGTCGCCCCGGCCCTCGAGAGCGTGGCCGGAGCGGAGACCGGCCTGATCGTGATGGACGAGCCCGAGGCCGAGCTGATCGTCGTGGACGAGCCGGAGCCGCTCGATTTCGTGGCCGAGTCGATCGTCGCGGCCAGCGAGGCGCAGCCCAAGGGCGAGCGCAGTGCGCGGAACCTGCCGGAGCTGTCGCTGCGTCCGAGCGCGCCGATCACGGTGCCGCGCCCGGCGCCGCTCGCGAAGCCCGCGGCCGCGGGCGCCGCCGGGGAGCCGCACAAAGCGCGCGTCTCGTTCAAGGACCTCGCCGGGGCGCTGCTCGGCGGCGCCGACCCGGCCGCGCCGGCCCCGCCCATCGAGGCGGCCCTCGAGCCCGCGGATGGCGAGCTCGAAGCGGAGGCGCCGGCCGACCTCGTGATCGAGCCGGAGGGCGAGGTGGCCCCCACGCTGCCCCAGGGGATGGACGGGCTGAAGTTTCCCAGCGACGGAGTGCTGACGCGCCAGTGGATGGAGTTTCTCAGCCAGATGTCCACGAAATGATGGGAAAGGAACCCATGGCCTCGCCCGTGCCGACCGCGTCCGCTCCCGAGGCGCTGCGCGTTCTCGTCGTGGACGACAACGCCTCGCTGCTGCGCTTCCTGGTCTCCGCCTTCTCGGCCAACGGCTGCGCCGTCAGCCAGGCCGCCGCCGCCGAGCAGGCGCTGTCGCTGATCACCGACGAGCCGTTCGATCTCGTCGTGTCCGACATCAAGATGCCGGGACTCTCCGGCCTGGACCTGCTGCGCGCGGTGAAGGGCAAGCAGCCGGGAACGCCGGTCGTGCTCATCACCGGGAATCCGTCCGTGAACTCGGCGGTCTTCGGCCTGCGCCACGGCGCCTACGACTACCTGCCGAAGCCCTTCTCCATCCGAGAGATCCAGCAGCTCCTGGCCCGCGTACGCAGTGATAGGCAGAAGTGGGATGGGCAGGTGCCGCTGCCGGCCGGACTCACCGA
Source organism: Candidatus Rokuibacteriota bacterium (assembly GCA_003220265.1). Classification (GTDB taxonomy): domain Bacteria; phylum Methylomirabilota; class Methylomirabilia; order Rokubacteriales; family CSP1-6; genus AR5. The sequence goes on along the minus strand of QHRW01000108.1, from coordinate 51,266 downwards.
GGAGCTCGCCCGCCGCCAGCTCGGCGTCGAGGTGCTGTTCCGCATCGGCGATCTCGCGCTGCAGGGGCTCGAGACCTCGGCCTTCGTGGACGAGGTGCTGCGCCTCGTGATGCAGAGCATCAAGGGCGACGCCGGCCTCGTGCTGCTGCGCGACGAGCACGGCAGCTTCAGCTCCAGCCGCCAGGGCGAGGCCACGCTGGTGACGCGCCTGCTCACGATGCTGCAGCGCTCGTTCGAGGACCTCGTCGCCACCGGCGGCAAGGAGATCCTGACGCTGGCCACCGGCAGCGAGCCGCTCGAGGCGATCGCCGCGGTCATCCCCGGCGTGGGTCCCTCGATGGGCGTCGTGTGCCTGGCGCGGGAGGCCGCCACCGGCGGCTTCCTGCCCGACGAGCGCGAGATGCTGCTCGGCTACGCGCAGACGACCGCGGTGGCGCTCCAGAAGCTCATCCTGCGCGAGAACGTCGAGCGCAACCTCGTCGACACCATCACGGCGTTCGTCAACGCCATCGAGTCGAAGGACCGCTACCTCAAGGGACACTCGGCCCGCGTGTCGCTCTATGCCGGCGAGATCGCGCAGACGCTGGGCATGACGAGCGAGATGGTCGACGTCGTCCGGCGCGGCGCCATGCTGCACGACCTCGGCAAGCTGTCGATCATGGACTCGATCCTCAGCAAGCCCGAGCGGCTGACCCCCGAGGAGTTCTCGATCATCAAGAGCCATCCCGTCGTCGGCGCCAAGATCCTGGAGCCGCTGCGGTTCCTGGCGCGCGAGACGTGCGCGGTGCGGCACCACCACGAGCGGTTCGACGGCACCGGGTATCCCGACGGCCTGCGGGGCGAGGACATCCCGCTGGTGGCGCGGGTGGTGACGGTGGCCGACGTCTTCGACGCGATCACCTCCAACCGGCCGTATCGCACGGCCCTGCCGCTGGAGGCCGCCCGCGAGGAGATCGCGCGCGGCTGCGGCAGTCACTTCGACCCCGTGGTCGCGGAGGCCTTCTTGCGGATCCCGCTGGTCCGGCTGGAGGAGATCACCCGTCACTACGAGCACCTGACGAGCGGCGGTGCGACAGGCGCCCCGGCTCTGGCCCAAGCGCATTGAACGCGGCTAAGAAGAAGATCCTCATCGTCGACGACGCGGGCCCCGTCGTGGTCCTCTGCGTCAACGTGCTGCAGGCGCTGGGCTACGTGGTCAAGGGCGCCAACCGCGGCGAGACCGCGGTGGAGCTGATGCGCAAGGAGCCCTTCGACCTCATGGTGCTCGACTACAAGATGCCGGGGATGTCCGGCTTCGAGGTGTTCGAGCACGCACGCACGCTGCATCCCACGATGGCCGTGGTGCTGGTCACCGGGCACGGCACGCCGGAGATCGTCAACGAGGCCAATCGCATGGGCTTCCACGCGATCCTGCTCAAGCCATTCACATCCGACGAGTTGCGCGGGACGGTCGAGAAGGTCCTCGCGGACCGCGGCTGAGCGCCGATGGCGACACCGCCGCAGCCCGGGGCTCAGGCTCGCAATCCGGCCACAGCGGAGGTGGTGATGAGCTCCGTGCACGGCGGGCTGCAGTGGGGAGTCGACCGGATGCTCTCGGTCGGCTACGGCCTGCTCTACGACTACATCTTCGAGAAGTTCGGCCCCTACCAGAAGCTCCAGGCCGAGGTCCTCGCGCTCGTGGACGCCTCGGCCAAGGGGACGCCGGACCGCCGCAACGTCCACGTGCTCGACGTCGATTGCGGCCCCGGCAACCTGACGTTCATCATCGCCGAGGCCGGCTTCTCGGTCGTAGGCCTGGAGCCGTACGGCGCGCTGGTCGAGCTGGCGCGCGAGAAGCGGCGGGCCAAGCGCCTCGCCAATCTCGCCTTCAGCCAGGGCGACCTGTTCACCAACAAGACGTTCCGCGACGGAACGTTCGACCAGGTCGTCAACGTGCACTCGCTGTACGCGCAGCCCGATCCCCGCGCGCTGCTCGCCCACGTCCACCGCGTTCTCAAGCCGGGCGGGCACGCCGTGTTCGTGAACCACACGCGGCGCGCCGACGTCGCGGGCACGTTCGCCGAGCTGCGCCGGCGCGAGGGCCTCGGCGCCGCGCTCCGCTGCCTCTTTCTGTGGCTGCTGCCGCACTCGCTGTTCGAGGCGGCGCGGCGGAGCATCGGCCCGCATTACTGGAGCGAGCAGGAGTTCGCGGCCAATCTCCGCGCGGCCGGCTTCACGGTGCTCGAGGCGCGCCGGACGTTCCTCAACGGCGCCAGCCTGCTGCTGTGGGCCAGGAAGAGCGCGGAGTAGATGGCGATGGAGCTGGCGGGCTCGATGGCTGAACGGGTCCCGGCGACGCAGGCGACGCTCGAGCGGCTGATCGCGCTCGGCTACGGCCTGACCTACGAGGCGATCGTCCGCGGCTTCGGTCCCTACGAGGCGCTGCTCGACGAGATCGTCGCGCTCGTCGGCCGCGGGGCGGCGCCGGGATCGCCGAGTGGCACGCGCGTGCTCGACGTCTCCTGCGGCGTGGGCACCGTGGCCGAACGCCTGGCCCGGCGCGGGTGGTCGGTCGTGGCCATCGATCCGATCGAGCACCTGGTGGCGGTGGCCCGGCGCAACCATCGCGACAGCGGCCTCTCGCTCAGCTTTCACCACCTCGACGCCGCCACGGGTGCGCTGCCCGGAGCCGGCACGTTCGACGTGGTCGTGAGCATGCACACGCTCTACTGGCACCCCGATCCGCGCGCGCTCCTGGCCGCCTGCCGTCGCGCGCTGCGGCCCGGCGGCCACGCGCTCTTCCTCACGTACGAGCGGCCGGCACACGTGCGGCGCATCTTCACGGACGTCCGCGCGCGCCGCGGGTGGCTCGACGCGATGCGGTCGCTGCGCTGGCTGGTGCCGACCGCGCTCTTCGACCTGTTCCGCAGCGTCCAGCCGCGCTATCTCAGCCGCGAGCAGTTCCGCGCCGCGCTGGGCGAGGCCGGCTTCGAGGTCCTGGAGACGCGCGAGACCTTCCTCGCCGGCATCAGCCTGGTGGCGTGGACCCGCGCCGCGGAGGACGACGAGCCTTCGTACCGCTGATCATTTCCTAGCCGGTCGGTGTCACGGCGTCGCAGGTCTGCGGAAAGTAATCACCCGCCCGCGGCGCCGGCACGGACCCGGTCCTGATATTTTTAGGCATATGTATTAGACAGTTATAATTTCGCGCCGGGCTTGGTATTGTCCTTGCCTCACTGAAAGCGCCCGCAATAGCGGGCCATAGACCGCCCAGTAACGGCGAGCAGGAAGAGCCGACGGCGGACAGGAGATCGACCGATGAGCCCGACGACGAACCGGATGGTCGCGATTCTCGGCTTGGCGAGCCTGGCGTTTGCCGGGGTGCCGGCGGCGGCCAGTGCGGGCGGGGCCACGCTGTACGAGTTGACCGAGAACATGAGACTGGACAACCTGGCGAGGCCCACCCAGCGGACGGCGTCCGCCGCCTTGCAGGGCACGGCGCAGATCGGCACGGGGATCTGTCCGACGGCGCTGATCGGACTGTTGCAGATGTTCAGTCTGCCGACTGGTGCCTCATGCACGGTCACGGCATTCGCCGAGAGTGATGTGGCGATACAGACGGGCACCGGAGCGTTCATCGGTGGGTTCGCCGTCGTCGTCAACACCGATAACGCCGCCGACGCCCCGGAGATGGTCGTGATGACCGGGAAGTTCCACGCCGATATGCAGGTCGAGGCCGACGCCAGTGGCAAGATGCTGCCGCTCATCCGGATCACCGACGGGACGGTGGCGCCCACGGACGTCCTGGGCGTGCCGGTGGCGTACGTCGGGTCCTACTTTCCCGGACTGACGCCGGAGATGTTCCCGGCGGCATCGTTCGGTGGCGTCTTCCGGCTGCCCTTCGCGCTCGACGAGAGCGGCAAGAAGAAGAAGCCCGGCAAGGCCATGGACACCTTCTACCTTGCCGACGACGGCGGCCTCATCAAGATCGACAAGGACGAGCTGTCCCTCGGCTATGCGAACGTCCGGGTGGAGATCGTATTCTAGACGCGGAAGGGAATTCGCGCGTCATGAACGCCGTCGCGATGGGGCGGCAGGATCGGCAAACGCCGGAGGCGGGCGAGGCCCTCGCCCGGGTGGTGGTCGACCTCCAGGCGGTGACGGTCGCCGCCTTCGCGCTCTCGACCGGCACCGGAATGTGAACACGGTGGAGCACCCTGGGGTGGACACCCCGTCCGGGTCGCATCCCCGCCCTGCCGAGCGGGGCGTCGTCATCTCACGCGGGACCCGTGTGTACCTCCGCACCATGACCCCGCAGGATCTCGACCATCTCTCGACATGGGTCGACGATCCCTTCCTCGAGCGCATGGTTGGCAGCGAGTTCATGCACGCCTACAAGCACGTGTGGGACAAGGCGCCCGCGTTCTACGAGGCCATCCTCACCGATCCCACCCAGGTGGCCCTCGTGGTCGAGGCCTACCAGGGCTGGACCAAACCGGTGGGGGTCGTGCGCCTGTTCAACATCCACCTGCTGGAGGGCTACGCGTTTCTGGAGACGATCATCGCCGATATGCGCGCAATGAAGCGCGGTTTCGGCATCGAAGCGGGTAAACTCATCTCCTACTATGGCGTCGACGTCCTCGGCCTGCGGCGTCTCGAGGCGAAGGTCTACGAGTACAACGTGCTCAGCATGAACTCTCTGCGGCGCAACGGCTTCCGCCAGGAGGGCATCCTCCGCCAGGCGGGCTTCGACGGCGAGCGCTACTGGGACCTCATGATCTTCGGCATCCTCAGGGACGAGATCGAGGCGGTCCGCCGGAGGGACAAGGTCTACCTTCCTCTCGATCCGTCCGAGGGGAACGGTCGTGAGCCCACATAGTCTTCTTCCGCTCGTAGCGTTCGTCCTCAACGTCTCCCTGGCCGCGCTGTCGCTGTTGCGGAACCCGGGGAGCCGCCTCAACCGGGTCTTCGCCTACTTCGCGGCGAGCATGGCCCTGTGGAACCTCGGCGTCTTCCTCCTGCGGCGCAGCCCCGACGAATGGACCGCCTACTTCGCCGAGATCGTGATCCACGTCGGCGTCATCGCGCTGCCGGCGTTCTACTACCACTTCGTCCTGATCTTCCTGGACGGCACCACCCGCCACCGCCCCTCGCTCGTGCTCGCCTACCTGATCGCGCTGGTCTACGAGTGCATCAACCTCTCCGGCTCGTCGCTGTTCATGACCGGCGTGAAGGAGACGTACTGGGGCTGGGCGCCGGCCACCGGCGCCCTCTATCTGCCCTGGCTGCTCCTCGCCTTCAACGGCTTCATGATCTACGGCGTCCGCCAGCTGCTGAAGGCGCACCGGGGCATCGACTCGAGCTTCCGCCGCAACCGCGGCACGCTGATCACGCTCGGCACGCTGGTGAGCCTGGCCGGCGGCTTCGTGGACTTCTCGCGCTTCGTCTTCGCCCGCTTCATCCCGGCCGCCGACTACATGTATCCGGTCGGCATCCCGGCCAACATGATCTTCGCGCTCATGCTGGGCACGTCCATCGTCCGTTACCGCCTGTTCGCGGTGACGGTCGCCGTGAAGAAGACGGCGGTCTATGCGCTGGTGGGCACGCTGCTCACCGTCCTCCTGGCCCTCATGACGAAGCTCATCGAGGACGCCCTGCAGCTCAAGGAGGCGAGCGCGCTGTGGATGGTGGTGCCGATGGGCGCGATCATCACGATCCTCATCTCGCCCCTCGGCAAGGGCCTCGACGATCGCATCCAGCGGCTGACGTTCAGCAAGCGCCAGGGCTGCTACGAGACGCTGCTGCAGCTCAGCAAGCGGATGAGCTCCATCCTCAACTTCAACGAGCTCGTCGACACACTCGTGCACGGCCTCGTGCGCGGCATTCCCGGCACCCACGCCACGCTGATGATCCACGACCCCGTCACCGGCGCCTTCCTGAACCATCGCGAGGAGACCACGCTGGACGAGGGCTCGGCGGTGGACTCCATCCGCGCGGACAGCCCCATCGTGCAGTGGCTGACCGCCACCGACGGGCTGCTGGTCAAGGAAGAGGTGAAGCTCAACCCGCGCATCGCGCGCTACTTCGAGACCGCCGAGGGCGAGCTGGAGGCGATCAAGGCCGCCCTCATCGTGCCGCTCAAGGTCGAGAACAAGCTCAACGGCATCCTCCTGCTGGGCGAGAAGCTCTCGGGCGAGATCTACGACGACCAGGAGCTGGACATGCTCATGCTGCTGGCCACGCAGGCGGCCATCTCGCTGGAGAACGCGCGGCTGTACGAGAACCTGGCGACGTCCAACGCCCGCCTGCTCGAGGCCAGCCGCCTCAAGTCGCAGTTCCTCGCCAACATGTCGCACGAGCTGCGGACGCCGCTCAACTCGATCATCGGCTTCAGCAAGGTACTCATCAATCGCCTCGATGGCGAGCTGACCGAGCGGCAGGAAGCCTACGTGCGCTCGGTCCACAACTCCAGCCGCCACCTGCTGGAGCTCATCAACAGCATCCTCGACTTCTCGCGCATCGAGGCGGGCAAGTTCGCGATGCGCTCGGAGAAGATGGACCTGCTCGACGTCGTCGACGAGTGCATGGAGACCTCGATGCCGCTCGTGCGCGACAAGCGGGTCAAGCTGGAGAAGGACGTGCCGGTGGAGCTGCCGCCCGTGCAGGCCGACCGCACGCGCATCAAACAGGTCCTGCTGAACCTCATCTCCAACGCCATCAAGTTCACCCACACCGGCCGGGTGCTCGTGCACGTCCGGCCCGAGGGCGAGCATGTGCACGTGTCGGTGGCCGACACCGGCATCGGCATCTCGCCGGGCGACCTCCAGCGGCTGTTCGAGCCGTTCCAGCGGCTCGACAATCCGCTGGCCCAGCAGGCCGACGGCACCGGCCTCGGCCTGGCCATCAGCAAGAAGTTCGTCGAGCTCCACCACGGCCGCATCTGGGCCGAGAGCCGGGAGAGCCAGGGCTCCACATTCCACTTCACCCTGCCGCTGACCGCGGCCGAGGCGTAGAGGGCCAACCAGCATGCCGATCAGCCGTCGCGACGCCAGGAAGGCCAAGATCCTCTACATCGAGGACAACCGCGAGAACCGCATGCTCGTGCGCGCGATCCTCGAGGCCGAGGGCTACAGCATCGTGGACGCCGAGGACGGCCTGGCCGGCATCGAGGCCGCCATTCGCGAGGAGCCCTCGCTGATCCTGCTGGACGTCAACCTGCCGGCGATCGACGGCTACGAGGTGGTGGCGGTCATCAAGTCGTTCCCGGCCTTCGCCAACACGCCGGTCATCGCGGTCACCGCCTACGCGATGGAGGGCGACCGGCAGCGCACGCTGGTGGCCGGCTGCGACGGCTACATCCAGAAGCCGATCGACGTGGACGCCTTCCCGAAGCAGGTCGAGGAGTTCCTGCACGGCAAGCGCGAGCACGTGGAGGAGCGCGAGGCGGGCATCTATCTCCGCGAGCTCAACCAGCGGCTCGTCTACCGGCTCGTCAACCAGGTCGAGGAGCTCAAGCGCCTCAACCAGCACTTCGTGCGCCGCGCCACCCAGCTCGCCGACCTGCACCGCGCGGTGCAGGACATCACCTCCGAGGTCGGCGTCACGCCCATGCTCGAGCAGCTCCTGGGCGCGCTCTCGCGCGCGCTCGGCACGCGCAGCCTGGCGGTGGAGCTCTCCGAGGCCGACGTGAAGGTGGCGGTGAGCGGCGACGCCGCCGAGCGGCCGCGCAGCGTGCTGGCCGGGGCCGGCGTGGCGCCCGGCGACGAGTGGACGGAGGTCGACTGGACGCTGCCGCTGGCGGTGCGCGGCCGCCCGCTCGGCGTGATGACCGCGCGCCACGTGCTGCCGCCCGGCGCCAAGGCCGACGAGGAGCAGCTGCTCAACATCGTGGCCAACCAGGTGGCCATCGCCGTCGAGAACGCGCGCCTCTACGACGGCGTCGTCCAGCGCGCCGCCGAGCAGCAGAGTCTCGTCGAGGCCGGCCACCTGCTGGCCTCCACGCTGCGCCTCACCGACGTCCTGCAGCGCTTCACCGAGCTCGTGCGCAGCCGGGTCAGCCTCGACGTCGTTCGCATCTGGCTGCAGGAAGGCCCCGGCGACTATCGGCTGCACGCCCAGGCCGGGCTGGCCGAGGCGCCGGACGACCGCAAGCGCCACTTCGATCCGGGCGAGGGCATCGTCGGCTGGGTGATGGAGCACCTGGCGCCGCTGGTCATCGCCGACCTGCAGGTCGATCCGCGGCTGAAGGAGCGCGACTGGGCCAAGGCCGAGGGCCTCGAGTCGCTCGTCGCGGTGCCGCTGCTGCTCGAGGACACGCCGGTCGGCGTCCTCGTGGGCGTCCAGCGGCAGCGCCGCGAGTTCACGTTGGAGGAAGTGGCGCTGGTGCAGGCGCTGGCCACCTCGGCCGCCGTCGCCATCCGCAACGCACGGCTCTATGAGGAGACGCAGCTTCGCCTGCGTCACACCGAGACGCTCGTCTCGGTCAGCCAGGCCATCGGCGCCACGCTCGATCTCTCCGAGGTCCTGCGCCGCGCCACCCGCGAGATGGTGCGCGCGCTCGGCGGGGACATGGGCGTGGCGTGGCTGCTGGCGCCCGAGCGCACCCACTTCGTGCCGCTGGTCGGCTACCACATCCCCAAGGACGTGCTGCGCACGCCGGTCGCGCAGGTGATCACTCTCGACGACCCGGTGATCCAGACCCTCATGGCGACCAGCGGCCCGATCGTGGCCGCCGACAGCCAGGGCGAGGCGTGGAGCCGCATGCCCGCCGCGCAGGCCGTCGCCCACAAGTCGATGCTCATCCAGCCGATCTACTGGAAGGAGGAGCTCATCGGCGGCTTCTCGGTCCTGTGGCTGAACGACGCGCATCGCTTCACGGCCGACGAGCTGCGGCTGGCCGAAGGTATCGCGCTGCAGGGCGCGCTCGCCGTGGAGAACTCGCGGCTCTACGAGGGCGTCAAGCAGCAGATGGCCGAGCTCAAGCAGACGCAAGCCCAGCTCGTGCAATCCACGAAGCTCGCCGCCATCGGTGAGCTGGCCGCCAACATCGCGCACGAGATCAACAACCCGCTCACGACGGTGCTCGGCTTCGCCTCCTTCATCGCCGAGCGGCTGCCCGCCGAGGACCCGATGCGCGAGGAGCTGAACCTGATCCAGGAGGAGGCCTCGCGCGCGCGCGACATCGTGCGCGACCTGCTGCAGTTCAGCCGCCAGCGCGACTTCATGCCGGAGCCCGCCGACGTCAACCTGGTGCTCGAGCAGGTGGTCGCCATGATCCGGCGGCAGGGCGCCTTCGGCGCCATCACCGTCACCGAATCGTACGGCGAGGACCTGCCGATGGCGGAGATGGACGTGCCGCGCATCAAGCAGGTCTTCCTCAACATCATCAACAACGCCGTGTACGCGATGAAGGACGGCGGCACGCTGAAGATCCGCACCACCGCCGGCACCGACAACCTGCGCATCGCCTTCGAGGACAGCGGGCCCGGCATCCCGCCCGACGTGCTCGGCCGCATCTTCGATCCGTTCTTCACCACCAAGCCCGAGGTGAGCGGCACCGGGCTGGGGCTGTCGGTGAGCCTCGGCATCGTGCAGAGCCACGGCGGGACGATCGACGTGGAGAGCAAGGTCGGCCGCGGCGCGACCTTCACCGTCACGCTGCCCTTGAAGATCGACAGCGACGACGGAGGAGAGACTATTGATTAGGGGGCCTCGAAGGGCCCCTACGGCGTAGCCGTCGCGCCCCTCGTTCCCTAGACCATCTCGGCGGCGACGTGGGCGGCGCCGAAGAGGGGGGCGCGGGGGTTGAGCGAGACGTGGATCGGCAGTGATTCCATCAGCGGCGTCAGCCGGCCCTTGTCGCGGAAGGACGCCACGAAGCCGCCGGAGGCGATCCGCTCGATCATGCGCGGCGCGATGCCGCCGCCCACCAGCACGCCACCGATGGCCATGGCCTTGAGCGCGAGGTTCCCCGCCTCCGCGCCGTAGATGCCGACGAACACGTCGAGGGCCTTGTCGCAGAGCGCGTCGCGCTTGGCCAGTCCCATCTCGGTGACGACCGCGCTCGGATTGTCGGTCCGCATCCGCTCGGCCACCTCCGGCGCCTCCTTGGCCCAGCCGGTGTCGCGCAGGAACCGGTAGACGTTGTAAAGGCCCGGGCCGGCCAGCACGCGCTCGTAGGACACCCGGCCGAACTCCTTGCGCAGGTAGCGCAGCAGGTCGTCCTCGAGCTCGTTGCGCGCCGCCAGATCGCCGTGGCCGCCCTCGCTGGCGATGACCAGGCGCCGCTCGCCGTCGCGGACGATGATGGCCTCGCCCAGCCCCGTGCCCGCGGCGATCAGCACGAGGTTGCCGCGGCGCGGTCGCCCGGCCTGGAGCGTGCGCAGGTCCTCCTCGGGCAGGCCCAGCACGCCGTGGGCGGCGACCTCGAGGTCGTTGAGCAGCTTCACCTTGGGCGCGGGGATCGCATAGGTCAGCAGCCGCTCGTCGACGACCCAGGGCAGGTTCGTGGCCTGGCAGCGGCCGTCCACCACCGGCCCCGCCACGCCGAGACACGCCGCCGCGATGGTCGACCGCGGGCCGCCGTCGAGGAACCGCTCGATCGCGAGCTCGAGCGAGACGAAGTCCGCGCTCCGCAAGGTCCCGTCCCGGACCATCGTGAGGCGGCCGCGCGCGTCCTTGTCGAACAGCGCCAGGTCGGTCTTGGTGCCGCCCACGTCACCGGCGAGGACGATCACTTCTGGGTGCCGGCGTAGATGCCCATGATGGTGCCCAGGAACTTGAGCGCGTCGGGCTTCTTCCGCTGGAAGGAGTTGCGGCCGATGATCGAGCCGAACCCGCCACCGTCGCGGATGGCGCGGACCTCGTCGAACACCTGCTCGTCGCCGACCGCCGGCCCGCCCGAGAAGATGACGACTCGCCGGCCGTTGAAGGTGGACTGCACGACGTGGCGCACGCGCTCGGCCAGCGTGCCGACCGGCACGGCCTCCTTCTCGTACACCTTCTTGGCCGCCGCCTGCTCGAGATGGGCCGAGGGCAGCTTCACCTTCACCACGTGCGCGCCGAGCTGGGCGGCGATGTGCGCGGCGTAGGCGGTGACGTCGATGCCGGTCTCGCCTTCCTTGGAGAGCCCCGAGCCGCGCGGATAGGACCACACCACCACCGCGAGGCCGTTGGCCTTGGCCTCCTCGCCGAGGGCGCGCAGCGTGCTGTACATCTCGAGCCGCGCGCTGGAGCCGGGATAGATCGTGTAGCCGATGGCCACGCAGCCCAGGCGCAGAGCGTCGCGCACCGAGCCCGTGACCGCCTGCTCCGGGTCCTTCTCCTCGTAGAGGACGTCGTGGTTGTTCAGCTTGAGGATGAGCGGGATCTGGCCCGCGAACTCGCGGGCGCCCGCTTCCAGGAAGCCCAGCGGCGCGGCGTAGGCGCTGCAGCCGGCCTCGATGGCGAGCTGGAAGTGATAGCGCGGATCGTAGCCGGCCGGGTTGACCGCGAAGCTCCGCGCGGGACCGTGCTCGAAGCCCTGGTCGACCGGCAGGATCACCATCTTGCCGGTGCCGCCGAGCACCCCCGCGCTCAGCAGCCGCGCGAGGTTGGTCAGGGTCCCCGGGCTATCGCTGCCGTACCAGCTCAGGATCTCGCGCACGCGCTCGGTCGTCGCCACGGCTATTCCTCCTCGACTCGACAGGCTTCTAGCAGCTTACACGCGGCGGCGCGTCCGTCATTCGCCGCTCTGTTCGATCAGCTTGGCGACCAGGCCGGTCCAGCCCGTCTGGTGGTTGGCGCCGATGCCGCTGCCGTCGTCGCCGTGGAAGTATTCGTAGAACAGGATGAGGTCGCGCCAGTGCGGGTCGTTCTGGAAGCGCGCGCTGCCGCCGTAGATGGGCCGGCGGCCGTCGCGCCCGCGCAGGAACAGGCGCGTCAGCCCGCGCGAAAGCTCGGCCGCGACCTCCCACAGGTTCAGCAGGCGGCTGGAGCCTATCGGGCACTCGACCTTGAGGTCGTCGCCGTAGAAGTGATGAAACTTCTGCAGCGACTCGATGAGCAGGTAGTTCACCGGGAACCAGACCGGCCCGCGCCAGTTCGAGTTGCCCCCGAACAGGCCCGTGCGCGACTCGGCCGGCTCGTAGTCCACGCGATGCTCGGCGCCCTCGATCTGCAGCACGTAGGGATGCTCGCGATGGTAGCGCGACAGCGCGCGGATGCCGTGGGAGGAGAGGAACTCGTCGCGATCGAGCATGTAGCCGAGCACGCGCAGGAGCTGCGGCCGCCGCACGATGGACAGCAGCCGCCGGACGCCGCCGCCGGCGCCCACGCGCGTGGCCACGTGGCCGCGGAACTCCGGCCGGTTGTCGATGAACCATTGCATGCGCCGCTTGAAGCCGGGCAGCCGGTCCACCAGCTCGGGCTCGAGCGTCTCCACGGCGAAGAGCGGGATGAGCCCCACCATCGAGCGCACCTTGAGGCGGCGCACGTCACCCGGCATGTTCAGGATGTCGTAGTAGAAGCCGTCCTCCTCGTCCCACAGCGCCTGGCCGTCGCCCAGCTCGTTCATGGCCTTGGCGATGTAGACGAAGTGCTCGAAGAACTTCGAGGCCACGTCCTCGTAGGCCGGGTTCTCGGCCGACAGCTCCAGCGCGATGGCCAGCATGTTGAGGCAGTACATGGCCATCCACGAGGTGCCGTCCGACTGCTCGAGGCGCCCGCCGCCCGGCAGCGGCGCCGAGCGGTCGAACACGCCGATGTTGTCCAGCCCGAGGAAGCCGCCCTCGAAGACGTTGTTGCCCTGGAAGTCCTTGCGGTTGACCCACCAGGTGAAGTTCAGCAGCAGCTTCTGGAACGCGCGCTCGAGGAAGAGGCGATCGGGCACGCCGTTGACGTTGCGGTCGATCTTGTACACGCGCCACACCGCCCACGCGTGCACGGGCGGGTTGACGTCGCCGAACGCCCACTCGTAGGCGGGAATCTGCCCGTTCGGGTGCATGTACCACTCGCGCAGGAACAGGATGAGCTGCGACTTGGCGAACTCCGGATCGATCATCGCCAGCGGGATGCAGTGGAAGGCGAGGTCCCAGGCGGCGTACCAGGGGTACTCCCACTTGTCCGGCATGGAGATGACGTCTTCGTTGTAGAGGTGCAGCCACTCGCGGTTGCGGCCCTTCAGGCGCATCGGCGGCGGGGGCGGCTCGGTCGGATCGCCCTGCTGCCAGCGCTTCACGTCGAGGTGATAGAACTGCTTGCTCCACAGCAGGCCGGCGAAGGCCTGGCGCAGGACGTTCTTGGTGTCGTCCGACACGCCCTGCTTGCCGAAGCGCTCGTAGAACTCGTCGGCGTCCTGCAGGCGCTCGGCCATCATCGCGTCGAAGGCCTTGCCGAAGGGGTCGCGCGTGGGCGCCACGTCGGACAGCCGCAGGTGCAGCGTGGCCGTCTCGCCGGGCGCCAGCGAGAGCTTGTAGTGCGCGGCCGCCTTGGTGCCGACGCGCGCGGGGTTCACGGCGTCCATGCGGTTGTGGACCACGTAGTCGTCGATGCCGTCCTTGACGTACGCGGACGTGTTCGGCGCACCCCAGAGCCGCTGCTTGTTGGTGTCGTTCTCGGTGAACAGCAGCTCGGCGGCGCCCTCGACGCTGAGCCAGCGGCGGCCGAGCGTGACGTGCTCGGCCTCGATCGCGCGCCAGCCCGGCCGCGACGCGCTCTCGCGCAGGCGCGGCCGCGGCGCGCCGACGTCCCACGACCACGTGTTGCGGAACCACAGCGTGGGCAGCAGGTGCAGCGGCGCCCGGTCGGGGCCGCGATTCGTGGCGGTGATCCGCACGAGGATGTCGTCGGGCGCGGCCTTGGCGTACTCGACGGCGATGTCGAAGTAGCGGTCGCCGTCGAACACGCCGGTGTCGAGCAGCTCGCACTCGGGCTGCCCGCGGTCCCGGCGCCGGTTTTCCTCGATGAGAGGACCGTAGGGGAAGGCCGCCTGCGGATACTTGTAGAGCCACTTCATGTACGAGTGCGTCGGCGTGGAGTCGAGGTAGAAGTAGTACTCCTTGACGTCCTCGCCGTGGTTGCCCTCGTTGCCGGTGAGACCGAAGAGGCGCTCCTTGAGGATGGCGTCGTGCTCGTTCCACAGGGTCAGCGCGAAGCAGAGGCGCTGGTGGTTGTCGGAGAAGCCGGCCAGCCCGTCCTCGCCCCAGCGATAGGCGCGTGAGCGGGCGTGATCGTGAGGGAAGAACTCCCACGCCGTCCCGTACGGGCTGTAATCCTCGCGGACGGTACCCCATTGCCGCTCGCTCAGGTAAGGCCCCCAGCGGCGCCAGTGGGCGCTGCGCTCGACGGCCTCTTTGAGACGCTGCTCCTCAGCCTTCATTTCCTCTGAGATTACCCCCGCCGGCCCACCCGGACGAGGCCGTGCCGCAGACTCTGCGCCAAGGCCGGCCCCCGAGTCAACCGCCCGTTAACTCTCCTTGACTCCCCTCTGCCGTTGCCAAATAGTAGGCGCACTTGTCTTGCGCTCGCGGCCCCGCCGCGGGGCGACCGGAGGCCTGGTTGTTCCAATACGTCGCCGCCCGGCTGCTGTGGCTGGTTCCCACGATCCTGGCCATGGCGCTGGTGACGTTCCTGGTCATGCACGCGACCCCGGGGAGTCCCCTCGATCCCATCGCGGAAGGGGCCAATCCCCTGCCGCCGGAGGCCCAGAAAAAGCTCGCGGAGTACTACGGGCTCGACAAGCCGCTCTACCAGCAGTTCGCGATCTTCGTCGGCAAGGCCGTCCGGGGCGATTTCGGCTTCTCGTTCGTGTACAAGACGCGGACCGTGGCCGAGATCCTGCGGGAGACGTTCCCCATCTCGCTGTTCCTGGGCTCGATGGCCCTGGCGCTGGCGGTGGCGGGCGGCCTCACGCTCGGGATCCTGGCCGCCGTCCACCAGAATCGGGGGTGGGACTACGTCTCGGTCTCGCTGGCGACGGTGGGCGTGGCGGTGCCGAACTTCGTGCTCGCGGTCTTCCTGATCATCCTCTTCTCGTTCGTCATTCCCCTCTTCCCGACGGGCGGCTGGGATTCGCCGCGCGACTGGGTGCTCCCCACCATCACGCTGGCCATGGCGCCGATGGGGATCATCGCCCGCTTCACGCGGGCGAGCATGCTGGAGGTCATCCGCGCCGATTTCACGCTCACGGCGCGCGCCAAGGGACTGAGCGAGGGGCCGGTGATCTTCAAGCACGCGCTCAAGAACGCGCTGATCCCGGTGGTCACGCTGCTGGGACCGCTCTTCGCGGCGGTGGGAACCGGATCGTTCTTCGTCGAGTCTATCTTTCGCGTGCCGGGCATGGGCCGCTTCTTCGTGCTCTCCATGACCGGCCGTGACTATCCGATGATCATGGCGGTGGTGCTCTCGTACGGCGTGTTCCTGGCCGTCATGAACCTCCTCGTCGATCTCGCCTATGGCGCTCTCGACCCGCGCATTAGGTACTGACCCCCCGGGGGCCTCCACGGTCCCGGTGGTCGTCGACCCCACGACGACCTCCGCGCGGGGCACGTCGCTGTGGCGCGACGCCGTGCGGCGGCTGGTGCGAAACCGGCTGGCGATGGCGGGCGGCATCGTGATCGTGGTCCTCGTGCTGATCGCCGTGTTCGCGGATGTCCTGGCGCCGCTGCCGTACACGAAGACGAACTTCGGGCGGCTGAACGAGTCGCCGTCGCGCCAGTACCCGCTCGGCACCGACGCGCTGGGGCGCGACGTGTTCTCGCGGATGATCTACGGCGCGCGGGTGTCCATGCTGGTCGGCCTCGGGGCCCAGCTCATCGTGGTCGCGATCGGCGTACCGATCGGCGCCCTGTCCGGGTACATGGGCGGCCGCACCGACCTGTTCCTCACCCGCTTCATCGACGTGATGTATGCGTTCCCGCGCCTGCTGTTCGTCATCCTCGTCATGTCGATGCTGGGCGCCGGGCTCATGAACATCTTCATCGCCATCGGCCTCACCGGCTGGGTCGGCATCGCGCGCCAGACCCGCGCCCAGGTGCTGGCCCTCAAGGAAAAGGAATTCGTCGACGCCGCCCGCGGCCTCGGCGCCGGCTTCACACGCCTGCTCACACGCCACATCCTGCCCAATGCGCTGACCCCGATCGTGGTGGCCGTCACCTTCGGCATCCCGGAGGCCATCTTCACCGAGGCGGCACTGTCGTTCATCGGCGTCGGCATCAACCCGCCGACGCCGTCGTGGGGGCAGATGGTGGGCGAAGGGCAGCAGTTCATCCGCTCCTACTGGCACCTGTGCGTGTTCCCCGCCATCGCCATCGCGATCACCATGCTCTCGTTCACGTTTTTCGGGGACGGGGTGCGTGACGCCCTCGATCCCAAGATGAAGTAGCCAGCCCACAGGAGGAACTCATGAGGCTTCTCCGGATCTCCGATGCCCAGATGGATCTGCTGGCAGAGCGCCTGCGCGTGGTCGGTGTCGGCCGTCGCGACTTCCTGCGTGTCGCCGCCGCCCTGACCGCGCTCGGGAGCGCCGGCTTCAACGCGCGCCCGGCCGCGGCCGCGCCCAAGCTCGCCCCCGGCGAGAAGCTTGCCCGCGAGCAGCACGTGCGCATCGGCGGCGGCGGCTGGTGGCAGAACGACCCCTCCAGCCACGACTTCAACAAGGACCTCTACTGCACCGGCGTGCCCTCGCTGTGGGCCGGCCTCATGAAGTTCGACGTCAACTTCCAGCCGGTCCCCTACGTGGCGGAGAAGATCACGTCCAACAAGGAAGGCTCGGTGTGGACGTTCACCATCCGCAAGGACTCGAAGTGGTCGGACGGCTCGCCGTGCACGGCCAGGGACTTCGAGTACTCGTGGAAGCGCCAGATGGACCCGAACAGCAAGAATCCCTACTCGAGCTACTTCTACGACATCAAGGGCGCCGAGCCCTTCAACAAGAGCAAGGTCCCGGATGCCTCCCAGGTCGGCGTGGTGGCCAAGGACGACTGGACGCTGGAAGTCACCCTCGAGGGGCCGCGCGGCTACTTCCCGGTGCTCTCCGCGTACCTCGCCGCCCTGCCCGCGCACCGGCCGTCGGTGGAAAAGCACGGCGACAAGTGGACGGAAGCCGCCAACATCGTGTGCAACGGCCCCCACGTGCTCGAGGCGTGGGAGCACAACAAGGTCATGGTGCTCCGGAAGAACAAGCACTTCTTCGGCGCCAAGGACGTGACGGTCGACAAGGTCACGATCCCGATCATCCCGGTGCAGTCGGGCGCGCTCCCGTACGAGAACAACGAGCTCGACATCTCGCCGCTGCAGACGGGAGACCTCAAGCGCCTGCGCGACGATCCCCGCACCAAGGCCCAGGTGTTCCGCTATCCGTTCCCCGGCACCTGGTACCTGCTGCCCCAGGCCACCAAGCCGCCGTTCGACAACGTCAAGGTCCGCCGCGCGGTGGCGCACGCCATCGACCGCGACAACGTCGTGCGCGTGGCCGACGGCTTCGCCATCCCCGCGCACTCGATGATCCCGCCCGGATTTCCCGGCGCGGTGGACGACAAGAAGATCCGCGACATCCAGCGCTTCGATCCCAAGGCCGCGATGGCGATGCTGAAGGGCACGCCGTTCGAGGGCGGGCGCAACTGGCCGAAGATCACGCTGACGATGCGCGAGGAAGGCCTGGGCTCCAAGCCGCTGGCCGAAGCCGTGCAGGCCGTGCTGCTCGAGCACCTGAACATGAAGACCGAGCTCGAGGTGCTGGAGCAGCGCGTCTTCCGCGCGGGCCTCTGGAAGAACGACTACCAGTTCGTATGGATCCGCTGGTTCATGGATTACCCGGACCCGCACAACGAGTACTTCGACACGTTCTACGGCAAGAAGACCGAGGGCAAGCGCCAGGCCTGGGTCAACGACGCCTTCGACAAGGAGCTCGAGGCCGGGCGCGACACGCGCGATCAGAAGAAGCGGCTGGTCAACTACGCCAGGGCCGAGGAGATCATGCAGACCGACGTCGGCTACATCCCGGTCGCGTGGGTCGCTCGCTGGGCGGCGGCCAAGCCGCAGGTCCGCGGGCTGGAGAAGAACAAGCTCGGCGAGACGGTCGTGGACGGCAACATCTACGTCGACATGCTGCCGCACCTCTACGTGGTCGAAAAGGCGTAACCCGGTCGCGGCCGCGGCGCGGGAGGCCTCCGCGCCGCGGCACCCAAAAGTAGCGTCCGGCCCCGCCCCGGGGGCATGCTGTCGCCGTGAACACGGTGCTGCTGCGCCTCCTTCCCGGCGCGCTGCTCCTCGTGGCCGTCACGGTGGCGCTGCACTCGTCCCGGCTGCGGGACGCCGCCGGTTCGCTGGTGCCCGCCTATCCGCTGGTGGTGCTCGTCGGCGGCATCCTGCTCGGCTGGCGCTTCGACCGTAGCCGGCTCGTCTTCACGCTGGCCGCGCTCTTCCTCACCGACCGGGCGCTGCTCGCGTGGGCGCCGGCGGATGGCAGCGGCGGCGACGTCGGCCGCGCGGTGTTCGGCGCGCTTGCCATCCTGCTCCCGCTCAACCTGGGCGCGCTCGCCTGGCTGCCCGAGCGCGGATTGCTCGCGCGGCCCGGGCGTCTCGCGCTCGCCGTCCTCGCCGGCGACATCATCCTGGTGGTCCTGCTCTGCCAGCCATTGTTCCTGCCGCTCGCGGTGCATCTGGACACCGCGCGCCGGGGCTCGACGCTCGGGGCGCTGAGCCCCGTGTCGCTCGTGCTGTTCGCGCTCGCGTTCGTCATCCTCGCGCGCCAGGCCGTCCTCCAGGTGACGGCGACCGAGGGCGGCGCGGTGTGGAGCGTCGTCGCCGCGTGCCTGGCGCTGGGCACCGGCGGCGGCCTCGACTCCAGCGTGTATCTCGCCACCGCCGGGCTGATCCTGGTCCTGTCGCTCATCGAGACGTGGCATCGCATGGCGTACGACGACGAGCTCACCGGCCTGCCGGCGCGTCGCGCGCTCAACGAGGCGCTCGTCCGGCTGCGCGGCGTCTACACGGTGGCGATGGTCGACGTCGATCACTTCAAGCGCTTCAACGACGAGCACGGCCATGACGTCGGCGATCAGCTCCTGCGCATGGTGGGCGCGCGCCTGGGTGAGCTGGGCGGCGGCGGCCGCGCGTTCCGCTACGGCGGCGAGGAGTTCGCCGTGCTCTTCCCCGGCAAGACGCTCGACGAGGCTCGCACCCACCTGGAGGCGGTGCGCCGCACGATCGAGGGCGCCGCCTTCACGCTGCGCGGCCCTCACCGGCCGCGCACGCGGCCGGAGTCACCGGCGCCTGCCGGCTCGCGCCGCCGGATCGCGGTGACGGTGAGCATCGGCGCGGCCGCCGCCGACACCCACGGATCCTCCGCGGACGTCGTCGTGCGCGCCGCCGACGAGGCGCTCTATCGCGCCAAGCAGGCCGGGCGGAACCGGGTCTGCACGTGAGCAGCGGCACCCGGTCGCCGCTGACGACCTGGTTCGCGACTCCCGCCGCGCTGGCGTGCTTCCGGCGCGCGCGGCTCGGGCGGACGCCGGTCGTGCTGCCGCCGCGCGATCGTGCCTGGCGCGCCGTCGCGCCCGACTTCGCGGGCGCCGTGGCCATGGCCGGCTCCGGGCTGCCGTTCCAGATCGCCGACGAGCGCCGCTACGATCGCTCCGCCGATCCCCGCCGCTTGCGGGCGGCGCTGCGCACGGGCGCGACCGTCTTCCTGCCGCAGGTGCACCAGGTGCTGCCACGGCTGATGCGGCTGATGGTCGCGCTCCGCGTCGCGCTGCTGGGGCCCGGGCGCGAGGAGACGTCGTTCCTCTTTTTCGTGGAAGGCCGCGGCCGCACCGGCATGGGCCTGCACCACGACGGCCCGGTGGACGCGTTCTGGCTGCAGCTCGAGGGCCGCCGCACGGTCACGCTCGGCCCGCGCGTCGCGCGCGGCACGCCGGAAGACCTGCCGGCGACGGCTCAGCGCGGCCGTGGCTGGACGACGCTGGCGCTGTCCCCGGGCACGCTCTTTCACCTTCCGCCGTGGACCCCGCACGACGTGGTCTGTCATGGACGTTCTCTGGCGCTCTCCTTGACCTGGCGCGTGCCGGATGCGCGCGCTCGCCGCGCGGCCCGCGATCCGCGTGCGCGAGCCCGCGCGCTGGCCGCCTGGGACGTGGCCTCCGGATCCGTCGACGCGGTGCCTCCCGTTACTCGGGCGCGCGTGTTCACGCAGGTCCCGGCGATCGCCCAGGGCGAGTGGCTCGTCACGCCGGACGGCGCCGTGACGTTGCCGCCCGTCGCACGCTCACTGGCTCGCCGTCTCGCGCTCATGCCGAGCTTGCCGATGCCGGCGGGCGGCCGGGCGCGCCGCGCCGTCGAGGAGCTGGCGGCGCGCGGCATCGTCGGCGCGCAAGAGCTGCCGCTGCGGGTCGTGCCGGAAGATCCGAAGGCGCTCGATGGCTGGAGATTCGCGTGAAGCCTGGCGGTCGTCGCGCCGCCACGGGATGTCGACGAGCCCGGTCTAACTAGCTGGCCGGGGCTCCATGACGGCGCCGGCGACGGCCGCCGCGGCGCGAGCGACGGCGCGGCTGACCTCCATCACCCGGCGCTCCGTCCGACGGCGGCGCTGCAGTCGAGGGCGCGCCATGCTGGGCGGCCTCCACGGCGGCTCGGCGGTCCTCGTACGTCCGTTCGCGCGGCCCGTCGGCCGGGGACCACTCGTTGCCCGGCGTCGGCTCGTTGTCCTCGGCGGACTCGTCGGCCTCGGCGCGTGCGCGGTCCGCGGTGCGTTCGCGGTCCGCGGTGCGCTCGTCGGCCTCGGCACGCGCGTCGGTCTCGACGCTCGCGCGGTCTGCGGTGCGTTCGCGGTCCGCGGCACGGTCGTCGCCGTGGGCGCGGGTGGGCTCGGGCTCGGGCGATGACGTCGCCGCAGCGCTGCCGTCCACGAGGGTGATCTGGCCCGAGCGGCTCACCTCCAGCTCGCGGATGCGGCGCAGCCGCGTGATCAGCCGCGGCGAGCCCGGTGGTCGGCTGAAGCCCCGCCCCTTGAGCGCGTTGGCCAGGGAGTCGAGCGTGACGGCGTTGCCCGACGAGCGCTGGATGAGATCGCGCGCCACGCCCAGCAGCTCGTCGTGCGGCGCGGAGTGCGGCTCCTCGGCGCCGGGGCGCGCTGCCTGCGGCGGCGGCATCGCGTGCGCCGGCGCGGCCGCGTGCGCCGGCGGCGCCTCGCGGCGGTGGCCGCCACGCCGGCCGCGACGGCGCCGGCCGCCGCGAGCGTCCGCCCGCGGCTCGGCGCGCGGCTGAAGCTCCGGCTCGTCCACCGGCGCGGCCGGCATCGGCGCGGCCATCCCGGTCAGACGGCGATAGGACAAGCGGCGGAACGTGATCCCGAGGCTCGTCGCCACGTCGCCCACCGCGTCGAACGCGCGGTCGTCCGAGATCACCTCCAGCACGTCGCCCGGCCGCGCCGTGCCGAGCCACACCCCCGCGGCCACGGCGATGCGCAGGTCGCTCCAGTCCTTCACGCCCACCGAGGGCGCGCTGTGCAGGAGCTGGGCGCCGTGGCCGGCCAGCAAGCGCGCGGTGTCGTGGCCGATGACGCGCCAGTTGCCGACGGCGATGAAGTCGGTCCGCCGCCCCAGGCGGTCCACGGCGAGGTGCTCGATCACGCGGGAGATGTGCTGCACGCGGCTCGTGTTCTCGACGTCGAAGAAGATCGCGCGGCGCGTGCTCGGCAGCGGCCGCTCGGGCTCGGGGGGACGCGCCGCCGCCCGTGCGGCAAACGCCAGCTCCGGCTCGGCCAGCGGGAGCAGCGAGGAGGCGGGCTCGGGGACCGGCTCGACCGGTGCGGGCGGCTCGGGCGCGATCGGCTCCGGCGGCGGGGACGCCTCACGCGGCTTGCGCCGTCGTCCTCCGCGTCGTCGTCTCGTGGGCTTTCTGGATTCGGTGGTCACGTCGCGCCTGCAATTCCGGGCGCGATTGGAGCGTATCACGGATGGCCAAGCCCGGCAGGCGGAGTGTACGATGCCCCGCATGAGCGAGCCCGCCGCCACCTCCCGCGAGGCCGATGCTCTCTTCGAGCTGGTCCGCGGCCGCTACGGCGACCGGCTCACACCCGAGCAGCTCGAGAGCGTGCGCCGCGGCGTGGCGGCGATCGTCGAGCACGCGGCGGCGCTGCGCGCCGTCCGTCTGGACAACGCCGACGAGCCCGTCCAGCGCTTCGTGCCGTTCCGCGCCGACGAGTGAACCCCGTCTTCCGCTCCGTCCGCGAGCTGTCCGTCGCCGTTCGCGAGCGGCGCGTTTCCCCGGTCGAGCTCACCGACGCGTTCCTCGATCGGCTCGAGCGCCTGGGCCCGCGCTACAACGCCGTGGTGACGGTCACGCGTGAGCGGGCGCTCGACCAGGCACGCCGCGCCGAGGGCGAGATCGCCGCGGGCCGCTGGCGCGGGCCGCTGCACGGCATCCCCTACGGGGCCAAGGATCTCCTCGCCGCCACGGGCGCGCCGACGACGTGGGGCGCGGCGCCGCTGCGAGGCCAGACGTTCGAGCATGACGCCACGGTGATTCGCCGCCTCGAGGCGGCCGGCGCCGTGCTCGTGGCGAAGCTCGCGATGGTCGAGCTGGCGGGCGGCATGGGCTATCGCCAGCCGGACGCCTCGTTCACCGGGCCGGGCATCTCGCCGTGGGGCGACGACGCCTGGAGCGGAGGCTCGTCGAGCGGCTCGGGCTCGGCGGTGGCGGCCGGGCTGGTGCCGTTCGCGATCGGCTCGGAGACCTGGGGCTCGATTCTCTCGCCGGCCGCCTACTGCGGCGTGAGCGGCCTTCGGCCGACGTACGGTCGCGTCAGCCGGCACGGCGCCATGGCGCTCTGCTGGACGCTCGACAAGCTGGGACCGCTCGCGCTCACGGCGGACGACTGCGGCCTCGTGCTGGACGCCATCGCCGGCCCCGACCCGCACGATCCGAGCGCCGCCGCCCGGCCTTTCACCTACGACGACGGCGACCCGACGCGCCGCCGCTTCCGCTTCGGCATGGTCCGCGGCATCGCCGATGGGGCCGAGCCGGCGGTGCGCGAGGCGTTCGCGGCCTCGCTGGAGACGCTCGCGAAGCTCGGGACGGTGGAAGAAGTCACGCTGGCCGACCTCCCCTACGATGCCGTCACGCGCACGATCCTGTCCGCCGAGGCCGCCAGCGCGTTCGAGGACCTGATCGAGAGTGGGGCGATCGCGGGCCTGACCGCGCCCGAGGACCACTACACGCCGTACGCGCGCGACGCGATCCTGGCCAAGGACTACATCAAGGCGCTGCGCCTGCGCGCCCACGTCATGCGCGAGGCCGACCGGGTGCTCTCGCGCCTCGACGCGCTCGTGGCGCCGGGGCGGCCGGCGACGGCGCCGCCGCTGGGGCGCGAGTTCCGCGACCTGCATCGCCCCTCGCGCGATCCCATGGGCGCCATCGGCAACGCGGCCGGCCTGCCCGCCATCGCGGTGCCGAACGGCTTCAGCGAGTCGGGACTGCCCACGAGCCTGCAGTTCATGGGCCGCGCGTGGGAGGACAACACCGTCCTCGCCGCCGCCCGCGCCTGGCAGGCGATCACGGACTTCCATCTGCGCCATCCCACGATCGACTAGCTCGCCTCGGCCGCCGCGCGCGTCAGCAGCGCGCGCAGGCGCGGCAGGGCCAGCGGCAGCACGATGACGACGACGGTGGCGACGAGGAAGGCGGCGGCGATCGGCCGCTCGAGGAGGATGGCGAAGCGCCCGCGCGAGAGCAGCAGCGATTGACGCAGCGACTCCTCGGCCAGCCGGCCCAGCACGAAGGCCAGCACCATCGGCGCCGCCTCGAACCCGGTCTTGCGCATGAGCCACCCGAGCCCGCCGAAGGCCAGCATGATGACGACGTCCCAGATGTTGTCCGACACGCCGTACACGCCGATCATGCAGACGAGCAGGATGAGCGGGAAGAGCAGGCCGTAGGGCACCTTGAGGATCTGCACCCAGAGCCCGATCAGCGGCAGGTTGAGGACGAGCAGGAGCACGTTGCCGACGTACATGCTGGCCACCACGCCCCAGAAGAGCTCCGGATGCTCGCGCAGCATCAGCGGCCCCGGCTGCACACCGTGGACGAGGAAGGCGCCCAGCAGCACGGCCATGACCACGTTGGGCGCGATGCCGAGCGTGAGCAGCGGGATCATCGAGCCGGCCGTGGCCGCGTTGTTGGCCGACTCCGGAGCCGCCACGCCCTCGATGGCGCCGCGGCCGAACGTCTCCGGCCGCTTCGAGAGGCGCTTCTCCAGCGCGTAGGCGACGAACGTGGGAATGATCGCGCCCACGCCCGGCAGGATGCCGAGCGCGAAGCCCAGCACGCTGCCGCGCGCGATCGGCGCCGCCGAGTCCTTCCAGTCCTGGCGCGTCGGCAGCAGGTGGCGGATCTTCGTCTGGAACACCTCCTGCTTCAGGCCGGCCTCGACGTTGACCAGCACCTCGGTGACGCCGAACAGGCCCATGATCATCGGCACCAGCCCCACGCCGTCGGAGAGCGTCACGGTGTCGAAGGTGAACCGTGGTGTCGCCGTCACCGGATCGAGGCCCACGGTGCCGAGCAGCATGCCGGCGAATGCCATGGCCACCGCCTTCAGCCGAGAGCCGGAGCCGAGATAGGTGATCATCGTGAAGCCGAGCAGCAGGAGCGTGAAGATCTCCGGCGGTCCGAAGCGCAGGGCGGCGGCCGCCAGCGGCGGCGACAGCAGCATGATCCCGAGCACACCCAGCGTGCCCGCGATGAAGGAGCCGAAGGCGGCGATGCCGAGCGCGGGGCCGGCGCGGCCCTGCCGCGCCATCTGGTAGCCGTCGAGGCAGGTGACGACCGAGGCTGCCTCACCCGGAATGTTGACGAGGATCGACGTCGTCGAGCCGCCGTACATGGCGCCGTAGTAGATGCCGGCCATCATGATGATCGACGCCGTCGGCGTCATCACGAAGGTCGCCGGCAGCAGCAAGGACATCGTCGCCACCGGCCCGGCCACCGGCAGCACGATGACGACGACGGTGGCGACGAGGAAGGCGGCGGCGATCGGCCGCTCGAGGAGGATGGCGAAGCGCCCGCGCGAGAGCAGCAGCGACTGACGCAGCGACTCCTCGGCCAGCCGGCCCAGCACGAAGGCCAGCACCATCGGCGCCGCCTCGAACCCGGTCTTGCGCATGAGCCACCCGAGCCCGCCGAAGGCCAGCATGATGACGACGTCCCAGATGTTGTCCGACACGCCGTACACGCCGATCATGCAGACGAGCAGGATGAGCGGGAAGAGCAGGCCGTAGGGCACCTTGAGGATCTGCACCCAGAGCCCGATCAGCGGCAGGTTGAGGACGAGCAGGAGCACGTTGCCGACGTACATGCTGGCCACCACGCCCCAGAAGAGCTCCGGATGCTCGCGCAGCATCAGCGGCCCCGGCTGCACACCGTGGACGAGGAAGGCGCCCAGCAGCACGGCCATGACCACGTTGGGCGCGATGCCGAGCGTGAGCAGCGGGATCATCGAGCCGGCCGTGGCCGCGTTGTTGGCCGACTCCGGAGCCGCCACGCCCTCGATGGCGCCGCGGCCGAACGTCTCCGGCCGCTTCGAGAGGCGCTTCTCCAGCGCGTAGGCGACGAACGTGGGAATGATCGCGCCCACGCCCGGCAGGATGCCGAGCGCGAAGCCCAGCACGCTGCCGCGCGCGATCGGCGCCGCCGAGTCCTTCCAGTCCTGGCGCGTCGGCAGCAGGTGGCGGATCTTCGTCTGGAACACCTCCTGCTTCAGGCCGGCCTCGACGTTGACCAGCACCTCGGTGACGCCGAACAGGCCCATGATCATCGGCACCAGCCCCACGCCGTCGGAGAGCGTCACGGTGTCAAAGGTGAACCGTGGTGTCGCCGTCACCGGATCGAGGCCCACGGTGCCGAGCAGCATGCCGGCGAATGCCATGGCCACCGCCTTCAGCCGAGAGCCGGAGCCGAGATAGGTGATCATCGTGAAGCCGAGCAGCAGGAGCGTGAAGATCTCCGGCGGTCCGAAGCGCAGGGCGGCGGCCGCCAGCGGCGGCGACAGCAGCATGATCCCGAGCACACCCAGCGTGCCCGCGATGAAGGAGCCGAAGGCGGCGATGCCGAGCGCGGGGCCGGCGCGGCCCTGCCGCGCCATCTGGTAGCCGTCGAGGCAGGTGACGACCGAGGCTGCCTCACCCGGAATGTTGACGAGGATCGACGTCGTCGAGCCGCCGTACATGGCGCCGTAGTAGATGCCGGCCATCATGATGATCGACGCCGTCGGCGTCATCACGAAGGTCGCCGGCAGCAGCAAGGACATCGTCGCCACCGGCCCCAGTCCCGGCAGCACACCGATCAGCGTGCCGACGAACACGCCGACGAAGCACGCCAGGAGATTCGCCGGCTGCAGGGCGACGGCGAAGCCGTAGACCGTGCCCTGCAGGACGTCCACGCTCAGAACCCCCACGGGCCGGGCGGCAAGCGCACGCCAAGCCACGCCTTGAAGACGACGTGAGCGAGGACGGCCGTGGCCGCCGACTCGAGCACCGCGCGCGCCCAGCCGTGCGACTCCACGACGCGGAAGAGGACCACCATGAGCGCGAACGTGGCAAGCGCGAACCCGAGCGAGCCGAGGAGGGCCGCGTAGGCGAGCATCGCGATCATCACCGTCATCAAGCGTGCCCGTGCGGAGGGCGTCACGAACGGCGCCGCCGCCCCCGCGGCCGTCGTGGCGAACGCGCGGACGACCAGGGCGGCGCCAAGGAGCGCGAGCCCGGCGCCGAGCGTCAGCGGAAAGAATCCTGCACCCGGCGCCGAGACGGAGCCGAACGGCAGGCGGCGGGCCTCGACGAGCGCGGCGAGGGCGAAGAGGAGGACGACGAGGGCGGACCAGCGCTCGCGCCGGGCGGCGCCCGACTCGGGCATCGCGCTCAGCCGGCGGCGCCGTCCGCGAGGGCGCGCTGCGCGACGGCGACGGCGGCCAGGATGCTGGCGTACCCCGTGCACCGGCAGATGTTCCCGCGCAGGTGCTCGCGCACGTCCTCCGGCGTGGCCGACGGCGAGTCGTCGAGCAGGGCCTTCACGGCCATGATCATGCCCGGCGTGCAGAAGCCGCACTGGAAGCCCGCGGTGGCGAGAAACGCCTCCTGCACCGGGTGGAGTCTTTCGTCACGCGCCAGGCCTTCGATCGTCAGCACGCGCCGGCCGCGCGCCTCGTACGCCAGCACCGAGCAGGCGCTCACCGGCAAGCCGTCGAGCAGCACGGTGCAGGCGCCGCAGACCTGCACGTCGCACGAGCGCTTGCTCCCGGTGAGGCCGAGCCGCTCGCGCAGGACGTCGAGGAGCAGCGCCTCGGGCTCCACCGACAGGGACAGCGCGCGGCCGTTGACCGTCGTGTCGAGCGTGATCTGCCGCGCGGTCAATTCAGCTCCTGGCGCGCCGGGCGGCCAGCGCGAGCGCGCGGCCGACGAAGACTCCGGCCATCGCTCGCTTGTAGTCCGCCGAGCCGTGCAGATCCGAGACGGCGTCGAGCGCCTCGCCGGCGCGCGCAGCGTCCGGCCAGCCCGCCTCGAGGTCGGCGAGCCGCGCGCCGGCGAGCGCCGACTCCACCGCCGGCAGCCGCGTGGCGACAGGGCCCACGCAGCCCACCGCCACGCGCGCCTCGGCCAGCGCGGCGCGATGCTCGTCCGGCACCAGCAGCACGGCGACGCCGACGGTCGGCCGCTCGTGCATGCCGAATTTCAGGTACGCGCCGGCCGCGCGCGCCGGCGGCAGGGGGACGTCCACGTGGGTGAGGATCTCGTCCGGGCCGAGCGCGCTCTCGTAGGGCCCGACGAGGAAGTCGGCGAGCGGCAGGCGCCGGGCGCCGGAGGCGCCGGCCAGCGCCACGCGCGCGCCGTGAACGAGGAGCGCGGTCGGCGGATCGGAGTGCGGCTCGGCGAAGCAGAGGTTGCCGCCGAGCGTGCCGACCGCGCGCACGCGCGCGTTGGCGACCTGGCGCGCCATCTCCGCCACCAGCGGCAGCCGCTCGCGCACCAGCGGCGAGCGCTCGAGCGTGCGATGCGTCACCGCGGCGCCGATCGTGACGGCACGGCCGTCCGGCGCGAGCGTGAGGCCCGCCAGGCCGGCGATCGTCTTGACGTCGATGAGGTGCGCGAAGCCGCCGAGGCCTTCCTTCATGGCCAGCAGCAGCTCGCTGCCACCCGCATAGAGCGCGCCGGCCTCGCCGAATCGCGCGCGCAGCGCGACCGCCTCGGCGGCCGTCACCGGCTGGTGGATCTCAAACGGCGGCAGCATCCGCTCCGTCCACGAAGAGGCCGGCGAGGTTGCCGGCGAAGCGATCGAGGATCTCGCGCGTCTTGCGGTCGATCACGCCCTGGCCGAGGGCGGCCAGCTTGCCGCCCACGTCGCCGTGGCCGGCCAGCGTGAGCCGCGTGCCGCCGGCGCCGGCGGGCGCGAGGCTGACCTCCAGCGCCACCGTCACCGGGCTGCCGAGCGCGCTGTCACGCCCGGCCGCCGTCAGGCTGAGTCGCGTCGGCGGCGTGGACTCCACCCGGACGTCGAGCGGGATCGCGATGCGGAACGGCCCGACGCGATCGCTGATCGTCGCGCGATAGCGGCGCTCGGCCTCGACCGTCTCCACGCCCTCGCAGCCGGGAATGCAGCGCGCCAGCGCCGGCACGTCCCACAGCCGGCGCCAGACCACCTCCGGCGCCGCGGCCACGTCGATCACGCGGCGCAGCTCGATCAAGGCCGCGCGGGCCGTGCCGCCGCCTCGCGGAGCGCCGTCCACACGCGCTCGGGCGTCAGCGGCAGGTCGCGGATGCGCACACCCGTCGCGCGCGCGAGGGCATTGGCGATGGCGGGCGCGACGGCGAGGTTGCCGCCCTCGCCCATGCCCTTGGCGCCGTAGGGGCCGGCGCCGTCACCGTTCTCGACGAGGACCGCGTGCAACGTGGCCGGCAGGTCGGTGACGAGCGGCACGCGGTACTCGATCATCGACGGGTTCAGGAGCGAGCCGGACTCCGAGTACGCCATCTCCTCGAACAGCGTGTGGCCCAGGCCCATGACGATGGCGCCGACGTCCTGCTGCTCGCAGAGCTGGGGATTGATCGCGCGCCCCACATCCGCGAGGCCCGTGTAGGAGAGGAGCTGGATCACGCCGGTGTCGCGATCGACGGCGATCTCCGCCCCGCCCATGCCGATCTCCCAGAACGCAGGATCGCGGCCGAGATTGCGCACGTAGCCGCGGCCGATCACCTCGCCGGCCGGCCGCCCGTACCACTCGCGGATGACTTGCGCGGGCGCGACTCGGCGCTCGCCCACGTGCACCGCGCCGTCGCGCCACGCCACCTCCGCGGCCGGCACGCCGGCAACCTCGGCGGCCAGTGCGAGGAGCTGCGCCCTCACGTCCTGCGCCGCCCGCTGCACCGCGGTGCCGACGATCGTCACGCCGCGGCTGGCGCCCGAGGACCAGTCGTAGGGCCCGACGCGGGTGTCCGGCGAGACGACGACCACCGCCGCGCGGGGCACGCTGAGCTCCTCGGCCACGATCTGCGCCAGCACCGTGTGCAGGCCCTGGCCGACCTCGACCATCGAGCAGAGGACCGTTGCACTGCCGTCGTAGTGCAGGCGCACGATGGCGGTGGAGATCGGCAGCTCGGCCGGATTGGAGATGCCCACGGCCACGCCGCGGCCGGCCGCCTCGGGCGCGTGGGCCTCGTCCATCGCCTTGCCGAGCCGCTTGAGATCGTCGCCGAGGTCGGCGTCCATGGGACGCAGGCCCGGCCGCACGCTCTCGCCGCGGCTCACGAGGTTGTGCAGGCGCAGCTCGACGGGATCCATGTCGAGCGCGGCGGCCAGCTCGTCCATGATCGACTCCGTGGCCCACACGCTCTGCGGGCCGCCGATCGAGCGGAACGCGCCGGCCGGGGTCGTCGTCGTGTAGACGTTCTCGACCTGGATCGAGTAGTGCGGCACGCGGTAGGGGCCGAGCAGGCGCACGCTGGTCTTCTCGGTGACGACCGGACCGAGATCGGCGTACGCGCCGCCGTCGAGCAGCACGCGGGCGTGCTTGGCGGTGAGCGTGCCGTCACGCCGCGCGCCGACCCTCAGGGTGACGCGGGCGCCGTGACGGCGGTTGATCCGCATCGACCCCTCCACGCCGTTCAGGACTTTCACGGGGCGCCCCACCGTGGCCGAGAGCACTGCCGCCAGCGGCTCGAGCTTGGGAAACGACTTGCCGCCGAAGCTGCCGCCGACGTACGGCACCACGATGCGGATGCGCGCGAGGTCGAGCTCGAACATGTCGGCCAGCTCCTGGCGGAGCTGATAGGGATGGCCGGTGTTGGTCCACACGGTGAGCTCGTCCGGCGTCGCGCTGGCGACGGCGCCGTGGGGCTCCAGCGTGTAGTGGAAGACGCGCGGGAACGTGTACGTCCGCTCCAGCACCACGTCGGCGTCGCGGAAGCCCTGCTCCACGTCGCCCTGCTCGATGGCCACGCGCGCGCAGACGTTGGTGCCGGGCACGGTGGGCCAGCGGCCCTGTCGCCCCAGTGCCGGCGGCGTGTCGTGGACGAGCGTGGCGCCCGGCTCGCGCGCGCGCACGACATCGATCACCGGCGGCAGCGGCTCGTAGGCGACGTCGACGAGACTTGCGGCGCGCGCGGCGGTCGCGGGATCCTCGGCCACGACGACGGCGACCGGCTCGCCCTCGTAGCGCGCCTTGTCGCGGGCCAGCACGCGCTGGTCCTTGAGGAACGTGCCGAACGGGCGCTCGCCGAGCGCGCCGAGGTCGGCGGCGGCGAGCGCCGCCACGACGCCGGGCACGGCCGCCGCCGCCGCGCGCTCGACGCTCAGGATGCGCGCGTGCGCGTAGGGGCTGCGCACGATCGCCGCGTAGACCGCGCCGGAGATCACGAGGTCGTCGAGGTACTGCGCGCGGCCGGTGACCTTCGCGACGCCGTCCTTGCGCTCGACCGAGTGGCCGATCTCGCGCAGGGGGCCGGGCTGGCTCATGTGGCGGGCATCGTGGCCAAGCCTCCGGAGGTTGTCAAGAGGTCGCGGCCTCCGGTAGTCTCGTGCGATGTCGCTCGGCGTGGCGTTCGACGGTCGCAATCCCCTGCCTGCGCTTCGCGAGCAGGCGCAGGCGGCGGAGTCTGCGGGCGCCGATGCGATCTGGGTGTCAAGCCACCTCTTCCTGCGCGACCCGTTCACGATGGCCGCGTCCGTGCTCGACGCGACCACGCGCGTGCGCGTGACGCTGATGGCGGTGAGCCCGCACGTCATTCATCCCGTCCACATCGCCATGGGCGCCGCCACGCTCGACGAGCTGGCGCCCGGCCGCGTCGCGCTCTGCGTCGGCACCGGCGCGCCCAACGATCTCGCCGATGCCGGCGTCGAGGTGCGCCGCCCGCTGCGGGCGCTGCGCGAGACGGTGGAGGTCGTGCGCGCGCTCCTCGGCGGCGAGCCCGTGACCTACAAGGGCGAGCTCTTCCGCGTGGAGAGCCGGCGCCTCGGGCCCGGCCGCCGCGACGTGCCGATCGTGCTGGCCGCCACGCGGCCGCGCTCGCTGGAGCTGGCGGGCGCGCTCGCCGACGGCGTCGTGCTCTCCGCCGCCTCGTCGGTGGAGTTCGTGCACGCCTCGCTCGAGCACGTCGCCCGTGGCGCCACCGGCCGCGGCGTCCGGCGCGCGGGTCTCGTGTACGCGGCCGTCGCCGACCACGAGGCGGACGCGCTGGGGCGCTTCCGGCGCCAGCTCGCCATCACCCTGCGGGCGCCGCACCACGCGACGAACGTGGCGCTGGCCGGAGCGGCGCTCGACCAGGAGGCGCTGCGGCGCGCGGTGGCGCGCGAGGACTGGGCGGCGGCCGAGCGGCTCGTGGGCGACGACGTCGTCCGGCGGCACACGGCGTCGGGCACGCCCGCCCAGGTGCGTGAGCGGCTTGCGGCGTATCGCGCGGCGGGCCTCGACGAGATCGTGCTGGGCGGGCTCTACACTGCGACGGAGACCGCCCGCGCGGTGGCGGTCGCGCTCGGGCGGGCGGCCTGACGACCATGCGCTTCAGCGTGCAGCTGCCCACGTGCACCGAGGGCCTCGTGAATCCCGTGCCGTTCGCGCGGCCGGAGGACTTCGTGCGCCTCGCGCAGGCCGCCGAGCGCTTCGGCTACGACGGCGTGTGGGGCAACGATCACGTGACGGCCGCGCCGTACGTGCGCGAGAAGTGGAGCGACCCGCCGAGCTTCTACGAACCGCTCGTCACGCTGGCCACGGTGGGCGCCCACACGAGCCGCGTGCACCTCGGCACCGCCCTCATCGTGCTGCCGCTGCGCGATCCCGTGCTGCTGGCCAAGCAGGTGGCCACGCTCGACCGCCTCACGGGCGGCCGCGTCATCCTCGGCGTGGGCCTGGGCGCCTATCGCGAGGAGTTCGAGGCGCAGTGGCCGCGGCGCGCCCGCGCGCGGCGCGGCGAGATCTTCGAGGAGTCGCTGGAGGCGCTGCGCCGGCTCTTCACCGAGCGCGAGGCGAGCTACGCTGGCACGCACATCGCGTTCGAGAAGCTCGAGTGCTACCCGAAGCCCTTGCAGCAGCCGCTGCCGATCTACGTCGGCGGCCACAACGAGCGGGCGGTGGCGCGCGCCGCGCGGCTGGGCCAGGGCTGGCTGCCCGGCTGGCGCCCCTTCGACGAGGTGCGCGCGCGCACGGCGCTGCTGCGCCGGCTCACCGCCGAGGCCGGCCGCGACCCGCGCAGCGTGGAGGCCGCCGTGCAGTTCACGCTCGTGCTCGGCCGCACGACGGACGAGGCGGCCGCACGGTACCGGCGCACCGGCATGGTCCAGCATCGCCGCTCGCTCGCCCACAGCGGCCGCGATCCGGCGCTGGCCGAGACCAACAACCTCATCGGCAGCCCCGCGCGCTTGCTCGAGCAGCTCGCCGCGCTGCGCGAGGCCGGCGTGGACCACGTGTGCGCGATCCAGTTCCCCCACGACAGCGTGACGGAGATGCTGGAGCAGATGGAGTGGTTCGCGCGCGACGTGGTCGCTGTCTTCGCGCGGAGCTGACCGTCACCGAGAGGAGCGAATACCATGCGTCGAGGCGTCCGCGGGTCCGTCGTCACGCTCGTCCTGGCCGTCGCGCTCGGGCTCGGCCGCATGGCAGGAGCCGCCGACTATCCGGCGCGGGAGATCGAGCTGATCGTCTCGTTCCCGGCCGGCGGGCCCGCCGACACCTCCGCGCGCATCATCGGGCCGAGACTCGCAGCCCTGCTCGGCCAGCCGGTGGTCGTCGTCAACAAGCCGGGCGGCGGTGGCGCCGTCGGCGCCGACTACGTCGCCAAGGCCAAGCCGGACGGCTACACGGTGTACGCGGCGACGAACTCGCCGCTGACGATCAGCCCGCACCTGACGAAGAGCCTGCCCTACAAGACGAGCGACTTCGCGCCGCTCGGCGCCTACGCCGTGGACCTCGGCGTCATCACCACGCGGGCCGGCGGCCCGGCCCGGACGCTGGAGGAGTTCGTCGAGTACGCCAGAAAGAATCCCGGCAAGCTCAGCTACGGGTCGGCGGGCTTCGGCACCGTGTCGTTCTTCACGATGGAGCTGTTCAAGCTCGCCTACGGACTCGATCTCACCCACGTGCCGTTCCAGGGCACGGGCCCGGTGAAGAACGCGATGCTGGGCGGCCACGTCACGGTGGCCACGAGCGGCTTCGGCTCGCTGTCGCCGCTGATCCGCTCCGGCGACCTCGTCGCGCTCGTCACGACGGCGCCGGCGCGCGTGAAGGAGTTCCCTGCCGTGCCCACCATGGCCGAGAAGGGCCACTCCGAGGCGTCGCTCAACATCTGGATGGGCCTCTATGTCCCCGTCAAGACGCCGCGGCCGGTCCAGGACGCGCTCGCCAGGGCGCTGGCCACCGCGGCGAGGGATCCGGCCGTGGCCGGAGCGCTCGAAAAGGCCGGCATGCATGCGGATTACAAGGACGCCGCCGAGACCCAGCGGCTGCTCGACGCGGAGTCGAGCACGGTCGGCAAGGTGGTGGAGAGGCTGGGTCTGCAGAAGCAGTGAGGTAGACTACTCAGCATGACTTCCTCGACCTCCGACGCCTTCGAGTCCCTGCTCTCCAGCCGCGCGCGGGTCGGCTGGGGGGTGTCCGTCGCCACCCCGCGCCCCTCGATGAGCGCGCTCTACGAGTTCGGCGGCGGCTATCCCGATCCCGCCTCCTTTCCTTACGAGGGGATGATCGAGGCGACCGCCGACATGATGAAGGCCGAGGGCGCGGCGGCGATGACGTATGGCGAGCCGCAGGGTTACCGCGGGCTTCGCGAGCTGATCTGCCACAAGTACGATCTGTTCGAGAAGATGAAGGCGGACCCGGAGAACATCATCGTGGCCAACGGCTCGGGGCAGGCGCTGGCGCTGGCCTTCGGCGCCTTCGTCGATCCCGGTGACGTCGTCATCTCCGAGGCGCCGACCTTCTCGGGCTCGCTCAACACCATCCGCCGCCACGGGCCGCAGATCCTCGACGTGCCCGTGGACGACGAGGGCATCGTCACCGACGCCGTGCGCGAGCGGCTGGAGGGCCTGCGCCGCCAGGGCCGCCGCTGCAAGCTCATCTACACCATCGTGAACTTCCAGAACCCGGCGGGGCCGAGCCAGTCGCTGCGGCGCCGGCAGGCGCTGATCGCGCTCGCCCACGAGTACGAGACGCTCATCCTCGAGGACGACGCCTACGGCGAGCTGCGCTTCG
The DNA here is from genome assembly GCA_003220265.1 of Candidatus Rokuibacteriota bacterium. Classification (GTDB taxonomy): domain Bacteria; phylum Methylomirabilota; class Methylomirabilia; order Rokubacteriales; family CSP1-6; genus AR5. The sequence continues at coordinate 16,582 of QHRW01000108.1, read as the reverse complement.
AGGGCGAGACGCTGCCGCCGCTCTACGCGCTCGACACCGGCGGGCGCGTGATCCGCGCGGGCACGCTGTCGAAGATCCTCGGCGCGGGCGTCCGTCTCGGCTGGCTGTGCGCCCCGCGCGAGATGATTCCCGCGTTCCAGGGCTTTCTCTTCGGCGGCGGCGTCAATCCGTTCATGTCGCGCGTGGCCACGTACTACATGCGCAGCGACATGCCGGCCCACGTGGCGCGCCTGATCGACATCTACCGCGGCAAGCGCGACGCGATGCTGCGCGGGCTCGACGAGACCCTCGGCACCACCGACGCCGTGATCAGCCGCCCGCAGGGCGGCTTCTTCCTCTGGATCCGCCTGCCCAGGGGCACCGATCAGAAGAAGCTGTCCCAGCTCGCGGTGGACAAGCGCGTGCAGTACACGCCGGGCCCGGCCTTCTACGCCAACGGCGGCGGCGAGGACCACATCCGCCTGGCCTTCAGCTACGAGTCGCCCGAGAAGTGCTACGAGGGCGCACGGCTCATGGGCCAGGCGATCGTCGCGGCGCGCGCCCGCTGACCGCGGGCATGGCGGATCGCCGCCGCTCGTCGCGCCGCCTCCTCGATCGGCTGACCGCAGCGCGCGCCCGCCACCACGAGCGCCACCGGCCGTCGGGCTTCGGCTTCGCGCTGGCGGATTCGATCGACTACGTCGATCCGGTCCGCTGGGACGCCGTCGCATCCGGCGCCAGTCTCTTCCTGCAGCGCCGCTATCTCGCCGTCCTCGAGCGCGCGGGCCCCGACAACCTCGCCCCGCGCTACGCGCTGATCTATCGCGGGCGGGTGCCCGTCGCCGCGGTGGTCATGCAAGTCGTCAGCGTGGCGGGCACGCGGTTCATGAAGCTCGACGGCGAGGGCAAGGGCCTCCGCCGCGCGCTCGTGCCGGCGGCCCGCAAGGTGGGCGAGGCGCTGCGCGAGCGGGTCCTCGTGTGCGGCAACCTGCTCTCGTGGGGGTTCCACGCCGCCGCCTTCGCGCCGGGCGCGGCGCCGGCGGAGCTGTGGCCCGCGGTGGCCGAGGCGATCTACCGCGTGCGCCGCGCGGAGCGGCTGGCCGGCGAGACCGACTTCGCGCTGGTGAAGGACCTGACGGCCGGCGAGATGGACGCCGCCGAGGCGCTGCGCCGCTTCAGCTACCGGCCCGTCGAGTCGGATCCGAACATGGTGCTCGAGCTGGCGCCGGAGTGGCGCAGCTACGACGACTATCTGGCGGGGCTCACCGGCAAGTATCGGAACGCCGCGCGCAAGATCCAGAAGGACCTGGCGCAGGCCGGCTGCGCGCTGGGCCCGCTCAAGGCGCTTGCCGTGCACGCCGAACGGTTGCATCGGCTCTACCTGGGCGTGGTGGACAACGCGGCGGTGCGTCCGGTCACGCTGCCCGCCGCGTTCTTCCCCGCGCTGGCCGAGGCGATGGGCGAGGACTTCCGCTGCATCGCCGTGCGGCGCGACCACGAGCTGGTGGGGTTCATCAGCGTGCTGAAGGACGGCGACACCGCGGTCGCCTACTACATCGGCTTCGATCGCGCCTCCGGCGTCGGCAACGCCGCGTATCTGGGGCTCCTCCACGCCGTCATCGGCGAGGCGATCGCCCTGGGCTGCCGGCGGATCTCGTTCGGCCGCACGGCCCTGGAGCCGAAAGCCGGGCTGGGCGCCCGGCCCGAGCGCATGTGGCTCTGGGCCAGGCACCGCAACCCGGTGATGAACGTGCTCGTCCGTCGCCTCCTGCGCGCCGTGCCGCACGGCGAGGCGCCCGAGCGGCAACCCTTCAAGAGCGCGACGCCGGCGCCGGAGGCGTGACGGCTAGTCTCTCTGGAGGTCCTTCACGTAGATGTGCTCGGCCACGACCGTGCGCGCCTTGATCGTGTCCGCGTAGATCACGCCCGCCGTGAGCGAGGGCGCCTTGATGTCTCCCTTGGTGTCCTTGATCTTCACGCTGTCGGACTGGTGCACCGTGCCCTGGACCATCGCCGCCTTGATCTTGTTGGCGTAGATGGTCTGCGCGCGGACTTCGGTCGCCTCGATGTCGGAGGCCTGTACCGTGGTCTGCGGCGACGGCACCACCACCGTCGAAGGCGGCGCCGGCTGCACCGTCACCGACGGCTGACTCGGCTGGACGGTCACCGAAGGCTGTCCGGGCTGCACGACGACGGACGAGCCGCCGGGCTGGACGACCACAGTAGGATCGGCCGCGAGCACCGCGCTGGCGCCGGCGAGCGCGAGCGTGAACGTCATCACTGCGAGTGAGATCTTGCGTGTGGTCATGGAATGCCCCTCCCTGCGGACCGCCGCGTGGCGGGCCGCGTCAGGTCAGGGCTGGAAAGCTGCAACGGGGGTGCCGATCAACCTCGCCGGATGGCCTGTCGCAGCCGTCGTTGTAGTGTTTCCATCGCGGCCGACAGCGCCATGAACGACCCGTCCTGGATGATGAGCGTCTCGTGTTGCACGACCGCGATCTTCCGGCCGCACACGCAGGCGGCGCCGACCGCCAAGGGCGCGAACAAGTGCCAGACGCCACGCTCGGTGACCCGACACTCTTCACGCGCCATGCGCATCCCCTCGCGTATGGGCGCTTGCTCTGCACTCGGCTTGCCAGCGGGGCTGGATCAGGCCGACGTGTGAGTCCTGGCGCGGAAGCGCTTCACCCAGCAGTTTGCGTGAAGTATTTGCTCGCCCTCTCTGCGAATCGGCGTCCCCGGCGCGATCGTGCGGCCGCAGACGGGGCAAAACACCTCGGGGCACGCGGCGTGTTCGACGCGGCCATCCGGCCGGAACACGACGCTCAGGCCAACCTCGACCGCGACGCGACATCGCACGCAGCGCGGCAATTCCACGGACATGTCACTCCCTCCACGTACGAGCGTTAATGAGAGTGCAGCACGTCGCGACGGGCCTGACCAGTCGGGACGATCCTGAGCGCCCTCTCAGGGTAGACCTGACATGCTAGGGTGGGGCGCACGCGGGAGGTGCGAGATGGGCGGGACGACGATCCACGGTAGCCGGCGCACATTCCTCCGGGCGGGGGCGCTCGGGCTCGCCGGCGCCTTCGGCGGCGCGCCGGCGAGCTGGGCCGCCCGGGAGCTGAGCCTCCTGACGGCCGTCAACTACGCGCCGGCGTCGGACGCCAAGCTCGATGAGCTGGGCAAGCGCTTCGCGAAGCTGGCGGGCGTCACCGTCCGCATCGACCACGTGCAGAGCGTGCAGATGCCGGCCAAGCTGTCCGCCGAGCTGATGAGCCGCTCGGGGCACGACGTCATGAGCCTGGAGATGCACTACCCCTGGCTCTTCCAGCCGGGGCTGGCCGACGTCTCGGACCTTTGCCAGAACCTCGCGCGCCAGCACGGCGAGTGGTATCCGTTCCTTCGCGAGCACGCCCTCGTGAAGGGGCAATGGCTGGGTGTCCCCTATCTGTTCGGCTCCTTCCCCGGTAGCCATCGCATCGATCTGTTCGAGAAGGTGGGCGAGAAGGCGCCCGACAGCTGGGAAGATCTGCTGCGGGCCGGGCGCAAGCTCAAGAAGCTCGGCCATCCCGTCGGCTTCGCCATCAGCCAGACGACCGACTCGGTGACCACGCTCTACTCGATCCTCTGGTGCTACGGCGCCAAGGACGTCGCCGAAGATGGCAAGACCATCGCCATCAACTCGCGCGCGACCGAGGCGGCGATCGACTACGTTCAGACGCTGTACGCCGACGCCATGGAGCCGGCCGTGCTCTCCTGGGACAACGCCTCCAACAACCAGTGGCTGAACTCCGGCAAGGGCTCGTGGATTCACAATCCGATCAGCCATTACGTCGTCGCCAAGCAGAACAAGATGCCGGTCGCCGAGCAGACGGGCTTTCACCCCTCGCCGGCGGGACCGGCCGGCCGTCACACCGTCGGCGTGCCGCGCAGCCTCGGCATCTGGAAGTTCAGCAAGAACGTCGAGGTCGCGCGCGAGTTCCTCCGCTGGTTCTTCGAGCCCGCGCAGTACCACGAGTGGATCCTGTCCGGTGACAACTACAACCACCCGTGCTGGCGCGACATGGAGAACCACCCGGTCTGGGACATCGACCCCAAGTACAAGCCGCTCAAGAGCATCGTGCAGTACTCGCATCTCTACGGGTGGCCGGCGCCCCCCGACGAGCGCATCCAGCTCGTCACCAACAGCTACATCATCCCCAACATGTTCGCCCGCGCCGTCACCAACGAGGCCAAGCCCAAGGACGCGATCCTCTGGGCCGAGACCGAGATCAAGCGGATGGTGCGCGGCGGCTAGCCGCTCGAGCGGCGGCGGGACCGTCCGCTTGACAACAGCTGACGTGCGGCATAGCGTCCGTTTCGTCCTGTCGCATCGGCCTGACGCGCGATCGCCGACCCGCCGCTCCCACAGAGGAGGTTGTCGATGAACCCCCCGCCCGCGACGCTCCAGCGACCTCATTCGGGACGCCGCCAGTTCCTCAAGACGACCGCGGCCGCGGTGGCGGGCTCCTCCCTGCTCACGATGTTGCAGGCGCGCCAGGCGCCGGCCCAGATCAAGGGGACGAGCCTTCGGATACTGCAGTGGAGCCACTTCGTCCCCGCCTATGACGCGTGGTTCGACGGCTTCGTGAAGAAGTGGGGCGAGCAGAACGGCGTGAAGGTACGCATCGACCGCATCCCGCATCTGGACCTGCCCTCGCGCTTTGCCGCCGAGCTCGCCGCCGGGGCCGGGCACGACCTCATCTACTTCGTCGGCACGATCCTGACCGCCCTCTACCATCGCAGTCTCGTCGATCTCAGCGACATCGCCGACCGGATCGGGAACAAGTTCGGCGGCTGGATCCCGGCGGCGAGGCCGATCTCGGTGGTCGAGGGCCGCTGGCACGCGGTGCCCGACTTCTACATCGTCGCGCCCATGCTCTGGCGTCGCGATCTCTTCGAGCAGGAGCGGCTCCCCGCCCCCGACACCTGGGAGCAGGCCCGGGTGGCGGCGCGCACGCTCAAGGCCAAGGGCCATCCGACCGGCATCGCGTTCTCGCACTGTAACGACGCGAACCTGTTCTTGCGGGCCATCCTGTTCAGCCACGGCGCCCGCGAGGCCGACGAGTCGGGCCAGAACATCCTCATCGACTCCAAGGAGATGCGGGAGGGGCTGCGGTTCCTCAAGGCGATGTTCGACGAGGGGATGACCCCGGAGGTCTTCTCGTGGGACGACGCCTCGGACAATCGCTTCCTGGCCTCGGGCGTCGCGTGCTGGATCCACGACGCGATCTCGGCGTACCGCTCCACCGAGGACACCAACCCCAGGGTCTTCCAGCAGACCGGCGTGGCCCTCGAGCCGCAAGGCCTGCCCGGCAAGCGTGTGTCCATCGCCAATCCCAACGCCTACGCCATCTGGAAGTTCGCCAAGAACGTTCCGGCCGCCAAGGAGTTCCTGCTCCACCTGGCCGACAACTGGCGCGACTCGATGATCGGCAGCCGCGGCTACAACATGCCGTTCGTGCGCGACGCGTACAAGAAGCCGATGCCGGTGATCGGCGCGGATCCGAAGCTGCAGGTGCTGCAGGACTTCCCGGACATCGTCGCCTTCGCCGGGTACCCCGGCCCGTTCACGCCGCCGATCCAGGAGATCGTGGCGTCGTTCATCTTCCCCGACATGTGCACGCGCGTCGCGCGCGGCCAGAGTGCCGACGACGCGGTCAACTGGGCGGTGGGCGAGTACCGGCGCGTGTACTCGAAATACCGTCGCGCGTAAGGTGGTTGGCGGGGGCGGGGGGCGGCGCGTTGCCGCCCCCCGATCAGAACTTGAACGTCAGCCCGGCCCGCACCCCGTAGTCGAAGAGCTCGAAGGCGTTGTCGTCGTTGCGGCTCTTCTTGCGCTGGAAGAAGTACGTCGCGTGTGGGCCGACGTCGAGCAACATGGACTTCGTGATGGCATAGGTCAGCGCGAACTCCCCGTCTCCATGAATCTGCTCGAGGTAGACCGTGTTGCCGTTCTCCTTGCGCAGGCTATTCACCCGCGGGAGGCCGCCACCCGCGACTGACGCCCGGGCCGCGAAGCCGTTGCCCATGGGGATGTCGAAGCGAAGCCCGACGATGGGGACGGGCAGCTCCGCCTTGGAGAAATCCTCCGAGTTGCTCCGGCCATGGTTGGTGAGCTCGGGTTTGAGGTGGACGTACGTGAGGCCGACACTGCCGGTCAGGAATCCTCCCGGAACGGTGGTCGTCCGCTCGTAGGCGAGGCCGAGGCGATAGAAATCGGCGTCGATCGACACATGGCCGGGGTTCGTGAACACCTCGTCGTTGAAGACCACGGGGCGATCCAGCAGCCCTTCGCCGCGGAGGAAGTAGTAGAGGGCGGTGGCCCGAATCGCGTTGCGTGGCGAGAAGTGAAAGGCCACGCCCGCTTCGACCGCCTCCGACACCCGCACCCCGAGGTCTTCGTCCAGGAGAAGACGATTGCCCCGACCGCCGTTTTCACCGGCCCTGATGTACCCACTCGGACGGCCGAGGCGCGCCCCCAGCGAGAAGTCCCACCGCGAATCGAACGGGTTCGGGTCGGATTCGGAAGGGGCCTGGCTCACCGTCACCTCGGGTGTGCGGGCTTGAGCCTGGCTCGATGTGGGCCAAGCGGTCGCGAGCACGACGACGAGTCCAATGCCCGCCGCAATCCAGTGGCCCATGGGGTCTTCCTCCGGCAGCAGAGTGCCCTCAGCAGATTGCCGAGGAGCGTAGCCGGGGAGCAAGCCGCCAGTCAAGTTCCGGAAGAGGTCACCGGAGGTGGCGCGAGCGACGAGACGAACTCGCTAGCCGCCCTGACGCGCCAGCCCCTCACGCCGGGACGCATGGTCAGCTCCCAGACCGTGTCCGCGAAGCTTCAGCCCGCAGGAAGAAGCTGCCCTCCGTGACGACACGCTCGCCTGTCCGAAGTCCTTCGGTCACCTCGACACCATCGCCGGCCGCGGCGCCGACCTTAACAGGGCGTTCGATGAACCGCCCGTCGTCGCCATCTGCCGCGACATAGACGACGCTGCGACCTCCAATCGTCTGGATTGCCGCGCGCGGAACTACGGCGACGGCACCGGCGACCGATGGCACTCCGAAGCTCACGGTCGCGTACATGCCGAGCCGCAGCATCCCGCCGGCGTTCGGTACTTCGACCCGAACCTTGGCCGTGCGTGTTGCCGGATCGAGGCGCGGGTCGATATACGCGACGCGACCCCGTAACGGCGGCGTTCCGGGTACGGTGGCCGAGGCCTCCGCGCCAACGCGCACGCCGGAAAAGTCCTTTTCGTAGAGGTCACCGATCACCCACACGGTACTGAGATCGGCGACGACGAAGAGTTCCTGGCCTGCGGCCACCACCTGGCCTGGGTTGATCGCTCGGCTGGTCACGGTGCCGCCACCGGGCGCCACGACTGTCAGCTCGGAGATGATCTCGTCGGCACTGCGCAGCGCCGCCACCCGTTGAGCAGGCAGCCCCAGCAGCAAAAGGCGCTGACGCGCCGCCGCCACCTCCGTCTCGTGGGCGGCATGCACGGCGGTGATGTCGTCGAGTTCCTGCCGGCTGGCGGCGCCGAGCGCGACGAGTTTTTCGGTCCGGGTGAGCTTCTGATGGTCGGCGCTCAGCATCGCCTGGGCGGAGAGATACTTCATCTGGGCGTCGGCCAGCTCGGTGCTGACGACGACCGCCATTCTCTGACCGCGAGCGACCATCGCCCCCAGCTCGGCGCTGACGTCCTTGACGATTCCGCCGACGAGCGCCGTGGCCTTCGTTTCGCGATACGCGTTGGACGTCACGGTGCCCGGAACTGTGATCGACGCCGACCCCGCCTGATGGCGAACCACGGCGGTCTTGATGCCCGCACGCGCGACGGCCTCCGGAGTCAGCGTCACCTCGACCGACTCCTCGCTCGGAGATTGCGACGCCTTCGGCATTGCCGCCGGGGCTGGTGGCGCGGACGCTGGCGGCGGGGCCCCCGCGGACCGCTTCGCCGCTCGCCGTTCACCCCAGAAGAACCCACCCCCGGCCGCCACGATCACGAGCCCTAGGACAGCCGCCGCCAGCCCGAGCGTTGGCCGTGTCATCGCGCGGGCTCCCCTATCGCGCGCTCGACCTCGACACTCGCGTCCCACGCTTGCCGCAGGACGTCCGTGTAGCCGTTCTCGACCTCGATATAGCGACGCTGCTCGGCGATGACGTCCAGCAGCGTGCCACGCCCCAGGCCGTAGCTCCGGCGGACGACGTCGAGGTTGGCGCGCGCGATGCCGCGGACACCGCGCTCGTACAGCTCGACCGTGCGGCGGGCGGCCTCGTACTGCGCGAGTGCCGCCGCCACTTCCTGCCGGGCGATCAGCTCCGAGAACTCCCGCCGGCGCTCGGCCGCCGTGGCCTCGGCGCCGGCCGCGGCGATGTTGCCCTCGTTGCGATTGCGGACCGGCAGCATGACGGTGATGCCGGCGCCGAAGTAGTGAAACACGTCCTGGATCTGGCGCGTCGAGCCCGAGTCCGTCACGCCTTTGAGGTTGAAGCCGAAGTCCTGGCGCTGGTACCCGACGCTGACGCTGGCGTCCCAGCGTCCCTCCGCCTGTTCCTTGCGCACTTTCGCCTGGGCGACGGCGACGTCGGCGCGAGCGGCACGCACGTCCGGACGCTGGTCAATGGCGCTTGCCAGGGCGCCCAGGCTGCCGGGCGCCGCCGGCGGCGACGACAGCTCACCTCCGACGGTCAGCGGCTCGTCAGGTGACGCGCCGGCCAGTGCCTTCAGTTGCAAGAGCGCAACGTCGGCACGATTGGCCTGCATGACCCGTCCGGCATCCAGGCGAGCCACCTCGACTCGCATGAGATTAGCCTCCAGGCTCGGGGCCGCGCCCTGACGAACCCGCGCCTCCACGAGACTCAGGGCATCACGGTTCGCCTGGAGGAGCTCGTCGGTGACCGCGAGCGTGCGACGTGCCGCCAGCACGTCACCGGCTTTGGTTCGGACGTCCGCGCGCAGTCGCCGTTCGCGGTCAGCCGCCTGGGCACGGCGGACTTCGACCTCGCGCTCGGCGACTCCCACGCGTCCGTCCTTCCTTCCGTTGAGGTCCAGCGGGACGGTCACTCCGATGCTGAGATTGTTGTCCGGGCTGATCGCTTTCTGGCCGCCCAGTTCCAGCATCGGGTTCGGCCGCAGGGCGGCCTGCCGTACCCGAGCGGCCGCCGCGTCGAGCTCGGCACGCGCGGCACGGATCTCGGGGTTATTGGCGAGTGCGAGCGTGACCCATTCGTCCACCGTCAAATCGCGCGCAGGCTGAGCGCCAGCGGTGGAGACACCGGCGAACAGCCCAGCCAGCAACGTCAGACCGCGGACGACACGCGCTGATCGCATGACTAACGCACGGGGACGTTGAACTTCGTGGAGCCCTTACCGGCCGGACCGTCCCAGGCGACGGTGACCTGGCGGTCGCCGCTGTCCGGAAAGCTGATGGTCCCGCGGTAACGGCCGGGCGCGGTGTCCGGCTGGACAGTGGCCCCGGCGATCATGGGAGCCATACCGGGCATTGGCATGCTGGTGTTGACCGTGACCTTGCCGGCATCCACGGGAGTGTTGTCCTTCACGGACGTGAAGGCGATGACGAAGTCGTTCTTCCCCGGCTTCCACTGGCCGGACTCGCTCAGGACGCTCACGTTCACGTCCTTCGCCTTCTGAGCCTTGATGACTTTGAGATCGGCGGCGACAGCCATGCCGAGCCAGCCAGCGAGCACCACGACCGTTACCATGACGCAGACCGTGCGCATCATGTCTGACCTCCTTATGAGTGGTTATCGGTGAATGCCCCGGCCGTTCCGGGCGCGAGCTGCCGGCTCGCTGCACGCACCTCGCGCTTCAGGTCTCGCTCCCGGAGCCAGAAGAAGATGACCGGGGTGACGAGCAGCACGTGGGCCAGCGAGCTGACCATGCCGCCCAGGACAGGTGTTGCCAGCGGCTTCATCACCTCGGAGCCGGTGGACGCGCTCCACATGATCGGCAGCAGCCCCGCGACGATCGTCGAGACCGTCATGACCTTGGGACGGAGACGCAGCAGCGCGCCCTCGGTGACCGCCTCGTGCAGCGACTGCCGCGTGAGGTGGCCGCCGAGCGATTCCCGTTTCCGAGCGACGGCCTCTTCGAGATAGATCACCATGACCACCGCCGTCTGCACGGCGGTGCCGAACAGCGCGATGAAGCCCACCCACACCGCGACCGAGAAGTTGTAGCCGAGCGCGAACAGCAGATAGATCCCGCCCGACAACGCGAATGGCACCGCGAGCAGGACGTGCGCCGCCTCGAGAAACGATCGGTACGTCAGATACAGCAAGAGGTAAATGACGGCGAGCACGACCGGAATCACGACGAGCAGCCGCTGGCGCGCCCGCAGCTCGTTCTCGTACTGCCCGCTCCACTCGACGTAGGAGCCGGGCGGTAGCGGAACGCTGGCGACGACGTGCCGCGCCTCCTCGACGAAGCTTCCGACATCCCGGCCGCGCACGTTGAGCAGCACCGTGACCACGAGCAGGCCATTCTCGCTGGCAATCATCGCCGGCCCATCGGTCTGCCGGATCTCGGCCAGCTGCGCGAGCGGCACCTGGGTACCATTCGGAGCGGCCACCACCACGCTTCCGAGAGCCTGCGGGCTCGATCGATACCCAGGCGCGTAGCGCACGCGCACGGGAAAGCGCTGCCGGCCTTCGATCGTCAGCGTCAGGTTCGTCTCGCCGATGGCGGTCTCGATGACGTCCTGGATCGCGCCGACGCCGATCCCATACCGAGCGGCGGCCTCGCGATTGATGCGGATGTCGAGGTACGGGGCGCCGGTCACCTGCTCCGGATACACGTCCGCGGCACCGGGGACACGTCGCAGCGCTTCCGCCACCGTCCGGGCGCGCTCTTCGAGGAGCTTCAGATCGCTGCCGAAGATCTTGACGCCGACCTCGGACCGGATACCGGTCGTCAGCATGTTGATCCGATTGATGATGGGCTGCGTCCAGATGTTCGCCACGCCGGGCAGGGCGACCGCCTGGTCCAGTTCCGCGATAAGCTTTTCGCGCGTCATGCCCGGTCGCCATGCCGAGGCCGGCTTCAGGTTCACGACGGTCTCCGTCATGTTGACCGGGGCCGGGTCCGTCGAGGTCTCGGCCCGCGCGATCTTCGCGACGACCCCGGCCACCTCTGGCACGCGCGCAATGATGGCGTTCTGTTTCTTCGCGATCTCGACGGCCTGCGGGAGGCCGATCGACGGGTCAGTGACCGGCATGAACATCAGGTCGCCTTCATCCAGCGGCGGCATGAATTCCCGGCCGATCCGGGGAACGAGCGCGACGGCGCCGACGAAGATCAGTGTTGCCCCGGCCAGCGTCAGCGCCCGATGCCGCAGCGTCCAGCCGAGAACGGGCCGATACAGCCACGTGAGCGGCCGCATGATGGGGTTGGCGTCCTCCCCTCGGATCCGCCCACCGATCAGCAGGCTGCACAGGACCGGCACGAGCGTGACCGACAGCAGCGTGGCGCCGACCATGGCGAACGTCTTGGTGAAGGCCAGCGGACGGAACAGCTTGCCTTCCTGGCCAGTGAGCGCGAACACGGGGATGAACGCCAGGATGATGATGGCCATCGAGAACACGATCGGGCGCGCGACGAGCCGCGTGGATTCGAGGACGGCCTGGAACACCCGCGCACGATTCCTCGGGTTCACGCCCCGCTGCTCGATAGTCCGGAAGGCGTTCTCGGTGACCACGATGGCGGCATCGACCAGCACGCCGATGGCGATGGCGATGCCGGCCAGCGACATGATGTTGGAGCTGATCCCGAGGTAGCGCATGAAGAGGAATGAGGTCAGCACGGCGAGCGGCAATGGGATGGTCACGATGAGGATCGATCGCACGTGGAGGAGGAAGAGCACGTTGACGATCGTGACGACGATCGTCTCTTCGATGAGCGCCCGCCGCAGTGTGGCCACGGCGCGCTCGATGAGCGCCGAGCGGTCGTAGAACGGCACGATCCTCACGCCCGCCGGAAGGCCGGCCTGCAAGGCCGCGATCTTGTCCTTCACACGTGCGATCACATCCACGGTGCTGACGCCATAGCGGGCCACCACGACACCGCCGACCGCCTCGTTGGTGCCCTTCACGAGGGCGGCCGCACGAAAGGCGTCGCCGATCTTGACGTCGGCGATCTGTCGCAGGTAGATCGGCACGCCGTTCTCGGCGCCGATGACGACACGCTCCAGATCGGTTACGTCCTCGATCAAGCCAAGCCCGCGCACCACCGTCCATGTCCCACTGGATTCGATGACGTTGCCCCCGACGTTCCGGTTGCTGCGCATGACGGCGTCCACGACGGTCGAAATTGGAATGCGATACGCGCGCAGGCGATTGGGGTCCACGTCGACCTGGTACTGGCGCACGACGCCGCCCACCGTGGCGACCTCGGCGACCCCGGGCACCGCGTTGAGCTGATAGCGGATGAACCAGTCCTGGATGGAGCGCAGGTCCCTCAAGGAATGGCCGCGGCCTTCGACCGTGTACCAGAAGACGTGGCCGACGCCCGTGGCATCGGGCCCGAGCGTCGGCACCACGCCCGCGGGCAACGACTTGCCGAGCAACTGCAGGCGCTCCAGCGCGCGGGAGCGCGCGAAGTACAGGTCCGTGGCGTCCTCGAAGATCACGTTGATCATCGAGAATCCGAAGGCCGACGAGCTTCGGACCGTCCTCACCCCCGGCAGACCCTGGAGGCTCACCGTGAGTGGGTACGTCACCTGGTCCTCGACCTCTTGCGGCGACCGTCCCGGCCAGTCGGTGAAGATGATGACCTGGTTGTCGGACAGGTCCGGGATCGCATCGATCGGCGTCGTCAGCAGCGCCCAGTAACCCCAGCCGCCCAGGAGCAGAAAGAAGGCGACGACCAGGAATCGGTTACGGAGCGAGGCCTCGATGAGCCGGTCGATCATCGGGTCGTCGCCCGCCCGGAGTCATGGCGAAGCCGGGCGATCAGCACCCACACGAGGACGATCAAGCTGGCGAGCAGCCCGAGGCCGAGCACCGCCACCAGGACGCCGACGATCATCATGCCGGGTCCGCACATTTGCATCATCATGTCCGTCTCTCCGGCGATATCGGGACGCGTGCGCACAGACGCGCAGTCGGCGGCCAGAGACCACCCTCGCTTAGATCGTGAGCCGGGAGCTACGTACGGCTAGGAGGAGAGACGAACGAACTTGGGCGGGGGCTCGAGTGCAGCGGGTGCGACCGGAGTGAACGGCTGCGGTGCCGAGACGAGAGCGACCGGAAGAAGCGTCGGCGGAGCGAAGGTCGGTACGGCGTCGACGACGGCGGAAACGGCACCGCACGGACCGCCATCGCAAAGAGCCATCATGGCAGCGCAGGAGTCGAACGCCATTCCCACCGGGCCCAGGATGACCCAGGCGGCGAGCAGGACCAACGTGAGCCAGCGATGGCGCCCGCGCAACATGGAAGCCATCGTACCACGGGCCAGGTGCGGGACGACGCATGGACGAAGAATCCCGAGGACGCGCAGAAGACCTTCTACAACTACTTCGGGCGATATCCGGAGAAGGTTCTCGCCTTCTTCGAGGGGTACATGAAGTAGGGCCTCACCCCGCTGCAAGGGACAGACGCCATTCCGGCGCTGATCGTGATGGTCAATCAGAGGAAGTGAAAATCCCGGGCCAGCGCTTGACGAAGGCCCTCTAGTCGCCGGCGCCACGGCCGTAGAAAACCCACGGGCGCCGCAGCATTGTGCTACAGTCCGCGGACCATCACCCCAGCCTCTAGGGTTGGACGCCGCAGGGGCGCCGAGACTTCGGTGGTTTGGGGTTGGGCTCGGCCGCACATCTGGGGGCCCCCGCAATGCCTTTTCCTCCAGGACTCGCTGACGCCATCCGCACCAAGCTGGACGTCGGCGCCCTGCCGACGGCGCTTCCCGAGAAGATGTACGCGGGCTATGGCCGCGGCCACCCATGCGTTGCCTGCGGCGAGCCGATCCGCGCTGCCCAGGTGGAGTACGAAATGGACTATGGCGGCGACCATATCTTCCGCTTGCACCTTGGCTGCGCGGGCTTGTGGGAAGCCGAGTGCCGGCTCCGCGGGTACCGCCGGGACTGACTGGCCCTCCGTTCCAGTTCGTTTCCGCCGGCCAGAAAGAGGATAATGCGATAAGGGGTTTTGAACATGGCACCATGGCAGGGCATAGCAGAGCGCGAATGGGGCACGACGGCCGCTTGGATCAAGGGAGACGGTCAGTTTGCCGTTCTCCATCCCTGTGGTGGGGAGCTGACTGTGATGCTTTGCGCGACGCCAGCGGAAGCGAAGGCGGCGAAGTCAGATCGTTGCGGCGGACGCTGCTTGCGGGGGCAGCATACGATCACCGATCTCCTCAAGGCGTTCCCAGGGACAGCGTCGCCCAGTCATCCAACTGATACGTAGCGCGCCTCCGCAGCGCTATAGAATCTCTGAAGTCCGCCGCCACCGATGTTCCCCTTGCGTCCAATTCGCCTGCTTAGGGGGCACACTGCAGCACTAAGGCGCACCAACGCCGAAGTGCTTATCTATCTCGCCAACAAGACCGTCGTAGTAACGCCCGAAGCGACGAGCGCCACGACGCTTACGGCACCCAGTGTGATGACCGCGGCCCGCGCACGCCGGCGGCCGGCTTCCTTCTCGCGCGACATCGCATCACGGTCGCGCCGGGATTCGAACGACATTCAACGTTGCCTCATGGATCCGCGTCCGCCGCCCGGCCTCCCGAGATCCTCGACCGCGGCACCCATGCGTTCGACGCTGAACACCAGCTTGACGGCAGCGCAGCTCAGGCAGATGCGCGACTCGCGGCGGAGGAGGCCGGCGAGGTTCGCAGCGTCGGTCGTGGCGGGCGACGCCACTCGCTTATATGCCCCCCGCCAAGAGCGCGCGCCGGATGCTGTCCCGCGCGAGGGCACAGACTGCGCCGTCGGGATCGCCGAGGCCGGTTAGCGTGTGAGCGAGCGTAGCGAAGTGGTCGAGGGGATGCCCCCACCGGATCGCGGCGGCGAGCTGGCGGACCAGATCGTCCGTCATCACTCAGCGCGACGAGTGAGCACGACGGTCAGCAGGAGACTCACCGCCGCCCGATCCAGCGGCCTGTCAAGATAGCCCGCGACGCCGAGCTCGCCGATGTCGGGCGGCGCGGAACGACCGGCCTCGCCGATCACGATCATAGGGATACGGGGGTGGTCACGCCGGATCCGTCTCAGCAGGTCGATCCCCCGCGTGATGCTCAGATCCAAGACGGTGGCCGCTGGCCGGAATGCGGACAGCGCGGCGAGGGCCTGGGCGGCGCTCCGGGCGACATTGATGCGGTCGGCCATGGTGGCGATAACCTCGGAAAGCACCTCGACGACAGCAGGCTCTTCAGCAACGATGAGCACGTGGGAGCGGGCCATTGCGGGTCCTTGGATGATGCGGGGACACTGCGCACTCTACGTGGACGAACACCCCGCCTCGGCGATAGCACCCGACCCCAGCCGGAATCACCTTTTCACAGACCGCGCAGACCCTATCGCGTAATTTCATGCCGCCAGCTCCGCGAGAGAATCGCCGGATTCAAACACTACCGGGGCGGTAACGCCGTCCTGTTAGGATGCTCGCGCGCTTGCCCGGTACTGTTTCACCCAGCAATTGGCGTGGAGCATATGCTCACCCTCGCGCCGGATCGGGGTAGCTGGGTAGATCGCGCGGCTACATACCGGGCAGTTCACTTCCGGACACGTCCCGTGTTCGACCCGCCCGTCCGGGCGGAAGACGACCCCTTGGCCAGGCTGAATGTTGACCCGACAACGCACGCATCGCGGAAGCTCGGAAGCCACTTCACACCTCCAGATTTGAGCAAAGTGGAGCACCCCCTATTGAAGCTCGCAAGCCGGGAAATTCCTGATGGCCTTCTCAGGGAAGCCCGGGGTGTCAGGCACTGGTTGTGTGTCTGCATGCCGCAATGGCGGTCGGCAATGGCACCCGCGCTGCGCGGGAAGCGCGGCGGATTGACCCGTCGGCCGCGCGTCGTAGCGCGAGCGCCACTTCACACGCTCGGTCGTTGAGACGGATGCGTACCCTAGGGATGATCTCTCGTCAGGCTCCCTCCCCGCCGCTTCGCCCAGATCGCCGATGCCGGTTCCCACGCCGAGCCGCCCACGATCGAATGCGCCTGGCCGGTCACGTAGAACGTCGCGCGCCAGTGGCCGTCACCGTACTCAGTGAGTTGGAGATCCCACCCGGCGCGGTGCATGCCCTCCGCAATACGGCCCACGCCGCGCCAGGAGTCGAGCCAGCGGCGTACCAGCGCGAGTTCCGGCGCTGGTCCTGAAACGAGGACGGCTGCGAGCGCAGCGCGAAGGCGACGGCCGGAGGGGATTAGTTCCACCAGCCCTCTCGCTTGAGTTGGCTGCGCATTTGGAGCGCACGGCGAAGTACGTCGTTAATCATCGGCCACGTGGCAGCGTCCCAGGTCGTCGCTCGAATGGACCGGATCAGCAACGTCAATACGCCTAGAGACCACCAAGAGCGGGCGGCGTCGAGAGGTGCCGCTGA
>QHRW01000181.1 GCA_003220265.1 Candidatus Rokuibacteriota bacterium | reverse complement strand
GGCCACCTCGGCCGGCGTCCCGACCATCTGCAGCAGCCCCACGCTCTGCCCGTGGCGCTGCGCCACCTCCCGCAGCGTGAGCAGCTCGCCGGTCAACGTGCGGTACCGGGTCTGCATCCGCTGGAGCTGCGGCTCGGTACGGTGCGCCATCAGCTCGTCGAGACCGATCTGGGCCAGGTCGAAGTCGAGGTGTCCCGAGAGAATGGCCAGGCCGCCCTCGAGCGGCACGAGCTCGTTGTGGATCGCTTGCTTCTCGCGCGCCTCCGACGAGGTCCGCCCGAGGATCGGCTGAATGCCGAACAGGATCTTGCATGCCTCCGGCTTGCGGCTTTCGCGGACGGTTTCCCGCTTGATGTCCTCGTAGTAAGCCTTGGCGCCGGCGATGTTCGGCTGGATGGCGAAGATCGCGTCGGCGTAGCGCGCGGCGAACGTGCGGCCCTTTGGCGACGTCCCCGCCTGGAGGATCGCCGGCCCGTTCTGCGGTGACCGGACGACGTTGAGCGGGCCGCGCGACTTGAAGAACCGCCCCGCGTGCTCGATGCGGTGCACCTTGGCCGGGTCGGCGAAGACGCCGGCCTCTCGATCCATCACGACGGCATCCGGCTCCCAGCTGTCCCAGAGCTTGCGGCACACCTCCATGAACTCGTGCGCGCGGTCGTAGCGCTCGTCGGTCGGCCGGCGCTCCTCCCCGTGGTTCGCCGCCTGGTTGTGGTTGAGCGACGTCACCACGTTCCACGCCGCCCGCCCGCGCGTGAGGTGGTCCAGCGTGGCCCAGAGGCGCGCGGCGTAGAACGGATGCTGGTGACTGATGGAAAAGGTCGCGCCCAGCCCGATGCGCGTCGTGACCGCGCCCATGAACGAGAGCAGGGGGACCGGATCGTGCTCCGGCGCCTGGGTGGCGTGGCGGATCGCAGGATCCATCGTCCCGCGATACGTGTCGGAGATGTAGTTCAGGTCGGCGAAGAACACCATGTCGAACTTCCCGCGCTCGCACACGCGGGCGATGTGCTGGTACAGCTCGGGCCGCGCCCACTCGTACCCGGCGGCCGCAGTGCCCGGGTGCCGCCACATCGCGAGGCTGTGGTAGGTCGGCCCGTGGCACAGGAACTGCGCGAGATGAATGAGCGGTTTCGTCACGACGACGACGTCTCCTTGCCGGCTGCGCCCTCAGCTGGGGTACACGATCGTGCGCAGCATGATCCGGCGCTCGTCCGGCCGGTAGTCGCCGGCGCCGCGGTGCATCGTCGCGCGCTCGTCCCAGATCAGGACGTCGCCGACGCGCCAGCGGTGATAGTAGACGAAGCGCTCCTGGGTCGCGTGCGCGGCGAGCTCCTCGATCAGCGGCCACGCCTCCTCCCGCTTCACGCCGACGAAGCCATGCGTGTGCATGGGATTGACGAACAGGATCGGCCGTCCGGTCACCGGATGCCGCGTGACCGCGGGCCACCGCACTTCCTGATATTTCTTCTCGGTCACCCCCTTGTCGTCGCCATACAAACGCTCGCCGCCGGGACCGGTGCTGCGGCCGTGCAGGCCGGTGAGGCCGGACAGGAGCTGTTTCCGTGGCTCGGGCAAGGCGTCCCAGGCCGCTCGCATGTCGGCGAACATGGTGCCGCCTTTCTCCGTGGGCACCTCTTTCGCGTGCAACATGGCCAGCAGCGGCAGACTGTCCTCGAAGGTCGAGTCGGTGTGCCAGTCGGTGGCGCGCTTGACGCCGTACCAGTCGATCTGGCCCGTCTCTTCAACGTTGGTCAGCCAGGAAACCTCCGGACAATCGACGTGGCGATACTTGATCAGCGCGTGGGGGCGCGGCGCGCCGAAGCGGCGGCCGAAGGCGGCGAGCTCGGGCGCACCCAGGTCCTGATCCCGCAAGACCAGCACCGGGTGCTCGGCAAAGGCAGCTTGGATCCAGGCGAAGGTGTCTGGCTCGAGCGGCTTCGCCAGGTCGATTCCGAGGACCTCGGTTCCGAGCGCTGCGCCGAGGGGACGAAGTTGCGGTGCCTGTGTCATTGCCGATCCTCCTTCCGCCATCGAGAGAGTATCCTGTGTGGGCACATGCCGCACCCCCCGCAACGGAGGCGAGCCCATGATCAGCCGCAGAGCCTTCCTGTCACTGGTCGCGGGTAGCATGAGCGCACCGCGAGTCGCGTTCGCCCAGCCGGAGGCGCGCAAGGTCGCGCTCTACGCCAACGTCGGCGCCGATCTCACGCATTACGACGTCGACGTCGCGGGCGCCGCGCTGACCAGGCGCGCCACCGTCACCCTGCCCGCGAGCGTGCAATACGCCTGGCCGCACGTCTCGCGGCGGTATCTGTACGTCGCGACCAGCAGCAGCGCATCCGGATACGGACCGACGGGCACCGAGCATCACGTCACCGCGTTTCACATCGATCCCGCGAGTGGCGCGCTCACCAAGCACGGTGAGGCGATCCGCCTGCCCACCCGGCCGATTCATCTGAGCACGGATATCCCCTCGGAGAACATCCTGGTCGCGTTCAACAATCCGAGCGCGCTGCGCGTGTACCGGATCAACCCCGACTTCACGCCCGGCGAGGAAGTGAAGCAACCGGGCCCGATCGACGCCGGCATCTTCGCGCATCAGGTGCGCGTCACCCCTGACAACCGGCTGGCCATTCTGGTCACTCGCGGCAACGAAGGCACCCCGACCAAGGCCGAAGACCCCGGCGCGCTCAAAGTGTTCGACTACAAGAACGGTGTGCTGAGCCACGCGGTGTCGATCGCCCCGGACGGAGGCAGGAACTTCGGGCCGCGGCATCTCGATTTTCATCCGACGAAGCCCTGGATGTACGTCTCGATCGAGACCCAGAACAAGATGTACACGTACAGGATGGAAGCCGGCCGGATCAACCCGGAGATCGCCTTTCGCACAGAGACGCTGGCCGAGCCGACGAACCACCGATCACGTCAGGCGGCCGGCACCGTCCACGTGCATCCGAACGGCCGTGTTCTGTATGGGGCGAATCGTGCACAGGACACGGTGGACTTCCAGGGCAAGAAGGTGTTCAAGGGCGGCGAGAACAGCATCGTGGTGTACTCGATCGATCAATCCACCAGCGAGCCGACCCCGATCCAGCACATCGAGACACGCGCCATCCATCCGCGCACCTTTCATATCGATCCGAGTGGACGCATGCTCGTGGTCCAGCACAATCTTCCGGTGGACGTGAAAGACGGCGATACGCTCCGGACCATCGCGGCCGGTCTGTCGGTCTTCCGCATTGGCGACGACGGCAAGCTCACCTTCGTGCGCAAGTACGACATCGACGTCGGCGGCAAGACCATGTTCTGGATGGGCATGGTGCAGCTCTAGCCCGTAGGCCCGATGAGCTGCCGCGCTTCTGCGATCTCGTCGTCGCGCTGACGGTCTGAGATCAAGGTCCCATTGGGCGCGCGAAGAATTTGGGTATATTCCTTGTTCCTGATTCTTGCCGCACACCTATCACAAACCCCGGCGTGCGGGCTACGAACCAGGAGGTTCGGAATGAAGATCGTCGTTATCGGCGGCACCGGCCTGATCGGCTCGAAGACCGTCCCCATTCTGCGCCAGGGCGGCCACAAGGTCGTCGCCGCCTCGCCCAATACCGGCGTCAACAGCATCACCGGCCAGGGTCTCAAAGAGGCCATGGCCGGCACGCAGGTGGTGATCGACCTTGCCAACTCGCCCTCATTTGAAGACAGGGCGGTGCTGGAATTCTTCGAGACCTCCGGCCGCAACCTTCACGCGGCGGAGGCCGCAGCCGGCGTCCGGCACCATGTCGCGGTCTCCATCGTCGGAACGGACCGGACGCCCGAGAATGGGTATTTCCGCGCCAAGGTCGCCCAGGAGAAACTGATCGAGGCCTCCGGCATCCCCTACACCATCATTCGCTCGACCCAGTTCCTGGAATTCCTCGGCGGCATCGCCGCTTCAAGTTCGGATGGAAGCACGGTCAGGCTCTCGCCCGGCCTGTTCCAGCCCATCGCGGCGGACGACGTTGCGGCCATCACCGCCGATGTGGCGCTCGCGGCGCCACGAAACGGCATCGTCGAGATCGCCGGCCCGGAACGAGCACCGTTCAACGAAATCGTCGCCCGCTATCTGAAGGCGCTCGGCGACCCGCGTGTGGTCGTGAGTGACCCCGAGGCCCGATACTTCGGCGGCCGCGTCGAGGAGCGCTCGCTCGTGCCGTTGGGCGAA
>QHRW01000045.1 GCA_003220265.1 Candidatus Rokuibacteriota bacterium | reverse complement strand
TCAGGCATGCCTCGGAGGCCAGGAGGTCGTAGCAGCCCGGGTCGAGCGTGCCCTCGCCCACGCGGTAGCCGAGCGAGAACAGGTGGCGCCGTGAATCGAAGAGGCAGCCGAAGTCCGTCTCCGCGACCAGCCTCTCCGCGATCCCGGCCAGCCGCGCGAGGCGCCCTGTCAACGACTGCGTCAGCTCGAGATCGCGCGCGTGGCTGGCGACCGTGGCGCGCATGGCGTCCGCCCACGCCAGCACGTCCTGAGCGCGCTCGCCGTGCGTGTCGATCAGCGCGTGCGCGAGGTCCGTCAGCTGCTGCGCGCGGGCGGCGAGCTCGCCGAGTCGCGCCGACCATTCTGCCGCCGTCTCGGGCGTCGCCGCGACGGCGGCCGTGATCACGGCGAGCGCGCTGTCCAGGCGTGGCTCGGTCAGCCCGCGCGCAGACTCGGCGACGAGCAGGGCGGCGTCCTCGATCCCCGCGAGCGCGGCCGGACCGAGCCCGGGGCGCTCGCTCAGCGTTCGACAGGCGTGCCCGAGCGCGATCAGGTGCCCGGCGAGATTGCCGCTGTCGACGGACGACACGTAGCGCGGCTCGAGCGGACGGCAGTCGCGCGTGCCGTACCAGTTGTAGAAGTGGCCGCGGAAGCGCTCGAGGCGCTGCATCGTGTCCAGCGTGGCCTCGAGGCGCTCGACGGCGTCGACCGTGCCGAGCCAGCCGAAGTCGCGCGCCGTCACGGTGGAGAGCAGGTACAGCCCCAGGTTGGTCGGCGACGTGCGGTGCGCCACGACGGGGCTCGGATCTTCCTGGAAGTTGTCGGGAGGCAGCGCGTGGTCCTCGGCACCGACGAACGTCGCGAAGAACCGCCAGGTGCGGCGGCCCACCAGCCGCAGGGCGCGCGCGTCCGCGGGCGTCAGCGGCACGGTGCGCGCGCGGTACCGCGGCAGGCTCACCCAGCGGGCCACCATCGGCGAGCCGACCCAGAACAGCACGAACGGCCACGCCAGGGGCCAGGCCTGGGGTCGCAGCCAGGTGACGACGCCGGCCGCGAGCGCGGCGACGAGGAGCGCGCCGCTCATCCGCTGATAGAAGCCCAGCAGGTCCATGCGCAGACCGGCCTTCGCCTGCGCGGCGGTCACCCATTCGAGCAGCCGGCGGCGCGTGATGTAGACGCGGACGAGCGTCCGTCCGATCGCGTCGGCCGCGAGCCACGTCTGGTACGCCAGCATCGTCAGCGTCAGCGCCGTCTGCGAGACGGCCAGCAGCAGATCGCGGCCCACGGCGCGGACGTGGCTGCGCTTGGAGATGTCGCGGCGCTGGGGAACTACGCCACTGAATGCCGGCAGCAGGACGGGCAGCGCGACGGTGGCCAGGACGAACGCGGTCCACGCGCCGCGCGCGGCGCCGGTGGGCAGCATCCAGCCGGCAACGAGGGCCAGCAGCGCCGCCGGCGCCGACACCGTGCGGCGCAGGTTGTCGAGCATCTTCCAGCGCGCGATCGACGGAATCCCGGTGCGGCCGAGGATCCACGGCAGCAGTTGCCAGTCGCCGCGCGCCCAGCGATGCTGTCGGGCTGCCGCCACGCCGTAGTGCGAGGGCGCGTGCTCGAACAGCTCGATGTCGGTGACGAGCCCCGCGCGGGCGAAGAGGCCCTCGAAGAGGTCGTGGCTCAGCATCGCATTGTCGGGGACGCGTCCGGCCAGGACGGTCTCGAACGCGTCCACGTCGTAGATGCCCTTGCCGGTGTAGGAGCCCTCGCCGAACAGGTCCTGGTAGACATCCGACGTGGCGCCGGCGTACGGGTCGATCCCCGACGGGCCGGACGAGATCCGCTGGAAGAACGAGCTCTCGCCGCCCGGCAGCGGCGGCGTGATCCGCGGCTGGAGCACGGCATGGCCCTCCACCACGCGCCGGGTGACGGGATCGATCCGCGGGCGATTGAGCGGGTGCGCCATCGTGCCGACCAGACGCTCGACGGCGCCGCGGGGCAGCCGCGTGTCGGCATCCAGCGTGATGACGTAGCGCACTTCGGTCGGGACCGTCGCGCTCACCGCCAGGAACGTGGTGTCCGTCGCCCCCCGCAACAGGCGATTCAGCTCGTGGAGCTTGCCCCGCTTGCGCTCCCACCCCATCCACGTGCGCTCGCCCTCGTTCCAGCGCCGCCCGCGATGCAAAATGAGGAAGCGATCGCCGCCGCCGGGCGCGGCGCCGTGCTGCCGGTTGAGGCGCGCGATCGCCGCGCGCGCGGCCTCCAGCGTGACCGCGTCGTCAGCCAGGCTCTCGGTGGGTGCGTCCGGCCAGTCGGAGAGCAGCGCGAAGCGGACGTCGCCGTCCGGGTTGGCGAGGTAGTGCACTTCCAGCCGTTCGATCTGCTCGTCGACGACGGCCCGATCGGTGAGGAGCGTCGGCACGGCGACCAGCGTGCGCGCGCTCGCGGGCACGCCGTCGCGGAGCTCGAGGCGCGGGAGCACCGCGGGCGCGACCAGTGCCGTGACGCTGCGGTTCAGCAGCGCGATCGCGAGGTCCGAGGCCGGCACCAGGGCGGCCAGTGCCAGCAAGACCAGGGAGGCCGGCGCGAGCGTTGCGGCGGACGCGCCCAGGAGCGCCAGCGCCACGATCGCCGCGGTGAGGAGGGCGAGGCTCCCGAGATAGCCGGGCGTCGCCGCCGCGACGTAGGCGCGAAGCAGCCGGCGCCCCGCCGTCGCGCGAACACCCAGCGCCGCCTCGAAGGCGAGCCGGCCGTTGCCGACGAGGTAGTAGCCGGGATCCGCCCGCCGGCGGTCCGCGTCTCCCGAGCGCTGGGCGTGCGCCACCGCCTCCCGCGCCACGTCGAGCTCGGCTCGGCCCGAGCCCCGTGCGATCTCCTCGATGGCGTGCCGGTAGGCGTCGCGCGTCGCGAAGTCCATCGCGCCGAACGGCCCGTCGGCTCGCAGCGCGTCGTCGACGAGGCTGATGCTCTCGAAGAGCTCGGCCCAGTCGAGCGCCGACATCAGGCGCATGCTCGTGATCACGTTGCGCACGGTCACGTTCATCGCCGCCTGCCGCTGGTGCTCCACGCGGACGATGTCGTCGGCCGTCGTTCCCTGGGAGGCCAGGCGCTGGTCGAGCCAGAGAAGCGCCGGCGTCACGGCCGGGTCCTGATCGCGGAGCCGCTGGACGAGCTGAACTGCGAAGGCGGTGGTCAGCCGAGCATCCTCGAACGCCTGCAGGGCGGTCGACGCGCGCTTCGAAGGTGGGCCGCGCACGCCGAGGAGCTCGTCGGCCAGCGCGTCGGCCGCCTGGCGTGACACTCGCCCGCGGACGATGGTCTCGGCCAGCCGCCGCAGGTTCTCGACGAGGACGATGCGCAGCGTGATGGCGACGGCCCACAGCTCGCCGATGGTCAGCGGCTGCACCCGCTGGTAGGCGCGCACGAAGCGGCGAAGCATCTCCGGGTCCAGCCGGCTGTCCGTGTGCGCCACGAAGGCCCAGGCCAGTCCGTACACGCGCGGCGAGCCCGCGAAGGGCCCGTCGGCCAGCTTGGGCAGCTCGCGGTAGAAGCCGGGCGGCAGGTCGTCGCGGATCTCGCGGAGCTGCTCGTCCACGATGTGGAAGTTGTCGGCCAGCCACTCGGCGGCGGGAATGATGGCACGCTCCTCGCGGATCGCCCGCGCCACCACGCGATAGGCCTCGCGTAACACGCGGCCGTTGTCCTCGACGCGCGAGAGCAGCGCCCGGCCCGTTCCCGACGCGGGCGTGACGGACTGGGCGGCCGCCAGGCTCTCGGCGTGCTGCTCGAGACGCTCGATGCCGAACAGCTCCGCCCGGATGGGCTCCTCGGGCGGCGCTGTCCGGTGCAACATCAGGGCGTGGAGATCCGGTGCAGAACCCACCCGCTCGGGTCCTGGCCCTCGATGCGCTGGGCCTGCTCGAAGAGGCTCAGCCAGCGCCGCGGCTTGCTGGCGGGATGCTCAGCGGCGAGCGCTGCGCGGGCCAGCGGCACCGCCGCAGCCGGAGTCGCCGCCTCGATGCTGTAGCGGGCGAGCGCACGCCCGCGCTCGTGATAGAACTCGACCTCGCACTTCACCGCCAGCGCCCCGCCGATGCAGCCGATGACGACCATCGCGATCATCCCGGGAGGAACGGACGTGACAAGCCAGGCGATGGCGCCGACCACCAGGCTTCCGGCGAGCCCGGTCATCAGGTCGCCGAGAAGCCCGAAGCCGCCCGGCCTCCAGGTGGCTTCGGCAAGAAATCCAACCGCGAGCGCGCCGACCAGCAGCATTGGGCCCATCTGAGTGAGGTATTCCATCATGGTCTCCTCGGAGAGTGCGGGTTGCGGAGAGCCATGATCGCCGGGGTCACGACGCCTGGTGCGTCACACGGGGAAAACAGCGGCGGAGGCACGGTCAGTATACGCGCTCGCGCGCGCGTACGGCGAGCCTACTCCACGCTGAAGTGCGCGTCCGTCGTCTTTCCGGTCACGCCGTTGATCGGCAGGATGTCCTGGGGACAGGCCGAGAACGCCACCACCAGATCCATCTCCGCCCGAAACCGCACGTAGCTGCCCGGCGTCGAGACCGGCTCGCCCCACGCCAGGCGCCCCTCCGCCGTCCACGGAATGTTCATGAACAGGTTGAGCGGGGATGGCGTGGCCTGAATCTCGAGACCGAGCTCGGCGAGCGCCGCGTGGAGGTTGTCGCGGCAGTTGTCATGGTGGCCTTTCACGCCGAGCAATCCGTAGCGCTCGGCATCGCAGGCGGCCATCAGCGTGTCGTGGCGGCCGCCGGACGTGTCCTCCACCAGCGTGAGGATCGGACGGCGGCGGCTGGTGACGAACGAGTCGCCGAGGGCGGCGGCGAGCTTCATGAACCAGGCGCGGCTGGCCTCCATGGCCATCCATTCGGTGGGGTCGGCGGCGTCGAAGGCCCAGGTGTCCACCACCTGCGTGCCGTGGGTGTTGACGATGCGCACGTGCTGGCCGGCACGGACGTGGGCGGCCTTGCCGCGGCGGGCCGGGATGGTGACGAGGCTCATACTTCGCGCAGTCCGTGGCCGCCCTGGTAATCCGAGGGCGCCGGGGATTTCCAGCCGGCCAGCAGCTCGGGCGCGGGCTGCCAGATCTCGATGGCCAATGGACGGCAGATGTCGAGGCCGTCACCGGCGCCGGCGCCCCACACGGGCTTGGACATGTCGCCGTGCGGGCAGACCGAGAGCGCGGCGAGGACGTCGAGCTCGGCGAAGAACTCGATGAAGTCGCCGGCCTTGGCGGGGCTGGGCTTGGTGAAGTAGCGGCCCTCGGAGGTGAGGCCGGTCACCTGGAAGACGTTGAGGACGTCGTGCACGTCCAGCTCGGTCAGGCGATACGGGCGCACGGCGCGCGTGAGGTTGCTGTGGCAGCAGACGTCCCACTCCTCGCCGTTCAGCAGCTTGTGCACGTAGGGATCGCAGCGGGTGCCGAGCAGATCGTGGCAGCCGGCGCCGTCGGCGTCGCGGCCGAACTGGATGGTGTCGGCCACGATCGTGAGCATCGGGCGCAGGTAGGGCAGGCACGACCACAGGCGGTCGTACGTGGACACGTGCGCCTGGTGGAGCTGGCGCGAGCGCGAGGCCCAGAAGCGCTCGCGCGGGTTGGCCAGGTTCCACACGTTGAGGTCGGCCACCTGCGGGCCCTCGATCGCCACGATGCGAAAGATCTGGCCAGCGCGCACGGGCCAGGCGCGGCCGGAGCGGCGCGGGATGACGAAGCGCTCGACCAGCGTGCGCTTGCCCGCGTCGGGGCCCAGGCGCGCGTAGAAGGCGCGGTCCACCTCCAGCGCCGAGCCGGGTTTGGCCTGGTAGATCACGTGGGGCTTTGCCATGGCTCACCTCTCCTGCCTACCATCCGGAGCACGTTGACAACCGGCGAGGCGCCATAGTCTCATACCCGCCATCTCGACCGAAGACCCGATCAGAGTGTGGGAGTACGGAGGACCAGCCATGAGAGCCTCGCGAATCGCCGCGGTCGCCGTCGTGCTGTTCGGACTGGGCTTCGCCGGCGACGTCGGCGCCCAGTCGTGTCCCAAGGGCAAGCTGCGTCTGTACACGTCGTGGCCGATGCAAGGCGCGATGCTGCCGGAAGGCACCGGCATGAAGAACGGTGTCGACATGGCGGTGGCCGAGGCCAACGGCGTCGTCGCGGGCTACTGCCTCGAGGTCGTGAATCTCGACGACGCCTCGCCGCAGACGGGCAAGTGGGACGGCGCCGTCGAGGCCGAGAACGCCAACAAGGCCGTCGGCGATCCGCTGGCGATCGTCTACATCGGCACCTACAACTCCGGCGCCGCCAAGGTCTCGATCCCGATCACCAACCGCGCCCACATGGCGCAGGTGACGCCGGCCAACACGTACCCCGGCCTCACCAAGAAGCGGGGCGCCGCGCCGGGCGAGCCCGACATCTACCGGCCCGGCGGGTTCGTGAACTACTTCCGTCCGATTCCCGCCGACGACATCCAGGGCGCCGTCGCCGCCAAATGGGCCAAGCGCCTGGGCGCCAAGAAGGTCTACATCCTCAACGACCAGGAGCTGTACGGCAAAGGGATCGCCGACGTCTTCGAGGCCACGGCCAAGAAGATCGGCCTGCCCGTCGTGGCCAACGAGGGCATCGACTGGAAGCAGCCCGACCAGAAGCCGGTGCTGACGAAGATCCGCGCCTCCGGCGCCGACCTCGTTTACCTCGGCGGCGTCATCGAGACGGGCGCCCAGGTGGTCATCAGACAGATGAAGGAAGTCGGCCTCACGGCGCCCCGCACCCGCTTCATGGGCCCCGACGGCCTGCTCGAGGAAGAGCTGCTCAAGGGCGCCACGTGCGAGTCGGCGCTGGCCGTCGACGCGCGGATCACCTTCGCCGGCCTGCCGTTCGAGAAGATGCGCGGCGTGGGCGCCAAGACGTACGAGACCTACAAGGCCAAGTACGGCAAGGAGCCCACGTCGTACGCGCTCTACGCGGCCGAGGGCACGCGCGTGATCATCGACGCCATCAAGCGCTCGGCCTCGACGATCGAGAAGGCCAAGGACGTGACCGAAAAGCGCGAGGCCGTGCGCAAGGCCATCGCCTCCACCAAGAACTTCGAGGGCATCAACGGCAAGTGGAGCTTCGACGAGAACGGTGACGTCGACTACGACACCATGTCGGGCTTCAAGGCCGTGAAAGCGGACACGCCCGTCGGCTGCAAGTTCGCGTTCGAGACTATTTTGGAGTAGGGGGCCCCGACATGGCCCCCTACACCCCCAACGCTCGTCGCGCCCCGGCGGAGCCGTGGCGCTCCTCGATTCCCCGTCGCGGACCCCGATGATTCGTGAGTGGGGGGCCCTTTCGAGGCCCCCCATTTGAACTGGTGGGAGGTGCTGGTTCAGCAGACGATCAACGGGCTCACGCGGGGGGCGGTGTTCGCGTTGATCGCGATGGGCTACACGATGGTGTACGGCATCATCGAGCTCATCAACTTCGCCCACGGCGACGTCTTCATGCTGGGCCTGTTCATCTCCCTCTTCTGGTTCACCATGCTCGGCGTGACCAAGACGCTCAGCATCGCCGGGCTCGTGACGCTCCTGCCGCTCGTGTTCGTCCTCACCATGCTGACGACGGCGGCGCTCAACGTGGCCATCGACCGCGTGGCCTACCGGCCGCTGCGTCGCTCGCTGTCGTTCATGCTGGAGAACGTGGCGCTGCTCTGGAAGGGCCCGGCGCCCATCGCGTACCCCGACGTCTTTCCCTCGGTCGACATCCTGCGTGAGTGGTTCGGCGTGGACTCCGCAATCTTCGTCACCACCAAGGACGTCCTCGTGATCGCGGCCACCATCCCGCTGATGATCGCGCTCCACTACTTCGTCACGCGCACGCGCTGGGGCAAGGCCATGCGCGCGACGGCCCAGGACCGCGAGACGGCGCAGGCCATGGGCATCGACGTGGAGCGCACGATCCTCGTCACCTTCTTCGTCGGCGGCGCGCTGGCCGGCGCGGCCGGGCTGATCCAGGGCATGTACTACAACATCGGCATGTGGTGGATGGGCTACCAGGCGGGCCTGCGCGCCTTCACCGCCGCCGTGCTCGGCGGCATCGGCAGCATGGGCGGCGCCGCCCTCGGCGGACTCGTCATCGGCTTCCTCTCGGCGTGGAGCGACCAGTACATCTCGGCGCGCTGGACCAACGCGATCGTGTTCTCCATCCTCATCCTCGTCCTGGTCTTCCGTCCCCACGGCCTGCTGGGCGAGCGCGCGGTGGACAAGGCGTGAAGCGCGCGCTGGGCCCGGCGGCGCTCGTCGTCGCGCTCTTGCTGTACCCCTTCCTCGATCGCGCGCTCGGGTTCCAGACGGTCCACGCGGTGTCCGACGGGATGATCTACGTGCTGCTCGCCCTCGGGCTCAACATCGTCGTCGGGTACGCGGGCCTGCTCGACCTCGGCTACGCCGCGTTCTTCGCGATCGGCGCCTACGCGATGGCGCTGCTGAACTCGCCCGTGCTCGGCTCGCCGCTCTACGGCCACGCGTGGAGCTTCTGGCTCTGCATCTGGATCGCGGCGGCGGTGTCCGCGCTGCTCGGCGTCGCGATCGGCGCGCCGACGCTGCGGGTGCGCGGCGACTACCTGGCCATCATCACGCTCGGCTTCGGCGAGATCATCCCGGTGGCCATCCGCAACCTCGGCGACATCACGATCGACATCGGCGGCTTTCGGTTGGTCGAGCGCCTCAACCTCACCGGCGGTGAGAACGGCGTGAACCCCGTGGGGCGACCGTACCTGCCCGGCGTGCCGTTCGAGACGGACCCGATGCCGTGGTACTTCCTGATCCTCGTCATCGGGGCCGCCTCGCTGTGGGCCATGAACCGGCTGCGCGACTCGCGGCTGGGGCGCGCGTGGATGGCGATCCGCGAGGACGAGACGGCGGCCGACTGCACGGGCGTCAATCCCGTGTCCACCAAGCTGCTGGCCTTCGCCCTCGGCGCCTCGTTCTCCGGCTTCGCGGGCAGCGTGTACGCGGCCAAGCTGACGGCGATCACGCCGGGCGCCTTCGAGTTCCAGGTCTCGATCATGCTGCTGTGCATGGTCGTGCTCGGCGGCGCCGGCAGCCTCCGGGGCGTGATCCTGGGCGGCATGCTGATCACCATCTTCGACCGCATCGTGCTCTCGCAGTCCACGTCGCTCGTGCGCTGGCTCGGACGCACGGCCGGCGTGCCGCTGCTGGCGTCAATGGATCTCACGCTCTGGCGCTGGTTCTTCTTCGGGCTCGGCCTCGTGCTCGTCATGCTGCTGCGGCCACAGGGGCTGGCCGGCCGGCGGCGGGGCGCGACCGCGTTGGCGCCGGCGGAGGTCGAGCCGGTCGCCGCGGAGCCGTCGGCGCCGCCGCGCGTGGAGGCGATTCCGGAGTGGCTGCGCGAGCGCGCCGTGTCGCCGAGCGCCGGGCCCATCCTGGAGGTGCGCGGCCTCACCAAGCGCTTCGGCGGCGTGGTCGCCCTCAACGAGGTCGATCTCGTCGTCCCGCGCGGCGCCATCATCGGGCTCATCGGCCCCAACGGCGCCGGCAAGACCACCTTCTTCAACGCGGTGACCGGCCTCGTCCGTGCCGACGGCGGCCGCGTCGTCTTCGAGGGCGCCAGCCTGGTCGGGCTTCGGCCCAACGCGATCGTCGCGCGCGGCATCGCGCGCACGTTCCAGTCGATCCGGCTCTTCCCCGAGATGACCGTGCTCGAGAACGTGCTCGTGGGCGAGCACTGCCGCTTGCGCGCGACGGTGTACGGCGCCGTGCGCCGGCCGCCGTCGGTGAGGGCCGAGGAGCGCCGCGCGCGCGAGCGGGGGCGCGCGCTGCTGGCCTTCGTGGGCCTCGGCGGCAAGGAGGACGATCGCGCGCGCAACCTGCCGTACGGCGACCAGCGACGGCTGGAGATCGCCCGCGCGCTCGCCACCGAGCCGCGACTGCTCCTGCTCGACGAGCCGACGGCCGGGATGAACCCGCGCGAGACCGAGACGCTGACCGACCTGATCGGCCTGCTCCGGCGCGAGCTGGCGCTCTCCGTCCTGCTGATCGAGCACGACATGGAAGTGGTGATGCGCATCTCCGATCGCATCACCGTGCTGGACTACGGCACCCGCATCGCCGAGGGCACCCCGGCGGAGATCCAGCGCCACCCGCGCGTGATCGAGGCCTACCTGGGCACCGGCTACGAGCAGGAGCTGGCGGCCCGCGACGTGCCGCGCTGACGATGCTCGACCTCGCCGACGTTCACACCTACTACGGCAACATCCGGGCGCTGCGCGGCCTGTCGCTGTCGGTGCAGCCGGGCGAGATCGTCACGCTCATCGGCGCCAACGGCGCCGGCAAGACCACGACGCTGAAGACGATCATCGGCACCGTGCGGCCGCGGCGCGGCACCGTGAGCTTCAATGGGACGCGGCTCGACAGCCTGGCCACCGATCGCATCGTGCGCCTGGGCATCGCGCAGTCGCCCGAGGGCCGCCGCGTCTTCCCGCGCATGAGCGTGCTGGAGAACCTCGAGCTGGGCGCCTTCGCGCGCGTGGATCGCGACGGGATCGCGGGCGACCTCGAGCGCGTGTTCACGCTGTTCCCGCGGCTGCGCGAGCGCATCGCGCAGAAGGGCGGCACGCTCTCCGGCGGCGAGCAGCAGATGCTGGCCATCGGCCGGGCCCTGATGGCACGGCCGAGCCTGCTCCTCCTCGACGAGCCGTCGATGGGCCTGTCGCCGATCCTCGTGGAGACGATCTTCCGCATCGTGCAGGACATCAATCGGCAGGGCACCACGATCCTGCTCGTCGAGCAGAACGCGCGGATGGCCCTGCGCGTCGCGCACCGGGGCTACGTGATCCAGACGGGCCGCATCGTGCTGCACGACACGGCGGCCGAGCTCCTGCGCTCCGACCTCGTGCGGAAGACCTACCTGGGCGAGAAGTAAGACGCGCTGCGCTGTCTCACTCCGGGCTGGGCGGCGCCGACTGTTGCTCGACACCGGCGAGCTCGACCGTGACGTCGCGGGCGAGGTCGTCCAGCGCCTGGTCGCGTGCGGTTCGAAGCTCCGCGGCGTCATCACGCGCCCACTCGACAAATTTCATGTCGCGCGGGCTTAGCCGCCGGTACGTTCGTTCGAAGACGACCACGTCGTCGGTCGTGCGCACGAGGCGAAGCCGCGCCTCGGCGAGCAGGCCGAGTGTCGGATTCACGTCCGGGACCGAGAGCTTCAACGTGTCCTCCGGCGAGCTGGACGGTCGTCCTGTGAGCGCAAGTCGCAGCAGTGTGATCTCGGCCACCGTGTCGATCCCAGCGGCGGCGGCGTCGCGATGGCTGGCCTGCGGTGGGCCGGGTGACATGACCGTGACGGCCCACGCTCGACGCTGCGCCTCCTCCTCGATCCCGCGGGCGATCCGCCGGGTCTCCACGCCGCCTATCGCCGCCACAATCGCCGCCTGGGCGGCCCGACGCTCACCCTCGGGCACGGCGTTCAGCGCGCCCTCGACAAGACCGCGCCCCACCCAGTACGGCGTCATGATCGCGGAAATGCACAGCGGCCACGCGTACCCCGCCGTGAATAAGCAGCCCGCTCCGGACAGGACGCCGACACCGACGCCCTCGGCCGCGCCGAGCACGCCTCCACCGATTCCTCCGAGTGGCGTCGGCCCGGCAACGCTGGACTTCGTCGGGGCCTCAACGACCACCACCCCGACGCGGCCGAGCGCGCGTCGCTGCTCGTCCGAGAGCGACGGGACCGTTTTGGCCGCGCAGGCACCGAGGCCGAGCGCGAGCGCGAGCGCCGACACCACGATCCGAGTCATGGGCATGGTCGACCTTTCCGAAGCCGGAGGGTCACTCCGACGGCAGGTGCTCACGGCGACACGCGGTAGCCGCGCGCGTCGAGACAGCGCACGTAGCGGTCCACGTACGCTGTCTCCTGTTTCCGGTGCTCCTTCACGCCGACGATGGATCCGCCGATGTCGCCGATCACGAACCCGACGGCCGCTCCCCCGCCCGCGGCAGCGGCGAGAAGACCGGGAGCTTCTCGGGTGCTCGCCGACTTCCCCGACGCGAACAAGCCGAGCAGCCCGAGACCGGCACCGACGATGATTCCCGCGACCACACCGGCAACCTTCGTCTTGAAAAACACCGTCCGATCGCGGCCGCGCTTGGCGAGCTCGTCGCACTCCGCGCGGTCGCGCTGCATCTGCTCGCTGTCCTGGCCGCGCGTCGGAACCACGGTGAGTGAGCCGGTGCTGGCACACGAGGTCGTCGCCACGGCGAGCGCGATCACCCCGGTGGTCAGGCGCAGGCCCGTTGGCGAGATCATGGCTTCGCCGGTGGCGCCGACCACGCCCGGGACCATGCGCGCCGGGCCGGCCATCCTGATCCCTTCACGTTTCCGTTCATGAGCGTTCCTCCATGACGGAGACTTTGACCGAAGGGGCGTCACGAGCGCGTCACGACGGCGTCAAAAATGCGGGGGGAACAGCGAGGCGGTCAGGGGATCGGTGCCTGCCTCCTCACACCGAGCGGCACGTCGTTGGTATAGATGCCGTCGACGTCCAGGGACTGGAGGAACGCCCACTCGCTGTCGGTGTTCGCCGTGAAGCCGAATACCTTCAGGCCGGCGTCATGAAGGACCCCGATCAGGGCGGCGCCGGTGAAGCTCAGAAGAAACAGGTCGGCCTCGACGACGCGAGCGCCCGTGATCGTCGCCGTCGTCACCAGGTCCCCGACGGACGGATACCCGGGAAGGCGGAAGATCCGTCCGAGCTCCGCCCACGGCAGGCCGAGATCGAGCTGCTTGTGGATGAGCGTGACGGGCATCTTCAGCCGCGCTTCGATCTGCTCCTTCGTGAGGAACTGCAAACCACTCACCGCCAGGATCCGGGCGATCTCGGGGGCCTCGGCCCGGGCCAGATACAGCAGCGCCGGCGAGAATGACGTCAACAGCACCTGGTCCGTCATCCTCATGTGGCGGATCACGCGCGTGACCGCGGACACGATGGCGTGCTCTTGTGAATCGTCCGGGTCACACAGCGGTGCGGCGGCCTTGAGCTCCACGATCAGGATCCCGCGCAGCGGTCCGCTCG
Organism: Candidatus Rokuibacteriota bacterium; assembly: GCA_003220265.1. Taxonomy (GTDB): domain Bacteria; phylum Methylomirabilota; class Methylomirabilia; order Rokubacteriales; family CSP1-6; genus AR5. The sequence continues at coordinate 8,839 of QHRW01000045.1, read as the reverse complement.
CCTGGTTGACCCGTCTCGCCTGGTTGAGCACGGCCTGAAGGCTCGGGACGTATGGCAGACGGCGCTGCAGCTCGTTCAGCGTCAAGCGATTCAGGCACGTCAGGTCGTCGAGGAAGTCGTCGTGGAACACCGCAACCTCGCCATCGCGCGTGAGCTGCACGTCGACCTCCACGACGCTGGCCCCTGCCATGAACCCCTGGCGGACGGCCGGCACCGTGTCTTCGATGGGGCGCGACGGGTCCGCACCGAGGTTCTCGCCGAAGCCGCGATGCGCGATGGCGAAGGGTCGCACATCGAGGTCCAACAAAAGGTCGACCGTCCCCGCCAGATCCCGGGCGCCGGCCCCGACCGGCCTGGCGCCCAGCAGGAACGCCAGCGTGCTCAACGCGAGCACCCCGAAGACCCGTCGTGTCCTCATCGTCGATGCCTCCCTCGGTCCGTTCGGAGGTAAGCCGCAGCCACGGCATGATACTGCATCGTGGCTGCGGCAGTGCACTGCCGGCATCCGTCGAAGGCGTTACGGCAGGTCGAGGGTCGCTGTCACGCCGGCGTGATCGGACGGCCACAACCGTGCCGGGCCGGACGTCCGGTCGCCCGGGCGGGCGCCCGTCAACCGAGCGTGGCGCACGCCGACATCGCCACGCAGCAGGATCAGGTCGATGCGCTCGTCGAGCGCCGAGGGAAGGTTCTGGAGGTCGGCCGCCTGACAGCACGTGAACCCCGGTGCGCGACCGTGCTTATCGGTCCACGCGTCGTCGAGCCCGGCCGCGATGAGCGCATCGTACGTCGGTGTCACGTCGAGCCCCGTCCCGCTCGCGCTGGAGTTGCAATCGCAGACGAGGATCAAGGGCAGGGTCGTCGTGCCGGGCCCCGCCAGCAGCTCTTGCGCCTGCGCCACCTGCACGGCGGCGGACACGGTTTCGAGATGCGTCGTCAGGAACCGGACCGCCGTCTCGCCGATGATGACGTCGATCGCGGCGAAGCCGCGTGGAATCGTGATGGCCCCCAGCCCCGGGCTCGGGAGCGTGACGTTGGTGGCGAAGTTGCCGGTGACGACATCGGCGGGCGACCAGCGGAGCAGCGGACCGTCGCCGCCTCGGCGCACGAGGATGGCGTCGCGATCGGTCAGCCGGATTTCCTCGAGACCGTTCGACGTGAAGCCTGGCAGCTGCGCGTCGAGGTTGATGGTCGTGGCCGCGACATCGTAGTGGAGACCGCGCGCGGCCAGCGCGTGCACCAGGAGCTCGATGAAGTCGAATGCCACGGTCGTGGCCGGCGTCCGGAACGGCGGCGTGAAGGCGCCCGTGCGCCACAGTGCAGCTTCCTGAAGCCCGATCAGGTCCGGACGCGCCCGCGCGATCTCGTCCGCGATCGCCTCCATCCTGCCGGGCATGTCGGTCGCCTGAGCGCTCGCGAAGATGGCGCTCACGGCGGCCACGACCGCCGGGAAGTCCGGCGCCGCCAGCACCGGACCGAGGTCGGAGCCGAAGTAGAGGTTGCGTGTCATCACCGTCACCGCACGGTCGTGGCCGTGGGCGGCGGCTTCGTCCGCCCCGGCCGGGAACCCGATCAAGACAACGAAGGACAGAACCGCCGCGCCGAGCCCCTGTCTCACCATGTTGGCCTCCCTGGAGAGCGCGAATGACAGCTCGCGCATCCACCCGTGTGATACACGAGCGTGCGTCACGCATCCGTCACGGCGGCGTCATGGTCCGGGGCCGGGATTTGCTATATTCGCGCCTCGAGGGTTACCGATGCCGCGCCTGAAAATCTCGTTGCTGGGCGGCTTCCGGGCGGGGTGCGAGCCGGGACACCGGATCACCCTGCCGCGCAAGAAAGGGCAGGCCCTTCTCGCCCTCCTGGCGCTGCGGCCGGGACAGGGCTACCCGCGCGACGCGATCACCGCTCTGCTGTGGTCCGATTCGGGGGACGAGCAGGCGCGTCACAGCCTTCGGCAGGAGCTTCACGAGCTCCGGCGCGCGCTGGCCAGGACGAAGACCCGCGCACTCGTGGTGGACGGGCAGCAGGTGGCGCTCGACGCCGCGCTCGTCGAGGTCGACGTGGTGACCTTCGAGCGGCTCGCCGCGGAAACCTCGCCGGACGCTCTCAAGCGGGCGGCCGATCTCTACCAGGGCGATCTGCTGCTCGGTATCACCGTGCCCGAGACAGCCTTCGAGGAGCATCTTCGTAACGAACGCGAGCGCCTGCGCCAGCGCGCGATCAGCGTGCTGACCCGTCTGCTCGAGCACCAGACACGCGGACGCCTGCTCGATCCCGCCATGGAGACGGCGTCTCGCCTCCTCGCGATGGATCCGTTGCAGGAGGCCGTCCACCGCGCGCTCATGCAGCTCTTCGTGGCGCATGGTCGACGCGCGGCGGCACTGCGTCAGTATCAGACCTGTGTGGAGCTCTTGCAGCGCGAGCTGGGTGTGGAGCCCGAGGCCGCGACGCGGCGCCTCTATCAGGACATCCTCACGGCGCCCCCGACGACCTCCAAGATGCCTGCCGCCGCGCAGACAGTCAGCCGGACACGCCAACGCGGACCCGCGGCCAAGGCCGACCGGTTCGATGCGCCCCTGGTGGGACGGCAGGCGGAGCTCACCAAGCTCCATGAAGCGCTCGACGATACCTGCGCGCGTCAGGGCCACGTCGTCACAATCCTCGGCGAGGCCGGTGTCGGCAAGACCCGCCTCGTGACCGAGCTCACGTCCCTCGCGGACAGTCGCGACGCGCGCACCATCGTGGGGCGAGCGTACGAGACCGCCCAGGTCCTCGCGTTCGGCCCGTGGGTCGATGCCCTGCGTGCCGGCCTGGCGACGGCGCCAGACGCCGTGGCGGCGGTGGACGCGAAGTGGCGCCCGGAGCTCGCGCGCGTGTTGCCGGAGTTCCGCGGGGGCGCCGCCCCGCTCGCGCCGGCCAACCCCGCCCATATTTTCGAGGCGATCGGGCGGCTCATCGACGCGCTCGCCACACGCCAGCCGCTGGTGATCGTGCTCGAGGACCTCCACTGGGCGGACGAGCTCACGCTCCGCCTCGCCGCTCACGTGGGCCGGCACATCGACCGCCGGCCGGTGCTGCTGGTGCTGACCGCACGCGAGGAGCAACTGGGCGATGTCCCGCTGCTCGGCGTGACGCTCAACGAGCTGCGCGAGCACGCGCCTCTCGTGGCGCTGACGCTCTCCTCGCTCTCGCGCGACGACACGACGGCGCTGTCGCGCTCGCTGACGCGCTCGGAGCCCGACAAGGTAGCACTGGCCCGGCTGGAGGAGCGCGTCTGGCAGATCAGCGCCGGCAATCCCCTGCTGGTGCTCGAAACGGTCCGGGCCCTGCGCGAGGGAGCCGCCGACGCCGCCGGCCGCGGCTCGTTGCCGACGCGGGTGCGTGCGCTGGTCATGAGCCGCATCGAGCGGCTCAGCGAGCCCGCCCGCCGCGTCGTGTCGATCGCCAGTGTCATTGGCCGGGAGTGCGACTTCCGCCTGCTCCAGCAGTGCGCAGGCTTCGACGATCGCATCGCGGCCGAGGTGGTGGAGGAGCTCGTCCGCCGCCGCGTCTTCCACGGCGTGGGCGAGCGGTTGGACTTCGCACACGACCGGATTCGTGAGGTCGTGCAGGCAGAGCTGGTGCCCGCCCAGGTGAAGTCGATGCATCGCTTGATCGCAACGTCGATCGAGTCGGTCTACGGCGGCGAGCTCGAGCAGCACTACGCGCCGCTCGCCGCGCACGCCCGGGAGGGAGAGCTCTGGGATCGCGCCGCGACCTATCTGTTCGAGGTCGGAAAGCGGGCGGCCGATCGCTCGGCGCACCGTGAAGCCGTCGCGGCTTTCGAGCAGGCGCTCATCGCCCTCGGCCATCTTCCTGAATCACGGCCGACGCTGGAGCTGGGCGTCGACATCCGGCTGTCCCTGCACACGTCGTCGTATGCACTGGGCGAGCTCGACCGCAGTTTTCGGGCGCTGGGGGAGGCGGAGACACCGGCGCGGAAACTCGGTGACCCCCGCCGAGCGGCACTCCTCGCGTCCCAGACCGGGCAGTATCTGTGGGTCACCGGACGCGCCCGCGAGGCGCTGCCGCTGTTCGAACACGCCGCCGATGTCGCCAAGTCGCTCGGTGACTTCGCGCTCCTGACGTCGGCCGCGCTCTACATCGGCTCGGCGCGCTTCTGTGTCGGCGATTTCGCCGAGTCGGAGGACCACTTCCGACGCGTGATCGACGCGCTGGGCGGCGCGGCCGCGGGCGAGAAGCTGGGGCTGCACGGGCTGCCGCTGGTCTTCGCCGAGAGCGGGCTCACCGCGCTCCTGGCCGAGCAGGGCCGGTTCCAGGAGGCGCAGGCCCACGGCGCCAGCAGCGTGCGCGCCGCGGAGGCGCTGAACCACGACTACACTCTCGTGTTCGCGCTGCGAACGTTCGGACACGCCTACACCGTCCAGGGGCGGCTGGCCGATGCGGTGGTGGTTCTCGAGCGCGCCATGGCGCTGTGCCGGGACGCGAGCATCGGATCGCTCGCGCCGAACATCATGGCCTCGCTCGGCTACGCCTACGTGCTGGCCGGGCGCTGCCGCGAGGGCATCGAGCTGCTCGAGCAGGCCCGGGCGACGCTGGAGGCGTGGGGCCACCGGGTGTGGGATGGCGTCGTGCTGAGTCAGCTGGCCGAGGGCTGGATCCTCAGCGCGCAGATCGAGCGGGCCCGGGACTGTGCGAGCCGCGCTCGATCACTCGCCGGCGACCGCGGCGAGCGGGCGTTCGAAGCCGCCGCGCTGCGTCTGCTGGGAGCCGTGGCCAGCCGCACGACGCCGCTGGACGTGGCGGCCGCCGGCGCGCTGTACCAGGAAGCGCTCAGCCTCGCACAAGCACGGACCATGCGGCCGCTCGTCGCGCATTGCCACGCCGGCCTCGCCCAGCTCTATGCGCGCGCCGGCGACCGTGCCCGCGCGGAGGATCATCGCAGGGCCGCGCTCGCGATCTGCGGTGAGATCGGAATGGATTCGCCGCCGGATCTCGTCAGTCCGCAGTAAAGGCGCGCCCGTCAGCCGGGCGCGCCTTCTGTAAGTTTGGCCCGAGGCCCGCTACTTGGTGGACGGCGAGGCCGACGGGGTCGAGCCCGTGGCGCTGCTGGCCACCTGTAGCTCGTTCACGACCTCACTGACGCCGTCCGTGGAGCGGACGATGCGCTCGGCTTCGGCCTTGTCGGCCTCCGTCGGCACGGTGCCCTTCAGATGCACGACGCCCTTTTCCGTATCGACGTGCACCTTGACCAGGTTCTTGGCGTGGTCGGCGGTGAGCTTGGCCTTCACCTTGGTGGTGATGGCGGTATCGTCGACCTTGGTGCCGATCGAGGTGTCCGCCGCCGACGCCACCTGGATCGGGCCGGCGAGAAGCGCCAAAACTACAACCGCGCTGAGTAGAGCTCTGATCATGATTGTGCCCTCCGGGATGTCTGGAGGACTGCAAGCCGCGCGCCCGCGACTGCGATAGCGTCGGAGGGCCCGCCGCCATTGGGCGACGGGCCCCCGGCATGCCGCGCTAGGGCCGCGCGCGGCGGAAGAACACGCTGGACTTGTCGGCGCCGTGGGGCTGGGTGAACACCGCGAACGCGTCCTGCCCCAGGGCGGCCAGGCCCACGTAGTCGCCCAAGAAGAGCCCGCGGGCGTTCGGCGCGTTGAGGATGTCGAACGAGACGTCGGTCAGGCGCGCCTCGTCTCCGAAGCCCGCCCCCCCGACGCACGGGGCGTGGCAGTGCACGGCGAAATGGTCCGCCAGCTCACCCGCGCTCGTGTCGTTGCGGAAGTCGTAGTAGGTCACGACGACGGCTCCATTGCCCGTCACGGCGACCGAGGGTATGAAGGCCTGCTGCCGCAGCGGGTTCGTCGTGTTGACGGGCGTCCGATTCACCTTGGCCGGCGCCGACCAGGTCAGCCCGTCGTCGACGGACATCGAGAACGCGATCTCGTCGAACCGGCCGCCGCTGAAGCGTGCGTCCTGCCAGACCGCGTACAGGTTGCCGTTGGTCGAATCGACGGCGACGTCGAAGAGGATCGCGGCGTCACGGACCGCCCGCTGCAGATCGGGCGTCACGACTCCCACGGGCAGGAGCTTGTTGGTCCGGATCGGCGCGCCGTTGGGGAGGAACGTCACGCCCTTGTCGAACGAGCGCTTGAGCGCGAGGTTGAATGGCCCCGCACCGGCGCGGTTGCTGGCGCCGAGGATCTCGTCGAAGAAGGCGACGAGGGTGCCGTCCGGCGTCACGAGCACCTGGTTGCCGATCGTCTGCGAGATCGCGCCGGGATCATACAGCACGCGGGGCGCTTCCCACGTCACCCCGCCGTCGGTGGTTCGCGAGAACATCGCCGCGCCCTTGAACGAGAGGTCGCCCGGGACGCGCTCGGGGTTGATGATGTTGCCCGTCGACGATTTCAGCCGGTCCCACACCGCATAGACGAAATGCGAATCGGTCGGATCCGCCGTGATCGACTCCTTGTCGTTGAGGAACCGCGGGTTCTCGTCCTGGATGATGGTGATGGGGGCCGTCCAGGTGAGGCCGCCGTTCGTCGACCGGCTCGTCAGGAGCGCATTGCGGCCATTGCCCCCCGGCCGGGTCGCCGGCGGGTCGATGTCGAGCGCCAGGCTGATCTGGTGCACGGTGCCGTTCGGCGAAAACGACAGCCACGGGTCCGAGGCGCGCTCGAACGTGCCGCCGGAGCACAGCGTGATCCCAGGGATTGCCACCGACGTCCACGACGTTCCGCCATTCATGCTGACGCCGGCCACGAGCCCGCGCGAGCCACCGTCGGACCAGCGGTCCTGCTGCCAGAAGGCGACGATGTTGTTCGGGTTCGTCGGGTTCACGTCGACCCACGGCTCGACCTCGGCGTTCAGGAAGACCTGCCGCTGGCCCGACGGGTCACGCGCGATCTGCCCGGCCACGTTGTCCGCCGTGCAGCCGGCGAACGGATTCACGACCGAGACTTGAACGAGAGGCCCCGTCGTGAAGGGCCCGGCTCGGAGCGCGAGTGGACCAACCACCACGAGCATCCCGACGATGAGGCAGAGGACGGCGAGCTGAATTCGTCGCGACGCGCCCATGTTCATTGCCTACCTCCTTGCCGTCGCAAAGCCGCCATCCACGTCGGTCGCGCCCCGCGACGCGCTCTATCCTCTTACGGCGGGACGCCGCCCGCGTCAATACACTTTGGACCTATGTCGGGCTTTCTACCTACGTGGCGGGCACAGGCGAGATGCGCGTCAGCGCCGAACGGTCAGTCCTTCGAGATCGAGCTCGGGCATGCGCCCGCTTATGAGGTCGGCGACGATGCGCGCGGTGCCGCACGCCATCGTCCAGCCCATGTGGCCGTGCCCCGAATTCAGGAAGAGGTTGCGGTGGCGGCCGAGGCCGAGGACCGGCGGGCCGTCCGGCGTCATGGGGCGCAGGCACGCGCGATACTCGCCGCGCTCGTAGTCGGCCGCGTCGGGGAAGAGATCACGGGCGAGGCTGCGGATGTTGCTGAAGTCGCGCGGCGTCCAGCCCCAGTCGTACCCGGTGAACTCCGCGGTCGAGGTCAGGCGCAGCCGATCGCCGAGGCGCGACCAGCCCACCAGCCACTTCTCGTCCACGCCGGGGATCGTGGGCGACAGTCCGCCCGCCTTCAGCGGGAACGTCGAGGAGTAGCCCTTGGCCGGATAGATGGGCAGCCGCACGCCCGCCGTGCGGGCCACGCGCGCGCTCCCCACGCCGAGCGCCAGCACGTAGGCGTCCGCGCTCAGCGTCCCGTGGCTGGTCTCCACGCCGTCGATGCGATCCGCGCTCGCGCGCAGCGCGGTGACCCGCGTGCCGAGCCGCACCGTGAGGCTGTGCTTGTCCCGCGCGATCCGCGCCAGGCCCTCCGTGAACACGCGCGCGTCGCCGCTGGAGTCGCCGAGGTCGCGGATGGCGCCGGCGATCTTGTCCTTCACCGGCTCGAAGACGGGATCCAGCCGCGCCACCGCGCCGGCGTCGAGGATCTCCTGCTTCTGCCCGTGCTCGGCCAGCAGCGCCATCTTCTTGATCCCGGCCTCGAGCTCGCGCGGGTCGCGATGCAGATAGAGCGCGCCCTTGCTGATCGCGTGGTACTCGAGACCCTCCGCGCGCACGATCTCGTTCATCACCGCCTGGCTGTACTGGCAGAGCCGCAGCTTGACCAGCGTGTTGCGGCGGGCGCGCGCGGAGGTGCACTCGCGCAGGAAGCGCAGGCCCCACGCGTAGAGCTCGGGATCGGCCGTGAGCCGCAGGCGGATAGCCGTCTCCGCGCCGCGCAGCGACTCCCACAGCATCCGCGGCGCGCGCGGCGACGCCCACGCGAACGAGTGCCCGGGCGCGATGATCCCGGCGTTGCCGCCGCTCGCCTCCAGCCCGAGCCCGTCCTTCTCTTCGAGCAGGGTGACCTCGTGGCCGGCCTTGGCCAGGAAGTACGCGGTGGTGACACCGACCACACCACCGCCGAGGACGAGAGTCTTCATGGTCAGCGCGGTGGAGTTTAGCACCCGGCCGTCGTGTTGGCCCGCGGGCGGCTCAGCGCAGGAGTTCCCGCGCGGCGGCGATCTCGGCATCGACCGCGTCCGGCCCGGGGAACTCCCGCTTCGCCTTGACGTACCAGTGACGGGCATTTTCGAGATCGCCCTCGAGCGTGTGCACGATGCCATGCAGCCAGGCCGCCTCGACGGACTTGTCCTGCTGCACGATCAGGTGCGCCTCCTGCCACGCGCCGCGCGCCAGCAATTCCACCACCTCGCCCAGCCGATGCATTGCGTTGTCCACGGGATGACCTCCATGGCGAGAGCATGGAGCCGACCGGGCGAAGGCGGTTGC
>QHRW01000179.1 GCA_003220265.1 Candidatus Rokuibacteriota bacterium | reverse complement strand
CCACAACTCGGCCTACTTCGAGCACTCCTTCCTGGCTCGCGAGATGGGCGCCTTCCTCGTCGAGGGCCGCGACCTCATCGTCGAGGACAGCTACGTCTACATGCGCACCACCGGCGGCCGCCAGCGCGTGGACGTGATCTACCGGCGCGTGGACGAGGACTTCCTGGACCCGCTCACCTTCCGCCGCGACAGCATGCTGGGCGTGCCGGGCCTGGTGAACGTCTACCGCGAGGGCAACGTGGCCATCGCCAACGCGCCCGGCGCCGGCGTGGCCGACGACAAGGCCGTCTACGCCTACATGCCGGCGCTCATCAAGTACTACCTCGACCAGGAGCCGCTGCTCGGCCAGGTCTCGACGTACGTCGGGCTGCGCAAGGACGACTTCACCTACATGCGCGAGCACCTGGCCAGCCTGGTGGTGAAGACCACGGGCGACTCCGGCGGCTACAACATGCTGATGGGCCCCTTCGCGTCCAAGAAGGAGATCGAGGCGTACCTGGCGCAGATGAAGAAGGCGCCGGGCAACTACATCGGCCAGCCGCTGATCGAGCTGTCCTCGCATCCGACATACGTGGACGGGCGCTTCGAGCCGCGGCGCATCGACCTGCGCCCGTTCATCCTCTACGGCGAGTCCATCCGCATCCTGCCCGGCGGCCTCACGCGCGTGGCGCTGCGCCCGGGCTCCTACGTCGTCAACTCGTCGCAGGGCGGCGGCAGCAAGGACACCTGGGTGCTGGCGCCCCGGAGCGCCTGATGCTCTCGCGCGTCGCCGACGCGCTCTACTGGATGGGGCGCTATCTCGAGCGCTCCGAGAACATCACGCGCCTGCTGCTGGTCACCGAGGACTTCTCCGCGGAGACGCAGGGGCTGGCCGAGCAGGTGGCGCAGTCGGCGTGGAAGGACCTGCTGGCGATCTTTCCCTCCGCCCACGTGGCGCCGGCGGCCTCGGCATTCGCGCCCATGTCGCAGGCGTACCTGGCCGGCTTCTTCCTCGACGCCTCCAATCCCTTCTCGGTGCACTACTCCCTGCGCAAGGCGCGCGAGAACGCGCGCTCGGTGCGCGAGGCGCTCACGATGGAGGCGTTCGTGGCGATCAACGAGACGTTCCACGCGCTGGAAGGCCACGCCCGCCGCGGGCTCACCGATCCGCCGGCGCTGCGCGACGCGCTGAGCATCACCCACAAGGGCCTCTTCGCCACGATCGGGGCCATCGAGCACACCTTCACGCGCGACGAGAGCTGGCGGTTCCTGAAGCTCGGTGAATGCGTGGAGCGCGTGTTTCGCACGGCGCTGGTCCTGCGCGCCAAGCTGCCCGCGCTCGGCGCCGCCGAGCCGCGCGCCGACGTGGCGCTCTACTACACGCAGTGGCGCACGCTGCTGAGGGCGCTGGGCTCGCTGGAGAACTACCGGCGCTCGTACGGCGCGCGCCTCGAGCCCGAGCTGGTGGTGTCCTTCCTGCTCTTCGATCCGCACTCCCCCCGCTCGCTGCGCTACGGCACCGAGACGGTGAAGCAGCACCTCGAGCGGATCGCGGGCGAGCCGGGGCCGGCCGCGCGTCTGGTCGGGCGGCTGCACGCCGAGCTCTGCTATCACGACGGCGGCATCGCGCCCGGCGGCGATCAGGCCGCCTTCCTCGACCGCGTGGTGGACGTCATGGGCGTGGCGCACGACGCGCTCAGCGTGCAGTACTTCGCCACCTGATCATGCTGCTCGACATCGAGCACCGCTTTTCCTTCGAGTACGACGCCTACATCAGCGAGTCGTTCATGGAGCTGCGCGTGCAGCCCAAGTCCACCGCGGATCAGACGGTGAGCTCGTTCGTGCTCTCGGTCGGCCCGCCGGCGCGCGTGCACCGCTACGTGGACTGGAACGACAACGTCACCCACCACTTCACGATCACGCGCTTCCACGACCGCATCGAGGTCGGGAGCCGCTCGCTCGTCGGCACGCACCCGGTGGCGCCGCCCATCACGGCGGTGAGCGATGCCATCGCGCTGCACGAGGGACCCTACCCGCTGCTCGACTTCCTGGCCTTCGGCGGCCCCGTGCAGCTCACACCGGCGCTGCGGGCGGCGCACAAGGCCGCCGCTCCGCCGCGCCGCGCCCCGCTGGGCGAGCACGTGCTCGCGCTCGGGCAGTGGCTGGCGGGACGGTTCGAGTACCAGAAGGACGTCACCAAGTTCGACTCGACGACCGAGGACTTCCTGAGGATCGGCGCCGGCGTCTGCCAGGACTTCGCGCACCTGATGCTGGGGCTTTTACGGCTGAGCCAGATCCCCTGCCGGTACGTCAGCGGCTACCTGCACGTGGATCACCCCAGGCAGGCGCCGGCCCAGAGCCACGCGTGGGTCGAGTTCTGGGCGCCCTCGCACGGCTGGATCCCCTTCGATCCCACGCACGATCGCGCCCCCGACGAGCGCTACGTCGTCGTGGGACACGGCCGTCACTATGACGATGTGCCTCCCAATCGCGGCATCTACCGCGGCATTGCCCGCGAGGCCCTGCGCGCCGAGGTCGTGACGCAGGTCTCCACCGCCAAGCCCGTCCCCCAGCTCACCACCGAGACGCGGCCCATCCCGCTGCAGACCTACCGCGAAGCCCCCGGCCGCCGCGACGAGCGCGACACCTCGCTGCCCGTCGAGGACGAGCAGCAGCAACAGCAGCAGTGACGGCGGGCTTCGTTCAGCGGAGGGCGGGCGGCGGCGCGGACTCTGCGGGGACCCACACCCACTGCCACGGCTGGGTCACGCCGTCGCCGTAGAGGACGTACTTGCCGTGCGGATAGACGACCTCGCGCTGGACGGCCGGCGGCCGGGAGCCCACTTGCAGTTGTTGTTGATAGGCCCCGGGCGGCTGCGCCACGACCGGCTCGGCGTAGCCGGGTGGGGGATAGGCGTAGGCGGGATCGGCGTAGCCGGGATAGCCGTACGGATAGGGGTACGGATAGGGATAGATGAAGGGGAAAGCGTAAAACCCGCCGCCCCAGCAGCACCAGCGCCCGCCGTGCCAGTGGCCGCCGTGCCCGTGACCGCCGTGCCCTCCCCGATGGCCACCATGCCCACCACCGCCACTGTGGCCACCACCGCCGCCGTGACCGCCGCGCGATGCGGCCTCGGCGGGCGCCAGGCTGGCGAGGACCAGCGCCAGCGCCGAGAGCATCGCGAGGATCCGACCGTTCGGGGCCACGGCTAGGGCGACTGGCGGCCCGGGGGCACCGCGACGCGCGCGGCCCCGGGCTCTCCACGCGCGAGCTCGCGCGCGCCTGGGCGCTCGTCCCGCTTGGCCTTCAGCTTGGTGACCAGGTCCGGGTAGCCCGAGCGCGTGATGATCGTGTTGAACTGGCTGCGGTAGTTGGACACGAGGCTGATCCCCTCGATCGTGACGTCGTAGGCGCGCCAGCGGTCCTCCCGGCGGAGCATGCGGTACTCGACCGGGATCTCCGTCCCCTGCTTGGTCACGATGCGCGTCCTCACGACCGCCAGGGTACCGTCAATCGTGTCGCCCGCGTAGACGATCTTCTCGCCGGAGTAGCCCTCGATCTTCGTGATGTATGCGTTCTCGAGCAAGTCGCCGAAGAGCGCGACGAACTCCTGGCGCTCCGCCGGCGTTCGCGGCTGCCAGTACGCGGCCAGGCTCCGCCGGGAGATCTCGCCGAAATCGAAGATCTCGTTGGCCACGGCACGGATCGAGCGGCGGCGCTCGACGGCCTTCGCCTCTTTCTTCAGCTCGGCGTCCGAGAGGATCTTCAGCACGGCGTCGATGGACCCGTGGAGCTGATCGGTGGGCGGGCCGGCGGCCGACGCCCCCACCGTCGAGAGCAGCAGCGCCGCGGCGAGCGCCATCCACGCCGTCGAGCGTCCCATGCTGCAGGGCGCCGCACGCTCACGGTATGAGACCTTGGTCTGACGCTCGAACGCGCGGCCCGCGAGCTGGAGCGACAGCGGCAAGCCCGACGACGAAAACCCGCATGGCAGCGCCAGCGTGGGCAGGCCCGTGATGTTGAAGGGCGGGATGTTGCTGCGGGGGAATCCGAAGTCGGGATCTTGAGCGAGCGCGAACGGCGTCGCCGGCTTCGGCGCCGTCGGCGTCGCCAGCACGTCGACCTGCTCCAGCACGTCGCCGTAGAGCTCGGGATGCTCGCGAAGGTCGCGCTCGCGATTGGCGAACTCGTGCGTGATCAGCTTGCCGAGCAGCACCGTGCCAGCGTCAGCAGCTTGCGCACCATCGAGACGCGGCCCATCCCGCTGCAGACCTACCGCGAAGCCCCCGGCCGCCGCGCCGAGCGCGACAGCGCTTTGCCCGTCGAGGACGAGCAGCAGCAACAGCAGTGAGCGTCTAGGGCGCCGCGTTGAAGAGCCAGCGGTGGCTCTTCGAGAAGGCGAGTGTGGGCACCACGACCGGCACACCGCCGTTCACCAGGCCTTCGATGCTGAGCGCGAACGTCGTGTCGGCGGCGGGCGGAACGACGTCGAACTCGAGCGACACGCACGAGAGCTGCGTGATCGCCACGGGGCCGACGACGGACCCGCGGCGGGGGTCATAACCGCAGAGGCGGCCGCTTTGGCGTCGCGAAACTAGGTGGGCGAACTCGGCGGGGCCGATCATGCGCACCGCGCGCAGATCGCCGTCCTCACCGAGACGCAGCCGGACCCGGCTGGGGTCGAAGACGAAGCCCTCGCCTTCCGGATCGAGCGCCACGTCGATCCACATCGACGAGGCGTCGCGCCGCGTCTCCACCACCGAGGGCGGCAACGGGAAGATTGGTAGCGGCACGAGGAGCGCCGGGCCGATCGTGACCGCGATGAGTCGCTCGTTCGACGCCGCAACAGCCACTCGCACGCCGGGCAGCGCCAGCCACCCTTCCTTGTCCAGGCGGACGGCCTCGCCCGCGTTGAGCGACGCGCGGCTGCTCTCCCGCAGCTCGAGCATCGCGCAGCCCTGGAGGACGACAAGCGCGAGCGCAAGGCCGACGCCGCGCGTCATCATCGACCCGGTCCAAGAAAGGCCGCCAGCAGGGTATCGGCGCAGCGATCGGCACGGTCGAGACCGGCCGTCGTATACGTGTGCTCGGCATCGGGAAGCGTCATCGCCCCACGATCGAGGGGGCCAGGTTCGAAGGTGCAGGAATCCGCCCAGAGCACCGCCAGATCGTCGAGCCGCAGCAGCCTGGCGTGGATCGTCATCGGGATCATCATCGGGAATCGCAGCGCGCCGCCGCCGACGTGCAGCGATTGCCGCGGTGAGTAGAAGTCGAAGGCCAGGCCGCGACCAAATGTCCGCTTGAGCCAGTGGGGATCGGGTATCAAGTAGCGCACCAGATAGGCGAAGCGAGGCTCGGAAACGTTGCGCACCTCGGCGGACGGCAGCCGCGCCCGCATCCCCTGCAGAAAGCGCTCCTTGATCCGCCGCGTCGGCGCCCCCACCGAGGCCCAGCGAGGCTCGGAGGGCGCGCCGTCAGTCGGCGGCGTGGCCTGGATGATGTCCTGATAGTGGACGGCGACGATCGGCGACTCTCGCGTGACCACGGCGATCGTCTCCGGCGTGGCCGCGATCCGCGGCGGCGACAGGCTGCATCCGGCCAGGGCGACGCACGCCAGGGCGAGCGCACTTACCCGCGCTCGGCACACGCGGGCGAGCGCGCAGCGCCTCACACGGGCGGGCGCCGAGTGTGCCACTGCGTCGCCTGCTCGTAGGCGTGGCCGACGCGGAGAACCAGCGCTTCCGCGAATGGCCGGCCCGCGAGCTGCAGCGAGAGCGGCAGCCCCGACGACGAGAACCCGCACGGCAGGGCGAGCGTCGGCAGGCCCGTGATGTTGAACGGCGCCATGTTGCTGCGCGGGAAGCCGAACTCGGGATCGGTGGCGAGCGCGTAGGGCGTGGCCGGCTTGGGCGCGGTCGGCGTCGCCAGCACGTCGACCTGCTCGAGGACCGCTGCGGTCTCGCGCTGAATCTCCGAGCGGATGCGCTGGGCCTGCATGTACTCGGCGCCCGTCACCAGCCCGCCGGCCAGGAAGCGCTCGCGCAGCACCTCGCCGTAGAGCTCTGGATGCTCGCGAAGATCGCGCTCGTGGTAGGCATACGCCTCCGCGAGCAGGATCAGCATGAAGGACTGCGTGGCCGCCAGGCTCGGGATCTGGACGTCGCGCACCTCGGCGCCGAGCCGGCGCAGCGCGGCCAGCGACTCCTCGAAGGCGCGCGAGACTTCGGGATCGATGCCCTCGAAGAAATAATTGCGGGGCACGCCGATCCGCACGCCCTTGACGTCGCGGCCGAGGCCGGAGACGTAGTCGTCCACCGGCGCGCGGCTGGAGGCCGGATCCGCGGCGTCGTGGCCGGCCAGCGGCTGCAGCAGCAGCGCGCAGTCCTCCACGGTCCGCGCCATCGGGCCCGTGTGATCGAGCGTCCACGACAGCGACAGCACGCCGGCACGACTGCACCGTCCGTACGTCGGCTTCAGGCCGACGATGCCGCAGAACGCGGCCGGGCCGCGGATCGAGCCGCCGGTGTCCGAGCCAGTCGCGCCGTGCACGAGGCCGGACGCCAGCGCGGCACCCGAGCCGCTGCTGGAGCCGCCGGGGATGTGCTCGACGTTCCACGGGTTGCGCGCGGCCGGGAAGCGATGGCCGGGGAACTGCAGCCCCATGGCGAACTCGTGCGTGATGAGCTTGCCGAGCAGCACGGTGCCGGCGTCGTTCCAGCGCCGCACGCACGTGGCATCGGCGTCGGGGACCCAGTCGGCGAGGAGCGCCGAGCCGCCGGTGGTCCGGATGCCGCGCGTGCAATAGATGTCCTTGTGGGCGACGGGCACGCCCAGCAGCGGGCGATCGTCGCCGCGCCGCAGCAGCTCCTCGGCGGCGCGCGCGTCGGCCAGCGCGCGCTCGGCCGTGAGCGTGACGAAGGCGTGCAGCGCGGAATCGACCTTCTCGATGCGCGCCAGCAGCGCGCGCGTCACCTCGACGGGCGAGAGCTGTCGGGCCCGGTAGCGCGCGCCCAGCTCGCGGATGGTCGTGTAGGCGATGTCCTCGCTCATGGCTCGGCCTCGAAGCGCACCGCCGGCTCCACGGTCTTGATCGCCCGCGAGTCGAGCGCCCGCACGTGCACCAGCGCGTCGCTCAGCAACTTGCGCACCATGCCGAGGCGGTGCTCGGCGATGGTGATCCCGG
>QHRW01000044.1:16473-20643 GCA_003220265.1 Candidatus Rokuibacteriota bacterium | reverse complement strand
CCCAGCAGGATCATCGTCACCAGCCGCCGATCGCGCAGGTCGCGGAAGAGCTGCCACGTCTCGGCGAGGCCGAAGCGCACGCGCGGCGGCTCGCCCACGCGCCGGCTGTGGCCGGTGTAGGGGACGGTGAGCAGGAAGATCGTGAACGGCACGTAGAGCAGGACGTTGAAGAGGATGCCCCAGGCCGGCCCGAGCGCCAGCATGAGCCCGCCGCCCAGCGCGGGGCCGAGCAGGATGGCCAGGTAGCGCGCACTCGCGTTGAGGCGGATCGCGCTCGGCAGCGTGGCGGGCCCCACCATGTCGTGGATGATGAGCTGCGCGGCCGGTCCCAGCACGACGCCGGCCGCGCCGTGGATCAGCAAGATGGCCGCCGCGTGCCAGATGCGCAGCGTGTCGGTGACGAAGAGGATCCCCCACGTCAAGGAGGCCAGCATGAACAGTCCCTGGCCGATCTGGATCAGCTTGCGGCAGTCGTAGCGGTCGGCCAGCGCCCCCGTGTACACGGAGAAGAGCAGGAAGGGCACCCAGTGGCTGATCACGGCGAAGCCGCCGAGCGTGGGCGAGTGGAACTTCTGGAAGATCACCCAGTAGCTGATGACGTGCTCGACGTTGTCGGCCGTCATGGCCAGCAGGCTCCACGCGAAGTACCGGCGGTAGTCGCGCGCGTGCAGCGCGGCGAAGCGAACGGGCGGTGAGGAGGCGGCGACGGTGCCGGGGGGAGGGCTCACCGGCCGGATCGTACCATCGGCCGCGGCGCATGAAACGGGGGCCCCGGAAGGGGCCCCCGAGGTCGATCAGAAACTGAGCACGCCGGCCTGGAGCGACTGCCAGCTCGCGCTGAGGCCGTCAGGCGTGACCCAGAGCGAGTTGTCGCTGGCCCGGACGAAGATCTGCGGCGTGCCGTTCGCGTCGACTTCCACGTGCGGCCCGGAGGCGATCGTGAGTGCCGCCGGCGTCCCGAGCGTCGTCCAGCCCGAGTACGCGCCACCGGCAGTCGTCTGCCCGATGTGCCAGAGCGCGCCGTCAGTGCCGATGGCGGCGACGTCCAGCGTGTTGTCAGCGCGACGCGTGACCGCCGGCGCCGACGTGATCACGCCGCCCAGCGACGACCAGCCGGTGAACGCTCCGCCGGCCGAGGCCTGAACGTTGTGCCAGAGCGCGTTGTCCGTGCCCCGGCCGAAGACCTCGAGGCGCCCGTCGAAGTTGATTCCGACGGCGGGCGCCGTCGTGAATCCGCCGCCCAGCGAGGTCCATGGCGTCCACTGCACGCTCCCGGGCGAGCTCTGGGCGATCGTCGAGATCGGCCCGCCGTTGACGCGGACGAAGACCTGCAGCGCGTTGGTGGATGGGTTGCGCACGACGACCGGGATCGACGTCAGGTCTCCACCGAGCGACATCCACGTCCCCCACGTCCCGTTGACCGCGGTCTGCGCGATGTGCCAGAGCGCGTTGTCGGTGCCCCGCGCGAAGACCTCGAGCCGGCCGTCCGCGTTGACGCCCACCGCCGGGCCGGAGGTGATCACGCCGCCGAGCGATCCCGCCGGCACCCAGGTGCCGTCGGTCCGCTGGCCGATGATCCAGAGGCTACCGTCGTCCTTGCGATAGAAGACCTGCAGGCGGCCATCCGGCAGCACCACGGCCGCCGGCTCGGCGTTCATGCCGCCGACACCGAGCGAGTCCCAGCCCGTCCACGAACAGGCGACGGTCAGGGTCGGAACGATGCCCGTCGGCGACCAGACGATGGCGGGTCCGTTGAGCGAGGGCAGCGGGCGGGGCGCCGGCGGCGGGCACTGGCTCTCCGTCATCAAGGAGTTGAAGTTGCCGCGCACGACGATCGCGATCCGACCGTCCGGACGGCGCGTCACCTGCTGGCCTCCCTCGAGACCGTTGCGCACCCGGGCCGGCTCCAGCGTCGCCGCCGGCACGGCCATCGGCGCCGCCTCCATGATCCGATCGATGCCGACGGCATCCAGGCCACGCGCCACCCACGCCTCGTGGAAGTCGAGGATGGTCGGCCACCGACCGAGCGCGCCGAGCTCGTGGTCGAAGATCTGGAACACGTCGCGATCGTGGCGCGCCAGCGTGTCGAACGTCTCGGCGCCGAGCGTGCCCCCGGCGCCGTTGGGATCGCCGGGCATGTCGAAGAGGTCCCACAGCGTCGCCGCCACGAAGTCCTCCACCATGTCGGAGGTGACCGTGTGGGGGGGCGCCTGGCCGATGGCGCCGGCGACGACAGCGGCGAACAGCACGGGGTCCGCGGCGGCCGCGCCGAGCAGCTCGGGATGGTCGGCGGTCTCTCCGATCACCGAGGCGATGACCGACGAATCGAGCGCGATCGTCCCGACCGTGCCGCAGGCGTTGGGAGCTTCGAGCGTTCCGATGCCGCTGGTGCCGCCGCCTGCGGTCGCGCCGAGCGCCCCTACAAACGTCCCGGCCGGCAGCGACAGCCGCACCGTCTGGGCGAAGTAGTCGGCGAAGCCCTCCATCCACGCGTGCTCGGCGCTGTTGTAGACGCCGGAGCCGATGCTCGCCGTGCAGCCGTCGTGACTGGACGGAAACGCCAGGAACTTGCTGATATGGTGCTGGAGGTAGTGGCCCGTCTCGTGGAGCGTCACGAAATCCTCGAAGCCGCCCAGGCCGCTCGAGCCGCCGGTGAAGCTGGGCGAGATGATGACCGTGCGCCGCACCGGGTCGTAGAAGGTTCCCGTCGGCGACGGTGAGATGGTCGTCAGCTCGTAATTGATGCGCGGCAGCGCATCACCCTCGCGAGGGTCGCGACGAGCGGTGGCGTAGCTGAACGCCTGCCGCCCGACCTCGGCGACGTTATAGTGGTCCGCGATCGTCGGATCCAAGAACGTGAAGGTGAAGTCGAGCGAGTCCGTCGCCTGGGCCACGGTGCGATGGATCTGGGGGCCCGGCTCGCCCGGCTCCTTGTAGTAGCCGGTCGTGTGGAAGATGTCGCTCCAGACCACGGCGCCGAAGTTGACCGCGGCGACGCGGACGGCGTAGATCGCGCCGCTGCCGACGAACGTGACCGGAACGCTGATTGCGCCGTTGGCGCCGGTCGTCACCTTGGTGACGCCACCCCAGGTGCACAGCCCCAGGAACGCCGGCCCGCAGCGCCAGATCTCGACCTCGGCGAACGCGATGGGGCGAATCGACGCGGGGCCGCCCGAGGGATCGGTTCTGAGGTAGGTGAACGTTCCCGTGATGGTTTCGGCCCGGCTCGGGACGGCGCCGGTGAGCAGCATCCCGAGCGCCAGGACGACGGTGACGAACCAGATCCTCGACGACGAACGCGGCCGGAACATTCCTTTCATGGCTGGGCTCCTCTGGGTGAAGTGAAGGCACGGCGTTGGGCTTCGGTCACATGCTTGAGGGCGGCGAGCGCACGCCACGAGCCGATCTCGGACAGCGCGGCGACGGCGGCCGCCCGCACGTCGCGCTCGGTGTCGTCGCGCGCGACGCGCGCGAGCAGGTCGACGAGCGAGTCGTCGCGGGTCGCGGCGATCGCGGCGGCGGCGCGCGCCCGGGCCCGTGGATCCGGATCGTGAAGCCGGGCAACCGCGTTGGAGAGCGGCGGCTCGTCGGCGTCGAGGCGGGCCACGTCGGCCGTGATCGCGTCCGGCCGATCGGGCCAGACCCACAGCTCCGCCGGCAGCTTCGACGACGCGCTGGCGTACGAGAAGACGAGGTTGGCGTCGCCGCCGAAGAGGCGTGTCAGGCCGACTTCGAGCGGGACGTCGCTGAGCGAGGCGGTCACGGTCCTGTCCGCGCGCACTCGCAGATGAACGGCAAGACCGCTCACCCGGCTCAGCTCGGCAACAACTCGCGTCAGCGGCTGATCGCGAACCTCGAGATGGAGACGATCGCGATCGATCTTGACCGTCAGTGTCGGGGCCGGCGTGCCCTCGATGGCGTGCGCGGCCGACGTGAGCAGCAGGACGACAGCGAGCGCGAGGCTGAATGAATGCCCGTTCACGCCGTCCTCGTGCTGGCAAGGCGAATGCCAGACGCCTTGACGCGCGCCTGCGTCAGGAAATCTCGGCGGTTAGCGCGAGCGCGCGCGCAGCGAGCCGGCGGCTTCGGGAACGGCGCCCGGAACGGCTCAGGCGATCTGGTAGCGCTTGACCGTGGCCTGATCGAACGCCAGCCCGAGCCCGGGCTTCG
>QHRW01000044.1:0-16314 GCA_003220265.1 Candidatus Rokuibacteriota bacterium | reverse complement strand
CGAGCGCGCCTCCAGCAGGTGACGGAACGGCGCGATGCCGTAGTGGTACTCGCCGGCGGCGATCGGCGTCGTCAGCGCGTCGGCGATGCGGGCCAGCCCCGGGTAGTCGTCGTGCGTGGTGGGATCCTCGAGCCAATACAGATGATAGGGCTCGATGCGCCGGCCCACCTCGATCGCGTGGTGCACGCTCCAGAGCTGGTTGATGTCGCACATGAGATCGACGTCGGGGCCGATCGACTCGCGCATCACGCGCACGCGCTCGACGGAGGCGGCGATCGTCGGCTCGCTGCCGCACTGCATCTTCATCTGGCGGAAGCCCATGTCGGTCAGGCGCGGGCCGGCCTTGGCCAGATAGTCGATCGGGTGCGGGCGCATGAGCGCGCCGCTCGCGTACGTGGGCACGCGATCACGGAGGCCGCCCAGCAGCGCGCAGACGGACTGGCCCGCCGCCTTGCCCTTGAGGTCCCAGCACGCCATGTCCAGCGCGGAGAGCGCCAGCGTGTAGATGCCGCCGGGCCCCGAGCTGCCGGCCGCGCGGCGGCACTTGGCCGCGATGGTCTCGGTCTGCGCCGGATCGTCGCCGATCACCAGCCGCGCGAGGCCGTCGACGGCCGCGCGCAGCGCCGGCGTCAGCGCGCCCCCGAAGAACGTCAGGCCGACGCCCGTCAGGCCCTGGTCGGTGCCGAGCTCGAGCGTGACGAACTCACGAGTGTCGGTCGGCGCCGGCAAGCCCACGACGAGCGGGTTGTCGGCCGGCGTGCGCAGGACGTGGGTGGTGACGTGAGTGATCTTCATGGCGGGGCAGTGTACCAGGGGATTCGACCGAAAAGATAAGCGCCCCGGCCTGGCCGGGGCGCCCTGAAGTCTCGCAACGGTCCTCGAGTGCCGTCAGTGCCGTCGCCAGCCCCCGTGCTCGAATCGGCCGTGCTTGTCCCAGTGCTTCCAGTGCTTGTCGGGCGCCACGTAGATCACGCGCGGCGCGTAGTGCACGGGCGGCGCCGGGTAGTACGCCACCGGCGGCGGAAGCGGCGCGACGTAGACGGGCGCCGGCCGGTAGACCACGGGTGCTGGCAGCCCGAGCGCTGGAAGGAGAACGCCGCCCTGCTCGCGGCGGGCCCGCTGGAGGCGGCGGCCTTCGAGCGGATCCGCGCCCGCTGGCGCGAGGTGGCCGAGCCCTCGTGGGACGGCCAGGTGTAAATACCGCTTCCCGCTCGCACGTCCGATCGGCAACGATGCTGGTCGAAGGAGAACGCATGCTGAAGGCTCACACCTTGCGCGCTTCGACGACGGCTCGATGGCGTTTATTCAACCGGGTATGCTCGACCCATGGAGCGGCGGCGGCTCGGGGCGACGGACATGGTGGCCAGCGTGCTGGGCTTCGGCGGCTCGGAGATCGGCTACCAGCGCGTGAGCGAGCGCACGGTGGGGCGCCTGCTGGGCGGCGCCCTCGACGCCGGCCTCAACGTGGTCGACACGGCGGAGTGCTACGAGGACAGCGAGATCCTGATCGGCCGCGCCATCGGCAATCGCCGGCGCGAGTACCACCTGTTCACCAAGTGCGGTCACGGCCGCGGCTCGGGCCGCGCCGACTGGCGCCCGGCCGCGCTGCTCTCCAGCATCGAGCGCAGCCTCAAGCGCCTGGCCACCGATCACGTCGATCTCGTCCAGCTCCACAGCTGCTCGCTGGCCGAGCTGCGCCAGGGGGACGTGATCGCGGCCCTCGAGCGCGCGCGCGAGCGCGGCTGGACGCGCTACGTCGGCTACAGCGGCGACGGCGAGGCCGCACGCTACGCCGTCGAGTGCGGGCGCTTCGACACGCTGCAGACGTCGGTCAGCATCGCCGACCAGGAGACCGTGGAGCGGACGCTGCCGCTGGCGCGCGCGCGCAACGTGGGCGTGATCGCCAAGCGGCCGATCGCCAACGCGGCCTGGCGCTACGCGCGCAAGCCGGCCGAGCCCTACTACCAGCCGTACTGGACGCGGCTGCGCGCGCTCGACTACGACTTCCTGCGCGGCAAGCGCGAGGCGGCCGCCGCCACCGCGCTGCGCTTCACGCTGAGCGTGCCGGGCGTGCACACGGCGATCGTCGGCACCACGAAGCCCGAGCGCTGGAAGGAGAACGCCGCCCTGCTCGCGGCGGGCCCGCTGGAGGCGGCTGCCTTCGAGCGGATCCGCGCCCGCTGGCGCGAGGTGGCCGAGCCCTCGTGGGACGGCCAGGTGTAAATACCGCTTCCCGCTCGCACGTCCGATCGGCAACGATGCCGCTGGAAGGAGAACGCCGCCCTGCTCGCGGCGGGCCCGCTGGAGGCGGCGGCCTTCGAGCGGATCCGCGCCCGCTGGCGCGAGGTGGCCGAGCCCTCGTGGGACGGCCAGGTGTAAATACCGCTTCCCGCTCGCACGTCCGATCGGCAACGATGCTGGTCGAAGGAGAACGCATGCTGAAGGCTCACACCCTGCGCGCTACTCTGCTCGGCGGACTGGTGGCCCTGACGCTGACCGGATGCCTCGTGGCGGAGCCCACGGCGCCCCCGGTGGTGGCGACGGCGCCACCGCCTCCGCCGCCGGTGCAAGTCGAGGTCGTGCCGGCGCCGCCGGGGCCTGCGTACGTCTGGATCCCCGGTCACTGGGGATGGCGCCCCCGCGGCTACGTCTGGGTGCCGGGCTTCTACGCGTTGCCCGCGCAGCCCGGCTACGTCTGGGTCCCCGCGCGCTGGGCGGCGCGCCGCGGCGGCTGGGCCTGGGTGCAAGGTCACTGGCGCCCGCGCTAGACGCTCTATAATCGCGGGCCATGCGGATCGGCGTGCTCGTCCCGACGCGCGGCGTGGTGATGGAGTCGGCGCGGCGGCCGCCCGTCGAGGAGTGCTGGGCGATGGCGCGCCAGGCCGATGCCGCCGGTTACGACGCCATCTGGGTCGGCGACAGCATCGTGGCGAAGCCGCGGCTGGAGCCTCTCACCACGCTGGCCTATCTCGCCGGCATCACCACGCGTGTGCGGCTCGGCACCGCCGTGCTGCTGCCCGCGCTCCGCCATCCCGTCGTGCTCGCGCACCAGATCGCCAACGTGGACCAGATCTCGCGCGGCCGCGTCGTGCTGGGCCTCGGCGTGGGCTGGAGCCTGCCGTCCGCGGAGCGCGAGTGGGCGGCGTGCGGCGCCGACCACAAGCGCCGCGTGCGACGCCTGGAGGAGCACGTCGAGACGTGGCGCGCGCTCTGGCGCGGCGAGCCCCTCACGCGCATGCGCGACGACTTCACGCTGACCGAGCACACCATCGGCCCCTTGCCGTGGACGGACGTCGGGCCGCCCGTGCTCATCACGGCCGGCAACCGCGGTGAGATGCTGCCCGCGCAGTTCGACCGCTTCGCGCGGCTCGGCGACGGCATCATCACGACGTACGTGGACGCGGAGGAGTGCCGGCTCGTGCGCGAGCGCGCCGAGGAAGCGCTGGCCCGGCGTGGGCGCCCGCGCGGGCCGTTTCCGCTCTGCGTGTACACCACGGTGCGGATGGACGACGACGCACGCAGGGCCGAGCGCGACACGCATGCCTTCCTCGCCGCCTACTATGGCGGCGGCGTGCACCAGCGCGGCTTGATGGGCCTCGGGCCCGCTCCGGTGGTGATTGCCGCGCTGCGCCGCTATGCCGAGGCGGGCGTCACCGATCTCTGCCTGCGCTTCATCGGCGACGACCAGCTCCCCCAGCTGGAACGCTTTACCCGCGAGGTCTTGCCTGCGCTGCGCGAATAGTTGGAATCTGGGCCCGGGGGGCGCCCGTAGAATCGACGGTATGACCAACACGGCCGTCCTCCGCGCCTGCGTCGTGTTCGTGATGCTGACCGCTGCGGCTTGCACGACGTCCGGCGAGCGCCCGCCGTCGACGGCGCGGCCGGCACGCGACATGCCTCCACGCGACGTGATCGCCGCGCAGGTGCCGGCGTGGTCGGCGGACGATATGCAGTTCTTCCTGCACGGCTCCATGAGCGCCGAGATGGTGCCGGAGCGCGTGCTGCGCGCCTTCATCGCCACGTACCCCGATCTCTTCCCGCGTGAGGACCTGGCGAACTTCGGCCTGATCCCCGACGCGACGTTCGGCTGGCCGATCGGCTTCAGCCGCCGTCCGGTGGCGCACCTGGGCGGGCTGCCCTCGGTGGGAATCAACTGCGCCTCCTGCCACGCGGGCGAGCTGACGCCCGCGGCCGGCGGCGCGCCGGTGCGGGTGCTCGGCGCCACGGGGCACTTCGACGTCGAGGCGTTCTTCGGCGCGCTCACCGTCGCCACGTTCCGCACGGCGAATCCGCCCACGATGCGGGAATTCCTGCGCGCCTATCTCGCGGCCGCGCCCGGCGGCGACGACGCCACGGCGCAGGAGCTGCTCACGGGGGCGTGGCAGCGGCAGGGGCGTCAGATCGTCACGGCGATGGCTGCCGATCCGGCCGGCGCGGTCGGCGCCGGGCCCGGCGGCTTGCACAAGATCAGCGGCGCGCAGCTCGCGCTGGACCGCGCGCGGCTCGAGCGCGAGCGCGATCTCGTCCCGCTCGTGCGCTCGATCCTGCGGCTCATGCACAACGTTCGCGCGGGGCTGCACATCCCCGACAAGGTTCCGAGCGCGCTGCCGCCGGCCTCGGGCCCCGGCCGCAACGACGCCTTCGGCCTGCTCTCGCTCAGTCTGTTCGCCACGCCCCAGACGTACACGCCGGTGAAGTTCGGCATCGTGTGGAATCTCGCCGAGCGCCGGTGGGTGCACTGGGACGGCAACACGGAGTCGCCGATCGCCCGCAACCTGCTCGCCTCGCTGGGGCTCGGCGCCCCGCTGGTGGGCAAGCGCGGCTGGGTCGAGTACGCGGCGGTGAAGCGGCAGACCGATCTGAGCGAGGGCATTCGCGCGCCGCTCTATCCCTTCGCGGTGGACGTCACCGCCGCCGGCCGCGGGCACAAGCTCTACATGACACGCTGCGCCGGCTGCCACGACGGCAAGGAGAGCGACGCGCGGCTGCACGCCGCGATGGACATCGACACCGATCCGACGCGCGCCCGTCTGTTCACGCCCGCGCTGGCCCAGCGCTTCAACACCTTCCTCGCCGAGGTGCAGGTGGACGGCTACGCGCGCCCGACCTCGCCGGGCGTGCGGAGCACGGGCAAGTACTGGGCGCCCGGGCTCGCGGGCGTGTGGGCGCGCGCGCCGTATCTCCACAACGGCTCGGTGCGCACCCTGGCCGAGCTGTTGACGCATCCGTCCGCGCGCCCCGCCGCCTGGCAACGGGGCTCGCGCCTCTACGACATCACCGCGCTCGGCTACACGGACGCCGGCCCCTACCGCTTCGACACGGGCACGCCCGGCAACGGCAACGGAGGCCACGCCTTCGGCACCGATCTCCCCGACGCCGACAAGCGTGACCTCCTCGAATTCTTGAAGACGAAGTAGTCCTCTAGAGATGGGGGCCACGAAATGGCCCCCAAGCCCCCAGCGTTCGGAGCGCCCCGGCGGAGCCGTGGCGCTCCTCGACTACCTGCTCACTGCTTGGCGTACTTGCCCGAGAGCTGCGGCGTCGTTCCTTCCTGGCCCTTGTTCTGACGATCGAGGCGCGTCTCGCGTGCCCAGGTGCGCTTGAGGTCGTCGCGGACGTTGAAGCGCAGGCGGCCGAGGCCCTCGGTCTCGAGCTCGATGCGGTCGCCGTTCTGGAAGCCGCTGAGCCCGCGGTGGTTGGTGCCGGTGGCCAGGATGTCGCCGGGCTCGAGCGCGTGGATCGAGGTGACCCACTCGATGCAGCGCGGGATCTTGTGGGCCATGTCGTCCGTGTTGAAGTTCTGCTTCAGCTCGCCGTTGACCCACAGCTTGATCTGCACGTGGTGCGGGTCGCGGATCTCGTCGGCGGTGACCAGGCAGGGGCCGATCGGGGCGAAGGTGTCGCGCGACTTCATCTGGTAGAACGTGTTGCCGGTCGGCGGCAGGCCGCGCGCGGAGCCGTCGATGAAGTTCGTGTAGCCGAAGATGTAGCTCATGGCGTCGGCGGCGCGGACGTTGGACGCGCGCTTGCCGATGACGACGGCCATCTCGGCCTCGCCCTCGAAGATCGTGGCCGGCACGTCGGGCAGCACCATGGTGTCGTCGTTGCCGATGATCGCCGTGGGCGATTTCATGAAGGCGTTGATCGGCGCCGGCTCGCTGCGCGTGCCGTCCTCCATGTAGTTGACGGCCATCGCCACGATGTTGATCGGCCGTGGCAGCGGCGGCCGGATGCGGACGCCGGCCACCGGGACGCCCTTGCCCTTGGCCGCGGCGTCCTCGATGCGGCCCTTGGCCTGCTCCCAGCCCGCGATGACGGCGTTGATGAGGTCGTGGGGCCCGGTGTGCGGCAGGTCCTTGACGGCCGCCGACACGTCCACCACCTGATCGCCCTTGAGCACGCCCAGCTTGAAGTCGTCGAAGTAGAGGAGCTTCACGGTTGGCCTCCTGTGGCAAGGTCGCGACGGAAGGGACTATAACAGTCTCCCGGGAGATGCGGGTGAGGCGGAACTTCCGCGTAGTGTGCTAGGTTATGCGGCCGGCACTCCCAACCAGCGCGCTCCCTCAAGGAGGAAGCCCATGAAGACATTGCTATCCCTCGTCGTCGCTCTCGCGGTGGTGCTCACGGTAGGCTTGGCGGCCGCCCAGCAGCCGGCTCCGCCCATGGCCTATGGTTCGCCCATCAACCTCGAGCAGGCCAAGAAGGTCATGGCGGGCGCCGAGGCCGAGGCCAAGAAGAACAACTGGCCGGTGGCCATCGTCATCCTGGACTCCGGCGGCCAGATGGTGATGATGCAGCGGCTCGACAATACCCAGTGGGGTAGCGTGGACATCGCCAAGGAGAAGGCCCGCACGGCGGTCGCGCTCCGGCGGCCCACCAAGGTGCTGCAAGACGGCATCGCCCAGGGCGGCGTGAACCTCCGCTTCCTCTCGACGGGCTTCAGCGTCCTCGAGGGCGGCATCCCGATCGTCCACGAGAACAAGATCATCGGCTCGATCGGCGTCTCCGGCGTCACCTCCCAGCAAGACGCCCAAACCGCCCAAGCCGGCCAAGACGCCCTCAAGTAACCCCGATCCACGCGGGCCGGCCGCCCTCAGCCGCCGGCCCGCCATCTCCCTGAGCCCGCCTGATGGAACACGCTCGCCCTCGCCGACGTTCGTGCTCCGCCTACGTTCGCACCGCGCCGACGTTCATCCTGCGTCGACGTTCAACACGCGACGTAAGCCGGCGAATGGGGGACGAGCGAACTCACCGCACCGCGTTCGCCGGGCAGCGGGTGGGCGGTGGGTGCGGTGGGGGCTGAGGGACCCGTTCGCCGCCGCGCCGCACCGTGCGCACGGCGTCGATGCAATCCAGGCGAGCGATGTCGATGCGGCCTCCCAGCACGTGGTCCCCAGCCCCCGCCGCGCCCGCCGCCCGCCCGCTGCCCGACCAACGCGCGCGCGGTTATTTCAGCTTGGCGTCCTCAGCAGGCCCGACGTAAGGAAAGCCCTGGATCATCCCCAGCGTGGACTCGGCCACGCGCGGCCCGATGGCGCACACGAAGCCCTGCTGGAAGATCGGCGCCACCAGCACCTCGTCGGTGACGATCTTCTGGATCTGGTGCAGCAACGCCTCGCGCTTCTTCTGGTCGAGCTCGTTGGCCTGGCGCTGGAAGAGGTCGTCGATGTCCGGGCGTGAGCCGTAGGCGTAGAGACCGCCCTTGGTCATGAACGGCTCCAGCCGCGCGGCCGCGTTGCCGGCGGCACCGGTGGCGCCGATCAGCAGGCCCTTGAGCTTCTTGTCGTGCCAGTTGCTCAAGAACGTGGCGCGCTCCATGTTGCGCACGCTCGCACGGATGCCGATCTCGCCGAGGAAGTTGCCGATGGCCTCGGCCAGCGAGGTGTAGGGCGGCAGCGGCGTGAGATCGCCGGCGTCGAAACCGTTCGGGTAGCCGGCCTCAGCCAGGAGCTGCTTGGCGCGCCTGGGATCGTAGCGCGGCGGCTCGACCTTCAGCGCGAAGTCGAACTCCGGCGGCACGAAGGCGCCGGTGGTCTTGCCGAGGCCGAGCATCTCGGCCTCGTTGATCGCGTTGCGATCGATGGCCAGGCTGGCCGCCAGCCGCACGCGCTTGTCGTGCCACGGCGACTTCGGATCCCACTGGTCGAGGAAATCCAGCCAGTACATGCCGTAGAGCAGCGGGGCCTTGATCGTGATGCCCGGCGAGCGCTTGAGGTCCTGGGCCACCGGCCCGCCGAAGAGATAGGCGAGGTCCACCTCGCCCGTCTTCACGGCGACGGCGCGCGTGGCCTCGTCGGGAATGCTTCGCATGACGAGGTGCTTCACCGCGGGCTTCTTGCGCCAGTAGTCGGCGAACGCCTCCAGCCTCAGCTCGTTGCCGGGGCTGACCGAGACGACCTTGTAGGGCCCCGCGCCCACGGGCGCCTTCTTGAATCCTTCCTCACCGACCTTCTCGATGTACTTCTTCGGCACGATCCAGGCGGCGCCGGTGGCGGAGGTGCCATAGAAGGCCATGAAGTCCGGCCACGGCTCCTTCAGCACGAACCGCACGTGATTCGGCGCGACGAGCTGGACCTCCTTGACCCGGTCCTTGAGCAGCTTGGCCGAGGCGCCCTTGTAGCGGTCGAAGGTGAACTTCACGTCCTCCGCGGTGACGGGATCGCCGTTGTGGAACTTGGCGCCCTTGCGAATGACGAAGTCGTAGGCGAGGCCGTCCTTGGACATCGACCACGACTCGGCCAGGCTCGGCGTGATGAGCTTGCCGGGCATCGGCTTGGTGAGCGCGTCGTGGATCGCGTAGAGCATCATGAACGGCGTGATCAGCGCCTCGGTCTCCCCGGGATCGAGCCAGCGGGTGGCCAGCGTCACGTGCAGGCCGATCACCAGCGTGTCGGCGGGCGGCGCCGCCGCCACCGACAGGGGAACGAAGAGCAGCAGCGCGAGCAGGGCCACGGCGAGCGGACGAAGTCGCATACGGTCACTTCTCCTTGGGTCGTTACTTGTCGAGCCAGACTTCTTGCATACGGCCGTAGTTGTACAGCGAGTTGTGCGGGATCAGGTTGCGCACGTACGGAGCCTGCGTGAAGTACTCGTTGCGCCAGCCCAGCATCGGACGCGCCACGTCGGCCTCCAGCTTGCGCTGGATGTCCCACACGAGCTTCAGCCGCCTGGCGCGGTCGAGCTCGCCCGACTGCGCGTCGATCATCCGGTCCATCGCCTCGTCGCAGTAGTCGGTGTAGTTGCGCCCGGCGCCGCACTTGTAGTTCTCGAAGAAGTAGCCGTCGGGGTCGTCGATGCCGGAGGCGGTGAGGTTGGCGCCGATCTGGTACTCGCGCCGGGTCAGCAGCGGGAAGTACTGCGCAGTCTCGATCTGTTTGACCGTCGCCTCCACGCCCACCTGGCGGAGCTGGTCGGCCACGAACGACGCGAGGTCGAGATAGATCGCGATCGAGCGCGTGACCAGCTCGACGCGCATCGGCTTGCCGGGGCCGTAGCCCGCCTGGGCCAGAAGCTGCTTGGCCTCGGCCTTGTCGCGCGCGGGGCCGCGATAGCCCGCCAGCGTCTTGAGATCTTTCTCGAGCAGGCCCCAGGCTCCGGCCGGGCGGGGCATCAGCGCCGCGCCCACGACGGCGCCCTTGTGGCGCACGCCCTGCACGTAGGCGTAGCGATCGAGCGCCGCGTTGACCGCGCGCCGCACGAGCGGGTTGTCGAACGGCGGCTTCTTGTGGTTGATGACGACGTTGTCGCTGCCGTTCTGGCCGATCTCCGTCACCACCATCGACGGCGCATTCTGCTTCACCTGCTCGGCCATGGTCTTCGTCATCTCGAGCGGCATCGAGGTGTCGAGCCGGCCGGCTTGCAGCGCGGCCATGCGGGTGCCGCGCTCGGTGATGATCGGGTAGCGGATGCCGTCCAGGTACGGCCGGCCGGGCACGAAGTAGTCGGGGTTGCGCTCCAGCTCGATCATCTGACCGTGCGCGTACTCCTTGAGCCGGAAGGGGCCCGTGCCCACGCACTTCTGGCGCAGGTCGTTGAGCGGGACGTGCGCCGGATACACGGGCGAGTAGCCGGACGCGAGCATGAGCAGCAGCGAGGGCTGCGGGCGGTGCAGGCGGAAGATCACCGTGTAGGGATCGGGCGTCTCGATCGCCTCCACGCTCGCGTACCAGTCCTTGCGCGGATTGATGCGCAGCTTCGCGGGCGCGTCGGCCGACTCGCGCGCGACGTCGAACGTGTACTTCACGTCCCGGGCGGTGAACGGCTGGCCGTCGTGCCACTTGACGTTCTTGCGGAGGAAGAAGACGAGGTTGCGAAAGTTGTCCTGCCACGACCAGCGCTCGGCCAGCTCGCCGATCACGGTGTCGACGGTCTCGTAGGGCTTGAACGGATCGAAGGTGACGAGGTTCGAGTAGCAGGGCGCCACCGGCCACACGCCCGCGATGGTGGACGACTCGTGGATCGAGAAGCCGGGTGGATTCTCGATGAGCATCGCGTTGAGGACGCCGCCGCGCCTGGGCGTCTGGCCAGTGGCTGGCCACCCGACGGCCAGCAGGGCCACGACGAGGACCAGCACGAGGGCGAGCGAGCAGCGCGAGCGTGTCGGCATTGACGGCCTCCGCGAGATGGCGTCCGGACCGGGCGTGAGGCATAGTACTACGCGGTCGAAGTCGGTCAGCCCGAAAGGAGCCCGCATGATCTACGAGATCCGGACCTATCAGATCGCCCCCGGCAGCCTGGCCGAAGTGGAGAAGCGCTTCGGCGAGGCCTACGAGTACCGCAAGAAGTACTCACCGCTCACCGCGTTCTGGCACACCGAGATCGGCCCGCTCAACGAGATCATCCACGTGTGGGGCTACCAGGACCTCGCCGAGCGCGCGAAGATCCGCGCCGAAGCGGCCAAGGATGCGAACTGGCCGCCGAAGACGTCGGAGTTCATCCGCAAGATGCGCTCGGAGATCATCAACCCGTTCCCGTTCGTGCCGACGCCGCAGCCGGGACGCATGGGTCCCGTCTTCGAGATCCGCTACTACACGCTCAAGGGCGGCACGCTGCCGGACACGGCCAAGGGCTGGGAGGCGAAGCTGCCGGATCGCATGAAGCTCTCGCCGGTGGTGCTGGCGGGCGGCGTGGAATTCGGCAAGGCCAACGGCTTCGTGCACATCTGGGCCTACCAGAGCATGGACCAGCGCATGCAGGTCCGTGACGAGGCGCGCAAGAAGGGCGTGTGGCCGCCGCCCGGCGGTGGCGATCGCCTCATCTCGCAGCAGAACAAGATCGTGCTCCCCGCGGCCTTCTCGCCGCTGCAGTAACTCAGAGCCTGTAGGTGTCGGGCGCGTAGAGGGCGAAGAGCGCGGCGGCGGCCACCAATAGCACGGCGGCCGTCGCCAGCGCGACGCCTGCGCCGAAGGCGTCGGTGATGGCGCCCAGTGCGAGCGGGCCGATGACGTAGCCGAGATCGGCCAGCATCCGGTACGCGCTCATCGCCGCCGCGTTCATGCCCGGCGGCGCGGTGTCGGCGGCATAAGCCGCGGGCGCCGCGCCGCTCACGCCGGTGGCCACGCTCCACACCACGCAGCCGGCCAGGAACCACGCGTAGCCCGGCATCACCAGGAAGAGCACCAGCGACACGCCCGACACGAGCGTGGCCGGCATGATCACGATCTTCCGCCCGTAGCGGTCCACCAGCACGCCGGACGGATAGATCAGCACGAGCCCCACCAGGCTGGCCAGGCCGAGCCCGAGCCCGATCTGCTCCGCGCTGAGGCCGAGGCGATCGTGCGCGAGGACGGGGATCACGTTGAAGAGCGCGCCGGTGCGCGCGAACGCGGTCACGAAGCTGACGAGGCTCACGAGCACGAAGCCGACCCGGCCGGTGAGCAGCCGCACCTGCGCGAGGAACGCCGGCGTCACGAGCTCGGCGGCGTCCACGCCACCGCGGCCGCGCGTCTCGGGAATCGAGAACCACGCGAGCAGCCCGGCGATGCCGCCCGCCACCGCGTAGACCAAAAACGGCGCGACGAGGCCGAAGCGCTCGGCCAGCAGCCCGCCCGGCACGGGGCCGACGCCGACGGCGAAGAGGAACACGCCCTGGTAGATGGCCAGCGTGCGCCCGCGATTGGCCGGCGTCGTGATGTCGGCCAGCACGACGGTCCCCGTGATCAGCACGAGCGCCGCGCCCGCGCCCGCCACGAAGCGGCCGGCGATGAACACCGGATACGTGGGCGCGAACGCGCACAGCAGATTGCCCACGCCGGTGACGAGTCCGCCGAGCGCGAGGCCGGTGCGGCGGCCCGCGCGGTCGGCCAGCCGCCCGGCCGGCATGGCGACGGCGAAGCGGGCGAAGCCGTAGATTGCGATGGCCAGGCCGATGGCCGACTGGCTCACGCCGAAGGAGCGCGCGTAGAGGGCCAGCACGGCCACGACCGCGCCGAAGCCGAGCTGGTTGATGGCGATGAGCACGCAGATCCAGACGAGGATCCGCGCGCGATCGCTCGCGGCGGGGACGGCGCTCAGCGGGCGTCGTCGCCCAGGCGATACTCGGCGGTCAGCTCGTCCAGGCGCGCCTTGAGCCCGCCGTCGAGCGTCTTGCCGGCGGCCGCCGCCACGTCGTCGAGCTGCTCGGGCCGGCTGGCGCCGACGATGGGCGACGTGATCGCCGGATTGGCGAGCACCCAGGCGATCGCCATCTGCGCGAGCGACACCCCGGCCTCGGCGGCCAGCGCGCGCAGCGCCTCGACGGTCTCGAACTCGCGCTCGCGCCAGTAGCGCTCCTGATACCGCTTGGCCGCGGTGCCGAGCGTGAAGCGCGTGCCGGCGGTGGGGCCGCCCTCGCGCTTGTGCTTGCCGCTGAGAAAGCCGCCGGCGAGCGGATTGTAGGGAATCACCGCGAGGCCCTCGGCCTCGCAGAGCGGCAGCAGGTCGCGCTCGATCTGGCGGAAGAGCAGGTTGTAGCGCGGCTGCACGCTCTCGAAGCGCGCGAAGCCCAGCACCTCGCTGCGGCCGAGCGCGCGCGCCGTCTGCCAGGCGGGCAGGTTGGAGCAGCCGACGTAGCGCGCCTTGCCGCTCTGCACGATGGTGTCGAGGGCGCCGAGCGTCTCGTCGATGGGCGTGTGCGGATCGGGATGGTGGATCTGGTAGAGATCGACGTAGTCGGTGCCCAGCCGCTTCAGCGAGGCGTCGATGGCGTCGAGCAGGTGCTTGCGCGAGAGGCCCTGGTCCCACGGGTTCGGCCCAGTGGCGCCGAAGCCCTTGGTGGCCACGATGACGCCGTGGCGGCGGCCGCGCAGCCAGCGCCCGAGAATTTCTTCCGTGCGGCCGACCGTCTCCGCGGTGCCGCCCAGCGGGTAGACGTCGGCGGTGTCGAGGAAGGTGATGCCGGCCGCCGCCGCGCGGTCGAGGATCGCGCGCGATGCCGCCTCGTCGCACTGCACGCCGAACGTCATCGTGCCCAGGCAGACCTGGGAGACGCGCAGGCCCGTGCGGCCCAGGCGAACGTGGCGCATGCGCTCAGCGGCCCTGGAACTGCGGGCGCCGCTTCTCCGCGAAGGCCTTCACGCCTTCCTGGTAGTCCTGGCTGTTGAAGCAGTCGGCGATCAGCTTGTCGAGCAGCGCGATGTCGCGCTTGTCCGGCGGATATCCGAGCTGCTCCACCGTGTTCTTGGCCGACTTGATGGTGAGCGGGGCGTTCCGCGCGATCGTCTCCGCGTACTTGCGCGTGAACGTCTCGAGCTCGGCCTTGGGCACGACCTGGTTCACCAGCCCCATGCGCCAGGCGTCCTGCGCGCTGAAGTCCGTGCGCGCGGTGAAGAAGATCTCCTTGGTGTAGGCCGGGCCCACCAGGCGCACGAGCTTTTCCATGCCGTGGTAGTGGTAGCCGAGCCCCAGCCGAGCGGCCGGCACGCCGAAGCGCGAGTCGTCCGAGCAGATGCGCAGGTCGCAGCCGATGGCGATGGAGAGGCCGCCGCCGATGCAGAAGCCGTGGATCATGGCCAAGAGCGGCTTCTGCAGATGCGCGAGGGCGTCGGAGCCGGCGGCGGAGATCCGGCGGTAGTTCTCCTCGTCGGCCATGTTCTTCCGCTTGTCCTTGAACTGCGAGATGTCGGCGCCGGAGACGAACGCCTGATCGCCCGCGCCTCTCAAGATCACCACGCGGATGGCGTCGTCGCTCGACAGCTCCTTGACGTAGCCGGGCATGGCTTCCCACATCTCCTGGCTCACCGCGTTGCGTTTGTCCGGCTGGTTGAAGACGATCCAGCCGATGGGGCCGTCCTTCTGCATCAAGAGCTTGTCAGTCATGAGGGGCTCTCCTGATTGAAGGGGAACCCTCGCAGGGTTCCCCCTTCCCTTCCGGATTGAAGGGGAACCCTCGCAGGGTTCCCCCAATCCCTTCCGGATTGAAGGGGAACCCTCGCAGGGTTCCTCCTTCCCTTCCGGATGTGGCGTTGCTCCGGTGTATCTCGTCGGAGGGCGCAGCGCAAGTCGTGGTAGCGTGACGGCCCACAGGAGGACGCACGATGGGACAGGGGTTCGCGCTCTTCGCCGGCATCGCCAGCGACGTCATCAAGGCCTCCGCGCGCGAGGCCGAGGCGCTCGGGTACTCCTCGTTCTGGGTGAATCATCCCGGCTCGACGGACGGCCTGGCGGCCCTGGCCCAGGCGGCCGGCGTCACGACGCGTGTCGCCCTCGGCGTGGGCGTGATCCCGCTGCACACGCGCGGCCCGGCGAGCATCGTGGACGGCGTGCGGAGCACGCGGCTGCCGCTCGACCGCCTGCTGCTCGGTGTCGGCAGCCCCAATCCCAGGTCGCTCGAGCGCGTGCGCGACGGCGTGGCGGAGATCCGCAAGAGCCTCCAGACGCGCATCGTCGTCGCCGCGCTGGGGCCCAAGATGTGCCGGCTCGCCGGCGAGATCGCCGACGGCGTCCTCTTCAACTGGCTGACGCCAGAGTGCGCCAGGCGCTCGGCCGAGCTGGTGCGCGAGGGAGCCGCGGCGGCCAAGCGCAAGACGCCGACGACCTACGCCTACGTGCGGATGGCCATGGGCCCGGCCGGCCTCGCGCGTCTCGGCGAGGAGGCCGCGCGCTACGCCGGCATCCCGGCGTACGCCGCTCACTTCGAGCGCATGGGCGTGAAGCCCGTGGACACGGCCATCGCCGGCCAGACGCCCGCGGACATCCGCGCCGGGCTGGCGAAGTGGAAGGGCGCGGTGGACGAGGTCGTGCTGCGCGCGATCACGGGGCAGGACACGGTGGACGAGACGCTGGCGCTCGTGCGGGCCGCCAAGCCGGCGTAGCTCTCGACGTGAGGTGTCTGAAATTGTGGGCATTGATCCGGCCCACGTCGCGTGACTAGCATCGACGCATGACGACGTATCCGTTTCGCGCGCGCCGATGGACGCGCAAGGAATACCGCAAGCTCGACGAGCTTGGCGTCCTGCCGGAAGATGAGCCAATCGAGCTCATCGACGGCCATCTGATCGTCGCCGAGCCCAAGGGCGCGCCGCACGCCACGTTCGTCCGGCTGACGGCGGGGGTTCTCGGCCGCGCCTTCGGCGACGGCTGGCTGGTGATTCAGCAGGACCCGATCGCGCTGGACGACGTCTCCGAGCCCGAGCCTGACGTCGCCGTCGTGCCCGGCGGCGTGTTCGACTATGCCGATGACCATCCGGCACGGCCGGTGCTCGTCGTCGAGGTGGCCGAGACCAGCCTCCGCTTCGATCGCTGCTACAAGGGCAGTGCTTACGCGCGTGCGGGGCTGCCGGATTACTGGATCGTCAATGCCGAGGACTGGCAGGTCGAGGTCTACCGGCGCCCCGGCGTCGACGCGACCGCCGAGCTCGGCTGGCGGTATGTGGACCGTACCGTTGTGGCTCCGGGAGGAACCATCGTCCCACTGGCCCGGCCGGACATCGCGGTTGCGGTCGCCGACATCCTGCCTGAGATGCTGCGCCGCTCACGCTGAGGTCAATCATGACGACATATCCGGTCCGAACGCGACGCTGGACGCGGAAGGAATACCGCAAGCTCGGCGAGCTCGGCATCCTGCCGGAGGACGAGCCCGTCGAGCTCATCGACGGTCAGCTCATCGTTGCCGAGCCCAAAGGCGCGCCCCACGCAACGGCCGTCGGCCTCACGGCCGACGCGCTTCGGGCCGCCTTCGGTACCGGCTGGGTCGTTCGCCAGCAAGATCCGATCGCACTGGACGACGACTCGGAGCCGGAGCCCGATGTGGTCGTGACGCCCGGGACCCCGCGTGACTACTCGGCCGATCACCCCGCACGGCCCGCCCTCGTCGTCGAGGTGGCCGAATCCAGCCTT
>QHRW01000131.1 GCA_003220265.1 Candidatus Rokuibacteriota bacterium | reverse complement strand
GCGATCGTCTGGAATCGCCCGGGCTCGATTTCTTGAAGCTCGACGTCGTAGCCGCGCGTGCTGAAGAAGTCGGCGAGGAAGCGCGCGACGGGCGTCTCCTCGGTCTTGAAGCTGGGGATGCGAATGAGGGCGCTGGCCAGGTCGATCAGCTCTCGCGAGTCGATGTGCGACAGCACGGCGTGCACCATGCTATCTCAGCGCTGTCGCCAAGCGCGATCCCCGCGCTCCTCCCAGTAAGTCATGCCCATTTCCCGAAACATTCTCACGGCGATCTGGAAGTGCTCTTCCGCTCGAGACCGACTGCCGCTCCGCCACTGCACACCAGCCAGTCCCGCATAGCAGTGCGCGACGAGCGGGCGCATGCCGAGCGCGGCGGCGAGCGTCAAGCTCTGGGTAAGAGCCGAGTCGGCTTCTTCCAGGCGGCGATCGTCCTGAGCCTTGATCTCCCCGAGCAGCCGGAAGGCCCAGGCCTGATATCCACCCTCCTTGTGCTTGCGCGAGAGGTCGATGGCTTGCGCAGCGGCGGCGAGCGCCTCCTCGGCCCGGCCGGCGGCAAGGAGGGCTTCGCCCAGGTGCGTGACGCGCAGCGAGTGACCGCTTAACCGGCTCATCGACCTGGCCTCCGCGGCCGCCCGCTCGAGTAGCGGCAGCGCCTCGTCGAGCCGGCCGAGTAGGACATAGACGGCACCGAGGCGTGAGGCAACAGTCGGGAACAGTACCGGGAGGTCGCGCGACTGGCACAGCGCCAGCCCGCGCTCAAGGATGATCGTGGCCTTGAGCAGTTCGCCCTTGCGCAGATGCAGAACCCCCAGGCCAACATATGCCGTGATCAGGCTGAACGGCTGATCGACCGCCTCGGCGATCCGCACCCCCTCCTGCCCGTGCATCAGCGCCTGATCGAAATCTCCCAACTCGGCAAAGCACCAGGCCAACCACGACCGTGAGCGCACCGAGTAGAGACTGCCAAAGCGTTCAGCCAGGATGGTGGACTGGGCCGACGCCGCCGTCTGCGTGAAAAAGTCGACGGCGCGGCGGTACTCCCCGAGCGCGTGGTAGGCCTGGCCCAAGTGGAAGTTTGTCAGCCCCTGCAGGACCGGGTCGGAAACCGAATCGGCAATCGCGATGGCCCGCCGGCCGGACTCGATCGCCAGGTCCGGATCGCCTGAGTACCACCAGTGGTGAGCCGTGTACGACGACACCCACCCGAGACGGCGTCGATCGCCGACACGCTCCGCCAGCGTTGCCGCTTCCTTCAAGTACTCGAAGATCTGCTCGTGCTCACCGAGCAGCAGCAGGCAGTGGCGGATCTCAACCCGGATGTCGATGGCCTGCTCGTATGCCTCGCTGCCCTCGGACAGGTGGCCGAGCGCCACGAGTGCCTCCTGAAAGCGCGCGATCGCTTCACGATTCATCGAACATGCGGCCGCGCGCGTCCCGGCCTGCCGGAGATAGCTCACCGCCTTCGCCCACAGCTCACCGCGGAGCGCGTGATGGGCGAGTTGCTGGACGTTCTCCGCCAGCCGGTCCGCAACGAGAGCCTCGAGCGCCTCGACGATCTGTCCGTGCAGGGCGCGGCGACGCTCCTGCAAGAGACCGCTGTAGGCCACGTCGAGCGTCAGAATGTGCTTGAACGTGTACTCCAGGGCTGGAAAGAGGACCGCCTCGTACAGGAACTCCGCGCTCTGCAGATTGGCGAGGCTGCGGTGCAGCTCATCCGGAGTGACGTCGACGATGCGCTCCAACAACGTCACGGGGATGTCCTTGCCGATCACAGCAGCGCACTGCAGCACGCGCTTGTCTATTGACGTGAGGCGATCGATGCGCGTGGCGATCAGGGCCCGGATCGTGGCCGGCACGTCCGAAGGATCGTCGCGCTGTCCGAGGTGATACGCCCCGCGCTGGCCCACGAGAAGTCCCGTTTCGATCAGGTGTCGGACGCTCTCCTCCAGGAAAAACGGGTTGCCCTCTGTGTGCTCGATCAGGCGCGCCTGCAGGGCTTTCATGTCGGGTGCGTTACCGAGCAGATCTTGCAGCAGCTCTGTCGCCATGCTGCGCGATAGTGGATGCAGGGCGATCTGGGCGTAATAGCTCTTGCGGCCCCATCCGTGCTCGTACTCGGGCCTGTACGACACGAGCAGCAGGATGCGCGCCGTCGGCAGGCTCTCCACCAGAGCGTCGAGGACTGTCTGGACTTCGGGATTGATCCAGTGAAGGTCTTCGATGACGAGACACAGCGGGCGTCGTTGGCTCTCTCTGAACAACACGCGGCGGATCGCGTCCCGGGTGCGATTCCAGCGTTGACGCGGGTCGAGCCTCTGCCACCCGGGATCGTCCACCGGCACGTCGAGTACTGCAAGGATCGCGGGCAGGGTCGCCAGAGACTCTCCGAGGTCGAGGAGGCCGCCCGCGACCTTCTCACGAATGCGCCGGAAGTCGTCGCTCTCTTCGAGGTCGAAGTAGCTTAAACGGCCAGCACGCGCCACTCAGGCGGCAGGCGGTCCGCGGTGAACTCGTAGATGAGGCGCGACTTGCCCACCCCGGGCTCGCCGACGAGCGCGACGACTTGGCCGTGGCCGCGTAGCGCCTCTTCTGTTGCGCCGAGGAGCTCCGCCAGCTCGATCTCCCGTCCCACGAACCGCGTGAGGCCGCGCGCGGCGGCTCGCTGCAGACGCGAGCGGATGGGGCCGGGGCCGGTAAGCTCGAATATCGGGATCGGCGAGGGCAGCCCCTTGATGGGCACGGGGCCGAGCGGCTTGACCGCGATGAAGCCTTCGGCAAGGCGAAACGTGGCCTCAGTGAGGAAGATCTGACCCGGGTGCGCGAGCTGCTCCATCCGGCCGGCCAGGTGTGTCGTCTGGCCGACCGCGGTGTAGTCCATGCGCAGGTCGTTGCCAATCGAGCGCACGACGACATCCCCCGAGTTGAGACCAATACGGATCTGCACGCTGACGCCGTAGCTCTGCCGAAGGTCCTCGGCGAGGGCTGAGACGCTCTCCTGCATTCGGAGGGCGGCATAACAGCCGCGCACCGCGTGATCCTCGTGGCCGAGGGGCGCGCCGAAAAGCGCCATGATACCGTCGCCCATGACCTGGTTGACCGTGCCCTCGAAGCGATGCACCGCCTCCATCATCCGGGCAAGGACGGGATCGAGAATGCCTCGCGCCTCCTCAGGGTCACGGTCGGCCAGAAGCTCGAGCGATCCGCGGAGGTCGGCCAGGAGTACGGTCACTTGCTTGCGCTCGCCTTCCAGCGTTTCGCGCGCGCCTCGGATCCTTTCGGCCAGATACTGCGGCGTGTAGTTCTGCGGCGAAGTGAAGCTCTCGAGCGGCGGATTGAGAATGGAGAGGGCCGTGCCGCACGAGCCGCAGAACCGCTTGCCGGGAAGCACGGTCGCCCCGCATTGCAGGCAAACAGATCCGAAGGCGGCCCCGCAATTCTCACAAAACTTCACGCGGTCACGATTGTCGGCTTCGCAGTGCGGGCACTTCACAACGGTCTCCGCTCGATCCGTACCATCTACGGCAGCGC
This sequence comes from Candidatus Rokuibacteriota bacterium, assembly GCA_003220265.1. Lineage (GTDB taxonomy): Bacteria > Methylomirabilota > Methylomirabilia > Rokubacteriales > CSP1-6 > AR5. The sequence continues at coordinate 43,152 of QHRW01000131.1, read as the reverse complement.
GGCGATCATCGCGTCGATGTCGTCGACCGTGTTGAATCCGTGGACCGCTACCCGGACCGCCGATTCCCTCACCGAAACTGCGATGCCCCGGGCGGCCAAATGCGCGGCGAGCTCGTCGGCCGGCCGGTCCCGCCCGACGAACGCCACGATGCCGGCGCTCTCTTCGGGCGGCTGGGGTGACGCCGTAATGTATCCGCGCCGGCTCAGCCGCTCCACAAGGCGCGCGGTGAGCCCGCAGACGTGGCCCCGAATCCGGGGCACACCGACCTCCAAGATCAGATCGAGCGCGGCCGCCAGGCCGGCGACGTTGGCATAGCTGGTGACGCCCGACTCGAATCGCCGTGCGTCCGGACGCAGCGTCAACCGATAATCGATGAACGATCCCGGCACCGGGACAACGCTGCCGTGCCCGATCTCTGTCAGCGCGATCTCGGGCAGCCGGTCGCGGCGAACGTAAAGGAAGCCACTCCCGGCGGGTGCGCACAGCCACTTGTGGGCGCCGCACGCGAGGAAATCGATGGATGCGGCGCGGACGTCGAGCGGCACGACGCCGACGCCCTGGATCGCGTCCACCACGAGGCGGATGTCTCTGGACCGGCAGAAGGTCCCCAGCTTGTCCACGTCCGCGCGAAAGCCGTTGCTGAACTGCACAAAGCTCACCGTGATCACCCGTGTCCGCTCGTCGGTGGCGGCGGCGAGGGCGTCCACGTCCACGCTGCCGTCCGTGGACGGCACGAAGCGACAGGCGACGCCAAGCCGCGCCAAGTTGAGCCACGGATAGGCATTGCCGCTGAACTCCAAAGCGCTGGCGACAACGTTGTCCCCAGCGCGCCACGCAACGCCGCTCGCCACGACGCTGAGCGCTTCGACGGTGTTGCGCACGAACGCGATTTCATCGGGACTGGCGCCAATCAAGCGCGCGGCGCTCGTGCGCGCACGCGCGAGCGCAGCCTCGTACGCCGCAAACATTTTCGAGCCGTCTTCCGCTTGTTCCACGATGGCGGCGACCGCGGCGTCGCGCGCGAGATCGGAGATCGGGCCCAGCGCCGCCGTGTTGAGGTACACCTGCCGGCTGACGATCGGAAAGTGCCGTCGGAACTCACTGAGATCCATCTGGCTAGGGTGCGAACCGCTCGATGCGTGTGTTGAACGTGGCCACGACGATGCGCTTGGTGGGGTCCCAGGTGGCTTCGGGAATTTCGAGCACCCGCACGTAGTGACTGGAAAGCTCTCCAGACCAGCCGGCGAGCCGATATCGGGCGCTCACGACCGCTTCGATCGGCTCGTCGTCGGCTTGGCCGCTACCTCGGGCGCGCGGCCAGCGGGCGTACCCGATCCCAATGATCTGTCCGGGGCCGGCGGGATGGAGGAACTCGCGATACTCGTAGCGCGCCTGGTACTTGGCTCCCAGAGCGTTCGGAATGTGGCTCGAGCGAGCGGTCCCGACGATGTAGTAGCCGCCGGTGTGCTTGTCGTCGCTGACGTTGATCGTGGCGCCCTTCCGTAGCAGGAGCCCGTTGCCGAAGTCCAGCGTACACTCGGCGGTGAAGCTGCCCGGTGCGTGCAACGCTCGAAAGGCACCGCCGCCGCTGGTGTCCTTATAGCCGGGAAGCAGGACGAGAGGATCGGTGTAGCTCAGCGGATGCCAGTGAGGCGGAACCTCGTCATATTGGAACTCGAGTCTCCCTTCGCCGCTCGCATCGTCGATCTGCCCCGTGACCTTGGCCTTTAGCTTGTGGTCGTTGATGGCCCCGATAATATCGACATTGATGGTCCTGAGCATACTGTCCTCCCCCAGATGAGGAGATCACGTGGTACATCGGTCCCGACCCCATCGTGATTCGACGCTATTGGAGCGCATACGATATCAAGGGTCTCGCTCGGCGGCACGAGTCTGCGGCACTCCAGCGCCGGCCGTCAAGGAGTCCGGCTCCTGTGACGCCATGGTTGGATAGGAGGGTCGACGAATGAGCGGCACCCCCACGTTCGGACGGTATGCCGAGATTGCCGTTGACCAGATGACTCCCGAGCAGCGGGAAGGATACCGCTTCCCGCCCCGCTCGGCCAGCACTTCACGCCGGGCCAGTCGTCGTTGACGGAGCGCGAGCGGGAAATCGCCGTGATCGTCATCACGAGCGCGTGGCACTCGGCCTACCCCACCGCGGCGCACGAAAAGCGCGGCAAGGAAGTCGGGCTGCCCGGTCCCATGGTGGAAGCGATGATCGCGGGCCTTCCCGCCGCGTTCTCGGATTCGAGGGAGCAGGTGGTGTACGAGCTGGCGATGACGCTCGCCGGCGGTCGGCTGGTCTCTCAGGGCCTGTATGACCGCGCGGTGAAGGCGCTCGGGCACGAGAGCATCACCGACATGATCGTGCTGATGGGCTACTACACGGCCGTCTCGCTCACGATGAACTTCTACGCGGTGCCCGCCGGAAGCCCCGGCCTGGCGCGCTGAGGAATCGAGCCATGCCTGCATTCAAGGTTACCCAGCTCCATCCCGCGCTCGGCGCCGAGGTCGCCGGCGTGGATCTCGCCAGGCCGCTCGACGCGCCCACGCGCGAGGGGCTGTCGCACGCGCTGGCCGAGCATCTGGCGCTGGTGTTTCGCGATCAGTCGCTGACGCCGGCCCAGTATCTCGCCGCGGCGTCGGTGTTCGGCCCGCCCATGGAGCAGCACTACTCGCAGCACAACATGCCGGACTTCCCGCTGATCGGGCTCATCTGGCACCAGAACGGTCAGCAGCCCGCCGAGCAGTGGCACACCGATCACACCAACCGCGAGCGCCCGCCCGCCGCGACCATTCTCTACGGCGTCGAGATCCCATCCGCCGGCGGCGGGACCAGCGTGGCCAGCATGCGCGCCGCCTACGACGCGCTGCCCACGGAGGAGCGCCGCCGTCTGGAGGGGCTGACGACCTTCAACAGTCTCGACAGCGGCCGCACGGACACGCGGCAGGAGGATCACGCGAAGTACGGCCGGCCCATCGAGCACCCGATGGTCCGCACCCATCCCGTGCACGGCTCGAAGGCGGTGTATTTCCACATCTCGAAGGCCACGCACATCGGGGGCATGACGCCGGTCGACAGCCAGGCCTACATGCGGGATCTCCTGGAGCGGATGATCCGGCCGGAGATCGTCTATCACCACGCGTGGCGCAAGGGCGACGTGCTGGTCATCGACGACCGCGCGACCATGCACCGGGCCCACGGCGACTACGACCGCCGGGAGCGCCGCGTCCTCTGGCGGATCATCGTCGAGGGTGACCGTCCGCGGCTCTAATACCCGCGTGACCGCATGCGCGCGTCGCGCGGGCGGAGGCAGCCTGGCTCCGCCCGCGCGGGCGGGAACGGCTACAGCGAGCGCAGGAAGTTCAGGAGATCCTGCTTCTTTCCCTCGTTGAGCCGGTTGAAGTTATCGATGACGGCGTTCGCCTCCGACGGCCCGAACTGGGAGTTCCCCGCGCTCTTGTGCGCCTGGATGGCTTCCCCCAGGTCCATGGTCCGCCCGTCGTGGAGGAAGAAGATCCGCTGCCCCAGACCCCACAGCGGTGCGGTCCGGAACTCGTCACCCTGCGCCTCGCCCTGCAGGATGTTGTCGGCAAGCCCGGGTCCCATGGCGTGGACCAGGATGTCCGAGAAGAGGTTGACGGGCTGATTGTTCAGCGCCGCCACCGTGGAATCGCCCGTCGTCAGCGTGGGCGTATGACAGAGCGCGCACCCGGTGCTCACGAACAGAGAGCGCCCCCGGCCGATCGACGTCGCGCCCCCAGGCGTGTCAGGAGAGGGCGTGGGCGGCGCGAGGAAGCGCTGAAAGAAGGCAAACTTCTCGATCGCGTTCAGTCCGGCCGGGGTGGTGGTGACCTCGGTGTCGGTGACGTCGTTGGGGACCGTGGCGAACTGGCAGCCGAGTGTCTGCTCACGCTCCTGCTGGAACAGCTCGTTCGAGATGCCCATCTCGACGTTGTAGGCCTCGCCCGAGAACAGCAAGAGCGACTCGTTCTGGGCCTTCCAGCCGAACCTGGCGATCGTGCCGTCGTTGCCGTTGTTGTTGGTGCTGCCCGTCACCGTCTTCCCCGACTTCGCCAGGTTGGGGCGGCCTCGAATGCCGAACTGCCTCTTGCTCGCCGTGTTGGCGGCCTGATTGGCCAGGATCACCCTGTCGGGAATCTGCTCGATGAGGCCGGCCCCGAAGAGCGGCGTGGGAATCCTGAAGATCAGGTTGTTCTTCGAGAACTCCGTGTCGAAGTCCGGCTGCGCCAGGGCGCACCCGTCGGCGCCGGTCCGCCCGGTGATGGTAGCCGTGTTGTGCACGCCGCCGTCCCGGCTCCCGTCGGGGTTGAACTTGAACCGGGCTTCGCGGATCGGTCCGTTCAGCGTGATGAAGAATGGCACCCCGTCGGTGCCGCCGTCCTTCGAGGCGAATGCCACTTGCGGGTTCACGAACGGGCTCGTGCCGCCCGTCGCCGGCTGCGTGTGGCAGGCGGCACAACTGTCGAGGTTCATCCGGGGCCCGAGGCCGTCGGCCACGACCTCGACTTCCTCGAAGTCGTCCTTGCCGGTCGCGAAGAACTCGAGCTGTCTGGCGGTCAACCCGTTGATCGGCCCGCCGGCGCCGGCCTCCCCACCGCGCACGCCGGGGTCGCGCGCCGGAGTGCTCGTGGCCGTCGTGAGGGATGCGTCGCCGCTCAACAAGGTGGGATCCGCGGTCACGGCGGTCGTATCCGAGAGCACCTGCGCCTGGAGCAGCGCAGCGATGCCGAATATCAGAACGACGAGAACGACGACGACACGCTTGACGTGGATGAGTGATCTCATGCTCGTCCTCCTCTGCGTCGCCGATCGTAGCGAGGCCGCGTCATCGCCGCGTCTCCTCGAGCGTCAAAAATCTGCCAAAGGGCACGTGGGCCGACTCGCGTCGCCGATGCTATAGTTCGGGCACATCGGGTAGTCGACATGCGCGCTCTCACGCTCAGCCTCCTCGGTGGTTTCCAGGCCCGTCTGGCCGGGGGGGAGGTGCTGGCACTTCCCGCCAAGAAGATCCAGGCCCTCCTGACCTATCTCGCGTTGCGACCGGGCCAGGCCCATTGGCGTGACCATTTGGCGTCGCTGCTGTGGGGCGATAGGGCGGACGAGCAGGCCCGCAAGAGTCTGCGTCAAGCCGTGTACGTCCTCCGCAAGACCCTGCTCCACACGGACCCCACGAGTCTCCTCGTGGTGGGCGAGACGATCACCCTCAACCCGATCAGCGTCGACGTCGACGCGGCGCTCTTCCAGCAGCTCGCCGAGGAGGGCACGCCCGAGGCGCTCGCGCAGGCGGCCGCGCTCTACCAGGGCGATCTGGTCGAAGGTTTCGGCGTCGACGAGGCGCCGTTCGAGGAATGGCTCGGCGCCGAGCGCGAGCGGCTGCGCGAGATGGCGCTGGACGTGTTTGCCAGGCTCCTGGCGTGGCAGTCGAAAGCGGGCCAGACCGAGCGCGCCATCCAGACCGCCGCGAGACTTCTCGTCCTCGATGCCTCACAGGAGAGCGTGCATCGCGCGTTGATGCGGCTCTATGCCCGCCAGGGGCGCCGGGGCGCCGCACTCAAGCAATACCAGGCGTGCGTCGCCGCGCTGCAACGCGAGCTGGGCACCGAGCCGGAGCCGGAAACGAAGCAGCTCTACCAGAACATTCTCCAGCGGCGGGCCTCCGAGCCTCGAGCGGTCGACGACCGGGACGCCGGACCGGCAGGCGACGCGGGACGCCCCGAGCGTGACGGGCGTCCGGAGCTGATCGTTCGCGACGTGCCGCTGATCGGGCGAGACCGGGAGCTGGCCCGCCTGCGAGACGCGCTGGATGAGGCCCTGCGAGGGCACGGCCGCGTGGTCACGATCGTGGGCGAGACGGGAATCGGCAAGAGCAGTGTGCTCATGGCCCTGGCTGCCGAGGCTCAGTCGCGCGGCGTCCGACTCCTCGTCGGTCGCTCGTACCAGACGGAGCAGGTGCTCACGTTCGGTCCCTGGGTCGACGCGCTTCGCAGCGCGCACGTGGCCGCCGACGTCGAGGTTCTCGAAGGCCTCACGGCGCCGGCGCGCGCTGATCTGGCGTGTCTTCTCCCCGAGCTGACGGCCGCGGCGGGAGAAGCGGCCGGCCATCCGCCGGACCATCGTCGGCTCTTCGAGAGCCTGGTGCATTACGTCCTCGGTCTCGCTGCGAAGGAACCTGTCCTCATCATGCTGGAGGACGTCCACTGGGCCGACGAGATGAGCGGACGGCTCGTGGCCTTCCTGGCCCGCCGCATCCGGACCTCTCGGGTCCTGCTGGCGCTGACGATGCGGGACGACGAGCCGGCCGGCGCCTCCGTGCTCGGCCACGCGCTCGACGAGCTGAGCAGCGAGGCGCACTTCATCCAGGTCGCGCTGGCCCCGCTCACGCGGACGGATACGATGGCCCTGGTCCAGTCACTGACCAAGGCCACGTTCTGGGCCGTGGCTGCCGGACGGCTCGACGAGCAGATCTGGCACGCCAGCGAGGGGAATCCGTTCATGGTGGTCGAGACTGTGCGAGCCCTCCATGAAGGCACCGCACCGCCCAGCCAGGCCGCGCTGCCCCTGCCCGAGCGGGTTCAGCGAGTCGTCGCCGCGCGCCTCGAGCAGCTCAGCGGTCGCGGCCGGCATCTCGTGTCGCTGGCCGCGATCATCGGCCGGGGATTCGACTTTTCGCTCCTCCGTCACGTGGCCGGCCTCGACGACCGCGAGACCGCCGAGGGCGTCGAAGAGCTGGTGCGGCGACGCGTCCTGCACGGCCTCGGCGAACGGCTCGACTTCACCCACGAGCGGATTCGTGAAGTAGCCTACGGCCGGCTTCTCGAGCCGCACCGCAAGGCGCTCCACATCCTCGTCGCCAACGCGCTCGAAGAGCTCCACGACGGAGACCTGGAGCTGCACTACGCGGCGCTGATCGGACACTACCGCACGGGCGAGGTATGGCAGAAGGTGCTGATGTACCTGCGCCGGGCCGGAGCCCGCGCCCTGCGGCTCTCCGCCTACCGGGAAGCGGTGGCGTGCTTCGAGCAGGCCCGGGAGGCGCTGGAGCGGCTGCCGAAAACCCGGGACAATCTGGAAGCGGCTATCGACGTGCGTTTCGACCTCCGCAATGCGCTCATGCCCCTGGCCGAGCCCGACAGGATCCGCGCGTGTCTGGAAGAGGCGGAAGAGCTGGCCCAGACACTCGACGACCCGCGACGGCTCGGGTGGGTCTCGGTCTACATGAGTCACTATCTTCGGATGGCCGGCCAGTTGACGAAGGCCACCCGGCTGGCCGCAACCGCCCAGAGCCTCGGCGAGCGACGCGGCGATGTGCTGCTCCGGGTCGGGGCGGAGCTGTACCTCGGCGCGGCCTGTCTCTCCCTGGGCGAGCATCGGCGCGCCGCGGATCTGTTCCGAAGCATCGTGACGGCGCTCGATGACGACCTCAGTCGCCAGCTCCTGGGTCACTCGGGATATCCCGCGGTGCTGGCCCGCAGTTGGTTGGCGCTGGCGCTGGCCGAGCTCGGCGAGTTCGAGGAAGGTATCGCCTGGGGGGAGGAAAGCATCCGGCTGGCGGAAACGCTCGATCACCCGATGAGTCTGGCCTACGCGTGCACGCGTCTTGGCCAGCTCCACGCCGTCAAAGGGGACTTCGACCGGGCCGCCCAGCTGCTCGAGCGTGGGCTCGAGCTCACCCGCGACTGGGAGATCACCTTCACGGCCGCGCTGGTCACGGGGGATCTCGGCCATGTCTACGCGCGGCTGCAACGCACCGCCGAGGGTCTTGCGTTGCTACGCGATGCGATGGACGCCTACGAATCCAGGAAGGTCCAGGCCGTCAAGGCGCGCCTACTCGTTCATCTCGGCGAAGCGTACCTGCTGGCCCATCGATTCGACGACGCACGCGCCTGCGCGGGGCGATCGCTCGCCCACACGCGCATTCGTGGTGAGCGCGCCGCCGAGGCCTATGCCCTCCGCCTCCTCGCCGACGTTGCGGCGCAACATCACCGACCGGACCTCGGGGCGGCCGAGGATGCATACCAGGAGTCGATGATCGTCGCCGGCAAGCTCGGGATGCGCCCTCTCGTCGCGCACTGCCAGCGCGGTCTCGGAGCGCTTTACCGCCGGGTGGGAAAGGTCCACGCGGCCCGCGAGCATCTCGGCGCGGCCGCCGCCACGTTCCGGCAGATGGCGATGAAATCCGGGCTCCAGGAGGCGGAAGCGGAGCTGCGTCGGCTCGCCGCCGTTACCGTCTGGGTGACGGCCCACCTGCTCGACGTCGTGCCGGGCCTGATACTCTGAGGGCGAGGAGTCGGAACATGGCGAAGACGATCTTCTTTCCGCCGAAACACAGAAACCTCGCCCGGATCATCTCCATCGAGTCGCCGGCCGCCTTCAGACGCGCCATCCAGACGCTGAAGCGTGGCGGGCTGAACGCGACGGAGAAGCGCGCGCTGGTCCTCGCCCAGAACCGGGCCAAGGCCATGCTGAAGAAGCGCAACCTCTCCCCCAAGGAGCGCCGCGAGCTGCACGCCATCGGCCGGATGCGGCTGCCGGAGGTGACGCGGAAGGCCGCCTAGGTCAGTCCTTCGGCGGCGGCGCGTACTCGTAGTCCGGCCGGCACTTCTGCATGATCGCGCGCAGGTCCTGACGCAATTCCTCCAGCGTCGGGCGGCCGACGAACCACCAGCCGTTGTAGATCCGGTGGATCGTCAGGTCGGGATAGAGCGAGAAGGAGTACGGCACGGCCACCAGGCCGTGCTCGAAGCCCGGCTTCGTCTGCTCCACGATGTCGAGCTCGTTGATCGCCCGCCGCGCGTGATCGCTCAGGAACGTGAAGGTGGACCCGAGTCCCGTGCGGAACGCCGCCGTCACCTCGGGCGGATCGGTGCTGACCACCGCGAGCTGGCAATAGTTGATCGCCAGCTCGTCCTGCATCGTCGTGAGGTGCCTGACCTGCACCACGCACTTCGGTCACCAGTAGCCGCGGTAGAAGCTCACGATGAGGGGATAGCCGTTGGCCAGGGCCGAGAGCCGCACCGGCTTGCGCCGATGATCCGGCAGCTCGAGATCGGGCAGCCGACTGCCGACGACGAGATCAGCACGCATACGATGTCCTCCGCGTCTGCATGGTACTCCCGCTGCCGTCAGCCGGTGTTGCGCAGGCCCGCGGCGATCCCGTTGATCGTCAGCACGATCACCTCGCGGCACTCGGCCGCCTCCGCCCCTTCGGGATCCGAGAGCCCACGCAAACGGCGCAGCATCTCCACCTGCAGGTAGTTCAGCGGATCGACGTAGGGATTGCGGAGCTGGATCGAGCGCTGGATGACGGGCTCGCCGTCCATCAGCGAGGCGTGCCCGGTCACCGCCAGAATGGCCAAGCACGTCCGCCCGTACTCGTCCTCGATCCGCCCGAAGACGCGCACGGCCAGCGCGCGATCGGGCACCAGCGCCGAGTAGAGCGCGGCGATGCCCATGTCGGCCTTGAGCAGGGACATGGCGGCGTTGTCGAGCACCGCGCGATAGAAGGGCCATCCCGCGTACATCTCGCGCAGGGCACCGACGTCGGCGGAGGCGAGCGCGTCGCCGAGGCCGTACCAGCCGGGCAGGTTGAAGCGGCTCTGCATCCACGAGAACACCCACGGGATGGCGCGCACGGCCCTGGGCGTGAGCGGGCCGCCGCGGCGCGCGGCCGGCCGCGATCCCAGCCGCAGGCGGCTGATCTCGTCGATCGGCGTCGCCGCGTGCCAGTAGTCGAGAAAGCCCGGCGTGGACTCGACCAGCCCGCGATAAGCGTCGCGCGCGCGCGCGGCCATCGTGTCCATCGCGGCGCGCCAGGCCGGCGTCGCGTCGCGCGCCGACACGTCGGCCGAGGCCAGCAGCACCGCGCTGACGATCTGCTCCAGGTGACGGTGGGCCAGCTCGGGCTCGGCGTAGCGCGACGCGATCGTCTCGCCCTGCTCGGTCAGCCGGAAGCGTCCCTGCACGGTTCCCGGCGGTTGCGCGCGAATCGCGCGTCCGGCCGGCCCGCCCCCGCGCGCCACTGTCCCACCGCGGCCGTGGAAGAGCGTGAGCGCGACGCCGTGCTCTCGGCACGCCGCCGCCACGGCCTGCTGAGCCTGGTAGAGCGCCCAGCCGGCGGCCAGGTAGCCGCCGTCCTTGTTGCTGTCGGAGTAGCCGATCATCACGGTCTGCCGCCCGCCGCCCTCGTCGAGGTGGGCGCGATAGGCCGGCAGCGCGAACAGCGCCGCCAGGACGCGCGGCGCCGCCTGAAGATCGTCGAGCGTCTCGAACAGCGGCACGATCGACAGCCCCGGCGCGCAGCCTGCCCAGCGCGCGAGCAGCATCACCGCCAGGACGTCGGCCGTGCCGCGCGTCATGGACACGACGAATGAGCCGAGCGGCTCGCGCCCGTACACGCCGGCTGTCCGCGCCAGCAGGCGGAAGAGCCGCCAGGCCTCGGCGCTCTCCTCGCGCGCGGCGGCGGCCACGGCGATCTCCGACGGCTTGGGCGCCTCGTCGCCGAGCAAGCGCAGCAGCAGCGCGGAGCGCGCGGCGTCCTCGCGCTGCTCGAACGTGGGGTCGAGGCCCAGCCCGGCCAGGATTCCACCGAGGGCGACGGCGAGACGGCCGGCGTCCTCGCGCACGTCGAGCCGGAGCGCGTGCAGCCCGAACGCGGCGAGCTGGGCGCGCAGCGTGTCGAGGCCGTCGGCCGCCACGGCCGGCGGGATCGCGCCGGCGATCAGGTCGAGCACCCGCGCGACGGGCTGCACGCTGACCAGCGCCTGGTGCGGCGCCTCGTCGAGCAGCCGCGCGGTCATGTCGTCCTGGGAGGCCGTTTCGAGATCGGCCGCCAGCAGCGAGAGTGCGAGACGATACGGCTCGCCCGCGTAGCGCTGCTCGAGCCGTGCGACACGCATCGGCAGGGGCCGGCGCGACTCCAGCCACTCCGCCAGCGCCGCCGGCGGCGGGCAGCGGCGGTCGCTGAGGCTCAGCCGCCGGGCCAGCGCCAGCAGCGCGCGGCGATGACGCTCGACGGCCAGGCCGCGATGCAGGCGCAGCGTCTCCGCGGTGACCGGTGTCACGACGAGCGGGTTACCGTCGCGATCGCCGCCGATCCACGAGGCCAGCGTCAGCCAGCCCGGCGCGACGCTCAGCTCGGGATAGTGCTCGCGCAGCGCGGCCTGCAGATCTTCGCCGATGCGCGGCAGCGCGTCCCACAGCACGGTGTCCACGAAGAAGAGCCCGGTGCGGACTTCGTCGGTGACGGCTGGGCGCGTCGTGCGATTGCGATCGGTGAGCCAGAGCGCGGTGATCTCCGCGTGCAGCGCCCCCCGCGCGGCCGCCTGCTCGCGGGGCAGCAGCTCGGGGTCGTCGAGCCGGCGCAGGGTGTCGGAGATGCGCTGCAGCTTGGAGAGCACCGTCCGCCGCTTGGCTTCCGTGGGATGCGCCGTGAGGACCAGCTCGACGTGCAGATCGCCGAGGAGCCGCGCCATCTGCTCGGTCGTCACACCCTCCGTCTTCAGCCGGACCACCGCGCCACCGACCGAGTCGGCGATGGGTGACGGGTGGAGCGCGCGCTCGCGCTCGCGCAGCGCGCGCAGCCGCTGCGCCTCCTCGGCCAGGTTGACGAGGTCGAAGTAGACGGTGAAGGCCGACGCCGTGGCGCGCGCGGCGGCCGGCGCCAGCGCGGTGATCTCGCGGGTCAGTCGCGCCTCGGCCCCGGCCTCGCCCGCGCGGCGGGCCTTGGCCAGCGCGCGCACGTCTTCCTCGGTCGCGAAGAGCGCCGGCGACTCCTGCTCGCGCAAGACCGCGCCGAGCGTGTCGCCCAGCAGCCGGATCGACGCCGAGAGGTCCATGGCCCCGCAGTGTATCGAAGCGCATGCGTTGACGCCTCCGGAGGCCGCCGATAGCATCGACAGCCGTGAGGCAGACGGAGCGACCCGGGTTACGCCGCTGGACCCGCGACGAGTACGAGCGGCTGATCGACCACGGCTTCCTCGACGAGGACGACCCCGTCGAGCTGCTCGACGGGCTCCTGGTCGTCAAGGAGCCGCAGCACAGCCCGCATCGCACGGCGATCATCCTGACCGCGAAGACGCTGGAGCAGGCGTTCGGCGCCGGCTGGTTCGTGCAGACGCAGAGCCCGATCGCCCTCGATCGGCGCTCGGCACCCGAGCCCGACGTCTGCGTCGTTCGCGGCTCGCCGCGCGACTACACGGCTGAGCATCCCACGCGGCCGGCCTTGATCGTGGAAGTCGCCCTCGCCGGCCTGCGCCTCGCGCGAGGCCGCAAGGCCGTCGTCTACGCGCGGGCGGGGATTGCGGACTACTGGATCGTCAACCTGGTGGACGGGGTGCTGGAGGTCTATCGCGAGCCGGCGAGGCCTGGGCCGGCGCTGAGGCGCTGGAGCTACGCGGCCGTCGAGACGCTGAGCGCCGGCGCCACGATCACGCCGCTGGCGCGGCGGGCGGCGGTCATCCGTGTGGACGATCTCCTGCCCTAGCGGTCGCGCTCAGAACCCCGTGACGTAGGGCAGCTTCTTCGCGGTCGCCTCGATCGCCGCGCCCGCGTCCAGCAGCACCGCGGTCGAATCCCAGGTGCCGCCGACCAGTTGCTTGCGCGCGCCTTCGGGCACGGCGGCCTTGATCACGCGGTCGCCGAAGCGGACCTCCTGCTTGTCCACGTCCACGTTGACGGGTGTCTGCGGCGCCTTGCCGATCTCGCGCTGCAGCCATTCGAGATCGGCCTGGCTGACGGTGAGGCACGGGATGCCCAGCATCACGCAGTTGCCGAAGAAAATCTCGCCGAACGAGCCGCCGACGATGGCCCGGATGCCCCAGCGCATGAGCGCTTGCGGGGCGTGCTCGCGGGAGGAGCCGCAGCCGAAGTTCTGGCCGACGACGAGGACGGACGCTCCTTTATATATGGGCGAGTTGAAGGGGTGCTCGGGGTTCTGCTTGCGGGCGTCCTCGAAGGCGTGCTCGCCCATGCTCTCGAACGTGACTTCCTTCAGGAAGCGCGCGGGGATGATGCGGTCGGTATCGATGTCGTTGCCGGGCACGGGGATACCCCGGCCGGCGACCTGGCGGCGAGCGTAGTCGGTCGGGCTCATTTCAGGATCTCCCTCACGTCGGCGACGGCGCCCGAGATCGCAGCGGCGGCGACCATGGCCGGGGACATCAAGAGCGTGCGGCCGGTCGGGCTGCCCTGGCGGCCGATGAAGTTACGGTTGCTGGACGACGCGCTCATCTCGCGGCCCACGAGCACGTCGGGATTCATGCCGAGGCACATCGAGCAGCCGGCCTTGCGCCACTCGAAGCCCGCCGCGCGGAAGACCTCGTGCAGGCCCTCGGCCTCGGCGGCCTTCTCGACCTGCTGCGAGCCCGGCACGATGAGCGCGCGCACGTGCTTGGCCACCGTGCCCTTCTTCGCCACCTCGGCGGCGGCGCGCAGATCCGAGAGCCGACCGTTGGTGCAGGAGCCCACGAACGCGACGTCGATCTTCGCGCCCTTGATGGGCTGGTCCGCCTGAAAGCCCATGTGCGCCAGGGCCTCGCGGAACGTCGATCGATCGGCCTCGGGCGCGGACTCCAGCTTCGGGATCCGCTGGCTGACGCCGACCGACATGCCCGGGTTGATGCCCCACGTGACCACCGGTTCGATGGCAGCGCCGTCGAGGCGCGTGACGTCGTCGAAAGCCGCGCCGGGCTCGGTGGCCACGCCCTTCCACCAGGTCACCGCGCGGTCGAAGGCGGCGCCCTGCGGCGCGTACGGGCGGCCGCGCACGTAGTCGATCGTCGTCTGGTCGGGATTGACGTAGCCGCAGCGCGCCCCGCCCTCGATGGACATGTTGCAGACGGTCAGCCGCTCCTCCATCGTCATCCGCTCGATCACCGAGCCCGCGTACTCGTAGGCATAGCCCACGCCGCCCTTCACGCCGAGCTGGTTGATGATCCACAGGATCACGTCCTTGGCGTACACGCCCCTGGCGAGCGCGCCCTCCACGCGCACCTGGCGCAGCTTGGGCTTGGCCATGGCCAGACACTGCGTGGCCAGCACGTCGCGCACCTGGGTGGTCCCGATGCCGAACGCGATGGCGCCGACGGCGCCGTGGGTGGAGGTGTGGCTGTCGCCGCACGCGATGGTCATGCCCGGCTGCGACAGCCCGAGCTCAGGGCCGATCACGTGGACGATGCCCTGCTTGCCCGTCGCCATGTCGAAGAGCGGCACGCCGAAGTCCTTGGCGTTGCGGATCATGTGGACCGCCATCTCCTCGGCCAGCGGATCCTTGTAGGGGCGCGTCTGGTCCGTGGTGGGAATGATGTGGTCCAGCGTGGCGAAGGTGCGCTCGGGCATGCGCACCTTCAGCTTGGCGTCCTTGAGCATCTGGAAGGCCTGCGGCGTGGTCACCTCGTGGATGAGGTGGAGGCCGATCAGCAGCTGGGTCTGGCCGGACGGCAGCGTCCGCACCGAGTGCGCCTCCCACACCTTGTCGAGCAGCGTGCGTGCCATGGAGCTCCTTCTCTCTTCGGCGGCCTCGTCCGGCTCCGGGCCGGTGGCGCCGCGTCGTGTATCCTGCCGCACCGCGCGCGTGGAGTCCAGCGAGGCCCGCCGCATCGCCTGACGCCGCCCGTACCGTGGAGCGCCGGTGAACCGGCGCCGCGATGATACGATCGCGGGGGATGAACCAGCGCGGCTTCGGCCTCATCGAGATCCTGCTCGTGCTGGTGGTCGTGGCGATCGGCGGCTACTTCCTCATGCAGTACGTCGGCTCGTCGGCCCGGACCGTCGAGAAGCTGCAGCAGGAGCGCCCGATCGATCGGAGCCGGCTGGCCGCCGATCGGGCCACGCTGGCGACGCTGCAGGGCCTGGTGCGGAACTACCAGGCCGAGAAGGGACAGTGGCCGCCCGACAAGGCCGCCGTGCTCGGCCTGCTCATGGCGCCGCCCCGCCTGCAGTGCGCCGGGAACGACTTCGAGTACGACCCGGCCTCGGGCACGCTCGGCCTCACCGTCACCGACGACGCCCGCTGCTAGCTCGCCGTCTGAGCGCGGATACTCTTGCCCCGGCGCACGGTGGCGCCGTAGCCTCGCCCAGGAGGTCTGTTGGATGGGAACGTTCTTCGTCGAGGCGGTGCTCGCGGCGCCGGATAGACCTGGGTGGCGGCCGCCGTGCTCCGCGCGCTGTCGGTTGTGCCGACAGAACGGCGGCGCGTCGTGACGATCGAGGGGCAAGTTGTCGAGCGACGAACCCTTCACACCCTCTGCCTGTTCGGTGGTGCGGGCGAGCTGGACGTGCTCGGCGCGTCTACGTTGGAGGGATTTGGACTGGGCGTCGATCCCGTTCAGCGCAAGCTCATCCCGGCTCTCCAGTACGGCGCGGCCACGGTCTAGCACCGCCTTGGCTGCGGACGCGTCGCCAACGGCGCGTACACTGGCCGCCAGGGGAAGACGGATGCGCGTGACGCACAGCACGACCACCACCCAGGACCTCGCGCAACGCGCCGTCGAGCTGGCCGAGACGCTCCTGCGCGAGGCACGCGCGCAGCAAACGCCGGACGAACGCGCCCAGGCCCGCAAGCTCGCCCGCATGATGGCCGATCCGCACGGCAAGGAGCTCACCATCGCGCTGGCCGATCAGGCCTTCCGCAGCCACGCGCCCGAGCGCATCGCCGATCAGCTCGCCTATCTGCTCGAGCGCTACGGCGTGCCGCGCTACATGGACTGGTGGGAGCGGGTCGCGCTCCTGCTCGGGGGCGCGATGGCGCACTATCTGCCGAGCCTCGTCGTGCCGCCGATCGTCGCCCGGCTGCGCCACGAGACGCAGAACGTCATCCTGCCCGGCGAGGAGGAGGATCTCCGGCGCTACCTCGAGGAGCGTCGGCGCGATGGCATGCGGCTCAACCTGAACCAGCTCGGCGAGGCCATCCTCGGCGAGGCGGAAGCGGCACGTCGGCTCCAGGCGTACCTGGCCCTGCTCGCCCGCGACGACGTCGAGTACATCTCGGTCAAGGTCTCCTCGGTCTTCAGCCAGATCGACCTCGTCGCGTTCCGCGCGACGGTGGCGCACGTGGCCGAGCGCTTGCGTACGCTCTACCGGGCGGCGGCGCGCCATCGCTATCAGCACCCGGACGGCCGCGTGACGCCGAAGTTCATCAACCTCGACATGGAGGAGTATCGCGACCTCGACCTCACGGTGACCGCGTTCCGCGAGGTGCTGGACGAGCCGGAGTTCCTGCCGCTGAGCGCGGGGATCGTGCTGCAGGCCTATCTGCCCGATTCCTACCGCGTGCAGCGCGTGCTCACCGAGTGGGCGCGGGAGCGCCGGGCGCGCGGCGGCGCGCCGATCAAGCTGCGCATCGTCAAGGGCGCCAACCTGGCGATGGAGCGTATCGAGGCTGCTGTCCACGACTGGCCCCAGGCGCCCTACGAGACCAAGGCCGAGGTCGACGCCAACTACAAGCGCATGCTCGAGTACGGCTGTCGGCCGGAGCACGCGCAGGCCGTCCACCTCGGCATCGCCAGCCACAATCTGTTCGACGTCGCCTACGGCCTGGTGCTGCGGGAGGCTCACGACGCGGCGCCGTGGGTCGAGTTCGAGATGCTGGAGGGCATGGCCAACCACCAGGCGCGGGCGGTCAAGGCGCGGGCCGGGGGCCTGCTGCTCTACGCACCCGTCGTGCGCGCGGAGGATTTCCACAGCGCGATCGCCTACCTGGTGCGCCGGCTGGACGAGAACACCGCGCCGGAGAACTTCCTGCGCCACGTCTTCGACCTCGAGCCAGGCTCACCGGAGTGGATCGCCGAGCGCGATCGCTTCCTGGCGGCCTTCGAGCTCGAGGCGACCGTCTCGGACACGCCGCGCCGCCGCCAGGACCGCCGGGCGGAAGCGAGCGCGCCGCCGGTGCCACGGCCGCTCGACGCGACATTCGCGAACGAGCCCGACACCGACTGGACCCTCGTCGCCAACCGCGAGTGGATCGAGGAGGTCGTCGAGCGGCGGCGGCCGCGCCGGCCCGAGGAAATCCCGCTGCAGGTCGGTGGCGAGCTGCGCAGCGGCGCGCGGAGCGCGGACGGGCGCGATCCCTCCCGGCCCGGACGTATCGCCTACCGCTATGCGCTGGGCGGCCCGGCGGACGTCGATCGCGCGCTGACCGTGGCGCAGGCCGCGCAGCTGGCGTGGGGCGCGCGCTCGATCGCCGAGCGCGGCGCCCGGCTGGAGGCGTGTGCGGCCGAGCTCGCGCGGCGACGCGGTGACCTCATCGGCGCCATGATGATCGACGGCGCCAAGACCGTCACCGAGGCGGACGCGGAAGTCTCCGAGGCGGTCGACTTCGCGCGCTACTACGCGCGCACGCTGCCGGAGGTCGCCGGCGACCTGGCCGACTGCCGCCTGGAGTCGCTCGGCGTGGTGGTCGTCACGCCGCCCTGGAACTTTCCGCTGTCCATTCCCGCCGGCGGCGTGCTCGCCGCGCTGGCGGCGGGCAACGCCGTCGTCCTGAAGCCGGCGCCCGAGGCCGTGCTGGTGGGGTGGTCGCTGGCCGGCAGCCTGTGGGATGCCGGCATCCCGCGCGACGTGCTGCAGTTCCTGCCGTGCCCCGACGACGAGGTCGGCCGCGCGCTGGTGACCGACCCGCGCGTGGGCGGCGTCATCCTCACCGGCTCGGTGGAGACGGCGCGCCTGTTCCTCGGCTGGCGCCCGGACCTGCCGCTGTTCGCGGAGACGAGTGGCAAGAACGCCATCGTCATCACGGCGCTCGCCGACCGCGATCAGGCCATCCGCGACCTCGTGCGGTCGGCCTTCGGCCACAACGGCCAGAAGTGCTCGGCGGCCAGCCTGGCGATCTGCGAGGCCGAGGTGTACGACGACGTCGATTTTCGGCGCCAGCTTCACGATGCGGCGTCGAGCCTGGCGGTGGGCAGCGCGTGGGAGCTGACGAGCCGCATCACGCCGTTGACCCAGCCGCCCGGCGCGGCCCTGCGCCGCGCGTTGACCGTCCTCGACGAGGGCGAGGAATGGCTGCTCGAGCCCAGGCAGGACGCGGACAACGCGCAGCTCTGGTCGCCCGGCATCAAGCTGGGCGTGCGCCCCGGCTCCTTCTTCCATCGCACCGAGTGCTTCGGGCCGGTGCTCGGATTGATGCGGGCCCGCAGCCTCGAGGAGGCGATCGAGCTCGCCAACGGCCATCCGTTCGGCCTCACGAGCGGCATCCAGGCGCTCGACGATCGCGAGGTCGCGCACTGGATCGATCGCATCGAGGCCGGCAACCTCTACGTGAACCGTCCCATCACCGGGGCGATCGTCGGGCGCCAGCCGTTCGGCGGCTGGAAGGCCTCGTCGGTCGGGCCGGGCGCCAAGGCGGGCGGGCCGAACTACGTCTTGCAGCTCGCGCGCTGGCGGCAGGTGTCGCTTCCGACCGCGGCGGACGAGCCGCTGTCCCCGTCGATGACGGCGCTCCTCGAGCGCTGCATGGGCGAGCAGTCCGACGCCGACGCTCGCGCGCTCCTCGCCGCGAGCGCGGCCAGCTATGCCAGCGCGTGGCGACTCCACTTCAGCCGCGAGCACGATCCCAGCGCGATCCGCGGCGAGCGCAACGCGTTCCGCTATCGGCGTTGCCGCCGCGTAATCGCGCGCGGCGGAACGACGGCGGCGCTGTGCCAGGTCATCCTGGCGGCGTGCGCCGCCGGGACGCCGCTGACGGTGAGCCTGTCGCCGGACTCACGGCCGTGGCCCTGGCTGGCGGAGTGCGACGGGGTGGAGCTCGTGGTGGAGGCCGAGGCGGGCTTCGTCGAGCGCCTCGCGCATCCGGGGGATGCCGAGCGCGTGCGCGCGTGGGAGCCGATCTCGACGGCGGCCCGCGCCGCCGCCAACGGCACCGGCCTCACCGTCATCGACGCACCCGTCGTCGCCAACGGACGCCTGGAGCTGCGCTGGTACCTCCGCGAGCAGGCCGTCTCGCGGGTCCTTCACCGCTATGGCAGCGTGACGGAGCCCGCGGCCACCGAGTGAGCGCCAGGCCGGGTCAGGCGCCGCCCAGGTAGGCCTTCTGGATGAGCGGGTTCTCGAGCAGCTCCTGCGCGGAGCCGGCCAGGACGACCTCGCCCATCTGCAGCACGTAGCCGCGATCGGCGATCGAGAGCGCCATGTTCACGTTCTGCTCGATGACGAAGATCGTGGTGCCTTGCTCGTTGATGGCCCGGATGATGTCGAAGACCTGCTCGACCAGCTTCGGGGCGAGGCCCATCGACGGCTCGTCCATGCAGAGCAGCGTGGGCTGCGTCATGAGCGCGCGGCCGATGGCCAGCATCTGCTGCTCGCCGCCCGACAGCGTGCCGGCGAGCTGGGAGCGGCGCTCCTTGAGCAGGGGGAAGAGGCCGAACACGCGCTCGAGCTCGTCGGCCCAGCCCGGCTCGGCCCGCCGCGTGTAGCGACCCATCTCGAGGTTCTCGAGGATCGTCATGCGCGGGAACAC
Source organism: Candidatus Rokuibacteriota bacterium (assembly GCA_003220265.1). Lineage (GTDB taxonomy): Bacteria > Methylomirabilota > Methylomirabilia > Rokubacteriales > CSP1-6 > AR5. The sequence continues at coordinate 23,673 of QHRW01000131.1, read as the reverse complement.
GCGGCGGCCCTCTGGCACCGGCGCGATCCCTCGCTTGACGATCTCGCTCGTGCGCAGCGCGTGGATCGGCTGGCCCCGGAAGCTCACCGTGCCCTCGGTCGGCCGCACCAGCCCCAGCACCGTCTTCATGGTGGTGGACTTGCCGGAGGCGTTGCCGCCGAGCAGCGAGACGATCTCGCCCTCGCGGATCTCGTAGCTCACGCCCTTGAGCACGTGGAGCGAGCCGTAGTGGGTGTGGACGTCGCGAACGTCGAGGAGGACGCCGCCCGGGGCTCTCATGCCACGCGGCGCCGGCGGCCCAGGTAGGCCTCGATCACGCGCTCGTCGCTGCGGACCTCGGCCGGGGCGCCCTCGGCGATCTTCACGCCGTGGTCGAGCACGACGACGCGGTCGGAGACGTCCATCACCACGTCGAGCTTGTGCTCGATCAGGACGATGGTGATGCCGAGCCCGCGCAGGGCGCGGATCACATCCATCAGCTCCAGCGTCTCGGCCGGGTTCATCCCCGCGGTCGGCTCGTCCAGCAGCAGGAGCCTGGGCCGCGTCATGATCGCGCGCGCGATCTCGGCGCGGCGGCGGTTGGCGTAGGAAAGTCCGTAGGCCGGGTGATCCATCCGGGGCAGCAGCCGGTTGCCGAAGATCTCGACGACTTCCAGCGCGCTGTCGATGGCCCGCCGCTCCTCCGCGCGCACGCTCGGCGGCCGGAAGATCGCGCCCAGCGCACCCGCCTCCAGCCGAACGTGCTCGCCCACGAGCAGGTTCTCCATCACGCTCAGGTTGTTGAACAGGCGGATGTTCTGGAAGGTGCGGGCCACGCCCCGCGTGACGATGGCGTGCGAGGGCAGCCCGGCGATCTCGCGGCCCTCGAAGCGAATGCTGCCGGCGTCGGGGGCGATGACGCCGGTGATCAGGTTGAAGAGCGTGGTCTTGCCGGATCCGTTCGGCCCGATGACGCTGACCAGCTCGCCGGCGCGGACCGTCAGCGCGATGTCGTTGGCGGCCAGGACACCGCCGAAGCTCCGACAAAGTCCTTCGATCTCGAGCAGCGGCCGCCCGGCGCCATCGGTCGTGGCCGCGCGCGCCCACGAGAGACGCACGGCGGAACCCCGGGCCGGCGCGGCGGCCTGCTGCTCGCGCGTGAGCCCGGACACGCGGCGCACGGAGGGCCAGAGTCCCTGCCGCCGGAAGAGCATCATCAGCACGAGGATGAGGCCGAAGATCAGCTCCAGCGAGGTGATCAGCTCGACCCGCTGCAGGAAGTCGCTGCCCACGAGGCGGCCGAGGGCGTGCACGTACCCGGTGAGCTCCTGCAGGATCACCGATTGTAGAAAAGCCAGGAACAACGCGGCCACCACCACGCCGCGGATCGAGCCGAGGCCGCCCAGCACCACCATGACCAGCACCATCACCGAGACCGGGAACGTGAACATGTCCGGCGTGGCCGTGGTCAGCTTGGCCACGTAGAAGGTGCCGCCGAGGCCGCCCACGGCGGCGCCCATGGCGAAGGCCATCAGCTTGTAGTGGACGTGATTGACGCCCATGGCGCCCGCCGCCAGCTCGTCCTCTCGGATCGCCATCCAGGCGCGGCCGAGCCGTGACTCCTGCAGCCGGATCGAGATCCACACCGCGACGGCGACGAGTCCCAGGCCGAGGAAGTAGTAGGGATACGGCGAGAAGCCGAAGTCGAGACCGAGGAGCCGGGGCGTGCGGATGCCGCCTAGCCCCTGCGCGCCGTTGGTGAGCCCTTCCCAGTTGCGGGCCACCACCGGCACGATCTCGCCGAAGCCCAGTGTCACGATCGCCAGGTAGTCGCCGCGCAGCCGCAGCGTGGGAGCGCCGAACAGGATGCCGAAGATCGCGCAGACGATGGCGGTGACAGCCAGCATCGGCCAGAAGGCGAAGTGGAACTGCACGGTGTCGGGCTGGCCGGGCACGACCAGGCGGCTCACCTGTCCGGCCCACTCGAGCGGAGCCCACAGGGACGACCACTCGGGCTTGAGATGCCCCGAGGCGGCGATGCCGTAGCCGTACGCCCCGATCGCGAAGAACGCGGCGTAGCCCAGGTCGAGCAGCCCTGCGAAGCCGACCACGATGTTGAGGCCCAGCGCGAGCAGCACGTAGGTGAACGCATTGGCGGCGGCGTCCACGTTGCCGGCGTTCGACGTCACGAACGGGAACAGCAGCCCGACGCCGAGGAGGACCGGCGTGAGGATCTGCCGGCGCCGCGCCACCGGCAGCGCGCGCCAGCGCTCGAGCCCCCGCCGCGCGGCCAGCGCGCCCATCGCGTCAGGCCCGCTGGGGGATGCGGGCGCCGAGCAGCCCGTTGGGGCGGAACACCATGACGACGATCAGCAGTGAGAAGATGATGACGTCGGTCCACTTCACGCCCAGCAGCTGGCCGCCGAGCGACTGCGTGAGCCCGATGAAGATGCCGCCGAGGACGGCGCCCGGAATGGACCCGATCCCCCCGAGCACCGCCGAGGTGAACGCGCGCAACCCCGTCGTGTAGCCGATGTAGTAACCGGTGAAGCCGTAGTAGAGGCCGAAGAAGAGGCTGCCGGCGCCCGCCAGCGCCGAGCCCAGGAAGAAGGTGAGCACCACCACGCGATCGACGTCGATGCCCATCATGCGGGCGGCGTCGGCGTCCTGGGCGGTGGCCCGCATGGCCTTGCCGAGCGTGGTGCGCTGCACCAGATGGCTCAGCGCCAGCATCAGCACGAGCCCGACCACGAAGAGGACGACCTGCTTGAACGTGATCTCGGCGGCGCCCACCGCCCACCGCCAGTTGGGCAGCAGCTGCGGAAAGCGCTGGGCCTGCGGGCCCCAGATCAGCAGCATGGCGTTGATGAGGATGAAGGCCACGCCGATCGTGGTGATCATCGGCGCCGTGCCAGCCACGTGCCGCAGCGAGCGCAGACAGATGCGCTCGATGAGCACGCCGAGGAGGCCGGTGGTCGTCATGGTGGCCAGGAAGAGCACCACCAGCGTGCTGACCAGCGCGAACCCCGTCAGCGACTTCGAGACGGCGGTGACGCCCATGAGCTCCAGCACCACGAGCCCCACGAAGGTGCCGGTCATGAAGACGCTGAAGTGGGAGAAGTTGATCAGCTCGATGATGCCGTACACCATGGTGAACCCGAGCGCGAGCAGGGCGTACATCATGCCGAGCGCGAGCCCGTTGACGACCTGCTGGACGAGAACGTCGAGCGTGCTCATGGCCGCGTCGTCAGGCGAGCGGGGCCCCGGGCCGGCCAGCGCGGCGCCGGCCCGGGGCGCCGGATCGGCCTACTTCTCGGGCGCCACGCTGACGTACTTGATCTCGCCGTCCCGCCACTGGTAGATCGAGACGGTCCGGGTCAGGATGTCGCCGTTGGCGTCGAAGGCGATCGGGCCCTGGATGGAGCCCAGCTTCGTGGCCTGGATCGCGTCGCGCAGGTTCGTGCGCGTGATCGGCTTGTTGGCCTTGACGGTCCGCTCCACGGCGTCGGCGATGACCAGCACGGCATCGTAGGAGGTGATGGCGTAGTTGGTGGGGTCGCGCTTCATCTCCTTCTTGAACTTGGTCACCCACGCCTCGAGCTTGGGCGAGGTGACCAGCTCCGGCGAGGCCTGCGAGCAGAACCAGCCGTCGACGGCCTCCTTGCCCGACTGCTTGGGCCACGACAAGTCGTACACGCCGTCCGAGCCCGCCTTGATCACGCGGGGCACCACCTCGTAGCTCTGCGGGGCGAGCTTGGCCGCCGCCTGCATGACGCCGCCGTAGTAGAGCGCGTCCGGGTTGAGCCCCTTGATCTTGGTGAGAATGGTCTTGTAGTCGGCTTCCTTCGGGTCGAGCCGGTCCCGCCCGAGGATCTTCACGCCCAGCTCGCCGGCGCGCTTCTGGAAGCTGTCCGCGATGCCGACGCCGAAGGCGCCGCCGTCGTCCAGCACGTAGACGCTCTTGACCTTCTGGGCGTGGAAGAGGTAGTTGGCCATGTTCGGCCCCTGGAAGGCGTCGGTGGTGACCGTCCGGAAGTAGACCGCCTTGCCCTTGGGCCGGTACTGCGCCTGGAGCTTGGGATCGGTGATGTCGGGATTCGTCGAGCTTGGGGTGATCGTGGCCATGTCGGCCTCGGACAGGATCGGCGAGATCGCCTTGCCCTCGCCGCTCATGACGGGCCCGACCGCGGCCATCACGAGGCTGTCGGCGATGAACTTCTTGTAGTTGGTGGCGGCCTGCGCCGGATCGTACTGTCCCGCCGCCGGGGTGGCGCTGTCGAAGACCATCGCCTCCAGCTTGTAACCTGCCACCCCGCCCTTGCCGTTGATCTCGGTGATGGCCATCTGGGCGCCCTTCAGGATGGCATCGGCGCCGTCGGCGTCGGAGCCGGTCAGCGGCAGCGAGAGGCCGATCTTCACGACCTTGCCCTGGGCCGCCGATCCGGGGGGAAAGCCCGCGAGCATCACCACGAGAGCAAGGAGCGCTGTTGTGGCCACGAGCATGCGGCGATTCATGGTGTCTTCCTCCTGGTCGAAATGACCGGGCCTCCGGCTGGCGCGGAGTCTAGCACCCCGCCTGACGTTGGGGCAGCCCGGCGAGCACCTCCGCCGCCGGCTTCTCCACCACGGTGCCCTTGAAGAAGTCCGGGTTCACCTCGCCCCAGAAGCGCACGGCGTTGGTGAACATGAAGTCGCGGAAGTCGTCTTCGGTCAGGAGGCCGTGCTCGACCAGCTCGTAGGCCTCCGGGACGACCTCCGTCATGTCGGGCACGTCGAAGTGGCCGATGTCCGAGCTGAACAGCGCGTTCAGCCGCGCGCGCAGCGGGTTGGCGTGGCGGTTGAACGCCCACGCGTTGGTCGGATCGTCGGCCTCGCAGCCGAAGTAGTAGGGCTTCACGTAGAGGTCGCGGAAGTCCTCCTTGCGCGTGATCCGGCAGCGTGAATAATCGTCGAGGTCCTCGACGTTGCCCGTGCCATTGCCGTTGTCGTCCAGCCCCTCGCCGCGCCGCACGGCCTCCACCACCGACGGCTTGCCGTACTTCTCCACCAGCGCCAGCAGCCCGGCCTGATCGAGCGACGCGGGATTCGTGTTCTCCAGCGCCTGGCGATTGCGCTTCTCCCAGTGACCGATGAGGTCGGCATAGAGCGAGCACGCCCACGCGGTGCCGCCCTCCAGGAACGCGAAGTTGAGCTCGGGGAACCGGCGCGTGACGCCGCCGAAGAAGAGCGCCTTGGCCATGGCCTCGCCGGCGGAGGCGAAGTGGCCGATGTGGTTGTAGCAGAAGTTCGTCGGCGAGTTGCGCAGCAGGATCGAGCGCGCGCCGTTGTGGAAGCTGGGCGCGATGCGCAGCTCGCGGCACTTCGCCCACACGGGATCGTAGTCGTGCACGCTGTCGATGCCGATCACGTCGTACCACTCGACGAGCTTCGACGCCTCCGGCTGCTCCTCGGCGAGGGCCGGGATGGGGCGGCGGATGAGGCCGCCCATCATGATCACCTTGTAGCCGAGCTGCTTGCTGGCGAATTCCAGCTCCTCGATCGCCTCCTCCGGCGAGTACATCGGGATGATGGCGGCGGGAATGATGCGGTCGGCGAACGGTCGGAACTGGTCCATCGTGAACACGTTGTAGGCGCGACACAGCGCCCGGCGGAGCTTCTCGGGCGGCAGCCGGTAGTAGCCGAGGCCCGCCGTCGGGTAGACCACGCAGAAGTCGAGGCCGATGTCGTCCAACCGCTCGTAGAGCAGCTTGGGCATCATCGCGGTGGCCCGGTCGAGCGTGTTCTGCGTCGGCAGGAACCAGAAGGCTTCCTGGCCGATCCGGCGCCGGCGCCGCTCGGCCACGGACATCCGCAGCGAGTTCGGGATGCGCGCGCTCGCCATGTCGAGGGCTTCCACCGCGGCGTCGCCGCCGATGCGGCGAAACTCCTCGCGCATGTGTGGCGCGAACTCCGCCCAGTGCCCGTCGGCGTCGATGATGGGGTGGGTCAGGCGAGCGCGAAGCTTGCGTGCCTCGGTCTGAGCGCTGGTGAGCATGGCCGATCCTCCCGGGCGAAGTTTACTCGCGAAACGCCGGCGCGACGTGGGCGCCGAACAGGCGGAGCGACGCCACGGCCTTGTCGTGGGCCAGCCCGCCCCAGCTGGCCTGGCACATGACGTGGCCGAGGCCGGCGTCGCGCAAGGCGGCAATCTGCTCCGCCACACGCTTGGGCGTGCCGTAGAGGGCGCCGGTCTCCAGCACGAAGCGAACGCCTTCGGGATGGGACACCGCGGCGTCCATCCACGGATTGACGGCGGCGGCTTTGACGTGGAAGTCGGACGGATTGTAGGCCTCGCGCACGTGGTGCATGTGCCGGCGATAGTGCAGCGTCGCCTCCTCGACGTCGTCCTCCGCCTGCCCCTGGCTGTCGGCCACGTAGAGGAAGCGCCACACGGAGGCCTCGCCGAGCAGGCGCCGTTGCGTGGCGGCGTCGTGGCCGCCGGCCTCGAGTCCCTTCCGGTAGACGGCGAGGCGCTCGGGGATCCGCGCGTTCGGCACTCGCGACATCATGGCGGGCAGGCCGGCGCGCCCGCACTCCTCGAGCGACTCTACCGAGATCACGCTGCGCCAGAGCGGCGGATGCGGCCGCTGCACCGGCCGCGGCCGCACGGCGGGCAGGCGGACGGAGAAGAACTTGCCCTCGTGGACGAAGGGCTCCTGCGTCCAGGCGCCGACGAGCACCTGCACCGCCTCCTCCATCCGCTCGTGGCTGTCGTCGCTGCGTAGACCGTAGCCGACGTACTCGTACTCGTTGTAGCTGGTGCCGCGGCCGATGCCGACTTCCAGGCGCCCGCGGCTCAAATTGTCGAGGACGGCGAGCTGGACGGCCAGGCGCACGGGATGATGGAGCGCCATCTGGATGACGGCGAAGCCCATCCGCGCGCGCGAGGTGCGCGCGGCCAGCGCACCGGCGAACGGGATGGGATCGGCGTACGAGCACTCGCCGGTGAAGTTGTGCTCGGTGAGCCAGAGGTAGTCGAAGCCCATGGCCTCGGCCAGCACGCCCTGCTCGAGCTGCTGGTGCACGCGGGCGAGGTCGTCCTCGGGCGTCGGCGAGAGCGACAGCGTCATCCAGCCGAACTTCACGCGCGGACCTCCCGGCGCACGCGCGCGGTGGCCGCGTGGTCTATCGTCAGGTCCGTCGGGGCGCCGTCGCGCCCGACGGTCGGGCGGTCGACCCGCTCGATGACGACGCCGTAGTCGCGCGCGGCGTCGTCGACGGTGAAGTAGCCGCGGATCACGTCGCGCCGCACCAGCTCCGGATCGCGCGTGAACGGATCGCCGTAGCCGCCGCCGCCCGGCGTGCGCACGTGAACGGAATCGCCGCCCACCACGCGGATGTCCTCGTCCTTGGACCAGTGGGGCGAGCGATAGGTCGTGCCGCCGCGCTCGACGACCACCTCGTTGGCGGCGCCGTCCTTGCCGCCGAAGAGCCCGGGCGGGCCGAAGCGGCCGTGGTCCATCAAGAACGACAGCAGCGCTTCGCCGCGGCGGATGCGCACCTTGTAATCGACGCCGAAGCCGCCGCGCGTGCGGCCGGCGCCGCCCGAGCGCTCGCGCAGCGCGTACTGCTCGAAGAGAATCGGGTAGTGCTGCTCCAGCACCTCGGCCGGCTGCGTCTTGGAGATGCCGATGGTGGAGCAGCCGTTGGTGAGGCCGTCGTCCTCGTGGCTGCCGCCGTAGCCGCCGCCCGAGAAGACGTACATGATGTAGTGCCGCTCCTTCAGCGGATCGTAGCCGCCCAGCGTGAGGTTGCCGCTGGTGCCGGCCGGCGCCGCGAAGAGGTCCTCGGGAATGGCCCGCGCCAGCGTGGTGAACACGCTCTCGGCGATGCGCGAGCTGACCTCGGCCGCGCAGCCCGACACCGGCCGCGGGTACCGCGCGTAGAGGAACGTCCCGTGCGGATCGGCGATCTTGAGCGGCTCGAAGCAGCCGGCGTTGATCGGCACGTCGGGGAAGATGTGCTTGATGGCCAGGTAGACGGCGGCGCGCGTGGTTGCGATCACGCTGTTGAGCGGCCCGCGGCACGGCGGGCTCGACTCCGAGAAGTCGAAGCGCAGATCCGTCCCTTCCTTCTTGATGGTGAGCTGGATGGCGAGCGCGTCGGGATCGACGCCGTCGGAGTCCACGAACGCCTCGCCACGGTAGACGCCGTCGGGGATCTTGGCGATGTGGGCGCGCATCATCTGCTCGGAGCGCCGTCGCAGCTCGACGATGCACGCGGACACGGTGTCGGCGCCGTAGCGGTCGAGCAGCGCGGTGAGCCGCCGCTCGCCCACGGTGAGTGCGGCCACCTGGGCCTTGATGTCGCCGATGCGCTCCTCGGGCACGCGGATGTTGGCCAGCACGATCTGCAAGATGTCGTCGTCCATCGTGCCGGCGCGGAAGAGCTTCACCGGCGGCAGGCGCAAGCCCTCCTGCTGGACCTCGGTGGCGCGCGTCGAGAAGCCGCCGGGCACCGAGCCGCCCGTGTCCGGCCAGTGGCCGGTGTTGGCCAGCCACGCCCAGTGGCGGCCGCGGTAGAAGAACGGCTTCACCATCTTCACGTCCATCAGATGGGTGCCGCCGCAGTACGGGTCATTGACGAGAAAGACGTCGCCATCCACCACCTCGCGCTTCTGCTCGATGACCGCGCGCGTGGTGAACTGCATGACGCCCACGAAGATCGGCAAACCGAGCTCGCCCTGGGCGATGACGTCGCCCGTGTCGCGATCGTAGATGCCGTCCGAGCGATCGAAGCCCTCGGAGATGACCGGCGAGAAGGCCGCGCGCTCGAACGTCAGATCCATCTCGCTGGCCACCTGCTGCAGGCCGTTCTGGACCACGACCAGCGTGACGGGATCGATCGCGCCCGTTGTCACGGAGTCACGCCTCGGGCTCACGCGCAGGCCATGGAGTAGACCTGTGTGGCGCCTTCCGGCAGGTGATGCTCGGCCCAGCTCTGACCGCCGTCGGCGCTGGCGAAGACTTCACCACCGCTGGCCGCCGCGTACATGTGCCTGGGCTGGCGCGCGTCGAAGGCGAGGGCGAACAGCGTGCTCCTCGGCTTGACGCCCATGTCCACCCGGCTCCAGCTCGCGCCGCCGTCCTTGCTGCGGAACAGCGCACCGAGCTCGCTCGCGAAATCCGCGCCGGCGGCCACCCAGATCGTCTTCGGATCACCAGGCACTTCACGGATGTCACGGCAGTACGTCTGGCCCTTGGGGTTCAGCGGCTCGAGCCGGGCGCTCGCCCAGTGCTCGCCCCGGTCCGCGCTGCAGAACAGGCCGGCGCGGCTGATGGCGAAGAGCATCCCCGGCCGCCACCGTCCGACGAGCACGCCGTGCATGTCCACCGTGTCGTCGTTGACGTACTGGCCGTGGCTCATGTTCTCCCAGTGCTCACCGCCGTCGAGGCTGCGGATGATGCCGCCGACCTCGATGGCGCCGTACAGCTCGCCGGGGTTGGCGGGATTGGCGGCCAGCTTCAGGATGCGCTTGGCCGGGTTGGCCCCGGGCGCGACGCTGACCTCGGGGAAGCGAACGGTCACCGGCAGCTGCTGCCAGTGCGCGCCGCCGTCCTCGCTCCTGAAGATCTCGCAGTTCTCGTAGCCCGCGTACAGCACGTCCGGGTCGCGCGGATCGAACAAGAGGGACCACACGGGCAGGCCATGATCCTTGATCTCGAGCCGCTCCCAGTGCTCGCCGTGGTCCGCGCTCCGGTAGACTCCGGCCTGCGTGCCGACGTAGACGACGTCGGCGTCCTCGGGATGCGTGGCAATGGCCCGGATGGCGGGCGCCTCCGGCAGGCCGCGCGTCAGCAGCTCCCATGTCTCATCACCCGCGGCCATCCGATAGAGGCCGGACTTGACCGGTCGGCCGGGAGCGGTCTCGCCCGCGAGACCGACGTACACGTACGACGTGCGATTCGTACTCATGGTCGTCCTCCCTCACACTCCTCGAACGGTGGTTTCCAGGTTGAGCGGGTGCGCGTATTCTGCCCCGCGGGGGTGGGATGACGATGCGTCACCATATCGCGTTCATCGAGGACGACGAGCTTGAGATCGCGACATTCCGCCGGCTGTACGCAGGCGACCAGTTCGAGCTCACCAGCCTGTGCATCACTTCCCCGCGGTCGGCGTTGCCGCAGATCGAAGAAGCGCTCGGGGCCCGGATACCGGATCTGTTCGTGCTCGATCTGTTCTTCCCCGCCACGAGCGATCCGCCTGGTGGGTTCACGCCGGACACGTTCGGCGGCGCTCGGGCGGGTCTCGCCCTCGCCTTGCGGGCGGCGGAGGAGCTCGAAGGGATGTTCCTCGATGAATCGGCGCTGGCGAAGAACGACAAGGAGCTCTTGCGAGCCGGCAGCGAGCTCGTCTACTGGTCGCAGCGGATGCTCCGACACTGGTGCGACGTTCTCGGGCAGTCGCCGTCCGGCGGGATCGCCCTCATGCGGCGTCTGCGTGAGAAGTATCCTGCCGTCCCGGCGGTGTTCTATTCGCGCAAGGCCATGGTGCCTGACGTCAAGGCCGCCCTCGAGGCGGGAGCGCTGGACGTGTTGATCAAGCCGCACCGATCCCTCGAGGATGCCGAGGCCGTCCACGTCCGAGAAATCCTGGCCGCCTATTGCGAGGGCCGAGGTCCGGGCTGGCGCAGGCCTCTTCACTGATCACACGCCCCCGATGGTGATCTCGAGGTTGCCGACCGCGTCCACCCGCGCCCGATCGCCGGGCTCGATCACCGTCGTGGTGTCGAGCTGCTCCACGATGGCCGGGCCTTGCAGCGTCGCCCCGATCGCGAGCTGTTCGCGTCGATAGATCGGTGTCTCGTGCCACGTGTTGTCGAACCACACGCGTCGTTTGCCGGTCGGGCCCCCGGGCGTCGTGACACCGCCGAGGCCGTCGAGGGCGATGGGGCGGCGGCGGCCGATGACGGCGGTGCGCAGGCTCATGACGAGGGCGCGCATCTCGCGCAGCTCGACGCCGAAGCGGTCGAGGTACGCGCGCTCGAAGGTGGCCGCGAGATCCTCGCGCGCGAAGTCCGTGCGTGCGATCGGCACCGTGAGCACGTGCGTCTGCCCGGCGAACTGCATGTCGGCCGCGTGCTCGACGGTCACGGTCTCGACTTCCACGCCCTCGCCGGCGAGCAGGCGGCGGCCCTCGGCGATCTGCGCGGCCAGGATCGTGTGCGCCTCGGCGACGTCCATGCGCAGGAGGCCCTGGTTGATCGTGCGCACGAAGTCGTGGCGGACGTCGGCGACCAGGCAGCCGAGCGCGGAGGTGATGCCTGGCCGCGCGGGTACCAGCACCTTGGGGATGGCCAGCTCACGGGCGAGGGCGACGGCGTGCAGCGGCCCGGCGCCTCCGAAGGCGAAGAGCACGAAGTCGCGCGGGTCGCGCCCGCGCTGCAGCGAGACCAGGCGGATGGCGCCCGCCATCTTGTCGTTGGCCACCCGTACGATGGCGGCCGCCGCCGCCACCGGGTCCAGCGAGAGATGCGCGCCGATCTTCTTGTCGAGGATCTCGCGGATGTGATCGAGCCGCGCGCCGCCCGCCACGCCCAGGAGCGCGTTCGGATTGAGCCGCCCGAGGACGAGGTTGGCGTCGGTGATCGTGGGCTCCTCGCCGCCGCGGCCGTAGGCGATCGGGCCCGGCTCGGCGCCCGCGCTCTCCGGGCCGACGTGCAGGATCCCCGCGCTCGACACGCGCGCGATCGAGCCGCCGCCGGCGCCGATCGTGTGGATGTCGATCATCGGCACGCGGACGGGCAGGCCGTAGCCCATCTCCTTGTCGGCGCTCACGGCCGGCGCGCCGCCCACGATCACGCCGACGTCGAAGCTGGTGCCGCCCATGTCGCACGAGATCACGTTGGCGTGGCCGGCGGCGAACGCCGTGAAGGCCGCCGCCTTCACCCCGGCCGCGGGTCCGGACATCAGCGTGTTGACCGCGTGGCGCGCGGCCACGTCCACCGACATCGTGCCGCCGTTGCCCTGCATCACGAGCAGCTCGTGCCGGTAGCCCTGCTTGACGAGCTCACCCGCCAGGCGGCGCAGGTAGCGATCGATGATCGGCTGCACGAAGCCGTTGATGGCCGCCGTCGTCCCGCGCTCGAACTCGCGGTACTCCGGCAGCAGCTCGGCGCCCACGGTGACGTAGGCGTTGGGCCACTCGGCGGCGGCCACCTCGCGCGCGCGCCGCTCGTGCGCGGCGTTGACGTAGGAATGGATGAAGTGGATGACGAGCGCCTCGACCCCGCGCGCCTTCAGCCAGGCGGCGGCGCGGCGGACCTCGTCCTCGTCGAGCGGCGTCACCACGAGGCCCTCGGCGTCCACCCGCTCGGTCACCTCCACGCGCAGCTCGCGCGGGATGAGCGCCTCGAAGGTGCCCTTGAGGCCATAGGGCGTGGGCCGCGTGCGACGGCCCAGCTCGAGCACGTCGCGGAAGCCGCGCGTGGTGATGAGCCCGGTCCGGGCGCCCTTGCGCTCGAGCACGGCGTTGGTGGCGGTGGTGGTGCCGTGGACGACGATCGCCAGGTCGGCGGGCGCCCCCCCGGCGGCGGCGATGGCGGCCAGGACGCCGTCGGCCTGGTTGCGCGGCGTCGTCGGCACCTTGGCCACGCGGACGGCGCCGGTCGCCTCGTCGAGGAGCACGAGATCGGTGAAGGTGCCGCCGACGTCCACGCCGACGAGCAGGCCGTGCGGGGCACTCATGGCTCGTTCGTGTACCCCGAGGCCCGGGCGAAGTCAAACGAGGTCGCGCGCTTGACAGCGCGCGCCGGGCTCGCGCAGAGTGCACCATCTCGCCAGGAGGCCTGTCCATGCGCTCACGCCTCGCCGTGCTGCTGCTCGTCGCGCTGCTCGCGCTGCCCATGGTCCCGCCCGCCCGCGCCCAGAACGCGCTCGTCGTGAGCGTGTGGGGCGGCAACTGGAAGGACACCGTGGACAGGGTGATCGGCAAGGCCTTCACGGCCAAGACCGGCATCCCGGTCGAGTACGAGGTGGGCGGCACCATCGATCGTCTCGCCAAGGCGCGCGTGGCCAAGGGCAATCCGCTCGTCGATCTGAACTTCACGACCACGCACGTGGCGCGGCTCTACATCTCCGACGGGCTCTACGACAAGCTCGACATGGCGCGGCTGCCCGCCAGCAAGGAGATCGCGAAGGAAGCGTTCCGCAGCGACTCGCACATCGGCTCGTGGGCCTACGTCTACACGGTCGTCTACCGGCCCGACCTCGTGAAGGAGGACATCACGAAGTGGTCGGATCTCTGGAAGCCCTCGCTGAAGGGCAAGCTCGCGCTGCCGGACTTCGATCCCTCGCACATCATCACCATCGCGGCGCTGATGGAGGGCGGCAACGAGGTCAACTGGCAGAAGGGCGAGGCGAAGCTGAAGCAGCTCAAGGAGTCGGTGGCCGCGTTCTACTCGACGGACGCGCAGAGCCAGGACCTCATGAAGACCGGGCAGGGGCCCGTCCAGGTGATGCTCTCCGTCAACGCGTATCACCTGCAGGAGCAGGGCATCGCGGTCAAGGTCGTACAGCCGACCGATTACCCCGGCGTCGTCGGCATCGACACGATGGCCGTGATGGCGGGGACGAAGAAGGCCGAGGCCGCGCACCAGTTCATCAACCTGGCGCTGTCGAAGGAGATCCAGACCGAGCTGGTCAAGGCCCTGCGCGCGGGCCCCGTCAACCTGGGCGCGACGGTGCCGGCGAGCCTCAAGGGGCAGCCGGGCATCTTCTCGAGCACGGCGGAGTGGAAGGAGCGCGGCTACATCATGAACGACGAGGCCCGTGCGAAGAACCTGCCGGGCTGGCGGGAGTGGTTCACGGCCAACATCGTCAAGAAGTGAGCTTCCGGCTGCTGCCGGCCGTCGCGGTGCTCGCCGTGTTCGCCGCGGCGCTCGCCGCGCTGTTCCGGTGGAGCCTGCTGGAGTTCGTGCCGGGCTCGCTCCAGCCGGGCGGCCTCACGCTCGCCAACTTCCGCGCGGTGCTAGCCCCACAGTACGTGGGCGCCATTCGCGACACCGTCGTGCTGAGCGCGCTCACCACCGTGCTCACGCTCGTCTGCGCCTACCCGGTGGCGTACGCGCTGGCGCGCACGGCGTCGCGCCGCGTGCGCTCGCTGATCCTCGTGCTCACGCTGGCCCCATTCTTCACGGGCGCCATCGTGCGCACGTACGCCTGGGTGCTGGTGCTCGGCAACACCGTGGTCACCTGGCCGGTGCCCATGCTCTTCACCGAGCGCGGCGTCCTCGTCGGGCTCGTGCACTTCTCCATGCCGACGATGATCCTCATCCTCGCCGCCGCGCTCAGCCACATCGATCCGGTCTACGAGCGGGCGGCGGCCAGCCTGGGCGCCTCGCCGGCGCACGTGTTCCGGCGCGTCACGCTGCCGCTGTCGATGCCGGGCATCGTCTCCGGTGGCCTCATCGTGTTCGCATGGACGCTGTCGGCGTTTCCCACGCCGGAGCTGCTGGGCGGCGGCAAGGTGAAGATGATCGCCAACGTCGTGAAGGATCTCGGCCTCGACTCGTTCAACTGGCCGGGGGCGGCGGCGTTCGCCCTGCTGGCCCTGGCGCTGACGCTGGCGCTGCTGACGCTCGTGGGCCGGCTGTCGTCGGACCGCGCGGCGTGATGCTCCGGCTGGCCGTCGTCCTCCTGCTGGCCTTCATGACGCTGCCGACGGTGGTCGTGGTGGCGGTGTCGTTCAACCCGACGGCGATCCTGTCCTTCCCGCCCGCCGGTCTCTCGCTGCGCTGGTACGCGAACGTGCTGACCTATCCGCAGTTCCAGCGCGCGGCGCTGAACAGCGTGCTGGTCACCGGCATGGCGGTGGCGCTCGCCCTGCCGGCCGGCACGCTGGCCGCGCTGGCGCTCGAGCGCGGACGCCTGCGCGGCCGCCACGTCTGGGCGGCGCTGTTCCTCTCGCCGCTCGTCGTCCCCGGGGTCGCCGCCGGGCTCGGCTTCCTCATCCTGGCCGCCGCGCTCGGGCTGCTGCGCAGCCGCGCCGTGCTCGTCGCCGCCCACGTGGCGCTCGTCCTGCCGTTCGTCGTGCGCTCGGTGTGGGTCAGCGTGCGCAACCTCGACCCTGCGCTGGAGCGCGCGGCGGCCAGCCTGGGCGCCACGCCGTGGCGCGCCTTTCGCCGCGTGACGCTGCCGCTGCTGCGGCCGGGACTCTTCGCCGGCCTGCTCTTCGCCGTGGTGGTCTCGCTCAACGAGTTCGTGGTGTCGCTGTTCATCTCGAACCGCGTCACCGAGATCCTGCCGGTGGCGATGTTCACCTACGTCGTCAACTACACGGATCCGACCATCGCCGCGCTCTCCTCGCTGTTCATCGCCGCCACCTTCGTGGTGGTGTGGCTCGCCGACCGCTACCTGGACCTCGGTCGCGTCTTCCTGCGGCGGTGACGACCGCGGTCGTGGAGCTCCGCGGCTGCACGCGCGACTACGGCGCCGTGCGCGCGGTGGACGCCCTCGACCTCGCCGTGCACGAGGGCGAATTCCTGGCGCTCCTGGGGCCCTCCGGCTGCGGCAAGACGACCACGCTGAACCTCGTGGCCGGCTTCGTCGAGCCGACGGCCGGGCGGGTGCTGATCGACGGCGAGGACGTCACGGGACGGCCGCCGCATCTGCGCGGGCTGGGCGTGGTCTTTCAGTCCTACGCGCTCTTCCCGCACCTGTCCGTCCGCGAGAACGTCGCCTTCGGCCTGCGCGAGCGGAGGATGGCGGCCGCGGAGATCGAGCGCCGGGTGGGGGACGCGCTCGAGCTCGTGCGGCTCGAGCCCGCGGGACGGCAGCGGCCGTCGGAGCTGTCGGGCGGCATGCAGCAGCGGGTGGCCCTGGCACGCGCGCTCGTCTACCGGCCGCGCGTGCTGCTGCTGGACGAGCCCCTCGCGGCGCTCGACAAGAAGCTGCGCGAGGGGATGCGCGACGAGCTGCGCACGATCCACCGCTCGGTGGGCATCACCACCATCTTCGTCACCCACGACCAGGCGGAGGCCCTCGGCCTCGCCGATCGCATCGCCGTGATGAATCGCGGGCGCATCGAGCAGCTTGGCCCGCCGCGCGAGATCTACGAGCGCCCGGCCACGCGGTTCGTGGCCGACTTCATCGGCGCCTCCACCGTCCTGCGCGGGCGGGCCGTCGCCGCGGACCGCGTCGTGGTCGCGGGCGGGACGCTGCACGTTGGGGGGCGGGCACTGCGCGCGGGCGCCGATGTGGAGCTGGCCATCAGGCCGGAGCGGCTGCGACTCGTCGCCGCGGCCGGAGACAACGTGCTCGACGCGCGCGTCGAGGGGCTCGTCTACCAGGGCGCGCAGACGGAGGTGACGGCTCGCCTCGGCGACGGTCAGCGCGTGCTCGTCTTCGTCGGCGAGCCGGCGCCCGTCCCCCTGGCTGTCGGCCAGACCCTGCGCCTGTTCCTGCCCGGAGAGGCGTTCATGGTGCTGGATGATCGTTGAGCAGGTGACCGAAATCCACCCGGGGCCTCCGGAGTCCCGTCTGTTTTTCTCAGGAGACATAGCCGGTTAGACGCTGGTCAGAATTGGTTTCGGGTTTGCACTACGACGCCGTTCGTCATGGAACTCACGGACGCGGGCCGACAGATACCGAGCAGCGGCCATCGAGACCGTGGCCATCGAGACCGGCGCCGTCGAGACCTCATCCTCCCGGGTCTCGCCCTCCTGACCGCCTTCGCGCTGGTCGCGGGCCTTGCTGCCGTCAAGTTCGGCCCGAAAGCGGCAGTGACCGAGCCGGCTCCCGTCGTCGCCTCGGAGCCGCTGCTCGCGCCCGTGACCGACGTTCCGGTCACGGCGACGCCCACGACGATCGTGATGCCCGAGGCCACGGTCCCGACCGAGACGCCCGCCACGACGGCCAGCGCCACGCCGGTGGCGGACTGCACGACGGTGATGACGGCCAGCGTCAACGTCGATCCGACGGCCGGTGAGATCAGCGGCAGCGCCGGCTTGCCGGACCACGTCAGCTACTTCAAGCCCAGAAGCCAGAGCACGCCGTGTTCTGCGCTCGCGACGCCCGTCACCACCCCGCGCTGAGCTAAGCCCACTCCGCGTCCCCTCGACACGCTCGTCCGCCCCGGCTAAGGTGGGGCCCGCCCATGGACCTCCGTCCATCGACCCGGCAGCAGGACCTGCTCGCGGGCGCGCGCCGAGTCGCGCTGGAGCGCTTCGCGCCGCGCGCGGCGACGCACGATCGCGATGCGTCGTTTCCGTTCGACGACTACGCGGACCTGCGCGCGGGCGGCTGGCTGGGCCTCTGCGTGCCCGCGCGCTACGGCGGGCTCGGCGCCGGCTACGAGACCTACTGCCTCGTGGCCGAGCAGCTCGCGCAGGGCAACGCCTCCACGTCGCTCACGTTCAACATGCACTGCCTCACCATGCTGATGATGGGCGAGATCGCCGACGCCATGCCGATGGCGCCCGCGGTGCGCGAGCGGCACGAGAAGCTGCGCGCCGCGAAGTTCCGCGAGGTGGTCGAGCAGGGGGTCTTCTACGGCCAGCCGCACAGCGAGCCCGTGGAGCAGGGCGAGACCGACACGAAGCTGTCGATGGGCGGCCGGCGGTTCGGCACCACGGCGCGCAAGGTGGACGGCGGCTACGTCGTGAGCGGGCGCAAGTTCTTCGTGTCGCTGGCGGGCGCCGCGCCCTACTTCGCCACGCCCGCCATCCGGCTCGGTGACGAGCCGTGGATCGAGCGCACGCTCTATCTGCAGGTGCCGAAGGACGCGCCCGGCGTGAGCTTTCCGGGCGACTGGGATCCGATGGGCATGCGCGGCACCGTGAGCCGCGACATGCTGCTGCAAGACGTCTTCGTCCCCGACGACGGCGAGGTTCTGCCGCCCGGGCTGTTCGGCGCCATGTACAACGCCTTCCCGCAGCTCTCGCCGCTGACCTTCTGCGCGACGTTCCTGGGACTGAT
This sequence comes from Candidatus Rokuibacteriota bacterium, assembly GCA_003220265.1. GTDB lineage: Bacteria > Methylomirabilota > Methylomirabilia > Rokubacteriales > CSP1-6 > AR5. The sequence goes on along the minus strand of QHRW01000131.1, from coordinate 5,740 downwards.
GCAGGCCGCCTACGACGGCGCCGTCGCCTACCTGACGGGCCAGATGGCGGGCGCGCCCGGGCTGCACACGGAGGCCGCCGTCAAGGGCCACGCCGTGGCGGAGATGCTGTTCGCGCTCGAGGCCGCCCGCGCCCTCTACTATCGCGCGATCTCGGAGGCGCGCGTGAACGCGCCGGCGGAGGCGCTGCAGCGCGCCCGCGCGGCGCACGTCACCGTGCAGCGCTCGGTGATCACGGTCACGCAGGAGGCGATCCGCGTCTGCGGCGGGCGCGGCTTGCTCAAGCGCTATCCGCTCGAGCGCTACGCGCGAGACGCCCGCGCGGGCGCGCTGATGCGCCCGTGGACGCAGGAGATCGCCACCCAGCAGGCCTGGGAGGCCGCCCTCGGGCTCGGCAGCCCCGGTGCGGGCGCGACCTAGGCGTGGCCGCGCCGGTGGCTTGCGCGAGTCCGCTGCATGTGTCACATTGGGTCACATGAAAACGATCTCGATTCGAGAGCTTCATGCGCGGACTGGTGCGTGGGTTCGCAAGGCCGTCGAGCTCGGCGCGATCACCGTGACGGAGCGTGGCAAGCCGCTGGTGCGGCTCGAGGCGGTCCCCGACGCCAGATCCACCAACCCGTTCCGAGCCCGCCGCGTTCGGCCGGGCTATGCGCGCCTCCGGGGCAAGCTTGGCCGCGGAACGGACAGCACGGCCATGATCGCCGAGGATCGCGAGCGCCCGTCGCGCGCGTGAGCTATTTCGACTCCTCGTACATCGCGAAGTTCTACCTCGATGAGCCGGAGAGCGCCGCCGTGCGCCACCTGGCCGAGTCGCTCGGGCAGGTCCGCTGTGCCGTGATCGGACAGGTCGAGGTGGCAGCCGTGTTCCATCGGAAGCTCCGCGAGGGCGCGTTCGATACGGGAACATTTCGCGAGGTGATAGCCCAGTTCGACGACGATTGCGGCCAGGGCCTCTGGACATGGCTTCCCCTCACGACCGCGCTCGCTGCCATGACCGTGGCCGCGTTTGCGCGCCTGCCACGACCGGTGTTTCTGCGTTCAGCCGACGCCGTTCACCTGAGCTGCGCCCACGAGCACGGATTCCCGGAGATCTATACGAACGATCGCCACATGTCGGCAGCTGCGCGGTACTTCCGGTTGAAACCGCTGACCGTCGCGTCCCGGTGATCAAGGAGAGCCCATGGACATCCGACCCAATCGCGTGAAGCAGGCCCTCGCCGCCGGCAAGGTGGCCACCATCCTCTCGGGCACCAACGACCCCGACCTCATCGATCAGCTCGGCACGCTCGACGTGGACGGCATCTGGCTCGAGGGCGAGCACGGCGGCGTCGACTATGCCGACCTCGGCAACCTCACGCGCGCGTGCGACCTGTGGGGCAAGACCTCCGTGGTGCGCGTGATGGACAACGACTACGCCACGATCTACCGCACGCTCGACCGCGGCGCCCAGGGCATCTGCGTGCCGCACGTCAACACGCGCGCCGAGGCGGAGGCGGTGGTGGAGTCGGCCAAGTTCTCGCCGCTGGGCAAGCGCGGGATGTTCACCAGCCGTCAGGGCTTCGGCGTGGCCGACTATCTCAAGACGGCCAACGACCAGAGCCTGCTGATCGTGCTCATCGAGGACATCGTGGCCGTGAAGGCGCTGGACGAGATCCTCAAGGTCGATCACATCGACGTGTTCTTCGTGGCGCCCAACGACCTGGCCACGTCGATGGGCCACATCGGCAACATGGGCCATCCCGACGTCCAGAAGACGATCGACGGGGCGCTGTCGCGGATCGTGCAGGCCGGCCGCACGGCCGGGATGCTGGTCAACACGGCCAACGTGGAGCGCTACACCCGCCTGGGCGTGCGCGCGCTGATGACCAGCTTCTTTCCGTGGGTCCAGTCCGGCGTCAAGGAGCTGGCCGAGCGGGCGGCCGCCGGCGCCGGCCGCTGAGCCCGGTGGATCGCCTCCGCCTCGGCATCGTCGGCTGCGGCAACATCTGCCAGCTCAACGCGCCCGGCTATCTCGAGCACCCGCGCTGCGACGTCGTCGCGCTCTGCGACACCGACTGGGCCCGCGCCGAGCTGCGCGCGCGACAGTGGTCCATCACGCCGCGTATCTACAAGGACTACGCCGAGCTGCTCGCCGATCCCCGCGTGGACGCCGTGGAGCTGCTGACGCCGACGTATCTGCACGCCGAGCAGATCATCGCCGCCCTCGCCGCCGGCAAGCACGTCTCGTGTCAGAAGCCGCTCGCGGTGAGCGTGGCCGAGGCCGAGCGGATCGCGGCGGCGGTGGCCAAGGCGCGCACGATCTTCCGCGTCACCGAGAACTTCCTCTACTACCCGCCCATCGTGAAGGCCAAGGAGCTGCTGGAGGCGGGCGCGATCGGCGAGCCCTCGCTGGTGCGCATCCACACCACGCGGGCCCGGGACATCGTGGGCGCCACGCTCGCGCTCGATCCCGAGGCCCTGGTGTGGCGGCGCGATCCCGGACGCAATCCGGGCGGCGCGCTCTACGACGACGGCGTGCACAAGTACGCCACCGCCATGTACTGGATCGGCGAGATCGGCGAGATCTCCGCCATCGTGGGCCGCAGCGCCGACTTCCTGCAGGAGACGCCGAGCGTCGCCCACTTCCGGTTCAAGGACCGCGAGTGCCTCGGGATCATCGACTACACGTACGCGCCCGAGATGCCGATCCGCAGCCGCTACTACAAGGCCGACGAGTTCTTCGAGATCCACGGCTCGCGCGGCATCCTGTGGGTCACGCGCTGCACGGGCGAGATGCTCGACCTGCCGCCGGTCGTGCTGATCAAGGGCACGGAGACGACGAGCTTCCAGGTGCCCACGGACTGGCGCACCGGCTTCGACGGCGCCGCGCGCGACTTCGTGGACGGCGTGCTCGAGGGCCGCCAGCCCGCCCAGGACGTCGTCACCGCGACCAAGGTCCTCCAGGTGCCGCTGGCGATCTACGAGGCGTCGCGCACGCGCCGCCCGGTCGCGCCGGACACGATGAAGTGATCCCGCTCACCGGCTATACCGACCGGCTCTCGGCCGCGGCCGGCGAGCGCATCGCCTTCAAGGTCTCCAGCACGGCGTCCGGCCCGTATCGCGCGACGCTCGCCCGCGTGATCCACGCCGATCCCAACCCGGCCGGACCCGGCGTGAAGCTCGTGGACCTCGCCCGGCGCTTCAGCCTCGAGCGTCCCTCGCGCGTGCAGCCCGTGGCGCTGGGCTCCTACGCGCGCGTGGACGGAGCCGGGGCGCTCCGCACCTCCGGGGCGCTCACGGTGACCGCGCTGGTGTGGCCCACGCTGGCGACGCCGAGCGATCAATGCGTGGTCTCGCGCTGGGACGAAGCCACGGGCGCGGGCTGGAGCCTGGCGCTGGGCGGCGCCGGCGTCACGGCACGCATCGGCGTCGCGGGCGGCGCGCCGCGGGCGCTGGCCAGCGGCCGTCCGCTGCCGCTGCGCCAGTGGCAGCGGATCTGGATGGTGGCCGATCCCGCCGCCGGCACGCTGCGTGTGGGCCACGCGGCGGTCGGAGGCGGCGCGCGCGAGGAGGCCTCCGCGGTGCTGCCGCTCACGGCGCGGCTGGAGGCGCCCGCGCCGCTGCTGATCGGCGCGCGACTGGCGCCGGAGCCGCGCGAGCACTTCAACGGCAAGATCGAGGACCCGATGGTGCTGGCCGGGGCGGCGCCGGCGCCCGAGACGCTGGTGCTCGATCCGCTGCTGCCGCCCGACGGCCTCATCGCCGGCTGGGATTTCTCGCAGGGGATCGACGGTCTCGACGTGACCGACGTCGGGCCCCATCGCCTCGGCGGCCGTCTCGTGAACCTGCCCACGCGCGCGGTGACCGGCGCGCGGTGGACGGGACGCGAGATGTGCTGGCGCCACGCGCCGCGCGAGTACGCCGCCATCCACTTCCACGACGACGACCTGCACGACGTCGGCTGGGCCACCGACTTCGAGCTCACCGTGCCCGACGACCTGCCGAGCGGCGTCTACGTCATGCGCCTGGCCGCCGGCGGCCACGTGGACGAGCTGCCGTTCTACGTGCGGCCGCGCCGCGGGCGGCCCACTGCCGACGTCCTCTTCGTGGCCTCGACCTACACCTACCAGGCGTACGCGAACCATGCGCGCGCCAGCACGGATGCGGATTTCCGCGAGCGCGTGGCCGCCTGGAACGCCTATCCGCACAACGCCGACGACCATCCCGAGTACGGCCGCTCGACCTACAATCGCCACCGCGACGGCAGCGGCATCTGCTATTCGTCACGCCTGCGCCCCGTGCTCACGCTGCGGCCGCGCTACCTGACGTTCCTCGACGCGCGCGGCTCGGGTCTGCGCCACTTCTCGGCGGACACACACCTGCTCGACTGGCTCGAGGCGCACGGCATTCGCCACGACGTCGTCACCGACGAGGACGTCGAGGCCGAGGGCGCCGCGCTGCTGGCGCCGTACGCGACGGTGCTGACGGGCTCGCACCCCGAGTACCACACCGCGCGCACGCTCGACGCCCACGCCGGCTACCTCGAGGGCGGCGGCCGTCTCGTCTACCTCGGCGGCAACGGCTTCTACTGGCGCATCGCCACCAGCGCCGCCGTGCCGGGCGTGATCGAGGTGCGGCGCGCCGAGGGCGGCATCCGCACCTGGGATGCGCAGGTCGGCGAGTACTATCACGCGCTCGACGGCGCCTACGGCGGGCTCTGGCGGCGCAACGGCCGGCCGCCCCAGCAGCTCGTCGCCGTCGGCTTCTCGGGGCAGGGCCTCTTCGAGGGCTCCTACTATCGCCGCCAGCCCGGCGCCGACGATCCGCGCGCCGCGTGGATTCTGGCCGGCGTGAAGAACGACGTGATCGGCGACTTCGGCCTCTCGGGCGGCGGCGCGGCGGGCTTCGAGCTCGACCGCGCGGATCCCCGGCTCGGCACGCCGGCCGGCGCCATCGTGGTGGCCAGCTCCGAGGGGCACGGCCCCAGCTTCGTCGTGGTGCCCGAGGAGCTGCTGACCCACCTGACGACCGTGACCGGCGAGCGCCTGTCGCGCCTCCTGCGCGCCGACATGACGTACGCCGAGCTGCCGGGCGGCGGCGCGATCTTCGCCGCGGGGTCCATCACGTTCTGCGGCAGTCTCTCGCACAACCGCTACGACAACGACGTCTCGCGCATCCTGCGCAACGTGCTGGAGCGCTTCCGCGCCCCGCGCTGACTCACGAGAGGGAACGAGCATGGCGACAGTGGAGACGGCCAGGGGTCCGGTGGACACGCGCGAGCTCGGCCCCGCGCTGATGCACGAGCACATCGTGACGCGTTCGCCCGGCGTGCAGGAGAACTGGCCGCACCTGTGGGATCGCCCCGGCATCGTGGCGCTCGCCGAGAAGAAGCTGGCCGACCTCTACAGCCGCGGCATCCGCACGATCGTGGACCTCACCACCGTGGACCTCGGCCGGGACATCGGCCTGATCGCCGAGGTGGCCGCGCGCTCGCGCCTGCACGTGATCGTGGCCACCGGCGTGTGGTGGATGCCGCAGCGCTACTTCAGCGCGCACGGCGTGGACGCGGTGGCCGACCTCTTCATCCGCGACATCCGCGAGGGCATCGGCGCCAGCGGCATCAAGGCGGCCATCATCAAGTGCGCCACGGACACCGCCGGCGTGACGCCCGTGATCGAGAACATCCTGCGGGCCTCCGCGCGGGCGCAGAAGGCGACCGGCGTGCCCATCTCCACCCACACGTGGGCGGCCGGCCGCGTC
>QHRW01000130.1 GCA_003220265.1 Candidatus Rokuibacteriota bacterium | reverse complement strand
TGCAGGCGAGGATGGCCGCGCTCCAGGAGCGCTACAAGGAGCAGGAGACGCGCCTGGCCACGCTGCGCGCCCGGCAGCTCACGAGCGTGGTGGTGGCGGCCGACGGCGGCAAGGACAAGGCGCTGCCGCTCACCCAGGTCCTCGGCGTGACGTTCCCGAACCAGATGGGCGTGGGCGGCAAGATGCTTCACTACGCGGCGCAGCTCTGGGAGTTCGTCCACGACGATCCGCGCGAGTCCAACACCGAGGGCGGCGTGTTCCCGGCGATCTACGGGACGGTGATGATGGTCTTCATCATGTCGCTCATCGTCACGCCGCTCGGCGTGCTGGCGGCGTTCTACCTGCGCGAGTACGCGCGGCAGGGCGCCTTCGTGAGCGCCGTCCGCATCGCCGTCAACAACCTGGCCGGCGTGCCGTCGATCGTCTTCGGAGTCTTCGGCGTCGGCTTCTTCATCTACTTCGTCGGGGGCGGCATCGACCGGCTGTTCTTTTCGGAGGCGCTGCCGACGCCGACGTTCGGTACCGGCGGCATCCTGTGGGCCTCGTTGACGCTGGCGCTGCTCACCATCCCCGTCGTGATCGTGGCGACCGAGGAGGGGCTGGCGTCGATTCCCGGCGGCACGCGCGAGGCCTCGCTGGCGCTGGGCGCTACCAAGCTCGAGACCACGCTGCGCGTGGTCCTGCCGGCCGTCATGCCGTCCATCCTGACCGGGCTGATCCTGGCCATGGCGCGGGCGGCCGGCGAGGTGGCGCCGCTGATGATCACCGGCGTCGTCAAGCTGGCGCCGTCGCTGCCGATCGACGGCGCCTGGCCCTTCGTGCACCTCGACCGCAAGTTCATGCACCTGGGCTTCCACATCTACGACGTGGGGTTCCAGTCGCCCAACGTGGACGCCGCGCGCCCGATGGTCTTCATGACGACGCTGCTCCTGCTGGTGATCGTCGTGTGCTTGAACCTGTTCGCGATCTCGATGCGTAACCGGCTGCGCCGCAGGTACGCGACGTCGGCCGTCTAGGAGGAGAGCCATGGAGGCACCCGTGCAGATCGCCGCGAGCCTGAATCCGCACGCCAGCGCGGCGCCGCTCATGGAGACGCCGATGGTCGAGATCGACCGGCTGTCGCTGTGGTACGGCGCCAAGCAGGCCCTGAGAGACGTCTCGATGTCGGTGCCCAAGCACCGGGTGACCGCGTACATCGGGCCGTCCGGCTGCGGCAAGTCCACGCTGCTGCGGTGCCTGAACCGGATGAACGACCTCGTCGACGGCGTCCGCACGACCGGCACGATCCGCATCGGCGGCAGCGACATCGGCGATCCCGGCCGCGACGTGACCGAGCTGCGCAAGCGGGTCGGCATGGTGTTCCAGAAGTCCAACCCGTTTCCCAAGTCGATCTACGAGAACATCGCCTATGGCCCGCGCATCCTCGGCGTCAAGCACCGGGCCGACCTCGACGGCATCGTGGAGCGCAGCCTGCGCAGCGCCGCCCTCTGGGAGGAAGTGCAGGACCGCCTCGGCGACTCCGCGCTGGGGCTCTCGGGTGGCCAGCAGCAGCGGCTGTGCATCGGCCGCGCCATCGCGGTGGAGCCGGACGTCCTGCTCATGGACGAGCCCTGCTCGGCCCTGGACCCCATCGCCACCGCCAAGATCGAAGAGCTCATGCTGGAGCTCAAGAACAGCTATACGATCGTGATCGTGACCCACAACATGCAGCAGGCGGCCCGCGTCTCCGACTACACTGGCTTCATGCTCCTGGGCGAGCTGGTGGAGTTCGGCGTGACCCGCGCGCTGTTCACCAATCCGCGGGACAAGCGCACCGAGGACTACATCACCGGCCGGTTCGGGTAGAGCGGAGGGCGCGCATGCAGCGACACTTCCACGAGGAGCTCGACGCCCTGAAGCAGACGCTGCTGGCCATGGGCGGACTGGTCGAGGACCAGATCCGCCGCGTCATGGTGGCGCTGCTCGAGCGCGACAGCGTGGTGGCCCAGGACGTCATCGACCGCGACGCGCGGGTGAACGCCTACGACGTCGAGGTGGACGAGAAGTGCGTGGAGCTGCTGGCCCTCCACCAGCCCGCCGCCGGCGACCTGCGCTTCATCACCACCGCCATGAAGATCGTCACCGATCTCGAGCGGATCGGCGACCAGGCGGTCAACATCGCGCAGCGCTCGCTCGAGCTCAACGCCGAGCCGCAGCTCAAGCCCTACATCGACCTGCCGCGCATGGCGGAGTGCGCCCAGCGCATGGTCAAGGAGAGCCTCGACGCGTTCGTGGCCCGCGACACCGCGCTGGCCCGCCAGGTGTGCGGCGAGGACGCCGCCGTGGACGCGCTCAAGGAGCAGATCTTCCGCGAGCTGCTGACGTTCATGATGGCGGACCCCCGCACGATTCCGCGGGCCATCCGCCTGATCCTCATCTCGCGGTTCCTGGAGCGCGTGGCCGATCACGCCACCAACATCGCGGAGATGGTGATCTACATGGTCGACAGCAAGATGGTGCGGCACACGCTCGCCTGACCGTCCTCAGGCTGCTGCGCGCTTCCGGCTCCTCCTGGCCGACGCCTTCGCCGGCCCCTTCCGCACGCGGGCCTCGGTCTTGCCCGAGAGGTCTGTCACGTTGCCCGCGATGCCGCGCGAGACACCCTTGCCGACCTCCACCAGGTCGCCACCGATCGCCTCGGCGGCCTTGATGGAGCCGCGCGCGGCCCGCACCACCGTCGAGCCCAGCTCGCTGCCGACGTCCTGCACGGTGTGCAGCGCCTCGATCAGCGTGCGCTCGGTCAGCCTGAGGACGCCGACGGAGAGCGCCTCGGCGGCGCCGACCGCCGTCGAGACGATGTACCGCGCGGTGCCTTCGTTGCGGGGCCCGCTGTTCTTTCGACGTGCCATGGTTCCCCCCTATGAGTTGACGGCTGCCTCGGACGCCTCGGACGCCGAGCGCGCGGCCCGCGAGCGCCTGGGGCGGCGCGCGGGTTGCGGGCGGCGGGCCGGGGCGACCTCGCTCACCAGTGATTTCACACCGGCCACCGTGCCCGACAGCGTCGCGCGCACGGCGCGGCCGGCGGCGCCGCCGATCCGATCGGCCGCTTCCATCGCGCCGTCGGCGGCACTCTGCGCCAGCCCGCGCACGTCCACGCCGAGGTCGCGCGCGGCGGCCACGCTGCCCTCGACGGCGCGGCGCGCGACGGTCGCCACGTCACCACCGACGTCGCCGGTGGCCTTGACGGCGCCGCGAGCGGCGGAACGGGCGGCGCCGCCGAGATCGCCGCCGATCGCCTCGGCGGCGGTCACCGTTCCCCGGATCGCCTCCCGCGCGACCATGCCGAGATCGGCGCCGATGCTGTAGGCGGCCTTGATCGAGCCGCGCACCGCCGTCACGCCGGCCGTTCCGATCTCGGCCCCGACGTCCTGGGCGCCGCTGAGCGCGGTCACCAGCGTGGTGCGCACCAGGTGGAGCACGCCCACGGCGACGATCTCGCCGACGTTGATCGCGTTGTGGATCGCGCGCTGCACGCGCTCGTTGTCGGCCGAGCGCGGCGCGGGCGCGAGGCGCTCAGCGGGTCGGGGTCGAGCGCGCCGGCGCGAGTGGTCTGTTCGCGGTGTCATGGTCGTCTCCTTGGTGGCGGATCTCTTTGAGGATGAACGGAAGCGCGGTGGCGCCCGCGACCAGCGCCCAGTCGATCGGGGCCAGCGGCGTCAGGCCGAGCAGGCGACGCAGCGGCGGCAGCGCCATGGCGGCGAGCTGGACGCCGAGCGTGCCGCCGACCACGGCCGGCAGCACCGAGCGTCCCGCCGCCGGCGCCCCGCGATCGCCGCGCGAGCGATACGTCAGCGCGTGCAGGAGCTGGGCACTCGTGAGCGTGGAGAAGGCAAGGGTCGCCGCGCGCGGCCCGGCGCCGTAGCGCGCCAGCGCGAGGGCGTGAACGCCGAGCGTGGTGGCCGCCAGCACGCCGGCATCGCCGGCGATGCCGCGCAGCGTGTCCCTCGAGAGCATCGGCGCCGCCGGCTCGCGCGGCGGCCGCAGCATGACGTCACGCTCGGCCGGCTCCACCGCCAGCGCCAGCGCCGGCGCCACGTCCGAGAGCAGGTTGATCCACAGGAACTGGATGGCGGACATCGGCCGCGGGATGCCCACGGCCAGCGCCCCCAGCGTGACCAGGATCTCGCTGAAATTGGTGGCGAGCAGGAAGCGCAGCGACTTGGCGATGTTGGTGTGGATCGTGCGGCCCTGGGCGACGGCGGCCACGATCCCGCCGAAGTCGTCGGTGACCAGGACCACGTCGGCGACGTCACGCGCGACGTCGGTGCCGCGGGCGCCCATCGCCACGCCGATGTCGGCGGCGCGCAGCGCGGCCGCGTCGTTGATCCCGTCGCCGGTCATGGCCACGACCTCGCCCCGCGCCTGCAGCGCGCGCACGATCCGGTACTTGTCGGCGGGCGACACGCGGGCGAAGACGTCCACCTCGTGGACGAGCGTGGCGAGCTTGTCGGGACTGAGCTCGTCGACGTGGGAGGCGTCGAAGACGTGCGGCGTCCCGTTGCCGAGGTCGAGCTCGCGGTAGATCGCCGCCGCCGTGCGGGCATGGTCGCCGGTGAGCAGCACCGTGCGGATGCCGGCCCGGCGGCAGGCGCGAATGGCGCTGCCCACGCCCGGCCGGATGGGATCGGTGAGCGCGACGAGCCCCACCCACACGAGGCCCTCGTACGCCCCTGCGTCGCCGTCGTCAACCGTCTTGAAGGCCAGGCCGAGAACGCGCAGCCCACGCTCGGCGATGCGGTCGTTCAACCGGCGCAGCTCCTGCCGGGCCTGGGCGGTCAACGGCCGCTCGACGCCATCCTCGATCCAGCGGTCCGCGCGGGCGAGAACCTGCTCGGGCGCGCCCTTGACCATGACGAGGGCCGCGTCGCCGGCGGCGTGCACCGTGGCCATCCAGTTGTCGCCGTCCTCGCGCCGGCGGATCGTGCGCAGCGGGTGGTGCCCGCGCTCGTCGCGATACTCCACGCCGCCGTGCGCCGCCGCCCGCAGCAGCGCCGTTTCCGTCGAGCTTCCGTTGGCGTCCGTGCCGTCGGGGCGAAGCTCCGCCTCGTTGCAGAGAACGGCGATGCTCAGCGCGCGGCTCAACGCGGGATCGACGGCGCGCTCGAGCGCCAGCTCGTCGCCCTGCCCGTAGTCGCGCCGGCCGATGCACCACGAATCGACCGTCATCCGGTTCTCGGTCAGTGTCCCGGTCTTGTCCGCGCAGATCACGGTGACCGCGCCCAGGCTCTCGACCGCGCCCAGCCGCCGCACGAGCGTGCCGCGTCCGAGCATCCGCTGCGTGCCGAGCGCCAGGGTCGTGGTCGCGACGGCGGGCAGCCCCTCGGGCACCGCCGCCACCGCCAGCGAGATCGCGCTGCGCGCCATCTCGAGCAGCGGCACACCGCGCAACAGTCCCAGCCCGAGCGCGGCGGCGCACGCGCCGAGCGAGAGCCCGACGAGCCGGCGGCCCGTGCGGTCGAGCTGCAGCTCGAGCGGCGTGGGCGGCATGCTGGTCTCCGCCACCAGCGACCGGATCCGCCCGATCTCGGTGGTGCGCCCCGTCGCCGTGACCACGGCCAGGCCCCCGCCTTCCGCGACCACCGTGCCGGCGTGGACCATGTTGATGCGGTCGGCGAGGGCGCCGTTCATCGTGGGCGGCACGGAGGCGACCTTGGCCACCGGAGCGCTCTCGCCCGTCAGCGCGGACTCGTCGACGCTGAGCCCGTTGACCGCGATCACTCGAGCGTCGGCCGCGACGTCGTGTCCGGCCTTGAGGACGAGGACGTCGCCGGGCACGACCGCACCGGCCGGCAGGCTCAGCTCACGGCCGTCGCGCCGGACGAGCGCCCGCGGCGTCGTCGTGCTCTGCAGCGAGGTGAGGATGCGCTCCACCCGCCGCTCGGTCACGTAGCCCACGGCCGCGTTGGCGGCGACGACGGCGAGGATGACGCCCGCCTCGATCGCCGCGCCACTGGCGATCGACAGCACGGCGGCGCCGCCCAGGAGCATGACGGGCAGCGAGCTCAGGTGCCCGGCGACGATGGCCAGCGAGGACTTGGGCTGCGGCATCGGTAGCCGGTTGGCGCCGGCGGTGCTCAGGCGCCGTGCCGCCTCGTCGCTCGACAGGCCATCCGGCGCGGAGGTCGACAACCGCGCGAGCACCTCGGCCGACGGCAGCGTGTGCCAGGCGTCGGTGACGTGCCGGTGGCCGTTGCGTCCGTGGTCGAGGCCGCGAAGGTGACGTCGCACCACCGCGACCAGCGCCTTGGCGTCCGCGCGCGCGGGATCGAAGCGCACCAGCAGGCTGCCGGTCACCGGGTTGGTCTGCACGTCGTGGACGGCGGCCTCGCTCGAGACGCGATCGGCGAGGCGGGCCGCGAGGATCGGGCGGCCACGAACCGGCGTGACTCGCAGACGGGCGCGACCACGGACGGCGACGGAGACCGCAACGACCGACGGCATCGACGGCGATGCCGGGAATCGACCGACGACCGCGTCCCTCACGGGCGCGCGGTCCACGGCCCCCGGGGGGCCGCGAGGGGCAGCGTCAGCGAGCGGGGGTGTGTCCGGTCGAGTCCGAGCGGAGGCCGCGCTTGGTCAAGTAGCGATCGACGTCGGCGCGGTACGAGCGCCGCATGGTCGCCGCCGAGTCGAAGACCAGGTCCGCCAGGAAGCCCATCAACAGCGTCACGAGCATCACGGCTCCCTCCCTTCGAGGCCAGACTGCAATGTCTCTGCCTACCAGGGTACGGAGCAAGTGTGACACCGCGATGACGAAACGCGGACACTGTTTCGACGATCCCTCCGTCAATCATGCAGGTGATTGCACGGTCAGGCGGCGGCCGGCCCGGGACGAGTTCAGCAAGGCGGCCGCCACGGTGGTGCCGTGGCTCAGCAGGACGCTGGCCACCGGGCCGGCGAAGCCAAACGAGGCCAGGCCGACCACGACGAGGTTGGCGCGGGCGGCGATACCGAGCGTCTGGCGGATGCCGGCCACGCTCTCGCGGGCCAGGTCGAGCGCCAGGACGACGCGGTCCAGCCCGCCGCCGAGAAGAACGACGTCAGCGGCCTCGGTCGCCACCTCGGCGCCGCCCGGCACGGCGATGCCGACGTGGGCCTCGTCGAGCGCGAGGGCATCGTTGACACCGTCGCCGACCATGGCGACCACGCGGCCCTCGTCCTTGAGGCCGGCGATGAGCCGCGCCTTGTCCTCGGGCAGGAGATCGGCGTAGTGGTGGCGCAGCCCGAGCGACTCGGCGATGACACGGCTCGGCTCCGCGTGGTCGCCCGAGAGCAGGATGACGTTGCGCATGTGACGCGCGCGCAAGCCCTGCACCGCTTCTGGCGCGTCACTGCGCAGCTCGTCCTGCAGCACGAGCAGCGCGGCCAGGCGTCCGTCGACGGCGACGAACAGCGGCGAGGCGCCCACGGCGTGCGCGGCCATCTCGTCGCCGAGCGCCGCGCGCAGCGCCACCTCGTGGCCCTCCATCAAGCGGCGGCTGCCGATGAGCACGCGCGTGCCTTCGACGTCCACGTCCACGCCGAGCCCGATCCGCTCGGCTCGCGTGGTGGCCTCCGGGAGGTCGAGCCGTCGCTCCGCGGCGAGCCGCGCGACGGCGCGGGCGACCGGGTGGCGGAACGGCCGTTCGGCCGCCGCCACCAGGCGCAGCACGGCGTCCTCCGAGAGCGCCCCGTAACGCGCGATGCTGGTGACGCGCGGCGCGCCGAGGGTGAGGGTGCCCGTCTTGTCGAACACCACCGTGTCGACGCGGGCGAGATTTTCGAGCACGCGCGGCCCCTTGATCAGGATGTCATGGCGCCAGGCCCGGCTGATCGAGGCCACGATCGCGGTGGGAATGCCGACGCGGGCGGCGAGGCCGTAGTCCGACACCAGGATCGCCGTGCCGGCGTCGAGGCTGCGCGCCAGGACGGTGCCCAGCGCCGCCAGCCCCAGCGTGCGGCCGACGTCACGATCGGCGAGCCGCTCGGCGAAGGCCTGGATGTCGGACTTTTCCTCGGCACTGCCCTCGATGGCCCGCACGATCCGGCCGACCGCGGTGTCGAGTCCCACGCGGTCGATGCGCACGGCGACCTCGCCATACTCGACCGTGGTGGCGGCGAACACCGTGTCGCCCGCGCGCCGCTCCACGGGAAGGGCCTCCCCCGTCATCGTCTGCTGGTTCACGAGCGCTTCGCCCCGGACCACCGTGCCGTCCACGGGCAGCCGCTGCCCGGTGCCCACCACGATGATGTCGCCGACAGCCAGCGTGGGCACGCGAACCGGACGAGGCGTGTCGCCCTCGACGCGCGTCACCACGGCGTCCGGCGGCGTGATGACCTCGTGCAGCGACCGGCGCGCCGTGACGACGGTGCGCGCGACGACGTACTCGCCCAGCGTGCGGAGCCACGTCAGCAGCGCGGCGGCCACGAAGTGGCGGCGCGCGGTGAGCAGCAGCAGCGTGGAGGCCTCGAGCACGTCGCCGTCGAGCCGGCGGCGGCCAAGCGCCGCCGCGGCCCGGAGCATCGACGGCACCTCGGAGGCCACGACCAGGCCGGCCACGACCGCCGGAGGCGCGGGCAGGCAGGCGGCGGCGAGGACCGTGCTGGTGCCGAGCAGGCCGAGCAGGGGGCGCTTCTTCTCCAGGACGCGCCGACGATGTGCCGGGCGGCGCGGCGCGGGCGGGGCGCCGAGCCGCTCGTCCATTCGCTCCAGCACCTCGACGATGCCGCGCTCGGCGAGCTGGAACGGATCGTAGTCGATCCGCACGCTGCCCGTGAGCGTGCTGCCGCTGACGGCGCGCACGCCGGGCAACGCGCGCAGGCCGGACTCCAGCGTGTCGCGCTGGGCGCGAAGCCACGGGACGGGATAGCGCACGCGCAGGCGTCCGCGAACCGAATGGGCGATCTGGGGCGCCACGCTTCAGTCCGGCTTCACGGGCACCTGGTAGTCGCGGAACAGCCCGTGCGCGTACCACAGCGCGCTCGTCCAGGCCAGCGGCGCCGCCCGGCCGCGCACGAGCTCGGCGAGCGCCCACGCGGTCAGCGCGACAGGCAACAGACCGCTCAGGCCAACGAGTCCGCGCGTGGCGTGCTGCACACGCTCGTCGACTTCCCCGAAGAGCTGGCGCACTCCGAGCGCGACGGCGGCCCCCGGCTCGCCTGATGGCGCCGGCGCGGCGGACGGCGCGTCCGGCGCAAGCGGGGCAGGAAGACCGCTCGCCTGTGAGACGGCGTCGGCGATGGCGGCGCGACTGCCGGTCGCGGGATCGTACAGGACCAGAAAGCTGCGCGTCCGGGGCGACCACGCCGTGCGGGTCACGCCCGGCACGGCTGAGACGGCGGCCTGCAGTCCTTCCGCCGGCGCGCCCGCGGGAAGGCGAAGGCGGAGACGGCCGGGAATGTCGTGGGCGACGTGCACGGCGTTCATGCCGGCACGATCAGGACGGGCGACGCCGGGCACTGCCGTTCGGCGTGCGGCGGCGCGCCGGTGCGGCCACGACCGGCTCTTCTGCGGCCTCCTCGCCGGCGTCAGCGACCACGGCGGCGGCGTCCGCGTCGAGATGCTCGCGCCGGGCGCGCGCCTCGGCCACGATGTCCTCGAGCGTCTCCATCTGCTCGGCGACGATCCGGCGGGCATCCTCCATCATGCCCATCCCCGCGGCCGCAGCCTCGACGGCCAGCGGACGAAACACGCGCGAGATCACCGGCACGAGGGCGGCGGCGGCGAGACCCAGGACAAAGGAGAGCGGCGAAAAGCGCATGGCGATCCTCCAGGTCGACGGCGACGCATGATCTTACCCACGGAATGCCCGCTCGACTGTTACGTGAATGTTACGGTAGGGCGCCAGTGCGCACGGCCTACCTCGTCCTCTTCGGCGCCAATCTCGTGTACGCGACGTCCTATGCCGCCACCCGCCTCGTGCTCGACGAGGTACCGCCCGCGCTGCTGGCGCTGATCCGGTTGGCCGCCGGCGCCGCAATCCTGGTGCCGTCGGCTCGCGCGCTGTCGCGGAAGGCGCCGCCGCCGAGCCGCGGCGACGCCTGGCGCATCCTGTGGATGGGCGTCTTCGGCTTCGCGGGCGCGTTCGCGTTCGGCCACTGGGGCATCGCCCGCTCCACCGCCACCAACGCTTCGCTGCTCATCATCGTCGAGCCGCTGTCGATCATGCTGCTGGGGCCCGCCGTGCTCGGCGAGCGCCTGAGCGGTCGTGAGAAGATCGGCGCCGGGCTCGCGCTGCTGGGCTCGATGCTCGTGGTCGTCAACGGCATCCCGGGCGTGACGCACGCCCTGGTGCCGCACTGGCGGGGTGACCTGCTGCTCGTGCTCTCGGGAATCGCGTACGGCTCCTACTCGCTGATCGGCCGCAACGTGCTGCTGCGTCGCGCGCCGCTGGACGTCACCGCGCGCTCGATCGTGTGGGGCGGCGCCGCCACGGCGCCGCTGGCGCTCGCCGAGTGGCTGGCGGGCGCCCGGCCCGTTCTCACCGCCGGCGGCGCCGTCGGGGCGCTGTACCTGGGCGTCGTCATCACCGCCTTCGGCTACCTGCTGTGGAACTGGGCGCTGACGCGGGTCGAAGCCTCACGCGCCGCCGCGTTCGTCACCGTGCAGCCGATCGCCGGGGCGCTGCTGGGCGTGCTCTTTTTACACGAGCCGCTCACCGCGTTCACCGTCGCCGGCGGCGCCCTCGTCGTCGCCGGGCTTTGGTTGACCGCCATCGGGCACAGGTGACGGTATACTCGAATCGTGGCTGAAACACGTCGGTATCAACTCCAGAACGACGCCGCGAATCGCCTGATCGCCGAGCTGGTCGAGCTTGCCGGCATCCCGCCCGAGCGCCGCGGCTACTTCCAGCACATGCTGACCACCGTGCTGAAGATGCACGAGGACGGCACGCCGACGGGCGATCTCAAGGTCACCAACACCGCGCTCAAGGAGCTGCGCTACGCCTACAAGGTGTTCGCGCCCTACCGCGCGGTGCGCAAGGTCACCGTGTTCGGCTCCGCGCGCACCGCGGGCACGGATGAGGCGGCGGTGGCGGCGCGCGCGTTCGGCGCGCAGATGGTGCAGCAGGCCTGGATGGTGGTCACCGGCGCCGGCGCCGGCATCATGGGGGCCGCGCAGGAGGGCGCCGGCGGCGAGAAGAGCTTCGGGCTCAACATCCGCCTGCCGTTCGAGCAGGAGGCCAATCCCTGGATCGCCTCCGATCCCAAGCTCATCACGTTCAAGTACTTCTTCACGCGCAAGCTGTTCCTCGTCAAGGAAGCGAGCGCGGTGGCGCTCTTCCCGGGCGGCTTCGGCACGATGGACGAATGCTTCGAGCTGCTCACGCTCATGCAGACGGGCAAGTCCACGATCGTGCCGGTCATCCTGGTGGAGTCGGGGCCCAAGCCCTACTGGCGCATCTGGGACCGCTTCGTGCAGGGCACGCTGGTCGACCGGCGGCTCATCGATCCCAACGACGTCGCCTTCTACCGCATCGTCGATCGCGTCGAAGACGCCGTGGAGCAGGTGACGGGCTTCTACCGCGTGTTCCACTCTTCGCGGATCGTCGGCGACAACATGGTGTTCCGGCTCGAGCGGCCGCTGCCGGATGCCGGGCTCGAGCAGATCCAGCGCGACTTCGAGGACATCTTGAAGGGGCCGCTGGTGCAGGCGCCGGGTCCGGTGTCGCAGGAGCTCAACGAGTATCCCGAGCTGCCGCGTCTGATCGTGCCGTTCAACCGGTCGTCGTACTCACGGCTGCGCCGCCTGCTCGACGCGATCAACGCGACCGAAGGGCCGACGCCGCCGCCGGCGCCGGCCGACACGGACAGCGGCAGCCGCCTGCCGTAGCCGTTCTCACCCGGGCGTCTACTCCGGCTCCGGGCGCTCTTGCGTGGTCTGGCACTCGACGCAGACCCACGTGCGCATCACGGTCTTCGTGCGATCGTCACGCCGTAGCGTCCACGGAATGAACCCCGCCTTGCCGCACCGCGGACATTTCTCGGGACGCGCCCCCGCCGGCAACGATGACGGCAACCACGGCACCTTGGCTGGCATGGCGCCGATGATAGCACCGGCACCACGCCAGCCCCGCGATCAGCTCGTGCGAACCCGGTCCTTCCGGTCGGCAAGCATCCACGGTGTCGGCCGCTCGCCGTCCGGCTCCATCCAGCAGAGGTAATCCTTGATGGCGCCGGCGCGCAGGCGCCCCGGCGCGCTACACCACCGCTCGAGCGGCTCGATACCGAGCTGGACATGGCCCAGATGGCTGGCCGGGTCGGCGTCCTGCAAGGAATCGCGCCGCCAGTAGCCGAGCGCCCGCCGCAGCCGCTCTATGCGCTGCGGCTTGTCCGACGTCAGGAAGACCCAACCCGGGTTGCGGGTGAAGTGAGCGCGGTACTTCTTCAGCACCGCGGGTGTGTCGTGCTTGGGATCGAGCGTGATCGAGTACATGAAGACGTCGCGCCCGACGCGTCCTTTCAGGGCCTTCTCGACCCGCGCCAGGTTGGCCACGGTGGGTGCGCAGAAGCCGTCGCGGCACTGCGTGTACATGAAGTGGTAGATGACCGTCTTGTCCTTCAGCAAGTCGTCGTAGAAGTGGACCTCCCGGCCGTCGTGGGTGAGCAGGGCCACGTTTGGAAATGCCCTGCGCCGCCGCTGCTCCGGCGTTCGCGCGCGCGCCTGGAACACCGGCGCCGTCGGCAGGTGCGGGATGAACGGCAGGGCCATGACGCCAGCGCCGGCGGCGATGACGAATGCGCGTCGGTTCATGTGGGTGTCCCTCCTCCAGGCCGCGCGCCTGCTACGGGATGATTTCCCAGCGCAGCATCATGTGATGGTCCTCGTGGATCGTGTTGTGGCAGTGCATCGGGTAGTGGCCGAGGAAGTCGCGGAACTGCATCTTGACCTGGGCGTCGCCGTGGAAGTTGCCGACGCTGACGACGTCCTTGCGGCCGCGCTCCTCGGGCGGCGGCGTGCTGCCGTTGCGGTTCACGATGCCAAATTCCTCGAAGTGGATGTGGACCGGATGGCTCCAGTCCCGGCTGTGGCCGTCGATGTTCCACGTCTCGGTCGCGTTCTGCCTGACCTGGAAGCTGATGACGTTGGGGTCGAAGATCTGGTCGTTGATCACCCACAGCCCATCGCGGCTCTTGTCGAAGTCGAACGACCGCGTCTTGGACGACGCCGGCCGGGTGGGGTTCGCGATGAGCGTGGTCGGGATGAGGCTCTGATCGGCCTGCGGCGGGTTGCCGAGCACGCGGAACTCGACCAGCGCCGTGGGCGTGGTGAGCTGGCTGTCGGGGCCCTCGCCTTTCGTCTGCTGCAGGCGGTTCTCGAGATAGATGCGACTATTGGTGGCGGCGTTGGTGAAGTCCACGATCACGTCGACCCGCTCGGCCACGCCGAGAAGGATTCCGCTGGACCGTGAGATCGCCGCGGGTAGCAGGTTGCCGTCGCTGGAGATCTGGGTGAACGCCTGGTTGTTGCTGAGGAAGAGCTGGTAGAAGCGCGAGGGACCGCCGTTGAGGATGCGGAAGCGGTACCGGCGCTTGTAGACGTTGAGATAGGGCTGGATCTTGCCGTTGACGGCGTACTTGTCGCCGAGGATGCCGTTGAGGTTGAAGCGGTCGAAAAAGAGCTGGCCGGTGGCGGGATCGAAGACCTTGTCGGTCAGGATCATCGGGATGTCGTAGGCGCCGCTCGGCAGCCGGAAGCCCGTGGCCTCGTTGCCGGTGTCCTGGTTCTGGTCGGCGCTGAAGAGCAGGAAGAAGCTGGCGAGGCCCTTGTAGACGTTGGCGGCGGTGAAGTCGAAGCGATGGTCGTGGAACCACAGCGTGCTCATCGTCTCGCGGGTGTCGCCCAGCGGGGCGTGGGTGCTGGCGAAGCCGGCCCGCATGTTCACGTAGTGGTAGTCCTTGAACTTGTTGGCGTCGTAGAAGTCCACGGGGCTGCCGTCGGACTCGGACGCGGTGTGGCCGTTGTGCAGGTGCGTCGTCACCTGGTTGATGCCGAAGCCGCCGTTGGCGGCCGGCAGCCGGTTCCAGATGCGGACGACGATCGGTTCCTGGTAGTTGGCGCGTACCAACGGACTGACGTTGCCGTTGACCGTGTCACGGAAACGCCACGTCGTGCTCGGCGGCACGCCGTTGACGGCCGGGTAGAACTGTTCCGAGACGGCGACCTCCTCCATCTCGTACGTCTTCTGGGGCAGGAACTGGTCCCACTTCTGGTGGTCGGCGCGCGCCGCTTCACCGGCCGCGATGTTGGCGGCCTTGGTCGGTGCGGGGGTCAGCGTCTTCTGGGAGAGTGTGGGCAGGATCGGTAGCGGATCCTGGAAGGGCGTGTTGGGCGGGCTCACGACGTTGGCGGTGCCGGAGGAGCCGGTAAGGCCGTCGCGGTCATGGCTGGCGTGCGCCCAGAACGGCCGGAAGTTGCGCATGCCCTGCAGCGCGATGAGGCCGGCGGCGCCGCCGACCAGCCCCTCGCGCAGGTACTCGCGCAGGCTGAGCTTCGCCGCATCGGCGTCGCGGATCTCCTTCATGTATTTGGCGGTGAGCTTCTCCAGTTGCTTGCGAGATGGCATCGCGGACTCTCCTTTCCCGGGCGAGAGCGCCCGGTCGCCGCGTCGATGCGACGAGCGAGCAAGCGAAGTGCAGCAAGGGACCGAGAGAGAGTTCGCACCGTACCGGGCGCTCGCGGCACAATCCAATGAAAACAGCGATCTCGTGCGGAAGTTTCTTCCCATTGCGTGTAGGAACTACGTGGCAGGCGCTGAGCGACACTTTTTACAAGGCGAGGGGAAGTTCCGGCGAGATTATTTCCTCCGTCGCGTCGGGGAAAACCCGGGCGGCGTCAGGCGCGGAACGGATCGTAAGGCGCGCGGGCGGGGTGCGCCCTCCAGGCGCGCGCGCGAATATCCCGGGCGATCCGGCCTGCAAGGTACGACACGCCCGGCGTGCCACGCGCGCGCTTGAGCGCGCCGTGCTCGGCGAGGCGCTTGAGGTCGGCGCGCGCGCGGCGCTCGTCCACGCCAGCCCACCGCCGGTAGCCCGCCGCGTCCACGCGCCCGGCGAAGGCGGCGTCGGCGAGCGCCGCGGTGAGGCGCTCCGGCAGCCCGCGCCGCTGGATTTCGCGGGCGGCCTCCGCCCACACGGCACTCATCCGCTGTGCGCTGTCGAGCGCGGCCTCCCCCTGCTGGAGATGAACGGCCAGGCAGTAGCGCACGAATGGCCGCGTGTCGGCGGCGGGATTCCACCGCGTGCCCAGCTCGTAGAGCGCCTCCCGGAAGCCGTCGCGATCGCGCGCGACGGACTGCTCGATGCTGGCGAACTCGGGGTCGAGGATGCCGTGGCGGACCAGGACCAGCGTGTGCAGCGCCCGTCCCAGGCGGCCGTTGCCGTCGGCGAAAGGATGGATCTGCACGAGATTGAGGTGAGCGACGGCGGCGCGGACGAAAGCCGGCCGATCGTCCTTGTCGTTGAGATGGTCCATCAGCTCCCGGACGAGGTGGGGGACGGCCTCGGGCGGCGGCGGCTCGTAGAGCACTTCCCAGATCCCGGCGCCGCGCACGCGGATCTCCGCGCTCCGCCACCGTCCGGGGCTCTTGTCCGGCTCGTGAGCCAGACTCATGTAGTGCAGGCTGCGCAGCAGCGTCGCGTCGTAGGCGAAGTGCGGGTCGTCGTGCAGGTGCAGGACGTAGCCGAGCGCCGCCCGGTAGCCGGCGAACGCCGGGTCGTTCGACTCGCCCGGCAGGTACAGCGGCAGCAGCCCCCGCGTGGTGTCCCCGGCGTCCGCCACCACGAAGCGGATCTGGCCCCGGATCTCCTCGATGCGGGCGATCACGTCCAGCTCGGCGCGGTCGAGCGTCGGTGACGCGTACAGCATGCCGCTCAGACGCGCGGGTCGAGCGCGTCGCGCAAGCGGTCGCCGACCAGGTTGATGGCGAGGACGGTGGCGAGGATGGCGAGGCCGGGGAAGGTGGCCAGCCACCAGGCCACGCTCACGAAGTCGCGGCCCAGCGCAATCATCTGCCCCCACGTGGGATAGGTACGGCCGGAGCCCACGCCGAGGAACGACAGCGCGGCCTCGGCCAGGATCGCCTGCGCCACCTGCAGCGTCGAGAGCACGACGATGGACGAGAACGTGTTGGGCAGCACGTGGACGCGCAGGATGCGCAGCGAGCCCACGCCCATCGCGCGCGCGGCTTCGATGAAGTCCTTCTCGCGCAGCGCCAGCACCTCGGCGCGCACCACCCGCGCGTAACGCTCCCAGCCCGTGAAGCCCAGCACCAGGACGATCGTGACCAGGCTCGGCCCCAGCGCGGCCACGAAGGCGAGCGCGAGAAGGAGCTGCGGAAACGACCACGTGATGTCCACGATCGTCATCAAGACCATGTCCACGCGCCCGCCGACGAAGCCGCTCACGAGCCCGAGCGTCACGCCGATCAGCACGCTCACCACGACGGCGAGGACGCCGACCAGCAGCGAGATCCGCGCGCCGTGGATCATGCGGCTCAGGATGTCGCGGCCGACCTGGTCGGTGCCGAGCGGATAGGCCGGGTTGCCGCCGGCGGTCCACACCGGCGGCGTGAAGCGCCGCAGCAGGCTCTGCTTGGCGGGATCGTGGGGAGCGATCCACGGCGCCGTCAGCGCGGCGCCCACGACGAGGAGCAGAATGAGCGCGCCGAGGATGGCGGCCGGATTGCGCGCGAGCTTGCGCCACGCCCGCGAGCCGGCAGCCGACGGCGCCACGTCCTCGGCGTAGGTCAGCGTGGCGGCGGCCGAGCCGACGGCCATCAGCGCAGCCGGATGCGCGGGTTCAGGTAGACGTAGAGCACGTCCACCGCGAAGTTCACGGACACGACGACCATGGCCAGCATGAACACGCCGGCCTGCACCACCGGGAAGTCGAGCTGACGGATGGCGCCCACGATCAGCCGCCCCACGCCCGGGATCGCGAACACCGTCTCCGTGATGACGGCGCCGCCCAGCAGCAGGCCGAACTGCAGCCCGGTGACGGTCACCAGCGGCAGCGCCGCGTTCTTCAGCGCGTGCCGGCAGATCACCAGCCATTCGGAGAGTCCCTTGGCGCGCGCGGTCCGCACGTAGTCGAGCGCGATCACCTCCAGCATGCTGGAGCGCACGATGCGCAGCAGCAGCGGCGCCGTGAACGCGCCCAGCGTGAGCGTGGGCAGGATCGCGGCGGCCCATGAGTCCCAGCCGGACACGGGCAGGAGCCGCCACTGCACCGAGAAGAGGAGGATCAGCATGATGCCGGTCCAGAACACCGGCATCGACTGGCCGAGGAACACCGTGCCCGTCGCCACCTGATCCACGGCGCGCCCGCGCTTCACGGCGCTGTAGACGCCGACGGGCAGCGCCACCACGAGGGCCAGCCCCATGGAGAGCACGGTCAGCATGAGCGTGGTCGGCATGCGCTCCATCACGAGGCCGAAGGCCGGCGCGCGATGGAAGAAGGAGTTGCCGAAGTTGCCGGTGAGCGCGCGGCCGACGAACCGGCCGAACTGCACGGGCAGGGGATCGTGCAGGCCGAGCGACTGCCGGAGCACGGCACGGTCGGCCTCCGGCGCCTCCGGCATGATGAGCGCGACGGGGTCGCCGCTGGCGTGCAGGATGGCAAACGTCACCAGCGAGACCCCGGCGCACACCACGACCAGGCGCAGGAGCCGGCGGACCAGGAACGACGCCACGGCTCCGGCTCAGCGGCCCGTCAGCGCTTGGGCTTGGCGTCGAAGAGCCAGAGCCACTCGTCGCCGCGGGCGGCGTACTCGACCCGCTTGTTGATCGCCAGCGTGTCGTACTGCGTGAACAGGAAGATGGCCGGCGCCTCCTCGCGGATGAGGTACTGGATCTGCGAGTACGTCCGCTTGCGCCGCGGCTGGTCCACCGTCGAGCGCGCCTCGTCGATCAGCTTGTCGAGCCCTTCCACGCGCGTGTAGTGCTTGCCGATCCACCCGCCCGGCTCGGTGTGGAAGAGCGGGTGCAGCACGGCATCAGCGTCGAAGACCGAGTAGTTGCCCCAGGAGCCGTACGCGGCGTTGGTCGCCTTGCCCTCGGTCTGGAAGAACTTGTTCCAGGCCGGACCCGGGTCCCACATCCGCGCGTTGGTTCGCAAGCCGACCTCGGTGAGCATCTGCGTGACCGCCTCGAACACGGGGCGGAACTCGACGAAGGCACTGTGCGCGGTGATGTCCACGCCGCCGGCGTAGCCGGCCTGGGCCAGCAGCTCCTTGGCCTTCTTGGGATCGTACGCATAGGGCTTCACCTCGCCGTCGAAGCCGAACGCCTTCGGCTGCACGACGGTGGCCACCTGCTGCCCGAGGCCGCCCATCAGCTTCTGGATGATGGCCTGCTTGTCGATGGCGTAGTTGGCGGCCTGCCGCACCAGCTTCTTGTCGAAGGGCGCCGAGCGCATGTCGAGCTCGAGGTAGTGCACGCGCAGGATCGGCGACGACGACACGTACGTCTGGGCGCTCGACTTCATCTCGGGAACGAGGTCGGCCGAGACGTTGCGGATGAGGTCCACGCCGCCCGTCTTCATCTCGGCGATCTGCGTGGCCACCTCGGGGATCGCGCGGATCACGAGGTGCTTGAAGGCCGGCTTGCCGCGCCAGTGGCCGTCGAAGGCCTCCAGCCGGATGTACTGGTCGCGCTTCCACTCGACGAACTTCCAGGGGCCGGTGCCCACCGGCGCCGTGGTGCCGAAGGCGTCGTCGCCGACCTTCTCGACGTGCTTCTTGGGCACGATGGGGAAGAACACCAGCCGCTCCAGCAGCAGCGGGAACGGCTTGTCGGTCACGATCTGGATGGTGTCGGCGTCGACGATGCGGACGTCCTTGATGGCGCGAATGTTGCCGTACTGCGGCGACTTCTTCTTCTCCTTGCCCGGCTCGGTCACGCGCTCGATCGAGAACTTGACGTCCTCGGCCGTGAGCGGGTCGCCGTTGTGGAACTTGACGCCCTTGCGCAGCTTGAACTCCCACGTCGTGTCGTTGATCGGCTTCCACGAGGTGGCCAGCGAGGGCTCGTACTCGAGCTTCGTGTTCCGGTGCAGCAGCGAGTCGAACATGTTGATGTTGACCAGGATGCCGACGCGCTCGAAGTGCATGTGGGGATCGAGGGTGGGGGCGTGCGAGACGAGCGCCACCGTCAGCGTGTCTTTCGGCTGGGCGTGCGCCGGGGGAGTCACGGCGAGCAGCAGGGCGAGGACGAGGAGCAGCAGCAACGAGCGATGTCTCATGTGGAGCCTCCTTGCGACCCGCGATCGGGGACGGCCTCAGGCAGCGCTGCCCGGTAGCTTGTGAAAGGCAGCATATATCACGGTCCCGGCGGCATTGACAATGCGGCCCGGCGCCACGGCGGCACGATACAATACGCCATGCGCAGCTTCCGGATCGGCCTCGGCCAGATCAATCCCACCGTCGGCGACCTCGAGGGCAATGTGGCGAAGATCCGCGCCGGGCTCGACCAGGCGCGCGCCCAGGGCTGCCGGCTCGTGGCGTTCCCCGAGTTGGCGGTGACCGGCTATCCGCCCGAGGACCTGCTCTTCAAGTCGGCGTTCATCGAGGCCAACCTGCGCGCGCTGCAGGACGTCACGCGCGCCACCGGCGGGCTGACGGCGGTGGTCGGCTTCGTGGACAAGCGCGACGACATCTTCAACGCGGCGGCCATCCTGCACGACGGCCGGGTGGCGGGCGTCTATCACAAGCAATACCTGCCGAACTACGGCGTGTTCGACGAGGACCGCTACTTCCAGGCGGGCAGTGCGGCGCCGGTGTTCACGGTGGGCGAGACGTGCTTCGCCGTCAACGTCTGCGAGGACATCTGGTATCCCACCGGCCCCACCACGCGCCAGGCGCTGGCTGGCGCCGAGCTGGTGGTGTCCATCAACGCCTCGCCGTACCACGCCGGCAAGGGCCAGCAGCGCGAGCGCCTCATCGCCACGCGCGCCGCCGACGACCTCGTGTGCGTGGCTTTTGTCAACACCGTGGGCGGCCAGGACGAGCTGGTCTTCGACGGCGGCAGCCTCATCGTCAACGAGCGCGGCGAGATCGTGGCGCGCGGCCGCCAGTTCGCCGAGGACTTCGTGGCGGCCGATCTCGACCTCGGCGCCGTCTTCCACGCGCGCCTGCGCGACTCGCGCCGGCGCAAGGAGAAGCGCACCGCCGACGAGGTGCCGCGCACGGCGCTGCCCGTGCTGTCGGCGCCGGCGCTGATCCCGGTGATCCCCGAGGGGGCGGCTGTTACGCCGCTGCCGCCGGTGGCCGAGGTGTTCGAGGCGCTCGTGCTGGGCACCCGCGACTACGTCGGCAAGAACGGCTTCAAGCACGTGGTGATCGGCCTCTCGGGCGGCATCGACTCCGCGCTCGTCGCCGCCATCGCCGTGGAGGCGCTGGGCCGCGAGAACGTGACCGGGGTGACGATGCCCTCGCCGTACTCCTCCAGCGGCACCCGCGCCGATGCCGAGCGGCTGGCCCGGAACCTCGGCATCGACTTCCAGACGCTGCCCATCACGCCCACGTTCGAGTCGTTCAAGAAGTCGCTGGAGTCGGCGTTCAAGGGCTGCCGGGAAGACGTGGCCGAGGAGAACATCCAGGCGCGCATCCGGGGCACCCTGCTGATGGCGCTCAGCAACAAGTTCGGCTGGCTGGTCCTGACCACCGGCAACAAGAGCGAGATCGCCGTCGGCTACTCCACGCTCTACGGCGATATGGCCGGCGGCTTCGCCGTCATCAAGGACGTCCCCAAGACGCTCGTCTACGAGCTGTCGCGCCACGCCAACGAGCGGGCCGGCCGCGAGGTGATCCCGGCCAGCATCTTCGAGCGCGCGCCGTCGGCGGAGCTGCGCCCCGACCAGACCGACCAGGACACGCTGCCGCCCTATCCCGAGCTGGACGCGATCCTCCAGGCCTACGTGGAGGAGGACCGCAGCGTGGTCGAGATCGTCGCGCGCGGCTTCAAGGAGGAGACCGTCCGCCGGGTCATCCGCATGGTGGACGTCAACGAGTACAAGCGCCGCCAGGGCCCCATCGGCGTCAAGATCACCCCGCGCGCCTTCGGCCGCGACTGGCGCCTGCCGATCGTCAATCGCTTTCGCGAAAAGTAGGGCACGGCGCGGCGCCACGATGATTCGTACCCAGGGCCTCACGCACATCCACCTGATGGTTCGCAGCCTCGAGCGCTCGCTGGCGTTCTATACGCGGGTCTTCGGGCTGAAGGAGCAGTTCCGCGAGGGCGCCTCGATGGTCTTCCTCAACACGCCCGGCCGCGACGACATGGTGACGCTCAACGAGGATCCGCGCGAGGCGCCGGTGGCCGGGGTCAACGGCGGCATCAATCACTTCGGTTTCCGGCTCGGAGAGGACGGCGACATCGACGCCGCCGTCCGCGAGGTGGAGGCGGCCGGCGGCATCCTCGTGAGGCGCGGCGAGCACGCGCCCGACGTGCCGTTCGCCTACGTGCGCGACCCGGACGGCTACCTCATCGAGCTGCTGCGCTAAGGCTAGAAGCCCTTCCGTCGCATGCAGCTACGGTAGGCGGCCTGGTAGGCCGCGGTCTTCGCGCCGGCTCCCTGCATGCCGTGAATCTGCGGATCGGGCGACTCGACCACGCCGCCGGTGGCGTCGCCGGCGCTCGTCGTCGGGCCGCCGGCGCGCGCGCGGCTCGCGCGGGCGTGGTCGCCCCCGTTCGGTGATGCGGTGCCCGCCTTGATCGCGCGTGGCGCCTCCTCGTTGCAGGCGGCGATGTCGGCGAGCGTGGGCACCTGGCCGTCGGCCGCCTGCGTGACGGCGAGCGAGACGAGGAGGGTCAGGGCGACGGCGAACACCCGACCCAGCCACACCACCGTGTCCCGACCTTCACGCGGCAGGAGCACGCGGTCACACGTGTCACCACCACAGAACTGCCGCGAGGCATCCACGAGCTCGTCCCCGCACACTGCACACCTTGTCATCGCATTATCTCCGTCTTGTGCGCTCGTCACGCTCGGGTGTCTCGGCGGAACGGTCCGCGACGAGCGCTTCCCATGCCTTCGCGGTGAAGTTGTACTGATGGATGTCGCCGTCCTCGTCGAGGGCGAACAGGTCGTTCTGCGAGGCGCAGATCTGCACGAACTTTGTCGGCCGTCGCCCATCGCTCACGCGCGCGCTCATCGACGCCGCTCAGTGCCCGCGCGGGACCTCGGACACGTCGGCATCCGGCCGTGGCGTCCACGTGCCCGCGGCGTACTCGCGCAGGCCGCGCAGGAGCACCGAGCGCAGGGTGGTTCCCTCGCGAACGGCCCGCTGGCGGGCGGTCCGCTGGAGGTCGCGAGAGGCTCCGCGCAGGAGGTAGATGCCGGTCGTCGCCATCCGGGCCAGCACGATCACGGGCGGCCGCCGATCGAGACCGGGATGCGGAGCGTCTCTTCGCGGTACGGGGACGTGATGTAGGCCAGGTCCACGCGGATCTCCTTCAACCGGGCGGCCTTCAGCGCCTCGGCCGGGAACTCCACGTCCATCGACTCCGTGGTTTCCTGTCCGGGATCGAGATTGCTGGACGACGAGAACTTGACCGTCGGCTCGGACCGCGCGTCCTCGAGCTTGATCGGCTGGCCCTGGGCGTCGACGTACAGGATCTTGCCGGCGACGAGCCGCACGGTCTGGTTCGTGGAGGTATTCTTCAGCCGCAAAATCCCGGTGAGCTTCGCCTGGGCGACGACACGGTCGGAGCCCTTCTCGACGCGCTCCGTCACCTTCATGTCGACGAACTCGCCGGCGACGATTCCCGCCTTGACCTTCAGTGATGACGGCGTCACGGCGTACGCCTTGTCTTCTGCCACCGCGGCGGTCGCCGCCGGCTGCTGCGCCGGCGCGAGATTCAGCCACAGCATCGCGGCCACGAGGGCGGCGCCGAAGCCCCACTTCCACATCTTGCCTTTCTCCTGGCCGACGGCATCGGTGGGCCAGAACCGGCGCTGGACGACGACGGGGATGGCCGCCCCCAGGCACGCAATGATGGCCGCGGGCACCATGCCGGTCGGCGCATAGATCAGGGCCCGGACGAGCACGCTGAGGCCGATGCTCCCGGCGAGGCCGAGCGTGATGTCCGTCTTCAGCCCGTGCCCTCCGCGCTTCATGACGAGGCCGGCCAGCACGCCGGCTAGAACGCCGACGAGAATCCACGTCGCGAACATGACGAAGCTCATGACTCTTTCTCCTTCAGGGAGTGACGGTTCTTGGATGCCGACACGCTGCGGCCGCCGGTGCGGGCGCCGTTTTGCTGGACGAGGACGGTCGCGAGCATCTCGATCGCGCGCCGATCGAGAGCCCGGTCGTCGGTGATCACCTGCACGCGAGGGCCCGCCAGCGTCTTCACCCGATCGGCGGCCGAGGTCGAACAGACCATCACGTCGACACGACGGACGAGGCGAGCCAGCGCCGGGCCGGCGGTCGGGCTGGCCCCGACCATGAGGATGTTCGGCAGGCTGGCATTCGCGATCGAGTGCTCCAGGTTGTGCGCGGTCTCCGGCTCGGCGGAGGCGACGCCGACGCGGGTTTTCGGCGGCAGCTGGGCGAGCCCGTGGAGGGTCTCGAGGTGCGCCTCGGCCAGGAGGGCGATCACCGGGATGCCCCGGCCGTTCAGGCGCCGCTCCACCTCGGGGAGGTGGCAGAAGCTGGTGACGGCGACCCGCCACCGGGCGGCGCGCTTCCCGCGCCGCACGACCGTGGGCAGCTCGCGGAGGAGCACGCGGTCGACGTGGACCGGCAGGTGCGCCTCGAGCTCGCGGGCGAAGAAGTCGAGCTCGGGCGGGCTGCACTCCACGAGGAGGACCTCCACGGTCCCCTGGACGGCGGCGGGCCTGACCCCGGCCAGGCTCAGCACGCCCACCGCGAGATCGTCGGCGCTCATCCCGAGCGCGGCCGCCCGCATCACCGTGTCCTGCAGGAAGCTCTCCCGAAGATGCGGGGAGGGGCGTGCGGGCGGCGTGGGGGCCACGAACATGCCTCGGCCCCGCCGGGCCTCCACGTAACCGCTCTGCTTGAGGTCCTCCACGACGCGCGCGACCGTGTTGGTGTTGATCCCGAGGAAGCCGGCCAGCTCGCGGATGCTGGGCAGGGCTTGCTCGCGCGGGACGCCGCCGCTCTCGATGACGTGCTTGAGCTGCTCCGTCAGCTGCCGGCGGATCGGGATGGGGCTCTGCGCGTCGACGGCGAGGTTCATGGCGACCTTCATACTGTATGAGCGCAATAGTACACTAGGATAAATCGTCTGTGTGTACTATTTATGTGGTACAGTCCTGGGCGAGTAGCGAGGCCCGTCATCTACCCGCAACAGGGAGGCATTCACACCATGGCTCAGGCAACCGTTCGCGCGAGGGCTCACCCGACCACGACGACGCTGCGGCCGCTCCACGACCGCGTGCTCGTCAAGCGTCTCGAGGAACAGGACGCCAAGCACGGCAGCATCTTCATCCCCGACGCCGCCCAGGAAAAGCCGCAGGAGGGCCGGGTGATCGCCGTCGGCACCGGGAAGGTCACCGAGGACGGCACCAAGATCCCTCCCGCGGTCAAGGCCGGCGACCGGATCCTCTTCGGGAAGTATTCCGGCAGCGAGGTCAAGCTGGACGGCACGGAGTACCTCATCATGAAGGAGGAGGACGTCCTCGGCATCCTCGGCGCGTAAAAGGCGCGGCTCCGCCGCGATCGAACATTCGTGAACGCTCGGAAGAAAGGTCACCATGCCCAAGCAGCTTCTGTTCAACGAGGACGCCCGCGCGGCACTCTTGCGCGGGATCAACGTCATGTCGCGCGCGGTCAAGGTGACGCTGGGGCCGAAAGGCCGCAACGTCGTCATCGCGCGGAAGTTCGGCAGCCCCACCCTGACCAAGGACGGCGTCACCGTCGCCAAGGAGATCGAGCTCGAGGACCCCTACGAGAACCTGGGCGCGCAGATGCTGAAGGAAGTCGCCGCCAAGACCTCCGACATCGCCGGTGATGGCACCACCACCGCGACGGTGCTCGCGCAGGCCATCTTCCGCGGCGGTCTCAAGAACGTGACCGCCGGCGCCAATCCGATGGCCCTGAAGCGCGGCATCGAGCAGGCCGTCGCCGCGGTGGTGGAGGAATTGAAGCACGTATCCAAGGCCACCAAGGACAAGAAGGAGATCGCCCAGGTCGCCCGCATCGCGTCGAACAACGACGCGACGATCGGCGACCTGATCGCGGAGGCGATGGAGAAGGTCGGCAAGGACGGCGTCATCACCGTGGAAGAGGCCAAGGCCATCGACACCAGCCTCGACGTGGTGGAGGGGATGCAGTTCGACCGCGGCTACCTCTCGCCATACTTCGTCACGAACGCCGAGCGGATGGAAGCGGTGCTGGAAGACGTCTTCGTCCTCATCCACGAGAAGAAGCTGAGCGTGATGAAGGAGATGTTGCCACTGCTCGAGCAGGTGGCCCACGCGGGCAAGCCGCTCCTCGTCATCGCCGAGGACCTGGAGGGCGAGGCGCTGGCGACGCTGGTGGTCAACAAGCTGCGCGGGACCCTCACGTGCTGCGCCGTAAAGGCGCCCGGCTTCGGCGATCGCCGCAAGGCCATGCTGGAGGACATCGCGACCGTGACCGGCGGCAAGGCGATCACGGAGGACCTCGGGATCAAGCTCGAGAACCTCAAGCTCGCCGACCTCGGCCGCGCCAAGAAGGTGGTCGTGGACAAGGACAACACCACGATCATCGAGGGCGCCGGCAAGACCGCCGACATCCAGGGCCGCATCAAGCAGCTCCGGGCACAGATCGCGGAGACGACCTCGGACTACGACCGCGAGAAGCTCCAGGAGCGGCTGGCGAAGCTCGCGGGCGGCGTGGCGGTCATCAAGGTGGGCGCGGCCACCGAGACCGAGATGAAGGAGCGGAAGGCGCGCGTCGAGGATGCGCTCAACGCCACGCGCGCGGCGGTCGAGGAGGGGATCGTGCCGGGCGGCGGCGTGGCATTGCTGCGCGCGTCGGACGCGCTGGACAGCCTCAAGCTCTCGGGCGACGAAGGGACGGGCGTGAGCATCGTGCGGCGCGCGCTCGAGGAGCCCATCCGGATCATCGTGGAGAACGCCGGGCTGGAGGGCTCGGTGATCGTCGAGAAGGTCAAGGGCCTGGTGCCGCTCACGCGCGGCTTCGATGCCGAGACCAACGAGTACGTCGACATGATGCTGGCCGGGATCGTCGACCCCACCAAGGTCGAGCGCGTGGCGTTGCAGAACGCGGCCTCGATCGCGTCGTTGCTGCTCACGACCGAGGTGATCGTCACGGACAGTCCCCCCGACGTCGACAAGGCCTGACGCAAGGGCGGGCCGCCGCGGCGGGGCAGCAGGGCGCCCGTCGCGGCTGTTCGCTCGGTCTAGCGGCGCGCCGGCCGGCGGCCGCTGCGCTGGGACCGCCACCACGCCTGGATCTCGGCCAGGTGCTCGCGCTCGTGGCTCCAGCCGGGCGCGGGGAGCCACGCGGTCATCGGGTACGCGTGCGAGGGATCGCGGAACGCGCCGGGCGGCAGCCGCGCCAGCCGCTTGACGAGATCGGCGCGCGCCCGCGCCATCCGCCGCAGGACGACGGGAAGGCTGAGACGGCGGGCCCGGGCGACGGTGCGTGCGTTGAAGCGGTCGGCGTAGGCCATGCTCTCGAACCACTTGATGCGCTCGGGGTGCCCGGCCGCGATGTGCCGCAGCCGTCGCACAGTCTCCTCGTCGCAGGCCATGAAGTGGCCGAGGACGTCCTTGACCGACCAGCGGTCCTGGGTGCGCGGCGTCAGCATCTCCTCCCGGGGCAGGCGCGCGATGAAGGCCAGCGTTTCCCGGCGCGACGCGCGGGCCTCGCGCACGGCGCGACGGCGCCAGGCGGCGAGCGAGCCGGAGCCGCGCGTCGCCATCAGCCCGCGACCCCTTCCATCTGCAGCGCGTAGAGCCGTCGATAGACGCCGTCGCGCGCCAGCAGCTCGTCGTGGCGGCCGACCTCCGCGATCCGGCCCTCGTGGATCACCACGATACGGTCGGCATTGCGAACGGTCGCCAGGCGGTGGGCGATCACCAGCACGGTCCGGCCCTGCATCAGGTCGCTCAGCGCCTGCTGCACCATGAACTCGCTCTCGGCGTCGAGGTCGGACGTCGCCTCGTCCAGGATCAGGACGGGCGGGTCCTTCAGGAACGCGCGCGCGATGGCCAGCCGCTGGCGCTGGCCACCGGAGAGGCGCACGCCGCGCTCGCCCACGAGCGTCGCGTACCCTTCGGGCTGGGCCTGGATGAAATCGTCGGCGTGGGCCTGGCGGGCGGCGCGGCGGACGCCGTCGGTCTCGGCGCCGGGCCGGCCGTACGCGATGTTGTAGAAGACCGAGTCGCTGAACAGGAACGTCTCCTGCGTCACCACGGCGATCTGCGCGCGGAGCGAAGCCTGCGTGATCTCCCGCAGGTCGTGGCCGTCCACGGTGATGCGCCCGCTCGTGACGTCGTGGAAGCGCGGCAGCAGGTCCATCAGCGTAGACTTGCCGGCGCCGCTCATGCCCACGAACGCCACCACCTCGCCCCGGCGGATCTCCAGCGAGATGTCGCGCAGCGTCGGCTCGGGCGCGGTGGGATAGCGGAACGACACGGCCTCGAAGCGAATGGCCTCGTAGAAGCCGGGCAGCGTGCGGGCGCCCGGACGATCGGCGATGGCGGGCGGCATGTCGAGGATCTCGAACACGCGCTCGACCGACGACGTCGACTGCTGGACGGTGTTCATGATGCGCGAGAGCTGGCGCACGGGACCGTAGATGAGCGCGAGTGCCGCCGTGAACGAGAAGAAGTCGCCGGGCGTCATGGCCCCGGCGATCACCTGGTGGCCGCCGTACCAGAGCGCGCCCATGATGCCGAAGGCCGCCAGCACCTCCATGAGCGGGTCGGTGATCTCGTCGGTGCGGTGGTCCTTGAGCGCCAGGCCGAGCAGCCGCTGGTTCACGCGGTCGAAGCGCTCGGCCTCGTGGGCCTCGCGTCCGAACGCCTTGACGATCTTCATCCCCGAGAAGGCCTCGTGCAGCAGGACGTTCAGCTCGGCCACCTTCTCCTGCGAGCGCTTGTTGATGCGGTAGAGGCGCTTGCCGATGGAGCGCACGGCGACGCCCACGAAGGGAAAGACCACGATCGCGATGAGGGCCAGCCGCCACTCGCGCACCACCATCACCGAGAGCAGCGCGACGATCATGAGCACCTGGCGCAGCGTCATCACCAGCACGGTGGACGACACGCGGGCCAGCCGGTTGACGTCGGTGACGATGCGCGACATCAGCTCGGCGGAGTGCAGATCGGCGAAGAAGGACAGCGGCATCTGCTGGATGTGGGTGTAGAGCCGGTGGCGCAGCGCCGCGATCACGCGCTCGCCCACCGAGGCCATCAGGTACGACTGGCCGTAGCGGGCGGCGCCCTTGCTGAGGTAGGCGCCCAGGAGGAACAGGGGAATCACGCGCAGCATCGTCTGATCACGGCGGATGAAGATATCGTCCATGGCCGGCTTCACGAGCCATGCGATGGCGCCCTCCATCGCGGCGACGATGATCGCGAGCAGCGCGCCCACGACCAGCACCGACACGTAGGGCCGCATCAGCGGCAGCAGCCGGCGATAGACGGCGAAGGCGTGGCTCATGCGGCGCCCGCCACCAGCCGGCGGTAGAGCGTCTCGGTCGCGTCGAGCTTGGCGCGCAGCGAGAAGTGCGCCTCCACGCGCTTGCGCCCCGCGCGCGCCATGGCCTGCGCCGCCGTCGGATCGCCGAGCATCTGCACGAGCGCCTCGGCGAGCGCGTCCGGCGTGCGCGGCGGCACCAGCAGGCCCGTCTCGCCGTCGAGCACCAGCTCCGGCATGCCCTCCACCGAGGTGGCGACGACCGGCCGCTCGCAGGCCAGCGCCTCGCGGATGGAGCCGGTGATGCCCAGGCCGGCGTAGGAGGCGTCCACCACGACGTCGGCAGCGGCCAGGATCTGCGGCACGTCGTCGCGGTGGCCGAGGACCAGCACGCGCTCGCCGAGCCCGCGCGTGCGCGCCTCGTCCACGATCTCCGCGACGCGTGGCGGCGGCGCGCCCACGAACAGCAGGCGCGCGTGGTCCAGCCGCGGCGCCACGCGCGTCATCGCCTCCAGCAGGTCGCGCCAGCCGCGCCACGAGCGCACGCCGATCTGGGTGATCAGCGCGTGCTCGGCGCGCAGGCCCAGCTCGCGCCGTACGGCGACGCCGTCGGCGCCGGGATGGAACCGCTCGAGGTCCGTGCCGGAGTAGATCACCTCGATCTTCTCCGCGGGCACGCCCGAGGCCACGAGGCCGTCCTTGATCGAGCGGCACACGGCGACGACCGCGTGCACGCGGCGGGTGGTGTAGCCGACGCGCCGCAGCCGGCCGATGCGGAAGCTCACGCCCCGGTTGAGGACGAGGAGCGGGCGCGCGCCCATCAGCCCGGCCAGCAGCGTCAGCGTGCGGGCGCGGCCCTTGTGGGCGTGGACGATTTGGATGCGTTCCCGGCGGATGAGCTGCGCGAGCCGCCACGCTGCGCGCGGATCGTAGGGCCGGCGCATGGGAATCGCCACGTGGGCGAGGCCGGCCTCGCGGCAGCGTGCCGACCACGTCTCGCTGGGCGGCGTCACCACCGTCACGTCGTGGCCGCGGGCGGCGAGCCCGCGGGCGAGGTCCCACAGCTGCATCGCCGCCCCCGTGAAGAAGTCCCCCTTCGGGTAGATCTCGAGGATCCGCAGGGGGCCGTCCCGCATCAGGCTCCGAAGAACTCTCGAACGGCCACCGCCACCGTGTCGATCTCGGTGGCGGTGTGGCCGGCCGAGATGGGTAGCGTGAGGATCTCCTTCACCAGTCGCTCGGTGGCGGGCAGCGCCGGCGGGTTCAGCCGCTCGACGGCGGGCTGCCGGTGCGTCGGCACCGGATAGTGCACGCCCGTCTGCACGCCGCGCGTCTTCAGGAACGCCGCCAGCTCGTCGCGGCGCGGCGTGCGCACGACGTAGAGGTGATAGACGTGATGGCCACCCGGGCGCTCCTCGGGCAGGCCGAGCGGCAGCCCGGCGAACGCCTTGTCGTAGCGCTCGGCGAGCTCGCGGCGGTGCTCGTTCATCGCGTCCAGGCGGCGCAGCAGCACGCGGCCGATGGCGGCCTGGATGTCGTTGAAGCGCAGGTTGAAGCCGATCTCCGAGTGCACGTCCTTGTTGAGCCGCCCATGGTCGCGCAGGCGGCGGCAGCGCGCGGCGATCTCGTCGTCGTCGGTGACCACGGCGCCGCCGTCGCCCATGACCGTGAGGTTCTTCGAGGGATAGAAGGAGAAGACGCCGGCGCGGCCGAAGGCGCCGACCTTCTTGCCCTGCCAGGCGGCGCCGTGCGACTGCGCGCAGTCTTCCAGCATCCACACGCCCAGCCGCGCGGCCAGTGCGCGCACGGCGTCGAGGTCGGCGGGCTGGCCATAGAGGTGCACGGGCACGATGCCGACCGTGCGCGACGTGGCCTTGGCGGCGGCGTCCGCGGGATCGAGCGTGTAGTACGCATCCGCATCGACGAAGACCGGCGTGGCCTCCGCGAAGCAGATCGCCTCGATCGTCGGAAACGCGGTGTGCGAGGGCACGAGGATCTCGTCGCCCGGCTTCACGCCGAGCGCGCGCAGCGCCAGCCACAGCCCCGCGGTGGCCGAGTTGGAGAGGATGCAGTGCCTGGAGCCCACGTGGCGGGCCAGCTCGGCCTCGAACTCACGGCTCTGGGGACCGAGGATGTACTGGCGCGAGTCGATGGCGGCGATCGCGGCCTGCTTGATCTCGTCGTCCACGACGGGCCGGGACAGGGGAATCTGCGTCACTGTCACGCTCCTGGTTTGGGTTCGGGGACCAGTCGCTCGTACCGGCCCTTGAAATAGAGCAGGGGCTCGCCGCCCGGCGCGCCGGCCCGCTCGACGCGGCCGATGAAGATCGTGTGATCGCCTTCGACGTGGGTGCTCACCGTGACGCACTCGAGGTGCGCCACCGCGCCCGCCACCAGCGGCAGCCCGAGCTCGCTGATCGTGTGGGCCACCCCCTCGAACTTGTCGAGGATCTTCGACGTCGCGAAGCGGCGGGAGACGGCTTCCTGGTCCGAGCTGAGGATGTTGACGGCGAAGCGGCCGTGGTCGCGCAGCGCCGGGAAGCTCTGCGCCTTGTGATCCACGCACACCAGGACGAGCGGCGGCTCCAGCGAGACGGAGGCGAAGGCGCTGCAGGTGAGGCCGGTCGGACGCTTGTCCGCATCCGAGGTGGTCACCACCGTGACGCCCGAACCGAAGTGACTGAGAACCTTACGAAAGTCGTCGGGGGCAATCACCGTCCTTATTTAGCAGGAAGCCCCTTGGAAAGCAAGATTCACGGCCGGAAAACAGTGGCGAGAGCGGGCCCTGGCAGACCCGCCCTCGCCGGGGGAGGGCATCGAACAGACCTTCTCTGGCTCGACTCTGAAGAGAGACGGCCGCTCGGAAAACCAGCAAGCCGCGTTCCACACCAGGGGTGCGCGGTTTCGCCCTATTTCCGCGATCCCGCCACCTTCGGGTGGGTGAGCCTCAGCCCAGAATGGGAATTCGCCTTCCCAATTGCGTGGTCGAGACCGTGCTGTATAGTCCGGGTATATGCTCACCGAGCAGCAAGTCCTCGACGCGCTCCGCGGCATCCGTGATCCCGACTCCCAGAAGGACATCGTCGCGCTCGGCCTCGTGCGCGACCTCGCGGTCGATGCCGGCGGCGTGTCGGTGACGCTGGCCTTCACCGGCCAGGCGCCCGCCACGAAGGCCACGATGCACAGCATGGCCACGCGGCTGCTCGGCCAGATTCCCGGTATCGGACGCGTGCAGGTGAAGATGGGCGGCGGCCCGGCGCCGGCGCCGCACGCGCACGCGCCGGGACAGCCGGCGCAGGCCCACGGGCATGCGCACGGTCAGCCGCAGGGCGCGCCCGCCGCTCCCGCGCAGGTCAACCTGATCCCGGAGGTGCGCCACACGGTGGCGGTCTCCTCGGGCAAGGGCGGCGTCGGCAAGTCCACCGTAGCCGTCAATCTCGCGCTCGCGCTGCGGAAGACCGGCGCCACCGTGGGGCTCATCGACACCGACGTCTACGGCCCCGACGTGCCGCTCATGCTCGGCACCCGCGGCAAGCCCGGGATGTTCGACAACAAGATCATTCCGGTCGAGGCGCACGGCCTCAAGCTGATGTCGATCGGCCTGCTCGTGAACGAGCGCGAGGCCGTCGTGTGGCGCGGGCCGATGATCCACTCGTTCATCCAGCAGATGCTCAAGGACGTCATGTGGGGCGCCCTCGACTTCATGGTCTTCGACATGCCGCCCGGCACCGGCGACGCGCAGCTCTCGCTCTCGCAGGTGCTGCCGCTGGGCGGCGTCGTCATGGTGACCACGCCGCAGGACGTCGCCCTGCTCGACGTGCGCAAGGCCATCGGCATGTTCCAGCGCCTCAACGTCCCCATCCTCGGCATCGTGGAGAACATGAGCACCTTCGCCTGCCCGCACTGCGGCCAGCACACCGCGATCTTCGGCGACGCCGGCGGTGGGCGCCTGGCCGACGAGTATGGCGTGCCGCTGCTGGCCCGGTTGCCGCTCGATCCGGAGACGCGCGTGGGCGGCGACGAGGGCACGCCGATCACCGTGCGCCGGCCCGACTCGGCGCAGGCCCGCGCGTTCCGCGACCTGGCGGCGGCGGTGACGATGCGGCTGGATGAGGTCGGCGGACTGGGCTCGCTGCCGAAGATCAGCTGACGCGGGCCGCATGGCGGCGCCCGACCTGATCGTCCCGATCTTCCCGCTTCCAGATGTCACGTTCTTCCCGCACACGCTGCTGCCGCTGCACGTCTTCGAGGCGCGCTACCGCGTGATGGTGATCGACGCCCTCGAGCGCGACCGGCGGCTGGCCGTGGTGAAGCTCAAGCCGGGCTTCGAGGCGACCTACGCCGGCAAGCCGGACGTCCACCCGGTGGCCGGCCTCGGCGAGATCGTGTCGTGCGAGCGGCTGGCGACGGGACGCTACAACATCCTGCTGCGCGGCCAGAGCCGCGTGCGCCTCGAGCAGGAGCTGCCGAGCGACACGCTCTATCGCCTGGTGCGCGCCCGGCGCCTGGCCGACGCCGAGCCGGGCGGCGACGTCGCGCCCGCGCTCGCGCGCATCCGCGCCTCGTGCAAGACGCTGCTGGAGGCGCTGACGCGGCCCGCCGATCTGCTCGACACCGCGCTGGCCGAGGGCCAGGCGGCCGGGGTGATCGCCGACCGCGTGGCCGCGGCCGTGCTGCCGGACGCCGCCACCCGCCAGCGGCTGCTGGAGACGCTCGACGTCGGCGCCCGGGTGACGACGGTGGCCGACGCGCTGGAGACGCTGGTCAAGGAGCTGAAAGGCGGACGCGAATGAGCGCCCTCGGCCGCGTCCTCGCCGCGCTCCTGCTCGCGCTGCTCGTCGCCGGTGCCGCCGACGCGCGGGCGTGGTCGTGGCTCGGCGTGCGCATCCGCGACCTCAGCGAGCAGGAGATGGACGAGCTGGCCTCGCGCCACGGCATCATCGAGGGCTTCGGGGTGGTGATCGTGGAGGTGATCGAGGACACGCCGGCGGCGCGGGCGGGCATGCGCGCGGGCGACATCGTCGTCGCCTTCGAGGGCCGGCCCGTGACCGAGACGCGGCTGCTCCAGCGGCTGATCGCCCAGGCGCCGGTCGACCGCGACATCCGCCTGACGGTGCTGCGCACGGCCGGCCGCAAGGCGCTGCCGGTGCGGCTCGTCAACATGCCGCGCCGGATGGTCGGGGAACAAATCGCCGCCGCGTTTGGTTTCGTCCTGCGTGAAACGGAGACGGTCTCCGAGCGGCCCTCGGCGAGCGCCCCGACGGTCACCTTCGTCGTCCGGGGCACGGCGGCGGAGCGAGCCGGCCTCGAGGTCGGCGACGTGATCCTGCAGGTCAACGATCTCGCGGTGCTCACGCGCGACGCCGCCCGCGAGGCGCTCAGCGAGGTCCCGACCGACCGTCCGCTCCATCTCACCGTGCGCCGTGACGACCGCCACGTCGCGCTCACGCTGGCCGCCCCCGACAACCCGCCGAAACCTTGACAAACTCGCGAAGGCTCGCGTAACGTCGCGCCGACCTGCCCCACGGCGACCCCACTCAACGAGGAGGAGTCCCCATGAGACATTCCAGCAGTGCCCCTGAAGCGTCCCGCCGGAAGTTCCTGACCGGCGCGGCCGTGGCGGCGACGGGCGCCGCGGCGCTCGGCTTCCCCATGGTGGCCAAGGCGCAGGGCCCGATCACGATGCGCTGGCAGAGCACCTGGCCGCAGAAGGACATCTTCCACGAGTACGCGCTGGACTTCGCGAAGAAGGTCAACGACATGACCGGCGGCGATCTGAAGATCGACGTGCTGCCGGCGGGGGCGGTGGTCCCGGCCTTCGGACTGATCGACGCCGTCTCGAAGGGCACGCTCGACGGTGGCCACGGAGTGCTCGTCTACCACTACGGCAAGCAGACGGCGCTCGCGCTGTGGGGCTCGGGCCCCGGCTACGGCATGGACGCCAACATGCTGCTGTCCTGGCACAAGTACGGCGGCGGCAAGCAGCTCCTGAACAAGCTCTACCAGTCCATCGGCATCAACGTGGTGTCCTTCCCGTACGGGCCGATGGCCACGCAGCCGCTCGGCTGGTACAAGAAGCCGATCACCAAGGTGGACGACTTCAAGGGCCTCAAGTTCCGGACCGTCGGCATCTCGATCGACGTGTTCCAGGGCCTGGGCGCCGCTGTCAACGCGCTGCCGGGCGCCGAGATCGTGCCGGCCATGGACCGCGGCCTGCTCGATGCCGCCGAGTTCAACAACGCGACGTCGGACCGGATCCTCGGCTTCGCCGACGTGTCCAAGGTCTGCATGCTGCAGAGCTATCACCAGAACGCCGAGCAGCTGGAGATCACCTTCAACAAGTCCAAGTTCGACGCCCTGCCGGACAAGATGAAGGCCATCATCGAGAACGCGGTGGAAGCCGCCTCGGCCGACATGTCGTGGAAGTCGATCGACCGCTACTCGAAGGACTACATCGAGCTGCAGACGAAGGACAAGGTCCGTTTCTACAAGACGCCCGACTCCGTGCTGCAGAAGCAGCTCGAGGTCTACGACAGCGTCGTCGACAAGAAGTCGTCGGACAACCCGCTCTTCAAGGAGATCGTCGAGTCGCAGAAGGCCTTCGCGGCGCGGGCGGTCAAGTGGGATCTCGACACCAACGTCAGCCGGCGCATGGCCTACAACCACTATTTCGGGGCCAAGGCCGCTCCGAAGAAGAGCTAGCGGTGACGGCCGCCATGGGGGGCCCCGACGGGGCCCCCCGTTTCACCGGGCACCCGGCGTGCTCGCGCTAGTTCGCTTCGTCGATCAGATCAGCTACTGGTCGGGCAAGGCGGCGTCCTGGCTCATCGTCGCCCTGACCTTCGTGGTCTCCATCGAGGTCTTCAAGCGCTACATCCTGAACTC
The DNA here is from genome assembly GCA_003220265.1 of Candidatus Rokuibacteriota bacterium. Taxonomy (GTDB): domain Bacteria; phylum Methylomirabilota; class Methylomirabilia; order Rokubacteriales; family CSP1-6; genus AR5. The sequence goes on along the minus strand of QHRW01000130.1, from coordinate 5,676 downwards.
GCCGACGGCGTGGATCTTCGACCTGAACAACATGCTGTACGGCACGCTGTTCATGATGTGCGGGGCCTATGCCCTGGCCCTGGCCGCGCACGTCCGCGCCGACTTCGTCTACATCTACCTGAAGCCGCGGGCCCAGGCCTCGCTCGACCTGATCCTCTATTTCCTCTTCTTCATCCCGTGCATGATCGGCCTCATCTACGCGGGCAGCGACTACGCCGCCGACTCCTGGCGGATCCGTGAGCACTCGACGGTGACCGCCGAGGGCCCGCCCGTCTACCACTTCAAGACGGTGATCCCGGTGGCGGGGGCTCTGGTCATGCTGCAGGGACTGGCCGAGATCGTGCGCTGCATCGTGGCCATCCGCACCAACAAGTGGCCGGCCCGGCTGGAGGACGTCGAGGAGATCGACGTCATCGAAACGCAGCTCGGCCGCAGCGAGTACGTCGACGAGGAGTCGCGGCGGGCGGCCATGGAAGGCGCGCACGCGATCGACGAGGCGGCCCGTCATCGGAGCGTCATGGAGGAAGGCGTCATCCATGAGCGGGCCATCGAGGACGACGAGCGCAAGACGTGAGCGATCCATCCCTCGGCCTCACCATGCTCGGGCTCATCGTGGCGGCCATCATGATGGGCTATCCGACGGCGTTCACGCTCATGGGGCTGGGGCTGGTCTTCGGCTTCATCGCGTTCTGGGTGCCGGGCGCCCACTGGTGGCAGAACCGGATCTTCGACCTGGTGGCGCAGCGGACGTACGGCGTCATGACCAACGACACGCTGCTGTCCGTGCCGTTGTTCGTGTTCATGGGCTACATCATGGAGCGCGCGGCGCTGGTGGACCGCATGTTCCACAGCGTGCAGCTCGCCTTCCGGCGCGTGCCCGCCTCGCTGGCGGTGACCACCCTGCTGGTGTGCGCGTTCTGGGGCATTGCCTCCGGCATCGTGGGCGCCGTCGTCGTGCTCATGGGCGTCATCGCGCTGCGGCCCATGCTCAAGGCCGGCTACGACATCAAGCTGGCCTCGGGCGCCATCACGGCCGGCGGCACGCTGGGGATCCTGATTCCGCCGTCGGTCATGCTGATCGTCTACGCGGCGGTGGCGGGCCAGTCGATCGTCAAGCTCTACGCGGCCGCCATGCTCCCCGGCTTCTTCCTGACCTTCCTGTACCTCGTCTACATCCTGGGCTGGGCGCTCATCAATCCGAGGATCGCGCCGAAGCTGCCGCCCGACCAGTTCCGCGTGCAGGTGCCACCGTACCTCAAGGAGCTCGAGCGCGGGCGCACGGGCTCGGTGGTGCCCGGGCTCCTCGCCGCCGCCGTCCGCCCCGCGCTGGCGCGGGCGGCCGGCTATCGCCTGATCCTGCGCGACGTGGCGGCGCTCTCGGTGCCGATCATGCTCGTGGTCGGCACCTTCGTCGCCACGTGGTGGTACGTCGTGATCTACAACGCGCCGGAGGCCGCCACGGCCGCCGTGGTGACGCCGGCCACGAAGGCGACGGCGGTTCCCGCGGCGCCGGTGGCCAAGGCGAGCGCGCCGGCCGAGGAGAAGCCGCAGGAGCTCGGCGCCGTCACCGCCACCGCCACGGCGGAGCAGCCGCAGGAGCTGGGCGCGGCGGGCGACTCCGAGAAGGCCGCCGCGCCGGCCAAGGAGGGCGCGCTGGAGGAGATGTCGTCGCTGCGCGATCCGGGCAAGGAGACCGGGGCGGGGCAGATCCCGGCCCACTTCTACCCGTGGTTCTGGGGGCTGGCCGGGTTCTCGGTGCTGCTGCTCCTGATCTACTTCTGGCGCATGGACGGCGAGCAGCTCGAGATCCTCAAGGAGCTGATCGCCTCCGTGGTGCCGCTCGGCGTCCTCACCGTCATCGTGCTGGCCGTCATCCTGTTCGGCATCTGCACGGCGACGGAGTCGGCGGCGGTCGGCGCGCTCGGCGCCATGTACCTGGCCGTGATGGCGCGCTACCAGCGCCAGGTGTGGCGGTGGAGCCTGGTGGGCTTCGTCATCGGCATCTCGCTGGGGTGGTACGAGGGCGAGGACTGGGCGTCGCTGGTGGTCGCGGGCTCGATCGCCGGCACGCTGATCGGCACCGTGGTGCCGGGGCTCTGGTACCTGCGGACGTCGGCCGAGCTGCGGCGCAACATGAAGGAGTCCACGTTCCTGACGGCCAAGACTACCGCGATGGTGTGCTGGCTGTTCGTCGGCTCCGCGCTCTTCTCGGCGGTGTTCGCGCTGCACGGCGGCCAGTCGCTCATCGAGCGGTGGGTGCTCTCGCTGAACCTGTCGCCGCTGGGCTTCACGGTCCTGGCTCAGCTCATCATCTTCCTGCTCGGGTGGCCGCTGGAGTGGACGGAGATCATCGTCATCTTCTGCCCGATCTTCATCCCGCTGCTCAGCCACTTCCAGATCGACCCGATCCTGTTCGGCACGATGGTCGCGGTCAATCTCCAGGCGGCGTTCCTCTCGCCGCCGGTGGCCATGTCCGCCTTCTACCTCAAAGGGGTGGCGCCGAAGCACGTCACGCTCAACCAGATCTTCGCGGGGATGATGCCGTACATGGTCATCGTGCTCATCTGCCTCGTCTTCATGCACATCTTCCCCGGGATGACGCTCTGGCTTCCTGAGTTCCTCTACGGTAAGTAGCCCCCGGTGGGTCTGATGGATATCAGCCGTCCGCACTCGCTGTCCGCCGCCGAGGCCGCGCAGGCCGTCGCGCGCGGCCTGATCAGCTCGGTCGAGCTCGTCCAGGCCTGCCTGGCGCACATCAAGGACGTCGAGCCGGCCGTCCAGGCGTGGACCTTCCTGGATCCCGACCATGCGCTTCAGCAGGCGCGGGCGGCGGATCAGCTCAGGTTGTCGGGGGCGTCGGTCGGGCCGCTGCACGGCGTGCCGGTCGGGTTGAAGGACATCATCGATACGGCGGATATGCCGACGGAGAACGGATCGGTGTTGCACGCCGGGAGGACGCCGTCGAGGGATGCCGCCGTCGCCAGCATGTTGAGGGCGGCGGGCGCGATCATCATGGGCAAGACGGTGACCACGGAGTTCGCGACGCGGACGCCGGGGAAGACGCGCAACCCGCACGATCCCGGGCACACGCCGGGAGGGTCGTCGAGCGGCTCGGCGGCGGCGGTGGCGGCGGGGATGGTGCCGCTGGCGCTCGGCAGCCAGACGGGCGGCTCGGTCATCCGGCCGGCGTCGTACTGCGGCGTGTACGCGCTCAAGCCGACGCACGGGCTGATCCCGCGCACGGGCATGTTCCAGCTCTCGCGCTCGCTCGATCACGTGGGGCTCTTCGCGCGGACGCTCGAGGATCTCGCCCTGGGGCTGGAGCAGGTGGCCGGTTACGACGAGGGTGATCCCGACTCGCGGCCGCGCGCGCGCGTGCCGTATCGCACGATCGCGGCCGAGGAGCCGCCGCTGCCGCCGCTGTTCGCCTTCGTGAAGACGCCGCGCTGGAGCCAGGTGGCGCCCGACGCTCAGGAGGCCTTCGGCGAGCTCGTCGAGCACCTCGGCGATCGCGTGGAAGAGGTGGAGCTCTACGAAGGCGAGGCGATCGACTGGGCACGCACCATCACCGACGCGGAGGTCGCCGTCAACCTGGCGCGCGAGTGGGAGACGGGCCGCGACCGGCTGTCACCGTCGCTGCGAACGCGCATCGAGCGCGGCCGTCAGGTGCTCGCGCTGGACTATCTGCAGGCGCGCGCCCAGGTTCCCGGCCTCGTCGCCGGGTACACCGAGCTGTTCGAGCAGCGCTACGACGCCATCCTCACGCCCGCCGCGCCGGGCACGGCGCCCAAGGGACTGGAGTCGACCGGCGATCCGATGTTCAACAGCGTGTGGACGCTGTGCGGGATGCCGGCCGTCACCGTGCCGCTGATGCGCGGCGCCAACGGCTTGCCCCTCGGCGTTCAGCTCGTGGGCCCGCGCCACGGCGACGCGCGCCTGCTGCGCACCGCCCGCTGGCTCGTGGAGCGCGTCGCCGCCGGGTAAGCCGCGTTTCCGCGAAAACCTCGCGGGCGCCTACCGAAGACCGGCGCGCGCTCGATCCAGCATCGTCTGCGCGTCGCCGCCGGGATCGTAGTGGCGCATGCCCGGGCGCTCGACGGGCGCCAGCAAGCGAGCGGCGCGCGTGTGCTGGCCGGCGCCGGCCGCGCGAATCCCCCGCGCGAAGCGCCAGCCGAAATACGTGTGCGTCGCGGTGTGCATTCCGGTGATGATCACGAACAGGCCGAGCGCGGCGGCGAGCGCCTGCGTCGCGGCGCCGAAGCAGCGAAGAGGTCGGGCGCGACGCCGGCCAGCGTGGCCACCAGCGTGGCGGCGCCCAGCGCCAGCGCGGCGACGGCGCCGACCATCAGGTTGTACGGGTTGAGGCCACGGCGAAACTCCGACGCGGCGGTGGGCCCGGGCGGCATGGCCCGACGCTAAGCGAGGGCCGGACGCGCGGTCAAGCCCACAGCGAGGTCAAGTGGACACGACGCTTCGCGACCGTCTGCGCGCGCTCCATCCCGGCGCCTCGGGCCGGAGCATCAAGCAATGGCTGGAGGCGGGGCGCGTGCGCGTCAACGGCGCGGTGGTCCGTCGGGGCGACACGCCCGTCGCGCGTGCGGACCGCGTCGAGCTGGGCGCCTCACCGCCGCCGCCGTTCCCCGCGCCGCTGCGCCTCGTCTACGAGGACGACCACCTGCTGGTCATCGACAAGGCGCCGGGCCTGCTGACGATCGCGGATGCCGGCGAGCACCACCGCACGGCCTACCGCCTCCTGCGCGACTGGGTGGAGGCGACGGGCGGCCGCCGCATCTTCGTGGTGCACCGCCTCGACCGCGAGACGTCCGGACTCCTGGTGTTCGCGAAGTCGCCCGAGGCCAAGGAAGCGCTCCAGAAGCAGTTCCAGTTCCGCACGCCCGAGCGCATCTACCAGGCCCGTGTCGAGGGCCTCGTGCGCGAGGACGAGGGCACGCTGACGTCCCGCTTGGCCGAAGACCGCTCGCTGCGCATCCGTCCCACGCGCGACACCGAGCGCGGCCGCGAGGCCATCACCCGCTACCGCGTTCTCGAGCGCTACGAGGACACCACGCTCGTCGAGCTCAAGCTCGTCACCGGCCGCCGCGGCCAGATCCGCGCCCAGCTCGCCGACTTCGGCCACCCGATCCTCGGCGACCGCGCCTACGGCAGCCGCCGCAACCCCTTCAAGCGCGTCTGCCTGCACGCCACGCGCCTGGGATTCATGCACCCCGACGGCCATCGGGTGACGTACGAGAGCCGCGCGCCGGCCGCGTTTCGCCGGCGCTGATCTCGATCGCCGCCGGTCTCGACGCTCAGAACTTGAGATGCCGGTCGAGGAACGCGAGCATCTTCGGCCACGCCTCCGCGGCCTGCTTGGGGCGATGCCGCTCGGCGTTCATGAAGTTCAGGAAGGCGTGGCCCGCGCCCTCGTACATGTGGAACTCGTGCGGCTTGCCATGCTTGGTCAGCTCGGCGTCGATCTTCTTCACGTCCTCGGGCGACGGGTTCGTATCGTCGGCGCCGAAGAAGCCGACGATGGGGCAGGTGATGCGGCTCGTGAGGTCGAAGGGCGCCGGGCCCTCGCCCCACGGCTTCATGACGTTGCCGCCGTAGAACACGCCGGCCGCCTTCCAGTTCTCCGGCCGAGCCCCGGCCAGGAGATAGCTGTTGCGGCCGCCC
>QHRW01000129.1 GCA_003220265.1 Candidatus Rokuibacteriota bacterium | reverse complement strand
GCCACCACGCGATCGCCGTCCCGCACCGCCGAGATGGTGCCGATGAGGTCGCCCCACTCCGTGCGCTCGATCACGGCGACGTTGCCGGGCGTCGCCCGCGCGACGATCTGCGCCTCGTCCACCCACACGAAGTCGGCGCCGTAGAGATCGCGGTTGGCCACCTTCAGCTTGATCCGAAAGCCGTCGCGGCCGGGGATGGTCTCTCGCGCCACCACGGGACCCGTCAGCACCTTGCCGTCGCGCAGCGTGAGGCGGACGATATCGGCCGGCCAGAAGAAGCCGAGCGCGTTCATCGCGATGACGCCGACGAGGCCGGCCACCATGATCAGCGCCAGGGCCAGCGCGCCGCCGGTGAGCCAGATGAACGGCTCGCCGCTGCGCCAGAGCTTGCGGGCGTCGCGCCTGCTCACAGGTATCGGTACTTCCGGCGCAGCCGCAGCCGCACCAGCTCGGCGACCGTGTTCACGGCGAACGTGAGGCAGAAGAGGAGGAAGGCCGCCAGGAACAGCACGCGGAAGAGGCTGCCCCCTTCCGGCGCCTCCGGCAGCTCCACGGCCACGTTGGCGCTCAACGCGCGAAAGCCGCTGAAGATGTTCGTGTCCATCACGGGCGTGTTGCCGGTGGCCATCAGGACGATCATCGTCTCGCCCACCGCGCGGCCGAAGCCGATCATGATGGCCGAGAAGATGCCGGGGCTCGCGGTGGGCAGGACGATGCGCAGCGCGGTCTGCCAGCGCGTGGCGCCGAGGGCCAGCGAGCCCGCCCGCAGGTGCTGGGGCACGTTGGCCAGCGAGTCCTCGGCGATCGTGAAGATGATCGGGATCACCGCGAAGCCCATGGCCACGCCGACCACCAGCGAGTTGCGCTGGTCGAAGGTGAGGCCGAGCGCGCTCAGCAGCCAGCCGCGGTAGTCGCCGCCCAGCAGCGCGCGCTCCACGAGGCCGCCGAGGCCGAACGCCAGCCACGCGCCGGCGATGACGACGGGAACCAGCAGGAACACTTCGGTGCCCGGTCGCACCCATTGCCGCAGGCGAAGCGGGAGCAAGCGCCACAGCAGCAGCGCGGTCAGGATGCAGGCCGTCTCGACGAGCGGGAGCAGGAAGAGCCCGGGCACGACGCGCTCCACCAGCGGCGCCAGCCACAGCCCCGCCAGGAAACCCAGCACGACACTGGGCAGCGCCGCCATGATCTCCACCACCGGCTTGACGTAGGCCTTCACGGACGGGTGCATGAACTCGCTGACGTAGAGCGCGGCCAGGAGCGCCAGCGGCACGGCGAAGAGCAGGGCGTAGAACGTGCCCTTCAGCGTGCCGTACACGAGCGGCGTGAGGCTGAACTTGGCCTCGAAGTCGTCGGTGCCGCCGGTCGACTGCCAGACGTATTCCGGCTGCGCGTAGCCCTCGTACCACACGGGGGCGAACACCGTGGCGAGCGTGATCTCCGGGTGCGGGTTGTGGACCGCCCAGTGCGAGAGCCGGCCGCCTTCATCGACGGTGACGATGCCGTCGGCCTTCGGCGCGAACGTCGCGCCGCGCAGGCCCCCGCTGTCGGCCAGGCGGAGCAGCGTGGCGCCCGACGTTCCGTAGTTGAGGTGAAGGCCGCCGGCCGCGTCCGCGGTCACGAAGCCCTTGTCGCGGCGCGACGGGCTGGCCGCCACGACCGGAGCGCCGTGGCGCTCGAACTCGTGGATCCGGGTCAGTCGCGGGGCGCCGCCACCGGGCGACGGCAGAAGCTGCCACGTCGAGACCGCGCCCGCGCCATCGCCGACCACGACCGTGCGATCGCCGTTGAGGAACTGCACGAGCGTGAGGGCGGCGGTCGAGACCGCCGAACGGTCGGCCGGCCGAGGATTGGTCTTGTCGCGCAGGTCGTAGCGCACGAGCTGCCCATGCGAGGTCCCGAGGATCAGGTCGTCGCCGCGGCCGTCGAGGCGGAAGGCCGTGATCTCGCCCTCGACCTCCAGCGGCAGCGCCTGGAGCGAGGCTTCACGCCGCGGCGCTCCGATGAGCGCCTTCTTCTCCACCACGGTCTGCATGACGAGATCTCGCGGCCCCACCTGGGCGACGACGATGGGACCGGAGCCCGTCACCACGCCCGCCAGGCGCACGATCGCCCGCTTGCGTTCGGGATCGAGCGCCACCGGCGCGCCGAACTCCTGCTGCGGCGTGAGCACCCGCTTGCCGTCCTTGAACTCGACCTGGAATTTCACGTCGAGCTCCACCACGCGCCCGTCGGAGGTGCCCAGCAGATGGCGCCCTCGCGCGCTCTCGCCGACGGCCGTGATGCGGGCGCCCTCCAGGCCGGGTACCGGAATCGCCGGGTAACGGCCGCCGACGCGCAGGGGCGTGAACTGCAACGAGTCGGACGTGATCGTGTAGGCGATCTCGCGGTACTCGTCGACGCCCACCGCATCGCCGGGCGCCGGCGGTCCACCGACGAGCGACGCGCTCAAGCGCTCGGCTGCCGCGGGCCGGAACAGCGGCCACACCTCGCCCACGATCACGACCAGGATGGCAAGAATCGAAGCGATGATCAGCACGCCGCCGAGGACGACCAGCCGCGCCGCCCAGCGGTCGAGCAGGATCCGCCGCGCGGTCCGCGACCGCGACGCTGCGAGGGGGCGGGCCGGAGCTTCCGGCCGCCCCCCGCGTAGCGCGCCGGTGTTGATCGCCACCTAGAGGACCTTGTTCAGCTCTTCCTTCGCCACGCTGGCCGGGATCGGGAAGTAGCCGTCCTTGACGACCGCTTCCTGGCCCTCCCGCGAGAACATCAGCTTGGTGAACTCGCGCACGAGCGGGTCGAGCGGCTTGCCCGGGGTCTTGTTGACGTAGACATAGAGGAAGCGGGCGAGCGGATAGTTGCCGCTGTACGCGTTGTCGGCGGTTGCCTCCATGCACTTGCCGCCGTCAGCCTCGGCGAGCGGCACTGCGCGAACGCCCGCCGTGGCGTAGCCGATGCCGCTGTAGCCGACGGCGAACCGGTCGACGGTCACGCCCTGGACGACGGAGGCAGAGCCCGGCTGCTCCTTCACGGAGTCCTTGTAGTCGCCGTTCCTCAGCGAGTGCTCCTTGAAGAAGCCATAGGTGCCGGAAGCCGAGTTCCGGCCGTACAGGCTGATCGGCTTGTTCGCCCACTCACCGGTGAGCCCGAGCTGGCCCCAGGTGGTGATGTCGTCCTTGGCGCCGCGGCGACGGGACTTCGAGAACATCGCATCGACCTGCGTGAGGCTCAGGCACTTGATCGGGTTGTCCTTGTTGACGAAGACCGCCAGCGCATCCACCGAGGTACGAAGCGCCGTGGGCTTGTAGCCGTACTTCTTCTCGAACTGGTCCACCTCGCTGCCCTTCATCTCGCGCGACATCGGCCCCAGCTGCGCGGTGCCGGAGATCAGGGCGGGCGGCGCCGTCGAGGATCCCTTGCCCTCGATCTGGACCTTGGCGTTCGGGTAGTAGCGCGCGTACAGCTCGGCCCAGAACGTCATGAGGTTGTTGAGGCTGTCGGAGCCGACGCTCGAGAGGTTGCCGCTCACGCCGCTGGCCGGCTTGTACGCCGTCAGCGCGGAGTCGACCGTCACCTGCGCGCCCGCCGTACCGCCAAGGACGAGGGCGGCCGCCAGGCCCGCCACGATCCCACGCATCTTCATCATGTGCTCTCCCTTGTCGTTGGCTTGGATGATCCCGTACGGGCGTTGCGATCGGATGACGCGTCTGTTACGAGCGTGTTACGAACCGGCCGGCTCCCGCAGGCGGTACCCCACCCCGCGGACGGTCTCGACACCGGGGGCCGGCACGCGGGCCGCCGTGAACTTCCGCCGCAGACGCGCGAGGTGGACGTCCACCGTGCGCGGCTCGACGAAGCCGTCGCGGCCCCACACGGCGTCCAGGAGCTCGTCACGCCCGAAGACGCGCCCGGGGGAGTTCGCCAGCAGCGCGAGGAGCTCGAACTCCTTGGGGGTGAGCGCGACGGCGCGGCCCTTCATGCGGACCTCGAAGCGGTGGCGATCGATCTCGAGGTCGCCCACCTTGACCTGCGTCTTGCGGCCGACGGGATCGACGCGGCCGCGGCGGGCGACGGCGCGGATGCGGGCCAGCAGCTCGCGCGGCGAGAAGGGCTTGGTGACGTAGTCGTCGGCCCCCACCTCGAAGCCGAGGACCTTGTCGCCCTCCTCGACGCGGCCGGTGACCATGATCACCGGGATGGCGCGCGTCTCGGCGTCCTGCTTGAGGCGGCGGCAGATCTCCCAGCCGTTGAGCTGGGGCACCATGATGTCGAGCAGGACGACGTCCGGGTGGGCCTCGTGGGCCTGCTTGACGGCGTCGGCGCCGGTGGCGGCCAGCACGACGTCGTAGCCGTCCTTGGTCAGGTTGTAGCGGAGGAGCTCGGCCACGTCCCGCTCGTCCTCGACGACGAGGACGCGGCCGCTGGATCGCGGGTTGGCTCCACTCTTCATGGGCCCGAGTCTCGGACCCGCTCGTTACGGGACGATGACGCTCCTGTAAATGTTGCGCGACGGGGCGGCGGTCAGGCCTTGCGGGCCCGGACGAAGGCGCTCATGAACCTGTCGTTCACCTGCGGCGCGATGGCGTCGGCGTCGAGGCCGGCGCCGGCCAGGAACTCGCGGGCGTCCTCGGCGCGATAGATCCGCGTGGGCTCGATCTCGATGTCCGTGAAGCCGGCCTTGGCCAGCTTGGCGCGGTAGTCGTCCTCGCTCAGCGCGCCCGCGACGCAGCCGATCCACAGCTCAATGCTGCGACGGATCGAAGCCGGCACCTCGCCCCGCACCACCACGTCCGACACGGCGAAGCGGCCGCCCGGCTTCAGCACGCGGAAGGCCTCGGCGAACACACGGTCCTTGTCGGCCGAGAGGTTGATCACGCAGTTGGAGATGATGACGTCGACCGTATCGTTCGGCAGCGGTACCGCCTCGATCTCGCCCTTGAGGAACTCGACGTTGGTGACGCCGGCCTTGCGCTGGTTGTCGCGGGCGAGGGCGAGCATCTCGTCCGTCATGTCGAGCCCGTACGCCTTGCCCGTCGGGCCCACGCGCCGCGCCGAGAGGAGCACGTCGATACCGCCACCCGAGCCGAGGCCGAGCACGGTCTCGCCGGTGCGCAGATCGGCCAGTGCGGTCGGATTGCCGCAGCCGAGCGAGGCCGCCACCGCCTCGGCCGGCAGCTCGGCGGTCTCCGAGCAGCCGTAGAGGTTGGAGGTGATCGGATCGGCCTCGCCGCGCGAAGGCGTCGAGCCGCAGCACGCGCCGCCCTCGCCGCTGGTCACCCGGAGCGCGGCCTTGCCGTACTTGTCCTTCACCACCGCCTTGATGTCCTGCTCAGCCATGGCTAGCCTCCGCGCCTCCACTATAGCAACCGGGCGCGAGTACACTCCTGGGCCATGCGCCTCGTGGTCGCGCGCGACGCCGGACAGCTCGCCGAGATTGCGGCCGAGCTCTTTCGCGATCGCGTGCGCGCGCGGCCGGAGCTGGCCATGGCCGTGCCGGCCGGACGGACGCCGCGGCGGATGTATCGCGTGCTGCAGGCGCTGCAAGCGACGGCGCCCGTCGACTACTCGCGGATGCGCGTGTTCTCGGTGGACGAGCTCTGTCCGCCCGCGCCGCCGGACGGGTATTTCTGGCGCCAGGTGCGGACGGAGCTCCTGGCGTGGGCCGGCATCACGGCGGAGCGCTGCTGCCCGTTTGCGGTGGATGCGGGCGACTTGACCGTGATGTGCGAGCGCTACGAACGTCGCATCGTCGAGGCTGGCGGCCTGGATCTCGTGATGCTTGGGCTGGGGCCGAACGGCCACCTCGCGTCGAACGAGCCGCCCGCCGATTTCGGCTCCCGCACGCGTCCCGTGCGCCTGCTCGCCTCGACCGTCGACTACATCCTCACCGACGAGGTGATCCAGGGCGCCGTCTGTGACTCCGCCGTCACCCTCGGCGTGGCGACCATCATGGCCGCACGGGAGGTCGTGGTGCTGGTGAGCGGCGGCGGCAAGCGTGATGCGCTCGGCCGCCTGCTCGATGGGCCGATCACGCCCGCCCTCCCCGCCTCGGCGCTCCGGCGCCACCCGGCGTGCACGATCCTGGCCGACGCGGAAGCGCGGCCCGGCTGACTAGCGCGTCTCGATCCAGTCCGCGAGTCGCGCCTCGATCTGGTCGCGGACGCGGCGGAACGTCGCCAACCGGTTCTCGTCGCTTCCGCTTGCGCGTGATGGGTCCTCGAACGACCAGTGCAGCCGCTTGTGCCTGCCGGGCACGAAGGGGCACCGCTCGTTCGCGTCGTCGCACACCGTGATGAGGTAATCCCAGGGCTCGTGCATGAGGCCGGCGAACAGGGGTTCACCGCGGTCTTCTCGGTGCCGGCGCTCTGCGCGTCGAACCGATCACCGGCCATCGCGCGCAGGAAGCCCTCGGCCATCTGGCTGCGCGCGGAGTTGTGAGTGCAGAGAAACAGGACGCGCTGCTTGTTCACGCGGCCTCCACTGTATAGTCTCGCCGGGGAGGTTGCCTTGGCCGTCACGGAATCGCAACAATTCACGATCGCCCGGCGCCTCGTCGCCGAGGCGCTCGGAACCGCCCTCCTCCTCGCCACCGTCGTCGGGTCCGGCATCATGGGCGAACGATTGGCCGGCGGCAACGTCGCGGTGGCGCTGCTGGCCAACGCGCTGGCCACGGGCGCGGCACTCGCGGCCCTCATCCTGACCTTCGGTCCGATCTCGGGCGCTCACTTCAATCCGGCCGTCACGCTGGCCGACGCCTCCCAGGGCGGCCTCGCGTGGCGGGAAGTTCCCTCCTACGTCGCCGTCCAGATCTTCGGAGCGTTCGTCGGGGTGGCGGCGGCCCACGTGATGTTCGAGCTGCCGCTGTTCTTCGCCTCACGCCACGCGCGGTCGGGACCGGGGCAGGCATTCAGCGAGCTGGTGGCGACCTTCGGCTTGCTCGCGGTGATCTGGGGCTGCGCGCGCCAGCGCCCCTCGGTCGCCCCGTTCGCTGTCGCGGCCTACGTCACGGCGGCCTACTGGTTCACGGCCTCGACGTCGTTCGCGAACCCGGCCGTGACGCTGGCGCGCTCGATGACCGACACGTTTGCCGGGATCCGGCCGCTGGACGCCCCGGGGTTCATCGCCGCGCAGCTGCTCGGCGCCGCCGCTGCGACCCTCGTGTTCCGCTGGCTCACGCCCCGCCTGCCCGACGTCGCGGGCGCCGTCGTGATGCCACACACAGGCGGCGTGGACTCCAGCCCGCTTTCCGACTGAGCGCTCCGCGGCGCCGCCGATCAGGCGGGGGTCAGCAGCGACACCTCGGCCAGCGCCTCGGCGTGGCTCGTGCGATTGCCGGCCAGCAGCGCGAGGGGCGCGCCGGCCAAATGCTCGCGGCTCGCGGGGAAGATCGGCGCGCCGTCCACGCGCGTGACGACGCCGCCCGCCTCGAGAACCACCGCCGCGGCGCCGGCGACGTCGAGCAGCGACGCCCGATGATCGTGGACGAGGTCGAGGGCGCCCATCGCCACGTAGCAGACGTGCAGCGCCGTCGAGCCGAAGCCGCGCAGGCGATACCGGCGCAGCCATTCCTCGGCGAAGGGCGGCAGGCCCGGCTCGAGCGGGCTGCCGATCGCCACCATGGACGCCCGCGAGAGCGGAGTGGGGCGCGCGTGCAACGGGCGTTCGTTGAGCCAGGCGCCGCGCCCCGCGCACGCCGTGAAGAGCCACCGCGCGAGCGGATCGTAGACGGCGCCCACGAACGGCAGCCCGCTGCGCAGGACACCGATCGAGACGGCGAAGCCCGGCAGCCCCAGCCCGCCGGCGCGGATCGTCTCGCCCGGGGCCACCACCCAGGAATACAGGCCATGCGAGCGGCCGCCGGGCTGGCCCGGCTCGGCGCCGACCACCGCATCGTCGGGAAACGCCGCCGCGATCTTGGCCGCGAGGCGCTGGCGAATGTCGGCCTCCACGGGGTCCTCGCACGCGTCGTCGCGGCGCGCGCGGTGGAAGAACTCGAGGGCAATGCGGCCGCCGTGCACGGCGAGCTCGGCGGCCACGTGCTGCCGGGCGCTGCTGCCGATCCGCTCGTCGCCGCCCACGTGCCGGCTCAGTCGGGCGACGCCCAGCCCGCGGCGGGCCGGACGCGCTCGTCGGCGAGCGAGGCCATCACGAGATCGGCGGTGGCGAGATTCGTCGCCAGCGGCACGTTGTGCACGTTGCAGACTCGCAGCAGCGCGCGGATGTCCGGATCGTGCGGCTGGGGACTGAGCGGGTCGACGAAGAAGTAGACCGCGTCGATGTCGCCGGTGGCCACCAGCGCGGCGATCTGGGCGTCGCCGCCCTCGGGCCCGCTGAGCAGCCGCTCGACGGTGAGGCCCACCTTGTCCTGCATGAGCCGCGCGGTGTGGCGCGTGGCGATCAGCCGGAAGCGGCCGAGGGTGTCGCGGTTGAACGTGGCCCACGCCACCAGATCGGCCTTCTTGTGGTCGTGGGCGATGACGGCCAGCGTTCGCATGGGCGCCTCCCTGGCCCCATGCTCGCCGCCGAGCGTTGCCCGCGCGCGACGGGCCGGTGAAGTTTTCGTTACGCCATCGGCAGGCGGAGCTGGCGCCCGGCGGCGGCTCCGCCGGTCCGGAGCGAGAAGCGCACGGTCGTGCGCCGGCCTTCCTCGCTCTCGATGGTCAGCTCCCCGCCGTGGGCCAGCACCAGGTGCTTGACGATGGCCAGGCCGAGCCCGGTGCCCCCGAGCTCGCGCGAGCGCGCCTTGTCCACGCGATAGAACCGCTCGGTGATGCGCGGCAGGTCCGCGTGCGGAATGCCGACGCCGGTGTCGCGCACCATCACCTCGACGCGCTCGTCGTCCGCGACGCTGCCGAGAACCGTCACGGTGCCCCCCGGCGGCGTGTACTTCACGGCGTTGTCCACCAGGTTGATGAGGATCTGGGCGAGCCGATCGTGATCGGCGTGCACCGTGAGCGTGTCGGCGACGTCGGTGGCCAGCGCGACGCTGCCATCGCGCGCCTTGGCGGCGACGATCTCCAGCACGGAGTCGACCACGGGCCGCAGCGCCGTCGTCGCCAGCCGCAGCGACACCTTGCCGAGCTCGATGTTGGAGAGGTCGGTCAGGTCGTTGAGCAGCCGCCCGAGCCGCTCGGTGTGACGGAAGGTCACATCGAGGAAGCGGCGCGCGTGCTCCGGCTCCTCCAGGGCGCCGGCCAGCAGCGTCTCCAGGTAGCCCTGGATCGCCGTCAGCGGCGTGCGCAGCTCGTGCGAGACGTTGGCGACGAACTCCGTGCGCACCTGCTCGAGCCGCCGCAGCTCGGTGACGTCGTCCACCACCATCACGAGCCCGGGGGGCTCGGCGCCGAGCCGCAGCGGCACCGCGGTCACGCGCAGCATCCGCTCCACCGGGGCGCTCAGCCGCAGCTCGCGCCGCGCCACGTCGCCGGCGCTGCGGCCGGCGCGGAAGATCTCGTGCAGGTCGGCGTTGCGGATGACCTCCAGGAAGGGCTTGCCCTCGCCGCGGCCCTGGCCGACGCCGAACATCGCGCGCGCGCGCTCGTTCATCACCAAGATGGTCTCGTGGCCGTCCACGGCGATGACGCCTTCCACCATGCCGTCGAGGATCGCGGTGGCCTTGGCGCGCTCGCCCTGCAGCGTCTCGATCTGCTCGCGCAGCCGCGCCACCATCACGTTGAGCGCGCGGGCGAGCGCGCCGAGCTCGTCGGTGGAGGCGACCGGGGCGCGGACGGCGAAGTGGCCCTCGCTCATCTGCCGCGCGATGGCCTGCATCTCCACCACCGGGCGTGTCACCCGGCCGGCCACGAAGATGCCGATGCCGAAGGCCACCACCAGCGCGACGAGGCCACCGGCCAGGAGCACGCGGTGCACGCGCGCGTACGACGACGTCACGGCCGAGAGCGGCAGCGCGAGCCGGAGCACGCCGACCACCTGCGCGCCGTCGCGCACCGGCAACGCCACGTAGAGAAGCGGCGCGCGAACGGAGACGCTCGTGCGCAGGTCGCGGCCCACGCGGCCTGCCAGCGCCGCCCGCATCTCGGGACGAGCCGCGTGATTCTCCAGCCGCCCGAGCTCCGCGGGCGGCACCTCCGAGTCGCCGAGGACGAGGCCGTCGGGCACCATGAGCGTCACCCGCGACTCCGTGGGACCCGCGGCGCGCCGCACGAATGTGTCCACCTCCTCCGTGCGGGCGCGACGGAGCAGGAGCGCTCGAGCGTCGTCGTGGAGCAGGCGGCCCGCCGTGACCAGGCGCGCCTCCAGCGAATCGGCCGCGAACCGATCGAGCGCCTGCGAGAGATAGAGGCCGGCCGCGAGCAGCGTGATGGCCACGAAGCCGACCAGCGTGAGCGTGAGCTTGACGGCGATCCGGCCGGCGACCAGGCGCACGAGGCGCTGGAGCAGTGTCATCGCGCCTTCACGTGCTCGCGCTCGAGGGGCGCGCGCGCCCCTCGGCGTCAGGGCCCGTAGGGGCGCTCGGCGGGCGGCGGATAGGTGCCGGCGGGGAACGACGTGACCGCGCCCGTGGACGTATCGACGCCGGTCAAGGGCGGGACCTGGTTTCGTCCCTCGCGGGTGAGTTGCTCCCAGTGCCCGGGCACGAGCGCTTCGCCCTGCCCCGGCACGCGGATGACGCGATCGGGCACCCACAGCATGTCGTTGCGGACGACCGGGCGCGGATCGGCCGAGGGCAGCGGGCGCGTCGACATGCGGTTCATCTGGTCCACGGCCTGCCCGGTGGTCGTCGGCCCCAGCGGCACCATCATGGCGCCCCCCAGCAAGCAGCCGGCGGTGCCCCGAGCCAGTCGACGGATGACGCGGCGGATGTCGATGCTCATCACGATCCAGTGTACATCGCCGTGTCGCTCTCGCGGGTCGCGGCGCGCCACGTGACCTTGAGCGTGGCCGACCCGACGGCGATGCTGAGATCGTCCAGGCGGGCGACCACGACGTCGGCGTGCTCCAGCGCCGCCGGCGCCAGCGTCGACGCCACGCCGATGACCCGCGCGCCGGCGGCGCGGGCTGAGGCCACGCCCGCGGGCGCGTCCTCGACGACCACGCAGCGCCTCGCCTCGAGACCGAGTCGCTCGGCCGCCAGCAGGTACGGATCGGGCGCCGGCTTCCCGCGGCGGACGTCGTCGGCCGTCACCAGCACGCCAGGGCGCCGCAGGCCGACGTGATCGAGCCGCGTAGTGGCCAGCCGTCGCGTGCCGCTCGTCACGATCGCCCATCGCGCCTCGGGAAGCCCGCCGAGCAGCCGCGAAGCGCCCGCGAACACGCGAAGGCCCTCCGTGTCCTCGGCCTCCGCCGCCTCGATCAGCCGGGCCTCGGCCTCGACGTCGAGGTGCGGGGCCACCAACCGCATCGTCTCGATCGTCGGCCGCCCGTGGTGGATGGCCGCGATCCGTGAGAAGGCGACGTCATGACGCTCGGCCCAGACGCGCATCTGGCGCTCCGAGATCGCGTTGGAGTCTACGAGCACCCCGTCGAGATCGAAGATCACCGCGGCGCAGCGGAGCGCCACGGTCAGTCCGTCTCGCACCGGTAGCCAACGCCCTTGATGGTCGCAATGCGCCGCTCCTCACCGCCGAGCTTGGCGCGCAGCCGGCGGACGTGCACGTCCACCGTGCGCGACTCGATCTCGTCGGCGCGCGCGTAGCCCCACACGCGATTGAGCAGGTGCTCGCGCGTGAGCACGCGACCGGCGGCGGCCAGCAGCGCGTGCAGCAGGTCGAACTCCTTCGGCGTCAGCTCCACCGCGCGCCCGCTCACGGTGACGATGTGGCGGGAGGGATCGAGGCTCACAAGCCCGACGCGCAGCGGCCGCGTGCCGGTCTCGCTCGGCCGCGCGCGGCGCAGCACCGCCCGCGCGCGCGCGACGAGCTCCTTGGTCGAGAACGGCTTGCCGAGGTAATCGTCGGCGCCCACCTCGAGGCCGACCACGCGATCGACCACGTCCGCCTTGGCGGTGAGCATGATGATGGGCAGCGCGGCGGTGGCGGGATCGGCGCGCAGCCGGCGGCAGACCTCGAGCCCGTCCATGCCGGGCAGCATGAGGTCGAGGACGAGCAGGTCGGGCACGGAGGCGCGCACGCGGGCGAGCGCCTCGCCGCCGCTGGCGGCCGTGCGGCAGCGATAGCCCTCGCGCTCGAGGTGATGGACGATCAGGCTGCGGATGTCGGGCTCGTCCTCGACGATCAGGACGTCGGTGGCCACGCCCGTCAACGCCCGCTCAGGCGCCGCCCAGCTTCAGGACGTACCAGGTGACGGCGGCGACGAGGGCGGCGGCCGGGATGGTGACGACCCACGCCCACACAATGCGCCCAGCCACGCCCCAGCGCACGGCGGAGAAGCGCTGGATGGCGCCCACGCCCATGATGGCGCCGCTGATCGTGTGAGTCGTCGACACCGGGATGCCGCCGACCGCGGTGCCAATGAGCACCAGGGCGCCGGCCGTCTCGGCCGAGAATCCGCCGATCGGGCGCAGCTTGGTGATGCGCATGCCCATCGTCTTCACGATCCGCCAGCCGCCCATCATCGTGCCGAGCCCGAGCGCAGCGTGGGCGGCCATGATCACCCAGAACGGCACGTAGAAGTCCTTGCCGAGGTGTCCGGTGGAGAAGAGCAGCACGGCGATGATGCCCATCGTCTTCTGCGCGTCGTTGGTGCCGTGGCCCAGGCTGTAGGCGGCCGCCGACACGAGCTGCCCGCGCCGGAAGAAGCGGTCGACGCGGCCGGGCGTCTCGTTCCGGAACGTCCACATGTTCAGCAGCATCATGGCGAAGCCGACGGTGAGGCCGATCAGCGGGGCCAGGATCATGAACACGCCGATCTTGACGAGCCCGGCCGCGATGAGGCCGCCGAAGCCGGCCTTGGCCACGCCGGCACCCGCGAAGCCGCCGATGAGCGCATGCGACGATGACGTGGGCAGTCCCCAGTGCCAGGTGATCATGTCCCAGGTAATCGCGCCGACGAGGCCGGCCAGGATCACCCACTGGTCCACGACGTTCGCGTCCACGACGCCCTTGCCGACCGTGGTGGCCACGTGCACGCCGAAGCCGAACGCCGCCACGAAGTTGAAGAAGGCCGCCCACACCACCGCCTGCAGCGGCGTGAGCACGCGCGTGGAGACGACGGTGGCGATCGAGTTGGCGGCGTCGTGAAAGCCGTTGATGAAGTCGAAGACGAGGGCGACGAAGACGATGAAGATGACGGCGGAGAGCACGGGAGACTCAGGCCATCTTGAGGATGATTCCCTCGATCACGTTGGCCACGTCCTCGCAGCGGTCGGTGACCGTCTCCAGCGTCTCGTAGATCTCCTTCCACTTGATGACCTCGATGGGGTCGGCCTGCGCCTCGAACAGCTCGGCCAGGCTGTCGCGCAGCAGCTTGTCGGCGACGTTCTCCAGCCGGTTGACCTCCACCGTGTGCTCGTGGAAGGCCGGGTCCATCGTGCGCAGGCACTTGATGGTGCGGTCCATGGCGTGGACGATGTCCACGATGACGTCGGTCATGGCCCGGGACGCCGAGGTCGGCTCCTTGATGCGGTAGACGACCAGCCGCTCGGCCACCGCCTCGATGAAGTCCAGCACGTCGTCGAGCCGGGTGGCGAGGTCGTGGATGTCCTCGCGGTCGATCGGCGTGATGAAGGTCGTGTTCAGGCGCTTGACGATCTCGTGGGTGATGAGATCGCCGGCGTGCTCCACTTCCTTGATGGTGTAGGCCTTGGCCCGGGCGTCGGCGAAGTTGTGGAACTGCTCACGCAGGAGCTGGGCGGCCTTGATGATGTTCTGCGACTGCTGATCGAACAGGTCGAAGAACCGGACCTCGCGCGGGATCAGATTGAACATGGCCACCCGGAGTGTAACGGAAACGTCATCGTCCCGCCAGCGGGCGGTGCCCCCGAGATCCGGGGCGCTGTCCGCCGGTGCTCCGGCTGCGAGCTCAACGGATCCGCTGCAGCGTGAACGGCTGACCGGTGAGCGGCTCGGGCACGGTCGGCGCCGTCGTGAGCGGATCGGGGCACGTGGCGAACGTCGGACAGACGAAGAGCGACATGAAGAACTCGCCGGTGGCGGTCTGGAAGTGGTTGTCGAAGGTGGCCGCGATCCGCAGCTTCGTGATCGAGACGACCTCGCCGTTGCCCGGGTCGAAGTTCAGGTACAGCGCATGCGCGCCCACACCCCGCGGTCCCGTCTTGAACCACGCGCCGTGCACGGCGGAGTTCTTGACCAGGAACAGGCTCGACGGCCCCGCCTCGTCGCTGCCGGTCACCGACGTCAGCGTTCCGTCGGCATTCAGCGTCGCGAGCCCCGGCACGAAGCTTCCGCGACCGAAGAGCTGCTGCACGCCAAGGAACTTGAAGAGGTAGCTTCCCACGGCGCCGTTTCCCTCCCCGTCCGCCATGGCCCCCGGCGGTACGGCCAGAAGCGCCACCGCCAGCGCACACACCACACCTGCGATCGTTCTCAGCTTGATCATCGTCGTCGTCCCCCGGACGTGCTGCGAAGAGGATGGTGAAGCGCGGCGAGGCTAGCGTCGTTTCAGCCCTTGCGCAAGTCCAGCGGCGGCAGCCCGAGGGTCGCCTGCCGGGCTCGCGCCCACATCGCGGCGACGGCGCTGGTCAGCGCCGGCGCCGTCGCGGCCAGGCAACGGATCAACACCGCCCGTCGCACAAGGCGAGCCGCGCCGGCCACGGCCTGGCCCTCACCGGGCAGGCCCGTCGCCAGCGCCGTGACGAGCGCTTCCAGCCCGGTATCCGCGACGACCACGAGCGTGGCCACGTACGGCCGCCCCTCCGTGAGGCCCAGCCCCGACCAGTCCCGCGCCGACCCGAGCACGAGCCGATCGTGCGCCAGCAGCCCGCCGCTGTCGCGCACGGTCAGGGCGAGGTCGAGCAGGCGAAAGCGCCAGGCCTCTCCGCGCGCGACCCGGCCGGCCGCCCACGCGTCGACGGCGATCAGCGTGGCGCCCGCGGCGACGTCGAATGTGAGCGCCTGTCGCAGCTCGGCGCCCGGCGACGGAATCATGTGATCCGGCACCCACTCGCAGACGGCGCCCGGGGCCAGCCTCACCTGCACCGTCTGGGTCGCCGGCTCGCCGGCGCTGCGATAGACGCGCGTGGCCGACGGCGTGGTGAGACACGCGTGCGCGCCGGCGCCGACGTCGATCTCCACGGCGAGGCGGTCGCCGCCGACGACACCGCCCGTCGGATTGAGCATCGACACGACGGCGGCCGCGCCGCCGAGCGCCACCGGCGCCAGCACCTGCAGCGGCAGCGTGGAGCGACAGGCTGCCAGCACGGTGGCGCCGCCGCGCCGCTCGAACACCAGGCGCAGCGCCCCGTCGCGCCCGACGCGTGCCGCGCTCGGCGTCGCGCCGCTCACGCCGGCGTCAGCAGCAGCTCGTGACGGAGCCAGCGGAGCACCTCGTCGACGCCGTCGCCGGTCTTGAGGTTGGTGAACACGAACGGCCGCGCGCCGCGCTGGCGAGCGGCGTCGCGCGCCATCACCCCGAGGTCGGCGCCGACGTGCGGGGCCAGGTCGGTCTTGTTGATCACGAGCAGGTCGGAGCGAATGATCCCGGGCCCGCCCTTGCGCGGGATCTTCTCGCCCTCGGCGACGTCGATCACGTAGATCGTCGCGTCGACGAGCTCGGGACTGAACGTGGCGGCCAGGTTGTCGCCACCGCTCTCGATCAGCAGCAGGTCGAGGGCGGGAAACGCGCGCATCAGCTCGTGGACGGCCTCGAGATTGACCGAGGCGTCCTCGCGGATCGCGGTGTGCGGGCAGCCGCCGGTCTCGACACCGCGCACGCGCGCGGCCGGCAGCACGCCACGCCGCACGAGGAACTCGGCGTCCTCCTTCGTGTAGATGTCGTTGGTGATGACCGCCATGTCGAGCGTGTCGCGCAGGCGCAGGCACAGCGCCTCGGTCAGCGCGGTCTTGCCGGAGCCCACCGGGCCGCCGATGCCGATCTTGAGCGGGCGCGGCAGGCTCACGAGCGGAAGAGCCGCGCCTCCAGCGTGGCGTGGCGGATGCCGGCCAGCTCGAGGCCGGGATTGAACGACCACATGTCCTCCGGCGTGGCGGCGGCGGCCGCCTGCGCGAGGCGCGCGATGCGGGGCCGCACCGCCGTCAACACCCGCTGGCCGTCGAGCTGGCCGAGCGCGAGCAGCCGCAGTCCGGCGCCCACCAGTAGCGCCGCCGTGGCATAGAGGTACGCCGCTGCTGCGTCCTCGGCCTCGGCGCCCGCGCGCCCGAGCGCCGCGCCGAACACGGCCGCGTGATGACCGCCGGCGAGGCCGTCGTCCACGGCACGCGCCAGGGCCGAAAGGAACGCATCGTCGCCGGTGGCGGCGGCAATGCGCAACGTCTGGCGGCCCATCTGGCGGCTCGCCGCGCGAGTCTCGGGCACGGGCTTCATCGCCTCCAGCCGCGCGTCGAGCGCCACCCAGCCGGCGAGGTCTCCGGCGGCGGCCAGCCGCACCGCACTCGCCGCGGCCACGGCGTCGGCCGGCCCGGCCGAGCCCTCGAGGTGCGCGCTCACGAACGCCTCCAGCCCCGCGCGATCGGTGACGGCGCCGTCCTGCACGTACGTCTCGAGGCCGAGCGAGTGCGCGAAGCCGCCGGCTGGAAACAGCCCATCGGCAAACCGCAGCAGCGCGAGGAGCGCCTCAGTCATGGCGATGCCCGTGCCCGAGCGGCAGGAAGGCGGCGCGCGTGCGCTCGAACCGGACACCAAGCCGCGTCAGCAGTCGCTCCATCGCAGGATCGTCGGGCACCAGCAACCGCGCGCCATCGACGGCCAGCGTGAAGTGCCGATTCCCCACCTCGAACGCAACCCGCAGCGCTTCCTCACGCGTCCGAGGCATCACCATCAGCACCGCCTCCGCCGCCGCTTCGACAACGACATACCAGCCATCCCCGACGTGGAGCACCTCGCCTGGCATCAACACGCTCCCCGTCGGCAACGCCAGCACCAGCTCGCGCCCATCCCCGGTCCTCACCCGTCGCCGCCCCCACCGCCTCTCCTCCGCCGTCAAAACCAAAGCGTCCCGCTTGCGCCCCGCAAGCGCATCCGCAGACGATACCGCCGCTCTCTCGGTGACGACTACGGGACTCGTTGCACTCGACGACACCATCACAGCAGTCCATACCAATCGAAAAATGTTGAATCAGAGAGGGCGATCAAAACCGGGCTCCGCGCGACTGTCGGGCGCTTCGAGCGCGGGCTTTGCCCGCGCAATCCTGGGGGAGGATTCGGAGGGGGTCGTCGAGACCCCCTCCGACGGAACGACGCAGATGCGCCATTTTCATCGCCCGTTCCATTTTCATCGCCCGTTCAAAATAGAAAGTAGCGCTGGGCCATGGGAAGGACCCGTGCGGGCTCGCACGTCAACAACTCGCCATCCGCACGCACCTGGTACGTCTCCGCATCCACCTCGATTCGCGGCAGCGCGTCGTTGTGGATCATGTCGCGCTTGCCGAGGCGGCGGCAGCGCGCGACCGCGACCGCCTTGCGGGCGAGACCGAGGCGCCGCGGGACGTCGGCGGCCAGCGCGGCGGCGGACACGAACGTGATCGCGGTGGACGCCCGCGCGCGACCCAGCGCACCGAACATCGGCCGGTACAGGACCGGCTGCGGCGTCGGGATCGACGCGTTGGGATCGCCCATCGCGGCCCACGCGATGAGCCCGCCCTTCACCACGAGCTCCGGCTTGACGCCGAAGAAGGCCGGCTTCCAGACGACGAGATCGGCCAGCTTGCCCACCTCCACGGAGCCCACGTGCTCGGCCAGGCCGTGCGCGATGGCCGGGTTGATCGTGTACTTGGCGACGTAGCGCTTCACGCGGCGGTTGTCGTCGCCGGCCGTCTCGCCGGGCAGGGCGCCGCGCTGCTTCTTCATCTTGTCGGCCGTCTGCCAGGTGCGGATGACGACCTCGCCGATGCGGCCCATGGCCTGCGAGTCGGACGACATCATGCTGATGGCGCCCAGGTCGTGCAGCACGTCCTCGGCGGCGATGGTCTCGGCGCGGATGCGCGACTCGGCGAAGGCGAGGTCCTCGGGAATGGCCGCGTTCAGATGGTGACAGACCATCAGCATGTCCAGATGCTCGTCCATCGTGTTCACGGTGAACGGCATCGTCGGATTCGTGGACGAGGGCAGGCAGTTGGGCTCGCCGCACACGCGGATGATATCGGGCGCGTGGCCGCCGCCCGCGCCTTCCGTGTGATAGGTGTGGATCGTCCGCCCCTTGAACGCGCGGATCGAGTCCTCGACGAAGCCCGCCTCGTTCAGCGTGTCGGTGTGGATGGCGACCTGGACGTCGTACTCGTCGGCCACGGACAGCGCGCAGTCGATCGCCGCCGGCGTGGTGCCCCAGTCCTCGTGGAGCTTGAGGCCGATGACGCCGGCGGCGATCTGCTCGCGCAGCGGATCGGGCGCGGACGCGTTGCCCTTGCCGAGGAAGCCGAGATTGACCGGAAACTCCTCGGCGGCCTCCAGCATGCGATGGATGTTCCACTCGCCCGGCGTGCACGTGGTCGCCGCAGTGCCCGTGGCGGGCCCAGTGCCGCCCCCGACCAGCGTCGTGAGCCCGGCGCTGATCGCCTCGGTCACGATCTGGGGGCAGATCAAATGGATGTGGCTGTCGAGCCCACCGGCCGTCACGATCTTGCCCTCGCCGGCGATGACCTCCGTGCCGGCGCCCACCACCATCGCCGGGGTGACGCCGGCCATCAGATCGGGATTGCCGGCCTTGCCGATCGCGACGATGCGGCCGTCGCGGATGCCGATGTCGGCCTTCACGATGCCCCAGTGATCGACGATGACCGCGTTGGTGATGACGGTGTCGAGCGTCTGCTCGGCGCGGGTGGCGCGCGCCGACTGGCCCATGCCGTCGCGGATGACCTTGCCGCCGCCGAACTTCGCCTCCTCGCCGGCCACGGTGAGATCGCGCTCGATGCGGATGAGCAGCTCGGTGTCGGCCAGCCGCACGCGGTCGCCCGTGGTCGGCCCGTAGAGATCCGCGTACTGCCGCCGCGGGATTCTCAGGGTCACGACCGCCGCTCCCACTCGGCCAGCCGCTTCAGCGCCGCGTCCTTGGTCGCGCCCTCGGTGAGGGCGTTGAGGCCGAAGACGCGGCGGGCGCCGGCCAGCTCGACCAGCGTCACGCGCTTCTCGTCGCCGGGCTCGAAGCGCACGGCGGTCCCGGCGGGGATATTGAGCCGCATGCCGAACGCCTGCGCACGGTCGAAGCGCAGCGCGCGGTTGGTCTCGAAGAAGTGGAAGTGCGAGCCGACCTGGATCGGCCGGTCGCCGGTGTTGGCGACGATCAGCTCCACCGTGCGGCGGCCGGCATTGGCCACGACGTCACCGTCGCCGAGAAAGTATTCGCCGGGAATCATCTGGAGGGGAACCCACGAGGGTTCCCCTCGAACCCCTCCCTGTCATTCCAGGTCATACCGTGCCTCATCGGATCGGCCGGTGAATGGTGACGAGCTTGGTGCCGTCGGGAAACGTGCCCTCGATCTGAACCTCGTCGATCATCTCCGGCACGCCTTCCATCACGTCGTCACGGCGCAGGATGGTGAGCCCGGCGGCCATCAGGTCGGACACGCTGCGGCCGTCGCGGATGCCCTCGAGGGTCTCCGCCGTGATGATGGCCAGCGCCTCGGGATGGTTCAGCTTGAGGCCGCGGGCGCGGCGGCGGCGCGCCAGCTCGGCGGCCGTGAAGATCAGCAGCTTTTCCTGCTCGCGCTGGGTGAGGTGCATAGGGCGGGAGTCTTACACGGCCAGGTGGTGCTTGACCACCTCCACCTGGAGGTCCTTGGTGGCGCCCGAGGCGACGACACTGCCCTTGGCCATGATCACGTAGGTGTCGGCCAGCCGCTCGGCGAAGTCGAGATACTGCTCGACGAGCAGCACGGTCACGCCGCGCTCCGTCTTGATCCGGCGAATGGCCTCCTCGATCTCGAGGATGATCGAGGGCTGGATGCCCTCGGTCGGCTCGTCCAGGATCAAGAGCTTGGGCCGCGTGAGCAGCGCGCGGCCGATGGCCAGCATCTGCTGCTCGCCGCCCGACAGCACGCCGCCCTTGCGGCCGAGGAAGCGCCGGAGCGGCGGGAAGAGATCGAGGGCGTCGTCGATGGACGTCGCGCGCTCGCAGCCGAGCAGCGCCATCCGGAGGTTTTCCTCCACGCTCAGATGCGGAAAGACCTCGCGGCCCTGCGGCACGTAGCCCAGGCCCGCCCGCGCGCGGCGATCCGACGGCCAGCGCGTGATGTCCTGACCGTCGAGCGTGATGCGCCCGCTCCGGGCGGGCAGCAGGCCCATGATGGCGCGCAGCACCGTGGTCTTGCCGACGCCGTTGCGGCCCATGAGGCACACGACCTGCCCGTCCGGCACGTCGAGATCGACGGACCACACGACCTGCGAGCCGCCGTAGGCCACGTCGAGGCGCTCAACGGACAGCATGGGTCTCCTTGCGCTGGCCGAGGTAGACCTCCAGCACGCGCGGGTCGCTCTGCACCTGCTCGCGCGGGCCCTCGCACAGCACCGCCCCCTGGTGGAGCACGGTCACCGTGCGCGCGATCTGGCGGACGAACTCCATGTCGTGCTCGATGACAAGCACCGAGCGGTCGCGGGCGATGTCCACCAGCAGCTCGCCGGTGCGCGCCGTCTCCTCGTCGGTGAGGCCGGCCACCGGCTCGTCCACCAGGAGCAACTCGGGGTCCTGCGCCATGACCATGCCGATCTCGAGCCACTGCCGCTCGCCGTGCGAGAGCGCGCCGGCGAGCGCGTCGGCCTTGGGGCCGAGGCCGACGGTGCCGAGCGTGGCCCCGATGCGATCGCGCTCCCCGGCGCCGTCGCGGTCGAACAGCGTGGAGAGCACGCCCTTGCTCGGCCGCCGCAGCGACAGCTCGACGTTCTCCCACACCGTGAGGTTCACGAACACGGAGGGCGTCTGGAACTTGCGCCCGATGCCGAGGGCGGCGATCTGGTTCTCGCTCAGCGTGGTGAGGTCGGTGCTGCGGCCGAAGATCACGCGGCCGTGCTCGGGCTTCACGCGGCCCGAGATCACGTCGAGCAGGGTCGTCTTGCCGGCGCCGTTGGGCCCGATCACCACGCGCAGCTCACGGCGGTCCATGTAGAAGTTCAGGCGGTCGAGTGCCTTGAAGCCCTCGTAGGCGACCGTGACGTCCTCGAGGTAGACGATGGCGTCGCTCATGCCGTGCTATCCGTCGCGCGCTCGAGCTGCGGCGCCTCGACGCGCGGCGCGGGCCGGCGGCGCAGCCGCTGGGCCAGGCGCGACAGCGCGCCGACGACGCCGTCGGGGATGAACAGCACGACGCTCATGAAGAGCGCGCCGAGGAAGAGCAGCCAGACGTCGGGATAGCTGGTGGTCAGCCAGGACTGGATCCAGTTCACGCCGATGGCGCCCAGCACGGCGCCGATCAGCGTCCCTCGCCCGCCCGCCGCCACCCACACCACCATCTCGATGGACGGCAGCACGCCCATCTTGGCCGGCGTGATGATGCCCACCTGCGGCGCGTAGAGCGCGCCGGCCACCCCGGCCAGGGCGGCGGAGACGACGAACACGAAGAGCTTGTAGCTGGCCGGCGAGTAGCCGGAGAAGAGCACGCGCGTCTCGCTATCGCGGATCGCCACCAGCACCTTCCCCGCCCGCGACTGCGTGATCCAGCGGCACAGGGCCCACGCCGCCACCAGCGTGAGCGCGGTGACCACGTAGAGCATCCGCTGCGTGGAGGGCTGGTTGAGCGGGATCCCGAAGACCGTCTTGAAGTCGGCGAGCCCGTTGGTGCCGCCCAGGTTCATCTCGTTGCGGTTGAACACGAGCCACGCCGACAGCGCGAGCGCCTGCGTGATGATGGACAGGTACACGCCGCGCACCCGGCTGCGGAAGGCCAGGAAGCCGAACACCAGCGCGAACAGCGCGGGCACCACCACGATCGCCACCAGCGTGAACGGCGCGCTGTAGAACGGCCGCCAGAACAGTGGCAGCTCCTTCACCTGGTTCCACACCATGAAGTCGGGCAGCGCGCTCTGATAGACGCTCTTGGAGCCGATCTCCAGCATGAGGTGCATGCCCATGGCGTAGGCGCCGAGGCCGAAGAAGACGCCGTGGCCGAGGCTGAGCACCCCGGCGTAGCCCCACAGCAGGTCGAGGCCGAGGGCGAGGATCGCGTACGTCAGGAACTTGCCGAAGAGGTTGAGCGTGAAGTTGGAGACGTGCAGCGGCGAGCTTGGCGGCAGCAGGTTGCCCAGCGGGAGCAGGACGACCAGGATCAGCGCGACCGTCAGGAGGCCGAGCCGCTCAGGCTTCAGCACCACGCCCTCGGGTCGCGAACAGGCCGGCCGGCCGGCGCTGCAGGAAGAGGATCACCGCGATCAGGATCGCCACCTTCGCGAAGACGGCGCCGAGCGCCGGCTCGATGCCCTTGTTCAGCGTGCCGATGCCCGCCGCGGCCAGGATCGTCCCCAGCAGCTTGCCGACGCCGCCGGTGACCACGACCATGAACGAGTCCACGATGTAGTTCTGGCCGAGCGAGGGCCCCACGTTGCCAATCTGCGTGAGCGCGCAGCCCGCGAGCCCGGCGAGGCCGGCGCCGAGCGCGAACGTGGTGGCGTCCACCCAGCCGGCGCGCACGCCGAGGCACGACGACATCGTGCGGTTCTGCGTGACCGCCCGGATGCGCAGGCCCGTGTCGGTGCGGAAGAGCAGCCAGTACATCGCGGCCACGCTCACCGAGGCCAGCCCGATGATGAAGATCCGGTTGAACGGCAGCGTGAGGCCGGTCATCAGCGCGAAGCCGCCGGACAGCCACGTCGGCGACGAGACGTCCACGTTGGCGGCGCCGAAGTACAGGCGCAGCGCCTGCTGGATGATGAGCGAGGCGCCCCACGTGAGCAGCAGCGTCTCCAGCGGCCGGCCGTAGAGCCGGCGGATGACGCCGCGCTCGAGCACGATGCCGACGAGCGCGGCCACCACGAAGGATACCGGCAGCGCGACCACGAAGTAGGCGTCGAAGCGCTCCGGCCAGCGCGCGCGGAAGACGTTCTGCACGACGAACGTGCTGTAGGCGCCCAGCGCCATCAGCTCGCCGTGGGCCATGTTGATGACGCCCATGAGGCCGAACACGATCGCCAGCCCGAGCGCCATCAGAAGGAGAATCGACGCGAGCGAGGCGCCCTGGAAGACGGTCTCGACCGTGCGGACGAGCAGCCCCCAGCGCTCGATCTGGCGAATCGCCGCCCTGGCCGCCTCACGCTCGGCCGGCGTGGCGGCCGTGTCCGCGGCCAGCCGCTGCAGCGCGGGCATGGCGTCCGACGAGTGCAGCCCGCCGAGCGCCTGGGCGGCGAGGATGCGCACGGCCGCGTCGCCGCCGGCCAGGCGGATCATCGCCAGCGCTTCCTCGAGCGCGTGGCGCACGTTGGGTACGGTCTCCCGGGCGATCGCCGCCTCGACCACCGCGGCCGCGCGGGCATCCGCCTGGTGGCCGAGCTTCACGGCGGCGCCGCGGCGCGCCTCGGGATCCGGACTGGCGAGCTGGAGGCGCGTCTCGTCGGCGTCGAGAAACGGCTTGATCGCGATACGCAGCCGCCGGTCGGCGGCGATCTCGACAAGGCTCGCCAGCGGCACCGCGCCGAGGGGCTTGCGGTCGTAGGCCGTCGCGATCTCGATCACCTCGGCGTCGCCCTTGGTGGACTTGGCCCCGCCCACCACGACCGCGAGGTCCTTGCCCTTGCCGCGCGCGTACACGTTGCCATCACGGAGCGCGGCGAGGAACTCCAGCCACTTCGGATCCTTGGTGGAGCCGATCACGGCGACCGCCGCCTCTCGCTTGTCCGCATTGTCGATGGCGAGCTCGGCGAGGGCCTTGAGGGCGTCGGGGGACTGCGCGTGGCTCGCCGGCGGACCGGCGAGCCACGCCACGAACAACACCACGAGCAGTCGCTTCATCAGGCCTTCTTCTGATACGTGCCCTTGTGATTCACCCAGTCGCAGCCCTTGTCCGGGCTCGTGTACTTCGACCACGGCTCCGGCTCCACGTTGCCCTTGGTGCGCGAGATGATCTTGAACTGGCCGTCCTTGAGAATCTCGCCGATGAGCACCGGGCGGTACGTGTGGTGGTTGTACTCGTGCATCTTGATGGTGCCGACGGGCGCCGCGAACGTCTGGCCGTAGACGGCCTTCCGGACCGCGTCGACCTCGAAGCTCTTGGCCTTCTCGACGGCCTGCTTCCAGATGTGGACACCGAAGTAGGCGGCCTCCATCGGATCGTCGGTCACGCGCTTGGCGCCGCCCGGCAGGTTTTTCTTCTGCGCGTACTCCTTGAAGGCGTTCACGAACTTCCTGTTGGCCGCGTTCTCGACGGACTGGAAGTAGTTCCACGCCGCCAGGTGGCCGACCAGCGCCGCGGTGTCCATGCCGCGCAGCTCGTCCTCGGCCACGCTGTAGGCCATGATCGGCGCGTTCTCGGAGCGCAGGCCCTGGTTGGCGAACTCCTTGTAGAAGGGCACGTTGCTGTCGCCGTTGATCGTCGAGAGCACGCAGGCGCCGCCGCCGGAAGCGAAGCGCTTGATCTTGCCGACGATCGTCTGGTAGTCCTGGTGGCTGAACGGCGTGTACTCCTCCTCGATGTTCTCCTTCGGCACGCCCTTGGCCACCAGGAACGCGCGCAGGATCTTGTTCGCCGTGCGCGGGAATACATAATCGGTGCCGAGCAGGTAGAACTTCTTGTAGCTCCCACCCTCCTTGGACATCAGATACTCCGCACCAGGAATCAGCTGCTGGTTTGGACACGCACCCGTATAGAAGACGTTCTTGCTGCACTCCTCACCCTCGTACTGCACGGGGTAGAAGAGCAGGCCGTTGTTGTTCTCGAACACCGGCAGCACTGACTTGCGGCTGACCGACGTCCAGCAGCCGAAGGTGACGGCGACCTTGTCCTGGAGCAGGAGCTGCTTGGCCTTCTCGGCGAACAGGTCCCAGTTCGAGGCCGGATCGACGACGACCGGCGAGATCGGGCGGCCCATCACCCCGCCCTTGGCGTTGATCTCCTCGACGGCCATGAGCACGACGTCGCGCAGCGAGACTTCGCTGATCGCCATCGTGCCGGACAGTGAGTGCAGCACGCCGATCTTGATCGGCTCCTTGCCCTGCGCGGCGATGATGCTCGGCATGCCGCCGAGCGCGGCCAGCCCGGCGCCCGCCGCCAAGCTGCCCTTGAGGAAGTCCCTGCGTGAGTACGCGGCCATGACGTCTCCTTTGTCTTATCCGTCGGGGCGCCTGCGCAGGGCTCCGGCGCCCGACGGTCGGGCCGAGAACCCGCGGCGTGATTGCCGCAGGGCTCCGGCGCCCGACGGTCGGGCTCAGCCTGCGAGGTCCCGCTCGTGTTCACTGCACGCGGCAGATCGTTGCCGCAGGGGGACGTCGTTGTCCGCTGAGTTGCGCAAATAGCAAGGGGTGTACCGGAGTCGAGGTGAACGAATTCGATGAGATGGGGACGCGAGCCGTCCCCGCACTGCCTAAATCGCGGGCAGGTCCTCGGTGACTGACTCGGAGACGAGCACGGCGCGCGCGATCTCCACCATCGGCCGCCGGCTGTTCATCGCCGCGCGCCGCAGGCGGCGGAACGCTTCCTCCTCGGTGAGCCGCAGGCGATCCATCAAGCGGCCCTTGGCGCGCTCGATGACCTTGCGCTCCTCCAGCGTCTGCTTGAGCTCCCGCGTCTCGCGAAAGCGCGCGATGGCGAGATCGAGCGCCGGCGCCAGCTCGGCCGGGCGCAGCGGCTTCACCAGGTAGGCCATCACGCCCGCGGCCTGCGCCCGGGCGACGAGATCGTCCTGCGTGTGGCTGGTGAAGAGGACCACGGGGCAGCTCGCGGCCGTGGTGACGGCGGCAGCGGTGGCCACGCCGTCACCGTCGGGAAGGCCGACCGCGAAGATCGCCACGTCGGGCCGCGCGCGCATCACCATCGCCATCGCGTCAACCGAGCGCTGCGCCTCACCGACCACCTCGCCGCCCGCATCCGTTACCGCGGCCTGCAGCGCCGCGCGCGACGGCGCGTGGTCATCGATCACTGCGACACGCCAACGCGGACCGTTCTTGCTCGAAGTCATGCGTGTGAGCGACGCAAGGCCGATGCCACACTCGCCCACGGCAAATCAGGCGTTTACAACGATGGCGCTCCCACCGCTCTGCCCGCCGGCCGGGCATCGTCCTGCCGCTGCCCTTTCTCCGAGCACCTGCTTTCCGCTCACGTCCGCGGCTTCGTCACCGACCAGGTGCAGAGCAGATCAGGATCGATGACCACCTCGCCAGTCGCGCGCAGGCGGTATTCGCCGGGCGCCGCGGGCTGCAGCGGACGCAGGTCCGGCGGCAGGCGGTACGTCTCGCCGGAGCTAGCGCCTTTCAGCTCGACTTCGATACCGTGCTGGGCGTCGGCGCCCACGATCATTCCGTGAATCTGGCGCTGCTCGAGGAACCGGCCATCGGCGTCGTGGTACGTCAGCCCGATCAGGACATACTTACCGACGAGCGCCGCTGCGCGACGCTCGTCGAACGGCGGACGTGGCGGCGGCTGTCCGGTAAGCCGATGAATCAGGACCGCGACTGGATAGAGCAATCGCCAGAGCAGCGCTCGCATGACAGTCGAAAGAGTCGAAGATAGCGCCGGGCCTGGGTACAGAGAGGGCCGCCCCGGCTTAGCCGGGGCGGCCCGAACGCCCGGGAGGTTTGGGGGGCCATCTCGTGGCCCCCCCTGAGGTCAAATGTCGTAGTAGAGCGCGAACTCCCACGGGTGCGGCCGCAGGCGCACGGCGTCCACCTCGTTCTTCCGCTTGTAGTCGATCCACGTCTCGATGACGTCGGGCGTGAACACGTCGCCCTTGAGCAGCCAGTCGTGGCTCTTCTCGAGGTTGTCGAGCACGATGTCGAGCGCACCTGGCAGCTGCTTGATCTTCTTCTGCTCGGCCGGCTCCAGTTCGTAGAGGTCCTTGTCCACCGGCTTGCCGGGATCGATCTTGTTGGCGATGCCGTCGAGGCCGGCCATCACGCAGGCCGCGAACGACAGGTACGGATTGCAGGTCGGATCGGGCGTACGGAACTCGATGCGCTTGGCGCCCTCCGCCTTCGAGTACATCGGGATCCGGATCGCCGCCGAACGGTTGCGCTGGCTGTACACGAGGTTGATCGGCGCCTCGTAGCCGGGCACCAGCCGCTTGTAGGAGTTCGTCGACGGCGCGATCAGCGCCAGCAGCGCGGGCGCGTGCTTCAGGATGCCGCCGATGTAGTAGAGGCAGGTCTTGGAGATGTCCGCGTACCCGCCCCGCTCGTAGAAGAGGTTCTTGCCGCCCTTCCACAGCGACTGGTGCGTGTGCATGCCCGAGCCGTTGTCCTGGAAGAGGGGCTTGGGCATGAAGGTGGCGGTCTTGCCCCACTTCTTGGCGGTGTTCTTCGCGCAGTACTTGTACCAGAGGACCTTGTCCGCCATCTTCGTCAGCGTGTCGTAGCGCATGTCGATTTCCGTCTGTCCACCAGTGGCAACTTCATGGTGATGGACTTCGACGCGGACGCCGACACTCTCCAGCGCCAGCACCATGTCGGACCTGATGTCCTGGAACTGGTCCATGGGCGG
Source organism: Candidatus Rokuibacteriota bacterium (assembly GCA_003220265.1). Classification (GTDB taxonomy): domain Bacteria; phylum Methylomirabilota; class Methylomirabilia; order Rokubacteriales; family CSP1-6; genus AR5. The sequence continues at coordinate 31,503 of QHRW01000129.1, read as the reverse complement.
GACCGGGAAGTAGCCCTGCTTGTAGCGCGGCTTGTAGCCGAGGTTCGGCTGCTCGCTCGTGCCCTCCTTGCCGCTGTTCCAGGCGCCCGCCTGCGAGTCGATGAAGTAGTAGCCGCTGTTGTAGTTCTGGTCGAAGCGGATCGAGTCGAAGAAGAAGAACTCGAGCTCGGGGCCGATGTAGATCGTGTCGGCCACGCCGCTCTTCTTGACGTACGCCTCCGCCTTCTGTGCGATGTAGCGCGGGTCACGCGTGTACGGCTTGCCGGAGACGGGGTCCTTGACGTTGCAGATGAGGACCAGCGTCGGCACCGCCGTGAACGGATCCATCTGCGCCGAGGTCGGATCCGGGATCAGCAGCATGTCGGACTCGTCGATCGTCTGGAAGCCACGAATCGACGAGCCGTCGAAGCCCAGCCCATCCTCGAAGATGTCCTCCTTCAGCTCGGACACCGGGATGGAGAAGTGCTGCCAGAGACCCGGCAGGTCGATGAACCGGAGATCGACGATCTTGGCGCCTTTCTCCTTGGCCAGCTTGAGGACGTCCTTCGGGCTCATGCGGAACTCCTTCTCCCTCGTGAAGTGTGAATGCTGCGGCCGGCGCCCCCTCCCGGGGGCGTCGGCCGGACTACGTTAGTGAACCGTCGCGTCGAATGCAAGCCTCTCGGACCCTTCAATGCGCGGGGCGGGCCTTGGTCTCCGCCGCCCGCATCGCCTCCTGGAAGGCGCCGCCACCCGTGGTGAACTCGCTGTAGGAACCGCCGCCGAACGCGTAGGCCGTCTCCGAGTGCTGCGAGAGATCGAGCCCGGCCACCTCGTCCTCGTCGCTCACGCGCAGGCCGACGACCGCGTCGACCACCTTGAGGATCACCCAGGTGGCGACGACGGCCAGCGCGTACGTCGCCAGCACGGCGACGATCTGCGTCCATAGCTGGCCGGGGTTGCCAAAGAAGAGGCCGTTCTCGCCGCCCTCGTTGATGGCCTTGGAGGCGAAGAGCCCGGTGGCCAGCGCGCCCCACGTCCCGCCCACGCCGTGCACGCCCACCACGTCGAGCGAGTCGTCGTAGCCGAGCTTCGACTTGATGTTGCACGCGGTGTAGCACAGCGCGCCGGCCACCAGGCCGATGATGATCGAGGACACCGGGCCGACGTACCCCGAGGCCGGCGTGATGGCGACCAGCCCGGCCACGGCGCCGGAGGCGGCGCCCAGCACGGTCGGCTTGCCGCGCATCATCCACTCCGTGAACATCCAGCCGAGCGCGGCCGCGGCCGCCGCCGTGTTGGTCGCCGTGAAGGCGCTGGCCGCGAGGCCGTTGGCCTCCAGCGCGCTGCCCGCGTTGAAGCCGAACCAGCCGAACCACAGCAGGGCGGCGCCCATCACGGTCATCGGCAGGTTGTGCGGCTGCATGGGCTGATGCCCGTAGCCCTTGCGCTTGCCGAGCACGATCGCGCAGACCAGCGCCGACATACCGGAGGAGATGTGCACGACGGTGCCGCCGGCGAAATCGAGCGCGCCCATCTTCTTGAGCCAGCCGCCGTCACCCCACACCCAGTGCGCGAGCGGGTCGTACACGATGGTGGCCCACAGCACCGTGAAGAGCAGGAACGCGGAGAACTTCTTGCGCTCGGCGAAGGCGCCGGTGATCAGCGCCGGCGTGATGATGGCGAACATCATCTGGAACAGCATGAAGACCTGGTGCGGGATGGTCTTGGAGTACGCGTCGAACGGCTCCGCGCCCACGCCGCGCAGGCCGATCCAGTCGAGGCCGCCGATGATGCCGCCCTTGTCGGGACCGAAGGCGAGGCTGTAGCCCCACAGCACCCACTGGATCGAGATGACCGCCATGATGATGAAGCTGTGCATGAGCGTGCCCAGCGCGTTCTTCTGGCGGACCATGCCGCCGTAGAAGAGCGCGAGCCCGGGCGCGGTCATCATGAGGACGAGCGCCGAGGACGTCAGCATCCACGCCGTGTCGCCCTTGTCGATCTTCGACGCCGGCGCCGGTGCCGCGGGCGCCGCCGGAGCCGCGCCCGCGGCCGGCGCGGCGGGCGTCGCCGCCGGTGCGGGAGTGGTCGGGGCCGGAGTCTGCGCGAGCGCCACGCCAAGGGTCGCCAGCACGAGCAACATTGCCAGGGCGAAGGTGAACCGTCTCACGTTGTCCTCCTCAAGGTGCAGATGCCTCGCGGGCTCACAGGGCGGCCTGGTCGCGCTCGCCCGTCCGGATGCGGATGGCGGCCTCCACCGGCGAGACGAAGATCTTGCCGTCGCCGATGTTGCCGGTCTTCGCCGCCGCCGCCACCACCTCGGCGACCTTGTCCACGAAGTGGTCCGGCACGACGACCTCGATCTTGATCTTCGGCAGGAAGTCGACCGTGTACTCGCCGCCGCGGTACAGCTCGGTGTGGCCCTTCTGGCGGCCGAAGCCTCGGACCTCCGAGACGGTCATGCCGACGATGCCGATTCCGGTCAGCGCTTCCTTGACGTCGTCCAACTTGAACGGCTTGATGACCGCCTCGATCTTTTTCATGCACTGGCCTCCAGGCGAAGACCGACCAAGCAACGGCCATGCCCGACCGGGGGCCAATGAAATCGGATGATTGAGCGGAAGGAACGGCCGAGCGGCTGCCCGTTTGTTAGGCAGGCGGCGGCGGCTGCACGCCCTTCAGGCAACCAAGCACGTCGCGCCCGAAGAGCTCGACCGTTCGCACGGGATCGGCGGCGAGGCTCACGGTGAACATGAGGCTGTACGCGCCGGCGGCCAGCGCCGCACGCACCTGGCCCACGCAGTCCTCCGGCGTCCCGGCGATCGCCAGCCGCGCGCGCAGGTAGTCGAAGACCCCGAGGCGCCGCGTGAGCATCGGGTCCATCTCGGCGCGCCGCGTGGTATAGCGCCGGCGCAGCTCGCGCATGGGATCGACCAGCGCCGGCGGCACGTCACGCCGCTCCGGCGCCGCTCCAGCGACGTAGGCGCCGACGAAGCCCAGGATGTTGCCGAGCTTCTCCAGCGCGACCTCGCGCCGCGCGTCCACGTCGAGGCAGGCGATCCACCACACGTCGATCTCCTCCGGCGAGCGTCCCGTCGCGCGCGCGCCCTCGGCGATGAGATCACGCGCCCGCGCCACGTGCTCGGCGCCGAGGCCATAGTTCACGAACACCCCGTCGGCGACCGCGCCCGCGGCACGCAACGCGCCCGGCCCCGACGCCGCCGCGTACACGGGCACGCGCCGCGCACCGCCCGCCGTCGCCATCTCGCTCAACCGCCCGCGCACCGCCGCGAGCCCCGTGCGAAATTCCTCCGGCGTGGACGCCACCGCGCCCACGTTGGCCACGCCGCTGTGCCCGGTGCCGAGCCCGAGGATCAGCCGCCCACCCGCGAGCGCGTCGACGGACACGGCGGCGCCCGCAGTCACCGCCGGATGCCGCGTCACGAGATTCGTCACGCACGCTGCCAGCGGCACCCGCGCCGTGCGCTGGGCGGCGACGGCCAGCGCCACCCACACATCCATCGCATTCCCCGGCGTGTCCGCGATCCCGACGAGATCCCACCCGTGAGCCTCGCCGAGCACAGCCATCCGCCCCGTGTACTCCGCCGTGTAAGGCCAAAAGAAAAACCCGAACCGCGGCCGCAGCGTCAAAACCATTCTTGAACACCACTTTCGAGCGCCGGCTTTGCCGGCGCAATCCGATGATCTGGGGGGAGGCACGGAGGAGCACGCCGTCAGGCGTGCGACGACGGTCGGAAGGGGGGCGAAGCCCCCCTCCGAGCGTCAGGGTCGTCGCTGAGGAATATTGTGCTTACGCATCTTCGAATACAGCGTGGGGCGGCGGAGGCCCAGGAGCGCGGCGGCATCCTGCTTGTTCCAGCGCGTGGAGTCGAGGGCCTTGAGAATCGACGCGCGCTCGATCTCCTCGAGCGAGCCCGCCGGCACCTCCGACGGCGCGATGCCGCCGCCCACGGCGCCCTCGCCGCCGCCCGCGCCATGGTGGAGCGACTCCGGCAGATCTCCCACGGTGATCTCGCGCCCGTGCGCCACCAGGACGGCGCGCTCGAGCGCGTGCTGCAGCTCGCGCACGTTGCCGGGCCAGGCATAGGCCAGCAGCCGGCGATAGGCCTCGGGCTCGATGGCATCCACCGTGCGCTGGTGCTTGGCGCGATAGCGCTCGAGGAACGCGCGCACGAGCACCGGCAGATCGTCGCGCCGCTCGCGCAGCGGCGGCACCGCGATGGTGACCGTGTTGATGCGGAAGTAGAGGTCCTGGCGGAGCGCGCCTTCCTTCACCGCCTGCTCGGGGCCGCGGTTGGTGGACGACACGAGGCGGAAGTCGACGGGGATCGACTTGGCGCCGCCCAGCCGACGCACCACGCGCTCCTCGAGCACGCGCAGGAGCTTGGCCTGCAGGTCGGGCGGCATCTCGGTGATCTCGTCGAGCAGCAGCGAGCCCTTGTGCGCCTCCTCGAGCAGGCCCACCTTCTCGGTGGTGGCGCCGGTGAACGAGCCCTTGGTGTGGCCGAACAGCTCGGACTCGATCAGGTCCTTCGGCAGCGCCGCGCAGTTGATCTTCACGAAGGGGCCCTCGCGGCGGCTCGACCTCTCGTGCAGCGCGTTGGCGATCAGCTCCTTGCCGGTGCCGCTCTCGCCGATGATCAGCACGTTGGCGTCGGTGTCGGCGACGGAGGCGATCGTCTCCAGCACGCGATGGATGCCCGGGGCCGAGCCCAGGATCTCGCTGTCGGCCGTCTGCTCGAGCAGCCGGCGGCGCAGCTCGATGTTCTCGACCAGGAGCTTGCGATGCTCGAGCGCGTTCTTGACGAGGCCCAGCATTTCGTCGGGCTCGAACGGCTTCTCGACGACATAGAAGGCGCCGGCGCCCTTGGTGGCCTCCATCGCCTTGCGCACCGAGCCGTAGGCGGTGATGACGACGACCTCGATCGCCGGGTCGCGGGTCTTCAGCTCCTTGGTCAGCGTGAGGCCGTCGCCGTCGGGCAGCATGAGATCGACGATCGCCATGTGCACGTCGGCCTGGGCGACGGAGGCCAGCGCCGTGCGCACGGAGCCGGCGATGCGCACCGAGTAGCCCTCGGCCTCGAGCGTCAGCCGCAGGCCGTCGGCGATCGACGCCTCGTCGTCGACGACGAGGATCGTGTTCCTCATGCTCGCGCTCTGCCCTCCGGAATCGGCTCGAGCGGCAGCCGGATCGTCACGCGCGTGCCCTTGCCGAGGGCGCTGTGGATCGTGAGCTCGCCGCCGTGGAGGTTGATCACCGAGCGCGCCAGCGCCATGCCGAGGCCGGTGCCCTGCGGCTTGGTCGTGAAGAAGAGATCGAAGATGCGCGAGAGCGTTTCCTCGCTCATGCCATGGCCGGTGTCCTCGATGACCATCGTCACCGTGCGGGTGTCGGCCGTGTAGATCGTGCTGATCGTCAGCCGGCCGCCCTCGCGCAGGGCCTCGAGCCCGTTGATGACCAGGTTCAGGAGGGCCTTGCGCAGCTCGCGCGTATCCAGCAAGGCGTCGGGGCAGGCGTCGTCGTAGGAGCGGAAGACCTCGATGTCGGGCGTCTCGCACTTCGCCTGCGCAAACGCCACGCACTCGTCGAGCAGCCCGTGCAGCGCGGTGGGCACGCGGTGCAGCTCGGGCGGCCGGCCGAAGGCGGTGATCTCCTGCACCACCGCCGCCAGGTGATCGACGGTCGAGGTGATCTTCTGTGCGAGCCCCGCCCCCTCGGGGTCCCCGCTCTTGCCCAGGCGCTGCTCGAGGTGGCGCGCGTACAGCCGCAGGCCCGCCAGCGGGTTCTTGAGCTCGTGCGCCACCTCGGTGGCCATGCGGCCCAGCGCGGCGAGAGCGCCGCTGCGCAGCCGCTCGAGCTCGTGCGTGGTGCGCACGGCCGAGGCGGCCTGCGACGAGAAGAGCGCCAGCAGCTCGAGATCGTCGTCGTTCGGCTCGATGCCGCGCGCGGTCTCGATGACGAGCGCGCCGGTGGGGCCCTTCTGCACGACGAGCGGCGCCGCCACGATGCTGCCGGCCTCGCTGCCGGGGAAGGTCACCGGCAGGCCGTTGGTCATCGCGGCCAGGGCCGCCGACTCCAGCGCCGGCCACGACGGCGGCGGCGTGCCGGCGCTCGCCATCGGGACCAGCTTGCCGTGCTCCTGCTGGAAGACGATGCAGCGGTCGGCTTCCGTCGTCTCCACCGCGCCCTGGGCGACGGCGTCGAGCACGCGGGCCATGATGCCGGAGGAGGCCAGCGTCTGGCCCACCGTCAGCAGCCGCTCGCGGTCGCGCGCCCAGCGGCGGCTGGCCAGCGCGCGGGCGATCTTGGCGCGCAGCTCGTCGCGCAGGAACGGCTTGGTCAAGTAGTCGAAGGCGCCCCGCTGCACGGCGTCCACCGCCGTCTCGATCGTGCCGTGCGCGGTCATGATGAGGACGGGCAGGCGCGGCTGCCGCGTGTGCACCGCCTCCATCAGGGCGATGCCGTCGGTCGGCTCCATGCGCAGGTCGATGAGGGCGAGGTCGAAGCGGTGCGCGTCCACCGCGGTTACGGCCGCTTGCGGATCGGGGGTGGCGGTGACGTCGAAGCCCATCGCCGTCAGCCGCATCTCGAGCACTTCCACGATGGCGGCGTCGTCGTCGACGACCAGGATCTTCCGCTTCAACGCGTTCGCTCCAATCGCAGGTCGATCTGCTTGAGGCGCTCGAGGTCGCTGCGCAGGCGCGCCAGGTCCACCTCGCGCCGCGCCAGCTCGTCGCGCAGCCGCGCCACTTCCTGGCGCAGCCGCGTCACCTCGGCCCGCGCGGCCAGCATTGCGGCCAGCGTGTCGCGGCTCTCGAGCGCACGCGGCGCCGCCCACGCATTGGGATATTGGGCCAGGTACTGATCGTAGGCGGCCACCGCGCCCGGCCAGTCGCCTTCGCGTGCGAGCCGGTCGGCGGCGGCCAGGAGCGTGGCGCCGCGCGTGAACGGCAGCGACGCGCAGCCGGCGAGGCTCACCGCCAGCAGGACGGCCGCGAGCACACGCCTCATGCGGCCGGCGCCTCCCTCGGCAGCAGCACGGTGAAGCGGCTGCCCTTGCCCTCCTGCGACTCCACCGTCACGCGGCCGCGGTGGGCCTGGACGAGCCCGCGCACGATCGACAGGCCGAGCCCGGTGCCGCCCTTGCCGAGGTGCGCCTGGCGGTAGCTCTCGAAGATGTGCGGCAGCTCCGAGGCGGGAATGCCGAGACCCGTGTCCTCCACCTGCACCTCGCACTCCGAGCCGGCGTCCACCACGCGCACCACCACGCGGCCGCCGGCCGGCGTGAAGCGGATCGCGTTGGCCAGGAGATTCACGACGACCTGGACGAGCCGGTCCTCGTCGCCGTTGATGGTGAAGCGGTCGCCGAGGCGCTCGCGGTCGAGCGTGACGCGCGCCTCCTCGGCCTGCGGGCGCAATTCCTCGGCCGCGCGCGTGACCAGCCGGTCGAGATCCACCGGTCCCCGCTGCAGCGGCAGCAGCCCCGCCCGCAGCCGCGAGATGTCGAGGATCTGGTTGACGAGCCGCAGCAGGCGGTCCGACGAGCGCTGGATGATCTCCACCAGGCGCGCCTGCTTGGGCGCGAGCGGTCCCGCCACGTGGTCGGCCAGCAGGTGCGAGGCCTCGCGCACGGACGTCAATGGCGAGCGAAGCTCGTGCGAGAGCGTGGCGAAAAATTCCTCCTTCATCTCGTCGAGCTGCCGCAGTCGCGCCGCCATGGCGTTGAACGACCGCGCCAGCACGCCGATCTCGTCGTTGCCGCCGGTCGGGATCGGCTCGCGGAACGAGCCGGCCGCCACCGCGCTGGTGGCCGCCGACAGGCGCCGCAGCGAGCGCGTGATGCGCAGCGCGATGATCGCCGTCGTCAGCAGCGCCAGCGCGAGCGACGTGGCGAGCGCCACCACGACCCCCGTCCACGTGCGCGCCTCCAGCCGCGCGACCTCGGCCTGCGCCTGCAGCACGCGCGCGTACGTCGCCGCCTGCAGCGCCTCGAGGCTCGCCTCGACGCGCTCGGCCAGCGCGCGGCCGGCCGGCTCGCTGGGCGCCGGCGCGCGGGTGCCCGCCGCCACCAGCCGCTCCTGCTCGCTCCGCACGGCCTCGCGATACTGCTTGAAGGCCGCGGCGGCATCCGCGAGCTGCCGCGCCTCGTCCTCGGTGCGCGCCAGCGCGCGCAGCCGGGCCAGGTCGGCGTGCACCGCATCCGCCCGCTCGGCCCACACCATCACGTAGCGCGGGTCGCGCAGGATGGTGTAGCGGGCCTCCAGCCGGGCCAGCGCCAGCATCGTGTCGCGCACGTCGCCCGTCAGCCGCAGGGCCGGCAGGGTTTCGCTGGCAACCTCGCGGTTCAGCGACACCAGGCGCCCGACCGCGCGCAGGCTGAGCACGCCCACGGCCGCCAGCACCAGGATGACCAGCGAGAATCCCAGGAAGATCTTCGACGCCAGCCGCATGCCGCCCCGCTCTCGCCCCTACCGGCTCGCGCCGACGGGAGCGGCCGCCCGAACTCCCGGCGCCCGAGAGATTGTGACGATTATCGAACGCATGATAGCACCGGGCTCCACCGGGGGCGTCATGCCGTCTCCCGCAGCGGGTAGAGCTCGCGGTAAATATTGCGCCCTCCCGTCTCGCGCATGAGCAGGCACAGGGCGGCGGCGGCGACGGCGAGACCACCGCAAATCGTGAAGGCGTCCCGGTAGGCCTCGAGCGGGTAGCGGCGGGCGCCGTCCACGAGGACGCCGCCCCAGCGCGCGTCGAGGACGGCGCCGATCGGTCCCTGGGTGAGCGCCGCCCCGAGGAAGCCGCCGAAGTTCACCACCGCCACCGCCACGCCGTCCAGGTGCGGCGGGTTCACCTCGCGCCCGATCGGCCACACCAGCACGAAGGCCGCGCCGGCCAGGCCCATGAGGAAGAGCAGCGCGTAGAGCGCGGGCAAGCGCAGCGCGCCCAGCGTGGCCACGAACACGCACCACAGCGCCGACTGCGCGAGGCTCAGCACGACCAGCAGCGCCTTGCGTCGCGCGAACACGCGGTCGGAGGCAAAGCCGACCAGCGGCGCCGCCATCAGCAACGCCAGCGACGTCGCGGTGGCGTAGAAGGCGGCGTCGCCGAGCCCGAGACCATAGACGTCGCGCAGGTACGGCACCGCCCACAGCATCAGGTTGCCGGCGACGGAGTAGAAGCAGAAGAACGCGAGGAAGGGCGGCCACGTGTGCGGGTTGCGCACGACCTGCAGCGCACCGGCCAGGACGGCGCGCAGGCTCCCGGCGGCGGGCTCCGGCGCGCCCTCCGGACGATCGCGCAGCGCGAGCAGGCAGAGGACGGCGCCGGCCAGCGTGACGAGCCCCACGCCCCCGAAGGCGCGGCGCCAGCCGACGAGGGCGACGAGCGTCGCGAGCGGCAGCGTGGACACGAGCGCGCCGAACACGCCCACCGTCGCGGTGAGCGCGGCGAGGAAGCCGAAGCGCTCCGGTGGAAACCAGGCCGCCGCGATCTTCAGCGTGCCGATGAAGGTCGCGGTCGCGCCGAGCCCCACGAGGAAGCGCCCCACGAAGAGCACCGGCAGCGTGGCGGCCGCGCCCATCATCACCGAGCCTACGCCCATCACGGCGCCGCCCGCCGCCAGCACGCGGCGCACGCCCCAGGCGTCGAGCACGAGGCCGGCCGGCACCATCAGCGGCGCATACGCGTAGAAGTACGTCGCGGCCAGTAGCCCCACGGTGGTGCCCGTGATCGCGTACGTCTGCATGAGGTCGCGCGCGATCACACCGGGGGCGGCCCGATGGAAGAAGCCGACGAGGAACAGCAGCGAGGCGATGGACCACATCACCCAGCGCAGCCGCGGGGCCGCCGCGGCGGCGCGTCCCGGTGTGTGCATGACGCACTAGCATAGCGGTACTCGCGCGCATCGACGAAGCGGGATTGCGCCGGCCCGATTGCAATGCCGGGGGGCGTGGCCTACTATGAGCCGGCATTTCGAGCGTCGTGTCTCCCTGGAGGGATTGGTGGAGTTCGGCATCTCGCTTCCCGGTCGCGGGCCGCTGGCCAAACCCGACCAGGTGCTGACGATGGCGGCGCAGGCCGACGCGCTCGGCTATGCGTCGGTGTTCGTCACCGATCACATCGTGCTGCCCGCCTCGATGGCGCGCTCCGTCTATCCGTACTCGGCGACGCGCCAGCTTCCGGGCGGCGCCGCCCAGGACTATCTCGAGCCGCTCGCGCTGCTGGGCGCGCTCGCGCGCGAGACGAAGCGCGCGCGCCTCGGCACCAGCGTCCTCGTGGTGCCCTATCGCCATCCATTGGTCACGGCCAAGATCCTCGCCACGCTCGATCGCCTGTCGGGCGGCCGTATCATCCTCGGCGCCGGCGTCGGCTGGCTGCGCGAGGAATTCGAGGCGGTCGGCGCGCCGCCGTTCGAGCAGCGCGGTGCCGTCACCGACGAGTACCTGGCCTTCATGCGCCAGACGTGGACGACGGATCCCGTCACGTTCCGCGGCCGCTACGTCAGCGTGAGCAACGTGCACGCGCTGCCCAAGCCGGTGCAGCCGAGCGGCATCCCGGTGTGGATCGGCGGCCACACCGACGCCGCCGTGCAGCGCGCCGCGCGCCTCGGCGACGGCTGGCATCCGATCATCCTGCGGCCACCGGGCCTGCTGCTGCCCGACGAGTACGGCAAGCGCGTGCGCCAGCTCAAGGCGTGGGCCAAGGAGGCCGGGCGCGATCCGGAGGCGATCACGCTGACCATCCGCGTGCCGATGGAGGTGCGGCCCAAGCGCATGAAGCCGCCGGGGGGCGAGCGTCCCCTCTTCCAGGGCACCGCCGAGGAAGTCACGAAGGACATCCGCACCTACGCCGACCTCGGCGTCACGCACGTCGTGTGGGACCCCACGCATCAGGATTTGCCGTCGGTCCTCGACAACCTCGAGCGCTTTGCGCAGGAGGTGGGGCCAAAGTTCAACAGAGCGCGGGGTGGTCTAGCTGTTGGAGCGGGTGGCGCTCGGTCGGGTAGAAACGAGGGTGGCCTGGCCGGAGAAGCGCGTGGCTCCGCATCCGCGGTCAACCGTTCGGCATCCCGGGGCTCCGCATCCGCGGTCAACCGTTCCGAACCTGCAGTCAACCGGTCCGCATCGGTCGTCAAGCGTTCGGCATCCAAACGTCGTGCAGCCACCAAAGGTCCGCGGAAGAACGCGCGGTGATTTCTCACGCTGAAGCCTCCACGCTGATCGACGGCCCCGCAGGCGGGCTGCCGGAGCTGCTGCAGCGCGCGGGCGAGGTGCGCGATCGGGGGCGCGGGCGGACGGTCACGTTCTCGGCGAAGGTGTTCGTGCCGCTGACGACGCTCTGCCGCGACTACTGCGGCTACTGCACGTTCCGGCGTGATCCGGGCGAGCCCGGCGCGCACACGATGTCGCCGGAGGAAGTCGTCGCGCTCGTGCAGGCGGGCGCGCGCGTCGGCGCCAAGGAGGCGCTGTTCTCGCTGGGCGACAAGCCGGAAGCGGCCTTCGCCGAGCAGCGCGCGTTCTTGAAGCAGCACGGCCAGCGCACGACGCTCGGCTACCTGCGCGCCATGTGCGCGCTGACCCTCGCCGAGTCCTCGCTGCTGCCGCACGCCAACCCCGGCGTGATGGGCGAGCGCGATCTCGCCGCGCTGCGCGAGGTCAACGTAAGCATGGGCATCATGCTCGAGAACGTCAGCGACCGGCTGCTGGCGCGCGGCATGGCGCACGACCGCGCGCCCGACAAGGTGCCGGCGCGGCGTCTCAAGACGATCGCGCTGGCCGGCAAGCTCGGCATTCCCTTCACCACCGGCATCCTGATCGGCATCGGCGAGTCGCCGCGCGAGCGGGTGGACGCGCTCGTCGCCATCCGTGACGTGCACGAGCGGTGGGGGCACATCCAGGAAGTCATCGTCCAGAATTTCCGCGCGAAGCCGCGCATCCCGATGCGCGACGCCGCCGAGCCGACGCTCGAGGATCTGCTCCGCACGATCGCCGTCGCCCGGCTCGTGCTGGGGCCTGATGTCAACATCCAGGCGCCGCCGAACTTGACGCCGGACGTGTACCCGCGGCTGCTCGCCGCCGGGCTCAACGACTGGGGCGGCATCTCGCCGCTGACGCCGGACCACATCAACCCCGAAAAGCCCTGGCCGGGGCTGCGCGCCTTGCGCGCGGCCACCGAGTCCGAGGGTTATCGCTTCCGCGAGCGGTTGGCGATCTATCCGGAGTACGCGGCGCGCGCCGAGTTTCTCGACGAGCGCCTGCGGCCCCGGGTGGCGGCGCTGGTCGACGCCGACGGGCTCGTGAGGAACTCGCATGAGCACTGGCGACGCTGGTAACCCCCTGATCGACGCGCTCGACCGCGGCTCGCGCGACGTGCGCGGCATCCTCGCGCGCGCGCTCGACGGCGCCGAGGTCTCCGTGGCCGAGGCCGACGTCCTCGCCACCACCACCGGCCGCGACCTCGCGGCGCTGACGCTCACCGCCGACGAGCTGCGGCGGCGCCACGTCGGCGACACCGTGACCTACGTGGTGAACCGCAACATCAACTTCACGAACGTGTGCATCAAGCACTGCGGCTTCTGCGCCTTCTCGCGCGATCACCGCGAGGAGGAAGGCTACCTCCTGCCGATCGACGAGGTGGTGCGCCGCGCGCGCGAGGCGTGGGAGCTGGGCGCCACGGAAGTCTGCATCCAGGCCGGCCTGCCGCCCAAGCTGGACGGCCGCTTCTACATCGACCTCACGCGGGCGCTCAAGGCGGCGCTGCCGAAGCTGCACCTGCACGCGTTCTCGCCGGAGGAGGTGCTCTACGGCTCCGTGCGCTCCGGCCTGCCCATCAAGGAATACCTGACCGAGCTGAAGGACGCCGGGCTCGGCACGCTGCCCGGCACCTCCGCGGAGATCCTCGATCAGGCCATCCGCGATCGCATCGCGCGCGGGCGCATCACGGTCGACCAGTGGGTCGAGGTCATCACCACCGCGCACGCGCTCGGCATCCGCACGACCTCCACGATCATGTACGGCCACGTGGAGACGCCCGCGCACTGGGTGCAGCACATGGCGCTGCTGCGCTCGATCCAGAAGGACACCGGCGGCTTCACCGAGTTCGTGCCGCTCTCGCTCATCCACAGCGAGGCGCCCATGTACGCGAAGGCGCTCGTCGAGGGCGTGCGGCCCGGCGCCACCGGCGTCGAGGTCATCCGCATGCACGCGCTCGCTCGCGTGCTGCTGGGGCCGGTGCTCCGCAACATCCAGGCCTCGTGGGTGAAGGAAGGACCAAAGCTGGCGCAGGCGCTGCTCGACGCAGGCGCCAACGATCTCGGCGGCACGCTCATCAACGAGTCGATCTCGACCTCGGCCGGTGCCACCTACGGGCAGCTGGTCGGGCCCGCCGAGCTGCGGCGGTGGATTCGCGACGCCGGCCGCGTCCCGGCCGAGCGCGACACACTCTATCGCATCATGCGCGAGTACGCCGAGGGCGACGATCCGCGCTCGGAGCTCGATGCGGTCGAAGACGCCGAGGCGCGCTTCGGCTCGTATCGACGCTTGATCGCCTCCGGCGAATTTCGCTTCACGCAGCGGTAGCCGTGTGGGACGCGCTGTGGTATTAATGCCTCTCGCACTCACCACCACGCTCGATAGGAGGCTCCTGTGGCGAAGACGATGACGAAGTCCGCGACGCTCGCCCATCTCGCCGAGAAGACCACGCTCACCAAGAAGCAGATCGAGGGCGTCCTCGACGAGACGCTCGCGCTGGCGTCGCGCGAAGCGAAGAAGAGCGGCGCGTTCGTTCTTCCCGGCTTCGGCAAGCTCGTGCTCGCGAATCGGAAGGCCCGCATCGGCCGCAACCCGCAGACCGGCGAGCCCATCAAGATCCCGGCCAAGCGCGTGTGCAAGTTCCGCCTCGCCAAGAGCTTGAAGGACACGGTGCTTGGCAAGAAGTAGGACAGGCGGCCGGGCGGGGGGCCGACGGCCCGCCGCCCCAGCCTCGACGCCGCCCCCCGACGACGCGTCGCCCGCTCCCACGCTCGCCGCCGCGACGCTGCCCCGGGTCTGGCAAGACGTCGGCTACCGCCCGCTCGCGGAGGCCGCACGCGCCCGCGCGCTGTTCGACTTCGCGGCGATTCCGTGGCCCGAGCAGGTCGCCTTCGCGTGGGGCGCCTTCCTGGCGGGCGCCGGCGGCGAGCGTCTCGTGGGCGCGCTCGCCGCCGAGCGTCACGCCACCACGGCGATGCTGTACGGCCCCGTCCTCGACGCGCGCGAGCGGCTCCCGGATCCCCTGGAGCTCGCCGGTCAGCTCGTCGCCGCCGCCATCGATCACGCGACCGCGCTCGGTGCCGCCACGCTCTACACGCGCCCGCAAGGTCTCGATCGCGTCTGGATCCGCTTCGGCTTCATTCCCGTCCCCGAGGTGGCGCTGCCGCCGGCGCTGGCGGGCCGGCCCGGCGCCGGCCTCTACGCGTGGCGCGGCGGCAGCGCGCTCTGGACGCTGCGCGAACTCTCCAACGGTTAACATGGGGGGCCCAGAAATGGCCCCCCATACCCCCCAACGTTCGGACCGCCCCGGCGTAGCCGTGGCGGTCCTCTATTGACGCACGTGCAAGTCACGGCGCTCGCCGGCGGGACCGGCGCCGCCAAGCTCCTCCGCGGCCTCGCCGCCTGTCTTGCCCCGCGCGACCTGACGATCGTCGGCAACACCGGCGACGACACCGAAGTGTGGGGCCTGCACGTCTCCCCCGATCTCGACACCGTCACCTACGCGCTGGCCGGTCTGCTCGACGTGGCGCGCGGCTGGGGCCGCGCCGACGAGACCTTCCATGCCCTGCAGGCGATGGCGTCACTGGGCGCGCCGACGTGGTTCAGCCTGGGCGATCGCGACCTCGCCACGCACCTGGTCCGCACGGCCGCGCTGCGCGAGGGCGAGACGCTGACGGCGATCACCGCGCGGCTGGCGGCGCGCCTCGGCGTGGCCGCGCGCATCCTCCCGATGAGCGACGCGCCCGTGCGCACCAGCGTCACGACCACGCAGGGACGCCTCGCCTTCCAGGAATACTTCGTGCGCGACAAGGCGCAAGGTGAAGTCGTCGCCGTCGCCTACGACGGCGCGACGGCCGCGCGCCCGGCGCCGGGCGTCGTGGAGGCGATCGCCGGCGCCGACCTCGTGCTCGTCTGCCCGTCGAACCCGGTGACGTCGATCGGCCCCATCCTCGCGGTGCCCGGCATCGTGGCCGCCCTCCGCACCACGCGGGCACCGATCGTCGGCGTGAGCCCGATCGTCGGCGGCGCGCCGGTGAGCGGGCCGGCCGGACGCCTCATGCAGGCGCGCGGCCTCGACGTCTCCCCGCTCGGCGTGGCGGCCGCCTACGCGCCGTGGCTGCGCACGCTGCTGATCGACGCGCGCGATGCGAAGCTGGCCGATGCGCTCGGCGAGGCCGGCGTGAAGGCGGTGGCGGCCGACATCGTCATGACCGATCGCGCGAGCGAGATCGTGCTGGCGCGGCGCGTGCTGGGGGCGGCGTGACCACGCGCGAGGCGCGCAGCGCGCCGCCGCGCATCCGCGCCGCCGTCGAGAGCGACGCCGAGGCCGTGTGGCGCGTGCACACCGGATCGATCCGCGGCCTGTGCGCCGGCTGGTACACGGAGCAGGAGATCGCGGTGTGGACCGGCCGGCTGGTGGCCGACGCCTACCGCCGCGCGATCGAGGCGCACGTGATGGTGGTGGCCGAGCGCGACGGCGCGGTGATCGGCTTCGGCGAGCTGGACCTCGAGCGGCGGGAAGTGGTGGCCGTGTACGTCGTGCCCGAGGCGGCCGGCGGCGGCGTCGGCTCCGCGCTGCTGGAGCACCTCGAGCGCACGGCGCGCGGGCACGGCTTCCCGAACCTCACGCTCTGCGCCTCGCTCAATGCCGAGGTGTTCTACGCGCACCGGGGCTGGCACGCGGGCAGCCGCGAGAAGCACCGGCTCACTCCCGGGGTGGCGGTAGACTGCGTGCGTATGGACAAGGCCCTGGCCGCATGATCGTCGCCGCCGTCCCCGTCAAGGACGTCGTCAACGCCAAGCAGCGCCTGATGCGCATCCTCGACGGCCCCGAGCGGAGCGAGCTGGCCCGCGCGATGCTCATCGACGTGCTGCGCGCGCTGGCGGCGGCGCGCCTGGATCGCGTGTGGGTCGTGACCCGCGAGCCGGACGTGGCCGGAATCGCGCGCAGCCTCGGCGCCGAGCCGCTCGGCGAGCCGGACAATCTCGGCCACACCGCGGCGGTCACCGTCGCCCAGGCCGAGGCCACGCGCGCGGGCGCCCGCGCGTTTCTCACGATCCCCGGCGACGTCCCCTGCGTGACGGCCCAGGAGATCCGCGCGCTCGTCGCCGCGGGCGCTCCGTCCCCTGCTGCCGTGTTCGCGCCGTCGCGCTCCGGGCTCGGCACCAACGGCGTGCTGCTGGCGCCGCCGGGCGTCATGCGCCTGCGCTTCGGCGAGCCCTCGTTCGACAACCACCTGGCTGCCGCGCGCGCGCTGCGCATCGAGCCGCGCGTGGTGAGGCTGCGGGGCCTCGGCCTCGACGTGGACCAGCCCGACGATCTCCTCGCGCTGCTCACCGAGGGCGCCGGCACCGAGAGCCGCGCGCTGCTGGCGCGCTGGCGCCTGCCCGAGCGGCTGGCCGGCGTGCGCCCCGCCGCGCACGGCTGAGCATGCCGCCGCGGTACGAGGTGATCGGCATCGAGGGGATCGGCGAGGTGCGGCCCGGTGACGACATCGCGCGCCTCGTCGTGGACGCCGCCGCGCGCCAGCGCACCCCCGTGACCAGCGGCGACGTGGTCGTGCTGAGCCAGAAGGTCGTGTCGAAGTCGGAGGGCCGGCTGCTGCGCCTGCCGGAGGTCACCCCCTCGCCGATGGCGACGACGTTCGCGGCCGAGCTCGGGCGCGATCCGCGGCTGATCGAGGTCATCCTGCGCGAGTCGCGCCGCATCGTACGGATGGACCGCGGCGTGCTGGTGACCGAGACGCACCACGGCTGGGTGTGCGCCAACGCGGGCGTGGACCAGTCCAACGTCGACGCCGACGTGGTGGCGCTGCTGCCCGTCGATCCCGACGGCTCGGCGCGCGCCTTCCGCGACGCCGTGCGCGCGCAGACGCGGGCCGAGGTGCACGTGATCGTCGCCGACACCTTCGGCCGGCCGTGGCGCGAGGGACTCGTCAACATCGCCATCGGCGTGGCCGGCTTCGCGCCGCTGCGCAGCTATCTCGGCGAGCGCGATCCCGCGGGCCGGCCGCTGCAGGCCACGATCCTCGCCATCGCCGACGAGCTCGCCGCCGCCGCCGAGCCCGTCATGGGCAAGCTCGACCGCATTCCCGCCGCGCTCGTGCGGGGCCTGCCGCTGGCGCCGAGCGAGGACGGCAGCAAGGCGCTGCTGCGCGATCCCGCGCGCGACCTCTTCCGATAGGAGACCCGCCTGAACATCGCGATCCTCGGCGGCACCGGCAAGGAGGGCGCCGGCCTGGCCGTGCGCTGGGCCAAGCTCGGCCACTCGATCATCATCGGCTCCCGCGACGCGGAGCGCGCGAAGGCCAAGGCCGTCGAGCTGCGCCACGCCGCCCACGCCATTCCCATCGTCGGTCACACGAACGCCGAGGCGGCCGCGCTGGGCGAGGTCGTCGTGGTCGCGCTGCCCGCGGCGGGGCTGGCCAACACCCTGCCGGATGCGCGCGAGGCGTGTCGCGGGAAGGTCGTGGTGAGCACCGTGGTGCCGCTCACCTTCGGCGGCCCGCGCCTGTTCACGCCGCCCGCCGCCGGCTCGTCCGCCGAGGAGGTGCAGGCGCTGCTGCCCGAGGCGCGCGTGGTGGCGGCGTTCCACCACATCGCCGCCCACGAGCTGGCCGAGGCCGAGCATCCGATCGAGTGCGATCTGCTGATGTGCGGCGCCGACACCGGCGCCAAGGACACCGTGGGCCAGCTCGCCCGCTCGATGGGCTTGCGCGTGGTGGACGTCGGCCCGCTGTCCAACAGCGGCCCGCTCGAAGGCATCACCGCCGTGCTGGCCACGGTGAACCGCCGCTACAAGCTCAAGAATTCCGGCATCAAGATTACCGGACTCTAGGAGATCGTCATGGCCGAGACGCCGACGCTCATTCCGCACACGCGGCTGACGGAGTTCATCACGCGGGCGCTGATCGCGATGAAGATGCCCAAGGACCGGGCCGACATCACGGCCGGTCTCATGGTGAAGACCGATCTGCGCGGCGTGGACTCGCATGGTATCGACATGCTGCCGCGCTACCACGAGCTGTGGCGCCAGGGCTTCGTCGTGATGGAGGCCGAACCGGTGCTGGCCCGCGATGCCGCCGCCACGGCGCTCTACGACGGCGCCAAGGGCCTCGGCCACTACGTCTCCACGCTGGCCATGCGGCTGGCCATCGACAAGGCGCGCACGTTCGGCGTCGGCATCGTCACCGTGCGCAACTCGGGGCACTTCGGCGCCGCCGCCAACTACTCCATGATGGCGCTCGAGCACGGCATGCTCGGCCTGGCCACGACCAACTCGCCCTACGTGGCGATGGTGCCCACCTTCGGCCGCGAGCCGAAGCTCTCCACCAATCCGATCTCGTTCGCGGCGCCGGCCGGCCGTCACGCGCCGTTCGTACTCGACATGGCGACGACCACGGTGGCCGCCGGCAAGCTCCGCATCGCGAGCCGCTGGAAGAAGCCGATTCCCGCCGGCTGGGCGCTCGACGAGGACGGCCAGCCCACCACCGATCCCGACATCGCCATGAAGAAGCGCTTCATGTCGCCGCTCGGCGGCAGCCGCGAGCTCGGCGGCCACAAGGGCTATGGCCTCGGCATGATGGTGGACATCCTCTCCGGCGTGCTGCCCGGCGCCACCTACGGCGACCTCTTCCAGCGCACCGGCCGCTACGAGCAGAAGAAGCAGGACGTCGGCCACTGCTTCGTGGCCATCGACCCCGAGCGCTTCCGCCCGCTGGAGGACTTCAAGCACGACATGGACGACATGTTCGACTCGGTGAAGTCCACCTCGCCCGCGGAGGGTCAGACGCGCGTGTACGTCGCCGGCGAGCCGGAAGCGGAGAGCGAGAAGCGCCGGACGCGCGAGGGCATCCCGATCAACGCCACGCTGATGGGCCTCGTCAACGACCTCGCCAAAGGCCTGGGGATTCCGGCGCTGGGCTAGCGAGCGCGCGAGATCGCGAGACCCAGGTAGATCACGACGAGAGCGATCAGCAGGACCACGCGGTCCATCCGGGTGATGGAGCGCAGCGCGGGCTGAGGATCGCCGCCGCTAGCCAGCGCGGCGCGTAACAAGGTGACCTGCGCGAAGTCGCGCTGGCCCATGATCGCGGCCATGGCGATCACCAGGATGAACTTGCCGGCCAGCATGAGGCCGGCGCCGGTCTCGATCACGCGCTCGTACGGACCGAGGCGGGTCACGTTGTAGAAGCCGGTAAGGACGACGAGGCTGATCGCCGTCCACGTCACCGGGCGGGCGCGGCGCGCGGCCTCGGCGAACGTCGCCGCCTCACCGCGGCGTGCGGCGGGCAGCAGGACGTGAGCCTGGTAGACGATGCCCCCGATCCACACGACGGCCCCAACGAGATGCAGCCAGAGGACGACGAGCGGGACGGTCACCGAGCGGCGGTGAGGGCGGCGAGCGCGGCGGGCACGTCGGAGAAGTCGGTGAAGAGCAGGTCGGGCGCGCACGCCTTCAGATCGGCGTGCGGATGGAAGCCCGTGGCCACGGCCACCGCCACGGCGCCGCAGGCGCGCGCGCAGTCGACGTCGAGCGGCGTGTCGCCGATGATCGTGACCTGCTCGAACGGGAACGGATGGCCGGCCAGGCGCCGGGCCCGCTCGCAGGCGATGGCGGGCAGATTGCGGCGATCCACGTCGTCGGAGCCGAAGGCGCCGAGCCGGAAGAGCGGCCACAGCCCGGTCGGGCGCAGCTTCACTCGCGCGCCCGCCTCGATGTTGCCCGTCAGCAGCCCCACCACCGCGTCGTCGCGGGCGGCGAGCGCCTTCACGACCTCCGCGATGCCCGGCATGATCCTCACGCGGGCGCCGTCGCCGATCAGCTCGTCCAGCTCGGCCACGTATGCGGTGAAGCACGCCGGCATCCCGTCGGCCACCGCGGCCTCGTCCAGGCCGGCGCCGGTCATGAGGTCCCACACGATGCGCGGATCGGTCTTGCCGCGAAAATCATAGGCCTCGATGGCGCCGGTCGTGCCGTACACGGACCTCAGCGCGCGGCCGATGGCCACGCGGCCGGCGCCGCCGGCCGTGACCAGCGTGCCGTCGATGTCGAAGAGGAAGAGCCGGCGGGCGCCGCTCACCGCGCCGCGAGCCGCCGCAGCCGGCTGACGACGCCCGGCAGGACGTCGAGGACGGCGTCGATCTCGGCGGCCGTGGTCCAGCGGCCGAGCGTGAAGCAGAGGGAGCCCTCGTATTCCTCGCGCGAGCAGCCGATGGCCCGCAGCACGTGCGAGGGCTCACCCGTCGTGAGGTTGCAGGCCGAGCCCGACGAGGCGGCCACGCCGCGCAGGTCGAGCTCGAGCAGCACGGCGTCGGCCTTGACCCCGGGCACGACGACGCTGGCGTGGTGCGGCAAGCGCTGCGGCCCACGGGCGCCGGTGACCCGCGCACCCTGCACGCGCTCGAGCAGGCCGTCGAGCAGCCGGTCGCGCAGCGGCGCAAGGCGGGCGACCTCGGCCGCGCGCTCGTTGCGCGCCAGGTCGGCGGCCACGCCCATGCCCACGATGGCCGGAAGGTTCTCGGTGCCCGACCGGTAGCCGCCCTCCTGCCCGCCGCCCAGGATGATGGGCGCCAGGGCGACGTCCGTCCGCACCCACAAGGCGCCGGCGCCCGGCGGCCCGCAGAGGTCGTTGGAGGACAGCGTGAGCAGGTCGATGGCGCACTCGTCCACGCTGAGGGGCAGGCGGCCGACCACGCCCACGCCGTCCACGTGGAACGGCACGCCGCGCGCCCGGGCCGCCCGGCCGACCTCGCGGATGGGCTGCAACGTGCCGATCTCGCCGTTGGCCGCCATCACCGAGACCAGCGCGGTATCGTCGCGCAGCGCGCCGGCGACCGCGTGCGAGTCGACGAGCCCCTCGCGATCCACCGGCACCGCGCTCACCGTCCAGCCCTGCTTCTCGAGGTCCCGGCACGAGTTCACGATGGAGATGTGCTCGATGCCGGAGGTGACGACGTGGCGGCCGCGCGCGCGCAGCGCCGAGCCCTTGACCGCCAGGTTGTTGGCCTCGGTGGCGCTGGCCGTGAAGATGACGCCGCCGGCGGCGCCGCCCACGAGGCGCGCGACCTTCGCGCGGGCGCCGTCGAGCGAGGCGCGCGCCTCCAGTCCGTGCGAGTGCAGCGCGGCCGGATTGCCCACGCCCCCCTCCAGGAAAGGCCGCATGAAGGCCACCACGCGGGGATCGACGGGCGAGAAGCCGGCATAGTCCAGGTAGATCCGCGAGTTGGGCGGACCCGCGGACTTATCGAGTCTTTCGGACGATGAACCGGTAGACCGCGGCATGTTTCTCGACGGCCACCAGCTCGTGGCCCGTCCGGGTGGTCCAGCTCTTCATGTCGGCCTCGGAGGCCGGGTCGTCGGAGAGCATCTCCAGGGTCTGACCGATATCCATCCCCTTGAGCGCGTCGCGCGTTTTCAGAATGGGCATGGGGCAGAACAATCCCACGCAGTCGAGCCTTCGATCGGCCACGAGACTCATGATAACTCAGTGAAAATTCTTACATTGACACTTCCGAGCGGCAACTAGAATAATGGCCGTTATGCCCCCGGAGACCACGCCCGACGTTGCGCACGCCGGGCTGCGAATCAAGAAGCGGATCCTGGTGGCCCTCACCCTGGCCTCGATCGTCCCCGTGCTGGTCCTCGCCTTCGTGGTGCTGGTGCTCATGCTGCCGACCCTGGCCCCCGGCGAGACGCTCAAGTTCGGCGGCCTGCAGCTTCTCGTCATCTTCACGATCGTCGGCATGCTGGCGGGGGGCTACATCATCTGGGACATCGGGCGGACCATGGCCCGCATGCCGGGTGGCGAGCGTCGGCGCGACGAGGTCGGCACGCTGATGAGCTCGTTCAACAAGATGCTGGGCACGATCGAGCAGCAAGCCGCCGAGATCAACACCTACGCCACCCGCCTCGACGCCGCCTACAAGGAGCTGGAGTCCACCAACGCGCGGCTCAAGGAGACGTCCTTCAAGGACGAGGTGACGGGCCTCTACAACCGCCGCTTCTTCTCGCTGCGCCTGGAGGAGGAGCTCTCCCGCTACCGGCGCTTCAACCACCCGGTGTCGGTGGTGCTGCTGGACCTCGACGGCTTCAAGGCCGTCAACGACGAGTACGGCCACACCGTGGGCGACGACACGCTGCGCGAGGTGGCCCAGATCCTCATGAAGCACTCGCGCGGCATCAACGTGGTCTCGCGCTACGGCGGTGACGAGTTCGCCGTCCTCCTGGTGGAGACGTCCAAGGCGGGCGCGCGTCTCTACGCCGACCGCATCCGCGAGGTCGTGGCCAAGTACCCCTTCTCGCACGGCAAGGTCATCACGGCCAGCTTCGGCGTGGCCAGCCTGCCCGACGACGAGGCCGGCACGGCCGAGGACCTGTTCCGCGCAGCCGACGAAGCGCTGTACACGGCCAAGAGGGCCGGCAAGAACCAGGTGGCGGCCAGCCCGTCGCCCCAGCGAGTGCTGTGACGTGGAGATCACCCGCGACATCCTGATCGTCGACGACGACAAGCAGGTCCGCGAAGTGCTGCACCAGATTTTCCTCACCGCCGGCTACAACTGCCGGCTCGCGCAGGACGGTCGCGAGGGGGTCGCCATGTTCCGGTCGGCGCGGCCACCGCTCACCGTCACCGACCTCAAGATGCCGAACATGACCGGCATCGAGCTCCTGCAGCAGGTGCGGAACGTCGATCAGGACGCGGCCGTCATCGTGCTCACCGGCGCCGCCGACGTGAAGACCGCCATCGAGAGCCTCAAGCTCGGCGCCTACGACTTCATCATGAAGCCGGTCAACGTGGACGAGCTCCTGATCGCCGCCGACCGCGCGCTGGAGCGCCGCCACCTGCTCATCGAGCGCCGCGAGTACCAGGCCCTGCTCGAGCGCCGGATCGAGGAGGCCACGCATCACCTGGCCGCCGCCTACCGCGAGCTGGAGTCGACCTACCGCGCCACCCTGGAGGCGCTCGGCTCCGCCCTCGACACGCGCGACGTCGGCACCGAGTCGCACTCGCGGCGCGTGCACGGCTACGCCCTGGCCACCGCGCGCGAGTACGGCATGCCGGAGACCGAGCTGAGCGACCTGGCCCACGGCGTGCTCCTGCACGACATCGGCAAGATCGGCATCCCCGACGCCATATTGTTGAAGCCCGGCCCGCTCACGCCCGACGAGTGGAAGACGATGCGCACGCACCCCGACATCGGCAAGCGCCTGATCGAGAAGATTCCTTTCCTGAGGGGCGCCATCCCGATCGTCTACTCGCACCACGAGAAATGGGACGGCACCGGCTATCCGCACGGCCTGCAGGCCGAGCAGATCCCGGTGGGCGCGCGCATCTTCTCGGTGGTGGACGCCTTCGACGCGATGACCTTCGACCGCCCGTACTCGCAGGCCATCGCCTTCGACGCCGCCAAGGCCGAGCTCAAGCGGTGCGCCGGGGCGCACTTCGATCCGGAAGTCGTGGAGGCGTTCCTGCGGGTGCCCGAATCGTTGCTGGAGGAGATCCGGCGGCGCAGCGTCGAGCCCTGAGGTGAAGATCACGGCGGTGCGCGCGGCCTGGCTGCGCGCGGTCATCCCTGCCGAGCGCGCGCACCGCAGCGACTTCGGCCTCAACGACTCCTTCAACACCTGCCTGGTCGAGATCGACACCGATACCGGGCATACCGGTCTGGGTGAAGCAAAAGTCGGCGTCGGCAACCTTGGCAACTACGCCGCCATCGTGACTCTGATCCACTCGGAGCTCGCACCTCTTCTCATCGGCCGCGACCCGCGGGATATCACCGCGCTCTGGGAGACGCTCTACAACGGCACCCGCGCCCACTACGTCGCGCGCGAGGGGCGGACGTTTCCCATCGTGGGCCGCCGCGGCATCACCGTGTCGGCCATCTCGGGCATCGACATCGCGCTGTGGGATCTGCTCGGCAAGTCGCTCGGGCAGCCGGTGTGGCGCCTGCTCGGCGGCCGCCTGCGCGACCGCATCCCGGCCTACGCCTCCGGCGGCTGGGCGCCGGTGGGCGGCGTGGGCAAGCAGCTCCGCCAGTACGTCGAGCGCGGCCACCGCGCCGTGAAGATGCGTGTGGGCCTGCAAGACAAGAGCGTGGACGACTCGGCCGCGCGCGTGCGCGAGGCGCGCCAGACGCTGGGGCCCGACGTCGGCCTCATGGTGGATGCGCACGGCACCTGGTCGGTGCGCGAGGCCCAGCGCTTCGCCCGCAAGGTGGCCGACTGCGACCTCGGCTGGCTGGAGGAGCCGGTGTCACCCGACAACGTGGCGGGCCAGGCGGAGGTGCGGGCCTCGACCGACATCCCGATCGCCGCCGGCGAGAGCGAGCAGACGCGCTTCGCCTTCCGGGACCTCATCGAGGCGCGCGCCGTGGACGTGCTGCAGCCCGACGTGGCGATCGCCGGCGGCATCACGGAGACCGTGCGCATCTGCGCGCTGGCCGCCACCCACGGCCTCACGGTGGCGCCCCACCTCTGGGGCGGCGCCGTCCTCTTCGCCTCCGGCCTTCACCTCGCCGTGGCGACGCCCGTGGTGACCACGCTCGAGTTCTCGCGCGGCGAGAATCCCCTCCTGCACGACCTCATCGAGGAGCCCTTCGAGCTGGTGGACGGCCACCTCGTGCCCTCCGAGCGCCCCGGCCTCGGCATCACCCTCCGCCGCGACGTCGTCCGCTCGATCACCGTCGCGCCCTAGGGCGGAGCGACCGGTCAGCGCGCGCTCCCTGTCGCTCACGTCTTGCGGCCGAGGCTCTCGAAGAGGCGCTGGACCCTGGCCAGGCTGGCCGTGAGCTCGGCGTGGGTCAAGCCCATGTCGGCGGCGCTGCGCAGGAGCGCCCACAGCTTGTCGCACTGCACGAGCGCTGCCTCGCGGTCGCCGGCGTCCGCCAGCTCGCGGATGCTCAGCGCGCGGGCCTCGGCCACGCCGTCGAGGGCGCGCACGAGCAAGGCGACCGTCTCCTGCCGGCGCGCGGGGCCGACATCGTAGCCGAGCGCGTGGAACAGCGGCTCCAGCGCCGTCTCGTACTCGGCGGCCTCGACGCGGCGGGCGCCGAGCTTGTTGTAGCCCCACCAGAGCCGGCGATCGACCTCCTCACGCCGCGACGGCTGCAGCGTCTGCGCGTTGAGCGTGTCCAGCAGGGTCTCGGCGCGCTGCAGCGAGGCGAGCGCGTCGCTCTCGCGCGCCTCCTGCATGCTGCGGATCGCCTGCGCGGTGAGCTGCCCGATCTCGCCACTGAACGTGCCGGAGAAGAGCTCGTTGAACGTCTCCGTGCGCCCGGCAGGAAAGCCGGGGTCGGCCAGCGCCTCGCGCAGCAGGCGACGCGCGGTGCGGAACTCCTGGCGCTGCGCCAGCGCCATCACCGTGCGCTCCCACGCCGGCCACAGCCTGGCCTGCGCGCTGGCGGCGAGCTCGGCGAGCGCGGCATCCGCCGGCGCCGCCACCATCCCGCGCTCCAGCCACGCCACCGCGCTGCGGATCGTCGCCAGCCGCTCCTCGGAGGCAGGGCCCGCCTGGCGCTCGGCCTCGGCCAGCAGGCCCTGGGCCACGCTCTCGGCCAGCGAGGCGAGCTGGCGCTGGTAGGTCGGCCGGTCGCCGTCCGGCGCCACCGCGATCGCGTTCTCCAGCGCCACGCGCGCCTCGGCGTCCTCGCCGAGCGCCTGCCGCGCCAGCGCCACCACGCTCCACAGCGCGGCCGTCTCCTGCGGGCTCGTCAGTGGGCGGCCGGCGGGCCCGGCGGTGAGCGCCGCCGCGGCACGCTCGATGACCTCGGCGTGCCGACGCTCCTGGTAGAGGGCGAAGCACACCTCGACGACGGGCTCGTCCTTGGCCGGTTCCGCGGCCGCGGGCGACGCCGCGACCAGCTCGCGCGGCGGCGGCGCGACGATGGCCGTAGGCAACTGCGCGACGGGCTCGAGCGGCACATTCGCAGCGACGGGAGCCGGGGACGCCGCGACCGGCTCGAGCGGCGAGCCCGCGACGACGTCCGCCGGCGATTCGGCGACGGGCTCGAGCGGCGCGTCGGCGAGCGGCACCGGCTCCACCGATGGCGCCAGCGGGGCCACGGGGTCGGGCTGCCGGCGAGCGTAGGGCCGGGTGCGCTCCCGTGCGTGCCGGGTCAGCGCGCTCTGCCGGTGGGGCCGCGCGGCGCGCGGCACGACGGGCGCTCGGTCGCGCGCCGGATGCTTGGGGCGGGTCGGCCAGACGAGCTCCAGAATGCCGAGGACCAGCAGGGCGCAGGCGCCGAACGCCGCGAGGACGATCAGCGCCTCTTCGCTGAGCATGGCGCACATTCTAGCCGCGGCGCCCGGTCCGCCGTGCAAACCTTCTGCTATCATGAATTTGCATTCACCAAGGAAATCCGGGAGGACGCATGCGTCGAGTCGCGGTCATCGGCGTCGGGGTCACGAAGTTCGGCCGGCACGATCGGACGTCGGCGGAGCTGTTTGCGGAGGCGGCGGCCGACGCGCTCGCGGACGCCGGCCTGCCGGCCACCGCGGTGCAGGCGCTCTACTACGGCAACGTCGTCGGTAGCGAGACCGAGAAGCAGCTGCACACGAGCCCGCAGGCCGCCTCGGTGCTCGGCCTGCCCGCCGTGCCGACCACGCGCTTCGAGACGGCCTGCGCCTCGTCGCACGCCGCGTTCCGCCACGCGGTCATGGAAGTCGGCAGCGGCGTGTCGGACGTCGTGCTCGTCGGCGGCGCCGAGCGCGTGCTGAACGTGACCACCGAGGAGTCCACCGAGTACTTCGCATACGCCTCCGACGCGCGCTGGGAGCAGACGCTCGGCCTCACCTTCCCCGGCGTCTTCGCGCTCGTCGCGCGCGCCCACATGACCAAGCACGGCACCACCGAGGCGCAGATGGCCGCGGTGGCCGTGAAGAACCACAAGCACGGCACGCTCAATCCCAAGGCGCAGTTCCAGAAAGAGATCACGATCGAGCAGGTCTTGAAGTCGGCGATGGTGGCCGACCCGCTCAAGCTCTACGACTGCTGCCCGTTCACCGACGGCGGCGCCGCCGTCGTCATCGCCTCCGAGGAGGTCGCGAAAGCGGCGGCCCGCCGCCCGATCTGGGTGCTGGCGTCGGCGGCAGCGTCCGACTGGATGCTGATCGGCGACAAGCGCGATCTCTCGCGCGTGCCCGCCACCGAGCGCGCGGCCGCGGCGGCCTATCGCCAGGCCGGCCTGGGCCCCCAGGACGTCAACGTCGTCGAGCTGCACGACTGCTTCACGATCGCCGAGATCGTCGCGACGGAAGGCCTCGGCCTCTTCGAGGCGGGCACCGGCGGCGTGGCGGCCGAGAAGGGCTGGACCAGCCTCGGCGGCAAGATTCCCGTGAATCCGTCGGGCGGGCTCAAGGCCAAGGGCCATCCGATCGGCGCCACCGGCGCCGCCCAGATCGCCGAGGTCGTCACGCAGCTCCGTCACGACGCCGGCCCGCGCCAGGTCGACGGCGCCCGCGTCGGCCTCACCCACACGCTCGGCGGCAACACGGCCACCGTGCTCGTCTCGCTCTTCGGACGTGACTGACGCGATGCTCACGCAGAAGGAGTTCTTCGAGAAGGCCGGCGCCGGCGAGCTGCAGGCCGTGCGCTGCAGCCGCTGCGGCGCGCTCGCCATCCCTCCGCGCGCGTTCTGCCCGGAGTGCTCCGAGCGCGCCTGGCAGCCGGCGCCGCTCTCGGGCGACGGCACGATCACCAGCTACACCGTCATCCGCGTGGCGCCGCGCGGGTTCGCGGGCGAGGTCCCGTACGCCATCGCCGCCGTGCACATGAAGGAAGGCGTCTCGCTGCTCGGCCGCGTCGTGGACATTCCCTTCGACAAGCTGAAGGTCGGGCTCGCCGTCCGCTTCCGTCCGCTCACGAGGAACGGGCAGACGGCCGTCGGCTTCGGCCCGCGCTAAAAGGGGCACGCTCGTCCCCGACGTTCGCGTGACGTTGACCCGGACGGGGCGCGCGCGCTAAAACTCGTCCCATCCCAGCGATGACGTCAGCCAGACGCGGCCGCCGACCGCCTGCCCCTCCGGCCGAGGTGCGCCTGCTGACCGACGCGACGCGCGTGCTGGGCGGCACGCTGGACCTCGAGCGTCTCATGGGGCGCGCGACCACGCTGGCGCAGTCCGCGCTGGGCGCCGACGCCGCCGGCGTGTGGCTCCTCGAAAAGAGCTCCACCGAGCTCGTGCTGCGCGGCGACGTCGGCTTCACGCACCCGGAGCTCGTGACGCGCGTGCCGCACGCGCCGGGCCGCGACGTCTCGGCGTGGCTCACGGAGCGGCCGGGGCCGCTGGTGCTGCGGCGGCTTCCCATCGGCGCCGCGGCGGAGGCCCGACGCTGGCTCGAGGCCGAGGATGTCCGGTCCTTCCTCGGCGTCCCGCTGGTGGGCGACGACGCGCCGCTCGGCCTGCTCGGCCTCTTCCGCCGCCGGCAGCGGCCGTTCACCGCGGCCGATCTCGCCCGGGCCGAGGCGCTGTGCGTCGCGATCCCGCCGGCGATCCTGAACGCGCGGCTCTACGCCGACCAGCTCGCGCGCGCCGAGCGCACCGCGGTGCTGCTGGGCATCGCCGAGACGCTGGGTGCCACGCTCGACCTGCCGGCCGCGCTCGACGACATCGCGCAGCGCGCCGCGCGCGCGCTGGACGCCGAGCGATGCGGCGTCGTCCTGTGGCCGGGCGGGGTGGTGCCACCCGACGCGCCGCTGGGCGATGCGGAGGCGGCGCTGCGTGGACGGCCGGTGGAGGTCGACGATTCTCGGCTGGTCGTGCCGATCGTGCGCAAGGGCGAGGCCATCGGCGCGCTGCGCTTCACCGCGCGGGGCCGCCGGCGCTGGGAACGCTCGGCGGTGGACCTGGCCAGCGCCATCGCGGGGCAGATCGCGCTCGTGGCCGAGAACGCGCGGCTCTACGGCGAGGCGCAGACGCGCGCCGACGAGCTGAGCGCGCTGCACGAGGTCGGTGTGACGATCACCTCCACGCTCGATCTGCCGACCGTGCTCGACGCCGTCGTGGAGGCCGCGCTGCGGTTGATCGGCGCCCCGCAGGGCGCGGTGCTCGAGCTGGATCCCGCCGACCAGCGGCTGCACGTGCGCGCCCAGCGCGGCATGGCCGAGACCGCCGACGTGGCGCTGGCGCTCGGCCAGGGCGCCACTGGCACGGCGGCGCAGACGCGCACGGCGTACTTCAGCGGCGACCTGCGGCGCTCCTCCCTGCCCGGCGGCGACGCCGAGATCGGCGTGCCCGGCGTGCGCTTGCAAGACCTGTCGCTCCGTCATGGGCGCCGCGCCGTGCTCGCCGTGCCGCTCATCAGCAAGGACACGGTGCTCGGCGCCATCTGCGTGTTCTGGGCGGAGCCCCGCGAGCGCGACGAGCGCGAGGTGCGGCGGCTCACCGGGCTCGCCCAGCAGGCCGCCGTCGCCATCGAGCAGGCGCGGCTGCACGGCGCCTCGCTGCGCCGCGCCGAGGAGCTGGCCGCGCTGCTCCGCGCGGTGCGCACGATGCTGGGCGGCCTCGACACCAAGACGATCCTCGAGTCGATCGTGGAGGAGGCCGCCGCCATCGCGGGCACGCCTCACGTCTCGCTGGTGCTGATCGACCGCGAGCTGGCGAGCGAGAGTCCTTCCGGCCAGGTGGCCGCCACCGGTCAGCCCGTCTTCGTCGCCGACACGCGCGAGGCCGGCATCGTGACCTACCTCGGCCTGCCGGTGAAGATCCGCGACACCGTGCTCGGCGTCCTGGCCTTCCACACCACGGCGCCGCGCGCGTACTCCGCCGACGAGCTCGCGTATCTCGGCTCGTTCGCCGACCACGCCGCCATCGCCCTCGACAACGCGCGCCTCTACGAGGACGCCCAGCGCGCGCTCAGCGACCTGCGCGCCGTGCAGCAGCGCCTGGTCCAGGGCGAGACGCTGCGTGCTCTCGGCGAGCTGGCCGGGGGCGCCGCCCACCACCTGAACAATCTCCTCACGATCATCGTGGGGCGCGTCCAGCTCCTGCACCGCGCCGCCGGTGACGAGCGCGCGGCCCGGACGCTGGAGATCATCGAGCGCGCGGCCAAGGACGGCGCCGAGGTGGTCCGGCGGCTCCAGCAGTTCGCCGGCATGCGGCGCACGACCCCGCCGCGCGTGGTGCGGCTGGAGGAGATCGTGGCCGACGTGCTCGAGATGACGCGCGGCCGCTGGCAGGACGCCCCCCGCGCGCAGGGCGTCGAGATCACCGTGCACACCGCGCTGGGCGCCCTGCCGCCGGTGGCCGGCGATCCCGCCGCCCTGCGCGAGCTGTTGACCAACCTGGTCCTGAACGCCGCGGACGCGCTGCCCGGCGGCGGCCGCATCACGATCGAGACCCGCGAGGACGCCGGCGCGGTCGTGGTGACGGTGAGCGACACCGGCATCGGCATGCCGGACGAGGTGCGGCGACGTGCGCACGAGCCGTTCTTCACCACCAAGGGCGTCAAGGCCACCGGGCTCGGGCTCAGCGTGGCGTACGGCATCGCGCGCCGCCACGGCGGCAACCTGACGATCCAGAGCGAGGAAGGCCGCGGCACCACCGTGCTCGTCCACTTGCCGACGAACGCCGAGGCAGGCGCGACGGCTGCGCCGCCGCGCGGCCCGCTGCGCATTCTCCTGGTGGACGACGAGGAAGAAGTGCGCGGCGCGCTGGCCGACATGCTGGCGAGCGCGGGCCACTCCGTGATCACCGCCGCCGACGGCGCCGAGGCGCTGCGCCGTCTCGACGCCGACGCCGGCATCGAGCTCGTGATGACCGATCTCGTCATGCCCGGCATGACCGGCACCGACCTCGCCGTCGCCGTGAAGACACGCCGCCCCGCCCTTCCCGTCGGCCTCGTCACCGGCTGGGGCGACGTCCCGGAGACCCACAAAGGCGCGCACGCCGCCATCGACTTCGTCCTCGCCAAGCCCGTGATGCTCGAAGCCCTCCACGCAGCCGTCGCACGGCTTCGATAATTCCACGTTCGAGCGCCGGCTTCGCCGGCGCAATCCGATGGTCTGGGGGTGGCAGGGCGGAGCGCGCCACAAGCGCGCGACGAGTGTCGGCCGGGGAGTCCGAGGGGGCGTAGCCCCCTCGCTCAACAAGACGGCGAAGCCCCCCTCCGAGTCAAACGCCGAGATATGAACGGCGGAGAGCGGGGTCGGCGTCCAGGGCGGCGATCGGGCCCTCGAATTTGATCTCGCCCTTGTCGATGACGTAGGCGCGGTCGGCCAGGCGGCGGGCGAACTTCAGATTCTGCTCGGAGAGCA
>QHRW01000043.1 GCA_003220265.1 Candidatus Rokuibacteriota bacterium | reverse complement strand
ACGTGGAGACCGGCCGCGTGCGTGTCCTGCGCTACGTCGCCGTGGACGACTGCGGGCGTATCGTGAACCCCGCGCTGGTCGAGGGCCAGATCGCCGGCGGCGTCGCGCAGGGCCTCGGCGGCGCGCTCTTCGAACACTGCGCGTACGACGCCGACGGCCAGCTCCTCACCGCGACGCTGATGGACTACGCCGTGCCGACGGCGGCCGATATGCCGCCGCTCGAGCTCCACCATTTGGAGACGCCGGCGCCCTCGATCGCCGGAGGGTTCAAGGGCGCCGGCGAGGCCGGCACGACCGGCGCGCCCGCCGCGATCCTGAACGCGGTCAACGACGCCCTCGCGCCCTTCGGCGCCTTGATCTCCGACCAGCCGATCACACCCGAGCGGGTCCTCCGCGCCCTCGCTCGAATCGGCAATCGCGAGGAGGCCTAGCTTTGTAGATCTCTTTCCATCCCGTCGACACCGGCGCCTATTCCTGCCCTGAGCGTTTCGGCCACAGTGGCACTGTCTCGGACATCGGACTCGAAGTCGACGGTCCAAACGACGACTGCCAGTGAATCAAAAGACGCGAAGACTTCCACCGTGCCTCTGTATGAGGTCACCGGAAAGGGTGACCGTACTCGCTGATAGGTCAACCTCCTTCTGGCCGCGTCGATCTCCACAACTCGGTCAGTAATGTCGCCTCCGCGATGCAACATCATGTGTCGATGAGCGCCGACGCCAGTTCCGTCGACGCTGCACGTCGCGATACTTGGGAACCAGACATCGAGTCGACCGATTTTGCTTATCGCCTCCCAAGCCCTGTCAGCTGGCACGGTCATTTTCTTGGTGATGGTCACCTTTGTGAGCACTGAGTTCTCCGATTGGTGGCGCGGCCTCCCGGTAAGAGGTCGAGCGACGTCAGTACCACTCCGTCCTCCACACTGTCAAGACGACCGCGGAGCACCTTCGGGCGACCCTCGCGGCAGGATGAGCGGCCGGTGTACACTCGGCGCATTTCCGGGAGGTGACGACGATGGCCGTGCGCGCGCTGCTGCACTACGCGCTGGAGGTTCCCGACCAGACGGTCGGCGAGAAGTTCTACACGAGCTTCGGGCTCGTCGACGAGGGGCGGCGCGACGGCGCCGTGGCGCTGCGTCCCGCGCCGCTCAAGCGCGAGACTGTGCTGCTCTACGGTGGTCCCAGCAAGCGCCTGCACCACCTGGCCTTCGGCGCGCCCGGCGACGACTTCGCGGCCACGAAGGAGTCCCTCCGGCGCGCGGGCGTGAGCCAGGTGGACCCGCCGCGCGGCGCGCCCGAGGGCGGGCTCTGGCTGCGCGATCCCGACGGCAACCTCGTCAACGTGCGCGACGAGGCGCCGGCGCCGCCGCCGCCCGATCCGCCACTGCGCCTGAACAGCCCCGGCCACATCGGCCGCCAGGTCGACCGCGGCGCGCCGGAGTCCACGGCCACCGCCACGCCGCGCCGGCTGGGCCACGTGCTGCTGTTCACGCCCGACGTCCCGCGCCAGCTCGATTTCTACACGCGCGTGCTCGGCATGAAGCTCTCCGATCGCAGCAAGTCGATCATCGCCTTCCTGCGCTGCACGACCGATCACCACAACGTGGCGTTCCTGACCTCCAAGGGCCCGGGCTTCCACCACGGCTCGTTCGAGGTGGGCAGCGTGGACGAGATCGCCATGGGCGCCGTGCGGATGCAGGAGCGGGGCTTCCAGCCGGGCTGGGGGCTCGGCCGTCACGTCATCGGCTCGAACTTCTTCTACTACATGCGCGATCCGTGGGGCTCGTTCGCCGAGTACTTCCACGACCTCGACTACATCCCCGAGGCCTGCGCGTGGGAGCCGCGTGACTGGCCCGAGGCCGACGCGCTCTATCGCTGGGGCCCGCCGGTGCCCGACGACTTCGGGCTCAACCGCGAGGTCGAGGCCTAGCCCGGGCGTGGCCGTGCGCCGCCTGCTCGTCACCGGTCTCAGCGGCCTCATCGGCGGCGCGCTTCGCAAGCACCTCGGCGACCGCTACACGCTGCGCGCGCTGAACCGCCGTCCCGTGGACGGCGTGGAGTGTCACCAGGCCGACCTCGGCGATCTCGGCGCCATCCAGTCCGCGTTCAAGGACGTGGACACGGTCGTGCACCTCGGCGCCGCCGCGGGCGACCGGCAGACGCCCGAGGACCTGCTGCGCTCCAACGTCATGGGCACCTACAACGTGTTCGAGGCGGCCAAGCGCGCGGGCGTCAAGCGCGTGATCTTCGCCAGCAGCGGGGCCACGGTGAGCGGCGCGGAGCGCGAGCCGCCGCTGAGCCACATCGTCAACGGGCGCTACGACGAGCTCGGGTCGTGGTCGCCGCTGACGCACGAGGCGCCGCTGCGCCCGGGCGGGCTCTACGGCGCCACCAAGATCTGGGGCGAGGCGCTCGCGCGCGTGTACGCGGACTCGCACGGCATGTCGATGATCTGTCTCAGGATCGGCCGCGTGCGCGCAGAAGATCGCCCGATGGCGCCGCGCGAGTTCTCCGTGTGGTGCAGCCAGCGCGACATCGTGCGAATGCTCGAGGCGTGCATCGAGGCGCCGCCCAGCGTGCGCTTCGACGTCTTCTACGTGGTCTCCGCCAACCGGTGGAGCTACCGCGACCTCGAGCACGCCCGCGCCGTCCTCGGCTGGACTCCCGTGGACCGCGCCGAGGATTTCCGCTAGCTACGCGCGAGTAAACATCGGGACGGGAGGCCCGTCCTCCGTCGGCTTGAACACGACGCGGACGGCCTGGCCGATGCGAATGGCGTCGAGGTCGCAATCCACCAGGTTCGTCATCATCGTGGGCCCCTCGTCGAGCGTCACGTAGGCGATCGCGTAGGGGATCGGCGCCCGGCGGAAGACGCTGTACGAGTAGACCGTCCCGCGGCCGGAGGCACCCGTCCACTCGGTGCGCTCGCTGCCGCAGAACGGGCAGATCGCGCGCGGGTAGTGATGGCGCTCGCCGCACGCCGAGCACTTCTTGACGAGGAGCTTGCCGGCGGCGGCGGCGTCCCAGAACGGCTTGGTCTCCGGATTGACCGGCGGGCTCGGGATCGGACGCTCTTGCGGGCTCATTACTCCCTCCCCATGATCAGCGTGGCGCTGCCGTGGCGCGTCGCCAGCGAGCCGCCAGTGCCATGGGCCAGCGCCACGTCGCAGCTCTTCACCTGCACCTTCGGATGCGCCTCGCCGCGGAGCTGCCGCACGGCCTCGACCACCTTCGTCAGGCCGCCGCGATTGGCCGGGTGATTGTTGCAGAGCCCGCCGCCGTCCGTGTTGAACGGCAGCCGGCCGACGCCGGCGATCAGGTTGCCGTCGGCGACGAGCTTGCCGCCCTGGCCCTTGGCGCAGAAGCCCAGGTCCTCGAGCGTGATGAGCACGGTGATCGTGAAGCTGTCGTAGATCGACACGTACTTGACGTCGGCCGGCGTCACCCCCGCCTCGGCGAACGCCGCCGGGCCCGACCAGACCGCGCCCGTGTGCGTGAGATCGATCTTGCCGCCGCGCTGGTGTTTGACCGCCTCGCCGGCGCCGAGCACCTTCACGAGCGGACGGTTCAGTCGCTTCGCCACCTCGGGGCGCGTGACGACGATGGCGCCGCCGCCGTCGGTGATCACGCAGCAGTCGAGCCGATGCAGCGGGTCGGCGATGATGGGCGAGTTGACGACGTCCTCGACCGTCACCACCTCGCGCAGGAGCGCGCGGGGGTTGTGCTGCGCGTGCTGCGAGGCCGCCACCTTGATCCACGCGAGCTGCGCGCTGGTGGTGCCGAACTCGTGCATGTGGCGCATGGCCGCCATCGCGTACTGGTTCACGACAGTCGGCCCGTACGGATACTCGAAGGCCACGTCGGGCGCGGCGGCGCCGTAGTTGCGCGGCGCGGTCCCCGTCGCCATGCCCTCGGCGCGCGGCCGGCCGGCCAGCGTGATGAGCGCCACGTCGCACTTGCCGGCGGCGATCGCCTCGGCCGCG
Organism: Candidatus Rokuibacteriota bacterium; assembly: GCA_003220265.1. Lineage (GTDB taxonomy): Bacteria > Methylomirabilota > Methylomirabilia > Rokubacteriales > CSP1-6 > AR5. Next base: position 46,005 of record QHRW01000043.1, on the reverse strand, counting down.
TGCCCGACGTGGATCACGTACGACGAGCCGCCCGTCTCCGTGGTGTCGATGTGGCGGAGCTTCAGTCCCATGTAGTCGGCCATCGACAGCCCGCCCAGCCCCGGCGCGTCGCCCGCGCAGAAGTAGCCGTCCACGTCGTCCTTCGTGAGCCCCGCGTCGGCCAGCGCGCCCAGCGCCGACTCGGCATGGAGCTGCGCGAGCGACTGGGTGTCGGCCTTCCGGGTCGGATGCTCGAAGACGCCCGCGAGGTACGCCTTGCCCTTGATGCTCATGTCAGCGGTTCTCCTGAGCCCGGGAGGGTACCACGGCCAGGTGGCGGCCGAAGAACGCGGCCACTTGCTGGATGCTGTCGGCCCAGGCCTCGGGATGGCCGCCCGTGGTGGCGCCGCGCCCGCCGGGCACGCTCGGATTGATGCGCGTCGCGACGTACCGCACGGGGTTCGGGCTGTCGAACGAGTGGTGCGCGCCCGGATAGATCTTGAGCGCGACGGGATGCCCGGCGCCGGCGGCGGCCTCGGCGAGCTTGCGGCACTCATCCGCCGGCGTCCAGTCGTCCTTGTCGCCGATGAGGATCAGCAGCGGCGCGAGCGGCCGGTAGACGATGCCCCTGAACGTCGCGCACCGCGGATAGAGCGCCACGGCGGCGGCGAAGCCTTCGCCCGTGTCGGTACCGGATGCGCGCATCGCGGCGAGCGTGGTGCTGCCGCCGTGCGAGCCGCCCATGAGGCCGACGCGGCGTCCGTCCACGTCGGGGCGCTGCCGCAGCTGCTCCAGTGCGGCGTACGCATCGCGCGCGCGGCGCTCGGGGCTCACGTCGATGCCGCGCGCGGGCCCGGCCACGCACACGCCGTCGGGGACGCCACGGGGCGTGAAGCTGTCCGGCATCATCACGAAGTAGCCGCGGCGTGTCAGCTCCTTCGCCCAGCGACCCGGCGCTCCGCTCGACCGAGGGCCCAGTCCACTGCAGTCGTGCAAGATGACGACGGCTGGAAACGGACCCGGGCCATCGGGCCGGATGATGGTGGCGGGGACAGCGCCCGCAACCGGGGCGGGCGTGGTCGTCGTCGGGCCGGACTGGGGACCGGCGCACGCCGTGAGCGTGACGGTGAGCACCACGACGAGCCGCGCGCAGCGTCGCATGATCGAGAGAATCGGCACGCGCGTCCGCGCTGTTCTTGGCGCCCTCAGCGCAGGAGGCCGGCCTCGCGCAGGTAGCGCGCGACACCGGGATGCAGCAGGTCGGGACGCGTGACCGCGGCGGCCGTGTTCGCCGCCGTCGTCTCCGCGGCCTGGGGCAGGCGCTGGGCCAGCGCCTTCTCACCCTGGTGCAGGGCACGCGCGAGGCGATAGGCCACGTCGTCGGGCAGCGTCGGCCGCGCCAGGATGAAGCTCCACGAGCCGACCGACGTGATCGCCGTGTCCTGGCCGGGATAGGATCCGGCGGGAATCGTCTGGGTCTTCAGGAACGCGTGCTTGGCCTGGATGCGCTTGATGTCGTCGGCACTGGGCGCGATGAAGCGCCCGCCGCTCTTCGCGACCGCAGTGAACCCGGGCCAGCCCACGCCGCCGCCCCACAGCGCCGCCACGCGGCCGTCCTGCACCATGGCCGGGCCGTCGCCGGCGCGGTCGAGATAGACCGCCTGGAAGTCACGCTCCTGGTCGAGGTCGATGCCGTCGAGCACGTAGCGCGCGAGGACGACCAGCCCGGAGCCCCTGGCGCCGAAGGCGACGGGCTTGCCCTTCAGGTCGGCGATCGTGCGCGCCGGCGAATCCCCGCGGACCACGAACATGCCGGGCGTCGAGTACATCGCGGTGATGACCTTGAGATTGGCAGGCGCTCGACCGACGCCCGTCAGCGACTCGTGTGCGACCTCGCCCTGCACGAGCGCGATGTCCAGCTCGCCCTTCTCCAGCAGCGGGACATTCTCCGTGCTGCCCTTGGTGTTGCGCGGCTGCAGCGCGAGGTCCGGATCCTGCTCGTTGACGGTGGCCACGATGGCGTCGCCGTACACGGGAAAGCCACCGCCGGGCGTGGCCGTGCCGAGCGTCAGCACCACGCGCTCCGCGGTTTCCGCGACGCCGGCCACGGCAAGCACGAGCGCGAAGAGGACGGCGCGCACACTACGGCTTCCGCGTGATGGCGGATCGTAACATGGCCGTACCCTAGCACAGCCGGCGAGCGGTGAGATTTGAGGACCCGCTTGGCCGTCGTCATCTCGCTGTCGGTCTAACGATCCGGCGCTGAGCGGCCGGCGCTGAACCGCGCGATGGTCGCACAATGGTTCATGCCGGACCGCTCCAGCGGCCTGTCAGAGGGCGTCTCGGAGCCGTGACCGCCAGTATCCGGGCCGCCGCCGACCGTGAGCCACCGCGACGACCTCGATGTCCGAGTTGCGAACGAGATACACGAGGCTGAAGGGATAACGAGGAAAGACGTAGCGTCGAATACGACTTCCGTAGCGTGGCCACGCGTGCGGATGACTCGCGACCGCGTCCACCGCCTGACGTAGCTCCTCGCGAAAGCCGTGTGCGGCTGAGGCGCTTCTTGCCGCATACCAGTCATACGTCGATTCCACCTCCTGCGCTGCAGCAGGATGGAACCTGACGGCGGATGGCGCCATTCAGCGCTGGTACAGCCGCGCTCTAAGCTCTTCCCACGGAATAGGTTCGACCGCACCTGCGTCTAGTTCGGCGACCCTGCGCTCGACTTCCGTTCGCCATGCGTCCTCGGAGCCTTCCTCCGACTCGGCATCCAGTGTGTCGATGAGCAGGCGCATCAGCGTCGCCCGCTCCTCTGGGTCAAGCCGCATGGCCTCTTCAAACAGCTCTCGCGCGGATCTGACCATGCGTCGATCCTACCATCCCGTCGTGGTGCCCGCCGTCCCTCTAACGGATAGGCGTTGACCGGCCGGCGAAGCCGGTCCGGTCAAACGGCCTGTTATGCCGCTCGTCGGACAGAATCGAATCATTTGTCATCCGGACGCCCATCGAGGTTATAGCGCATCCCACCGGGCGGGGCCTTCGGGTCGGTCACACCACTTCGAAGACTTACTCGGACCTGCTCGCCAGCTACCAAAACGTTCGGCAACAGAAGATCCTGCCGCTCGGCGGTCAAATATTCGAGAGTGAGGTTAGCCGGGCGACGCCACCTTCTTGTGTGACAAGGTTGACTTGCCCACCGGTACCACAAAGACCTCGTAGGCAAACGAGGTTGCGGCACCGCCGCTTGACTCCACGAGCACAGCTTCGACCTTGCCCGATGGTGATGTTGTGCGAGCGACCTCCGACCCGCATCCAGCCAATAGCATGACGTTGAGACCGAAAAGTACTGCGGCAAGTGCCTTCAAGCAGCGTTCAGTGCAGCGGCTGCAGCCTGGTGAGGCGGTAGGGTGAGACGGTGGCGGAGCGATTCTTCCTGTGGGACCAGCGGTTAGCGACGGCTCGCCGCATAGCACATCAAATGGTCCGGACGCTGCGCGCGAGGCGCACGAGCAGGGCGCCGAGGGCCAGGACCGCCACGGCCATGGCGGCCCACATGACCACCGGCTGGGCGTCGAGCCAGGGCGCGCGGGGCGGCGGCGGCACCGGCGCGGGCGGGCCGAGCGTGGCCGGCGTGAGGCGCACGCCGGCCAGCGCGCGCACGGTGCGCTCGGCGTCGTAATGCGGGGCCGTCGCCCGCGGGTTGCCGTAGTCCAGCACGTACTCGCGCCCGGCCACCGCCTCGAACACCAGCGAGCGCCGGGGCGCGCTCGCGCGGACGCCGGTGGTCTCCAGCGGCCGGTCGTCCTGGTTGTGGATGGTCAGCCGCACGTAGCGCGCCGAGGTCTCCGGCAGGCGCACGCGGGTCTCGCGCTCGCGCACACGTGGCGTGTCGAGCGCGCTCACCGCACCGCTGCCGGCCCAGCGCCACTGGCGGCGGTCGTCGCCGGCCTCGACGGTCACCACGCGGTGGAAGTTGCGGTCGGCCACGTCGAGCTCGAGGCGATCGAACGGCCGCCGGCTGCCCAGGTCGAGCACCACGCGGCTCTGCTTGCGCGCGCCGTCACGGTCGCGCTCGACGATCGTGGCGGGGACAGCCTCGTCCTCGCGCTCGACGCCCGTGCCGGCGAAGAGCACGGTGGCGCCCCGCACGGGCAGCGGCGCGCCGAAGGCGGGCTCGAGCGTCACGCGCAACCAGCGGGCGCTCGAGACCGGATAGCTGACGGTCGTGTCGCTCGCCCGCGTCTCGCCCGAGACGTCGTAGATGAAGCCGGCGGCGCGCGCCACGTCCCAGGTGGCGCGGTCGCCGCTCGTCTCGACGCGCACCGGCACGCGGAACGAGCCGGCCTTGTCGCCCATCCGCACGCGGACGCCGGAGTGGAGCGCCGGACGGGGACCGAGATCGAGCACGAAGCGCGTCTCCCGCTCGGGCGTCACCACCAGGTCGAGCAGCCCCGCCTCGCGCTCGGTGCGCCCTGCCTCGCGGTCGTGCCGGCGCACGACGTAGCCCACCTCGGCGCCGCCGCGCTCGCGCACGCGCAGGTCGCCCAGGCCCGGCGTGGCGCCCGCGTAGACCTCGGCGTCCAGGGGCACCTCGACGAACGCGCGCTCGCCGAGGGCGGGCAGCACGATCGCCCGCCGGGTGGTCCACGTCTCCGGGGTGTCGGCCGCCGCCGGCGCCGCCGCCAGCAGAATGAGCAGGAGGACGATCACGAGCCGCTCCCGGCCAGGCGCTCGCGATAGCGCGTGTAGAGGAAGGAGGCCAGGATCAGCAGACCGCCGAGCACGACGAACGAGAGGATCCGGTAGCCCGCATCCAGCCGGCCGAGGTCCACCAGGAACACCTTCACCACGGTGAGCGCGAAGAGCCCGATGGCGCCGAAGCGCAGCGCGCCGTGCTGGCGCTGGAGGCCGATGCCCATCGCCACGAACGCGTAGAGCGTCCACAGGATCGACAGGCCCATGTGATGGGCCATCGTGACGTCGCCCGGGGCGACGCTCTCGAGCGGCAGCAGCACGATCTCCATGCTCAGGTGCCAGAGCAGGAACAGCGCGGCGCCGGCGGTCGCGGCGGTGCGCAGCGGCTGCTCGGTGGCCGCGGGCAGCCCGAGCGTGCGCACCAGCCGCGCGTACAGGGCGTAGACGCCGACGATGAGGAGCCCCACCACGAACCGGAAATTGGCCAGTGGCGTGAGCGTCGCGCGCGCGGCCCGCCAGCGCTCGAGGTCGCCGTTGATGGCGCCGAGCCCGACGAAGAGGAGCAGGAGGGTGGCGGCGCCGAGCAGCACCTGCGTGCGATCGGCGCCGGCCAGGCCGAGCGTGAGCGTGGCGGCCGCCAGCCAGAGCAGGGTGGCGATCAGCGCCTGGGTCGGGCGCTCGAGGCCGAGCGCGACGTGCCGCTCGAGCTCGACGTGCAGGAAGATGGTCGCGCTCAGCACCGCGGCCAGGGCCAGCGCCGGGCCGGCGAACTGCTCGCGCTCACGCCGCCCTCGGCCGTTCGCATGGTAGGCGAGCGCGGCCAACGCGCTGGCCGCCACGAACGCCACCGTGGCCGACCACGCCGGATGGTCGAGGACGAACACCCCGCGATGCGCCGTGCGCTCGCCGAACAAGGTCATCCAGCGCACGGCGGCGAGCGCCAGCACCACGAGGCCGCCCAGTCGCAGCGGCCGCGCGTCGAGACGGAACCCGCCCCACACGATCGCCGCGCCTTCGACGCTCCACGCGATCGCCACGCCGTGCTCGGCGAACTGCACGGGAAAGGTCAGCGTGAGGAAGGCCAGCGAGACGGCGCCGTGGAGCATGACCAGCAGGGGTCCGACGCCGGGCGCCTTCGCCGTGGACTGCGCGAGCCCCAGGTAATAGGCGGCCAGCACCAGGCACGCCACGGCCAGCCACGTGACGTGCGCGGGATGGAGCACCTCGCGCGCCGCCACGAACGCGGCCACGGGCGCTGCCAGCGCGATGAGGGCGGGCCCGCGCCAGAGGTGCTCGGGTCGCGGCGGCAACCGTCGCGACAGCGCCTCCGTCGGCGCCACCAGCGAGAACAGCACGAGGAACACGCCGGCGGCGACGAGCGCGACGCCCTGCTGCGACGGCGTCGTCGTGTACCAGCGCTGGAACCACGCCACGTAGAGCGCGTGCGTGAACGCGAAGCTCATGAGGCCGAGCTCGGGCCAGCGGCGGTGCCAGGCGACGACCAGCATGCCGGCGTCGAGCACGGCCAGGTAGCCGAAGAGCGCGGTGCCCGCGTCGCGGTCGGTGGCGAGCAGGATCGGCGTGAGAAATCCGCCCAGGTTGGCCAGGACGGCCACGGCGCGCGCGTCGTGGTGCAGCGCGAGGGCGGCGGCGGTCGCGGTCACCAGCACCATGACGGCGAAGGCAACCGGCTGCGTGACGAGCTGGTAGAAGGCGAAGGCCGCGTAGACGCTCAGGTAGAGCGCGGCGATGCCGACGGCGACCACGCCCTGGGCCGGCCCGCGATACGCGGCGCGCTGCAGCCGCTCGCCGACGAGCAGCAGCAGCGCGCCGGCCACGAGGCCGAGGGCGACGCGGCCGGCCGGCTGGATCCACTGGTTGTCGAACGCGTACTTCAAGAAGAACGCGATGCCGAGCGTGAGCACGAGCGCGCCCACGCGATTGAGCCACGTGCCGCCGAGCCGCTGCTCGAGGTTGCTCCATTGTGCTGGGGGGCGCGTACCGCTCCCCCCAGACCCCCCGGTTCGCGTTGCGTGCTGCACCGGCGTGGCGTCGGCCGGTTCCTGTAGCCGCGTTGCGTGCTGCACCGGCGTGGCGTCGGCCGGTTCCTGTAGCCGCGTTGCGTGCACCGGCGTGGGGTCGGCCGGTTCCCGTAGCCGCGTTGCGTGCGGCACCGGCGTGGGGTCGGCCGGTTCCCGTAGCCGCGTTGCGTGCTGCACCGGCGTGGCGTCGGCCGGTTCCTGTAGCCGCGCGGTGGGCTGCACCGTTCTGGATTCGACCGGTATGGGCTGTGCCGGTTCGGTTGTGCTCGGCGGGCGGACGGGCTCGGGCGCGCGTGCGGTAGCGCGTGTGCGCTCGGTGCGCTCGTTTTCCAGGAGCAGCAGGCGCAGCTCCAGCTCGCGGACGCGGCGGCGGAGCGTGAGGGACAGGACCAGCGCCGCGAGCGGCCCCACGACCACCAGGAGGACCAGCAGGGCGATCATCGCTTCCATCGCAACGCCTCGCGCTGACCACGCGGCTCCCCGGGACCCGGGACTCGGCGATTCGCTCCGAGGCCGGATTCGCAAGATTACTGCGTGGAGACGATCCTGGCTCACGACCGGCCAGGCGTCTGCCGTGCGCGGCCAGTTTCTGTCCGTCGCCGCCGCAGTGCGTCGGGTGGGCTACTTATCCCATCGGTAGTTGTCGGTCATACCAATATTGGTGCCGACCTTGCACCTTGCCCCGCCGCCGCCATGAAACCTGCCGCCAAGCAGGCTGTGGACCGGGACTGGGCCCGCCAAAACACCCCTCCGCCAGACAGCCCGTCCAGCGGCGGGGCGGCCGCGCCCGCCGACGGCCTGACACAGCGGCGGCGACTCTCCGACTTCCTGCTCGCCGAAGGGCTCATCACCTCGGAGCAGTTCAGCCTCCTCATGGCCGAGCAGAAGCGCACGAACGAGAAGCTGCCCGTGCTGGTGGTGCGCCTGGGACTGATGACCGAGGACCAGATGGTGGACGCGCAGGCGCGCCACTACCGGATCCCGTTCGTCGTCTTCCCCGAGGGCGGTATCGCGCCGGAGATCCTCCGGATGGTGCCTGCCGGCATCGCGCTCAAGCACGAGGTGATCCCCATCGGCCGCAGCGCCGGCGCGCTCACGCTGGCCATGATCGACCCGACGAACCTCTCGGCCGTGGACGACGTGGCCTTCCGGACCGGCATGCGCGTGTTTCCGGTGATCGCGCGGCCCTCGGTGATCCGGCAGGCCCTCGAGCAGTTCTACGAGACGCAGAAGACCAGGCTGGCCAGCGCGCTGAGCGAGGCGGAAGCCGAGAACGTCGAGACGACCGTCGAGGCCAACCCCCTCGACCTGCGGGCCTCCGCCGACCAGGCGCCGGTGGTGCGGCTCGTGAACATGATCCTGCTCGAGGCCGTGACGCGCGGCGCCTCCGACGTCCACCTGGAGCCGAGCGAGCGCTTCTTCCAGGTTCGCTTCCGCGTGGACGGCATCCTGCAGGACGTGACGGCGCCGGCCAAGCGGCTGGAGGCGGCCGTCGTCTCGCGCATCAAGATCATGAGCAACCTGGACATCGCCGAGCGCCGCCTGCCACAGGACGGCCGCATGAAGTTCCGCGACGGCACGCGCGAGGTGGACTTCCGGGTCTCGATCATTCCGGCGCTGTACGGCGAGAGCGTGGTGCTGCGCATGCTCGACAAGAGCGCGCTCAAGCTCGACCTGACGCAGCTCGGCTTCGACGCCTGGAGCCTGGAGCAGTTCCAGAAGGCCATTCACTGCACGCACGGCATGATCCTCGTCACCGGGCCGACCGGCTCCGGCAAGACGACCACGCTCTACTCGGCGCTGCAGACGGTGAACACGCCGGAGATCCACCTGCTCACGCTGGAGGATCCCGTCGAGTACAACATCCCCCGCGTCAACCAGGTCCAGGTCAACGAGGAGATCGGCTTCGGCTTCGCCGGCGCGCTGCGCTCGTTCCTGCGCCACGATCCCGACGTCATCCTGGTCGGCGAGATCCGCGACCTGGAGACGGCCCAGATCGCCAACCGCGCCGCGTTGACCGGTCACCTGGTCCTGAGCACGCTGCACACCAACGACGCGCCTTCGACGATCGCGCGGCTTGTGGACATGGGGGTGCCACCCTTCCTGCTCAGCTCGGCGCTGCGCCTCATCGTGGCCCAGCGTCTGGCCCGCAAGATCTGCGAGGAGTGCCGCGAGTCGTACGAGGCCGACGAGAGCGAGCTCATCGCCAACGGCCTGGCGCCCCAGGGGCGCGGCACGCTCACCCTCTACCGCGGGCGCGGCTGCCAGACGTGCAGCTTCACGGGGCTCAAGGGGCGCATGGCGCTCTACGAGCTGCTGCCCGTCACCCGGGAGATCCGCGACCAGATCAATACCGGCGCCACCACGGCCGAGATCAAGAAGGTCGGCCGCGACCTCGGCATGCGGACGCTTCGCGAGGCCGGCCTGGCCAAGGTCCTGGAAGGCGTCACCACCGTCGAGGAAGTCCTCCGCGTCACCGCCGAGTAAGCTGGGGGCGTGATCGAGGTCGTCGTCGCGCCCACGCCGCGGCCGGCCGTCCTGGCGCCGTGCCGCTTCGAGTTCCCGGATCCCGCCCGTGCCGACCCCGAGGGGCTGCTGGCCGAGGGCGGTGATCTCGAGCCGTCCACGCTGATCGCGGCGTACCGCGCGGGGATCTTTCCGTGGCCGTACGAGGACCAGGAGCTGCTGTGGTGGTCGCCCGACCCGCGCGCCATCCTCCCGCTGGACGGGCTGCACGTCTCGCGCAGCCTGGCGCGCCGGCTGCGCCAGGGCCGCTTCCGCGTCACACTCAACGCCGCCTTCGCCGACGTCATCGCCGGCTGCGCCGACCGCGAGGACACGTGGATCACGCCCACGCTGCGCGCGGCCTACGTCCGCCTGCACCGGCTCGGCTGGGCCCACAGCGTGGAGGTGTGGGCGGCGGACGGCACGCTGGCCGGCGGGCTCTACGGCGTGGCGGTGGGCGCGCTCTTCTCGGCCGAGTCGATGTTTCACCGCGCCCGCGACGCCTCGAAGGTGGCGCTGGTCGGGCTCGTCGCCCACGCCCGCCGCGTGGGTGTCACAGTGCTCGACGTCCAGGTGCCTTCGCCGCACCTGACCTCGCTGGGGGCCAGCACGATTCCGCGGCGCGACTACCTTGCGCGCGTGAGAGAGGCTGTGACGCGCGCCGTGCGCGTGGCGCCGTGAAGCGCCGGGCCGTCGCGTCCGTCTACCGCACGGGGTACAGTGGAGCCATGCAACGTCACCGCCTCGTGCTCGTCGCCGTGCTCCTTGTCCTGGGTGTCGCGGGCCGCGCGGCGGCGCAGACGCCGGCCACGTCGCTCGACGACGCCGTGCGCGGCCTCGAAAGCGCGTACGGCAAGATGACGGACCTCAAGGCCGAGTTCGACCAGACCGCGTTCAACAAGAGCCTGAACCAGTCCATTCCGGCCAAGGGCACCGTCTATCTCAAGAAGGGCGGCAAGCTGCGCTGGGAGTACGCCGACCCGACGCCGCAGCAGATCGTCTCCGACGGCAAGACGCTCTGGATCTACACGCCGGCGCTCAGCCAGGTCAACACGGGCGCCGCGCCCGAGGCCCTGTCCGGGCCGGCGGGCTCGTTCCTGGCCGGCCTGGGGAAGGTGCGTGAGCACTTCGCGGTGCGCTTATTGAACCCGGCCGAGCCGCGCGACAAGGATGGCAACGTCGTGCTCGACCTCACCCCCAAGCAGCCGCTGCCCACCATGTCGCGGCTGATCCTCTCGCTCGAGCCCCGCTCGTGGGAAGTGCGCAAGGCCGTGGTCTACGACCAGTTCGAGAACACGGTGACCATGCTGTTCCGCAAGACCACCGTCAACGGGGGGCTGCCCGACTCGCTCTTCACGTTCGTGGCGCCGAAAGGTGTCGCCACCGTCCCGTTGCGGTAGACTCGGGCCCATGGCCGCCGACAACTCCTTCGACATCGTCTGCAAGGTCGACATGCAGGAGGTCACCAACGCGCTGGACCAGACCCGGCGGGAGGTGGACACGCGCTACGACCTCAAAGGGAGCCGGAACGAGATCAAGCTGGAGAAGACCGACATCATCATCACCTCCGCCGACGAGATGAAGCTGAAGGCGGTGGTGGACATCCTGCAGTCCAAGCTCCACAAGCGTGGCGTGCCGCTCAAGGCCCTGACCTACGGCGACGTGGAGCCGGCCGCCGGCAGCACCTTCCGCCAGAAGATCGGCCTCCAGCAGGGGATCCCCATCGACAAGGCCAAGGAGATCGTGCGGCTGATCAAGGACACCAAGCTGAAGGTCCAGGCCTCCATCCAGGAAGACCAGGTGCGCGTGACCGGCAAGAGCAAGGACGACCTGCAGAGCATCATGGCCCTGCTGCGGGGCAAAGATCTCGGCATCGCGCTCCAGTTCACGAATTACCGCGGTTAGTTCCGTCCTCGGTCGCGGGGTATACTTCTCCTCTATTCATGAAGGTTCATCTCACGACACTGGGCTGCCCGAAGAACCAGGTGGACTCCGAGCTCATGCTTGGGATGCTCACCGAGGCCGGGTTTCCGCTTGCCGAGCGGGCGGAGGACGCCGAGTGCCTGGTGGTCAACACGTGCGCATTCATCGACCGGGCGCGTGAGGAGTCGGTGCAGACCATCCTCGAGCTGGCCCGGCTCAAGGAGCATGGGCGCTGCCGCGCGCTCATCGTCACGGGCTGCCTCACCCAGCGCTACGGCGGCGAGATCATGCGCGAGATGCCGGAGATCGACGGCATCCTGGGCACCTCCAATCTGCCGGCCATCGTGGATCTGGTACGCCAGGCCGCCAATCGTCACGACTGGGCGACGGCGGCGCCGCCGGGCTATCTCTACGACGCCTCCACGCCTCGGTTGCTCACGGCCAAGGTGCCGTACGCGTACGTGAAGATCGCCGAGGGCTGCGACATGGGCTGCACCTTCTGCGCGATCCCGCAGTTTCGCGGGCGCCATCGCAGCCGGCCGCTCGCCGACATCGTGCGCGAGGTGCAGGCCCTGGCCGCGCGCGGGGTGCAGGAGGCCATCCTCGTCTCGCAGGACACGCTCGCCTACGGCCGGGATCTTTCGGGCAACGGCGACATCGCCGATCTCCTGCGGGCGCTCGGCGACGACACGCGCATGCCGTGGATACGGCCGATGTACCTGCATCCGGCGCACGTCAACGACCGTCTCGTCGAGCGCTGGGCGGCCGCGCGCGTGGTGCCGTACCTCGACATGCCCATCCAGCACGCGGACGACGCCATCTTGAAGTCGATGCGGCGCGCGGTGACCGCCCGGCGGATGAAGGACGTCGTCGCGCAGTTCCGCGCCGCCATGCCGGGCGTCACGGTTCGCACGACGGTGCTGGTCGGCTTCCCGGGCGAGACCGACGCCGCCTTCGAGCGGCTGCTCGAGTTCGTCGACGAGGTGCGCTTCGACCGGCTCGGCGTGTTCACCTACTCGCCGGAGGACGGCACGCCGTCGCCGGCGTTCGCGGGCCAGGTGGAGCCCGAGGCCGCGGCCGAGCGTGCCGCGCGCGTGCAGGAGGCGCAGGACGCCATCGCCTGGGAGCGCGCGAGCAAGCTGGTGGGCACCGTCACCGACGTGCTGGTGGACGGGCCGAGCGAGGACGGCGCGTTCGCGTGGGAAGGCCGCACGGCCGGGCAGGCACCGGAGATCGACGGCGTCGTCTACCTGCGCGGCCGCCGCGACTTCACGCCCGGGCGCTTCGCGCGCGTGCGCATCGCCGAGGTCGAGGGATACGAGCTCGTCGGCGAGCGCGCCTGACGTCGGCTCGCGCACGCGCCTGGCGCTGATCATCGCCACCGCGGGCGGCCTCGGCCGGGCACCCGTCGCTCCCGGCACGGTGGCCAGCGCCGCCACCGCCGCGCTCCTCTGGCTCGTCGCGCTCTCCTGGCCCTGGCTCACCGTCGCCCTCCTTGCCGTCATCCTCATCGGCACGTGGGCGGCCGACGTCGCCGAGCGCGCGCTCGAGGTGAAGGACCCCGGCGCGATCGTCGTGGACGAGGTGGCCGGCATGACGCTCTCGGTGTTGCTGGTGCCGCTGACGCCCACTACCCTCGTGGCCGGCTTCGTCCTCTTCCGCATCTTCGACGTCGCCAAGCCGTTCCCGGCGAACGTCGTGCAGCGGCTGCCCGGCGGCCTCGGCGTGATGCTCGACGACCTCGTCGCCGGCCTCTACGCGCTCCTGCTGCTCCTCCTGGCCCGGCGGATCGGATGGCTGTGACGCCCGGCGTCCGCCTGGTGGCGATCGGGCCGCCGCTGGCGCTCGTCGACGACGACGCCGCCGCGGTGGCCACCGCGCTGGCCGCCGGCGGCGTGGCCGTCGAGAGCCGCACGCTCGTGGAGGAGGACGAGGCCGCCCTGGAGCGCGCGCTCACGCCGCCCACGACGCTGACCGTGTTGCTCACCGGTCCGGGCGGCTCCACCGGCGACGTCGTGCGCCGCGTGCTGGCGCGCGCCACCGGCACTCGCCTCGTCCTCAACGAGCGGATGCTGGCCGCGCTCGAGGCCCAGGCCCGCCGCCGTGACCGCCCGCTGCCACGCCGCGACGAGCGCCTCGCGCTGCTTCCTCAGGGCGCGATCGCGTGGACGGACGGCGAGCCCGCGTGGGCACTCGAGACCGACGCTGCGGCGTGGGTGGTCCTGCCGCGCGGCGGACTCGGCGCGGCCACCACGGACGCCTTGATCGACTTCGCGCGCGCCCGGCTCGGCCGCGGCGGCGCCGTCGCCGCGCGCACGCTGCGCACGGCCGGCGTGGCGCTCGCCGACGTGGAAACGCGCCTGGCCGCCTGGCTCGGCCCCGGTGAAGCCGGCGGCGACGTGGTCGCGACGGCCGTGCCCACCGACGGTGAGGTCTGGGTGCGCCTGCGCGCGCGTGGCGCCACGCCGGAGGCCGCCGCCGGCACGCTGGCCAAGGCGGAGCGCGACATCACCCACGCGCTCGGCGCCGACTGTTACGGGCGCGACGCCGACTTGCTCGAGCAGGTGGTGGGTCGGCAACTCGTTGCACGGGCTCTCACGCTGGCTGTCGCAGAGTCGTGCACAGGCGGCCTGGTCGGCCACCGGCTGACCGGCATCGCCGGCTCCTCGGCCTTCTTCGAGCGCGGCGTGATCGTCTACTCCAACCGTGCCAAGCAGGAGCTGCTCGGCGTGCCGGAGGAGATCCTGCGCGTGCACGGCGCGGTGAGCCGGCCGTGCGCGGAGGCGATGGTGCGCGGCATTTGCGAGCGCTCCGGCGCCGCGTGCGGCCTGTCGATCACCGGGATCGCCGGCCCCGACGGCGGCACGCCCACCAAGCCGGTCGGCACCGTGTTCATCGGCGTCGCGGTGCCGGGCGCGCTGGAGGCGCTGCAGTTCCGGTTCGCCGGCAGCCGCGCGGCCGTGAAGTGGCAGTCGTCACAGGTGGCACTCGATATGCTGCGCAGACGCCTGGGAGGCGTGTGACCGATCATGCGCAAGAGGTTGACCATGCTCGTCGTCGGGTGCGTCGCCGCCGCCGCCGGCTGCGCCAGCAACCCGGGCGCTCTGGACCGAGGCATCGCGCACTACCGCAGCGGGCAGTACTTCTTCGCGGTCGACGATTTCAACGAGGCGGTCCGCGAGAGCCCGAAGTCGGTGGCGGCCTACGTCAACCGCGGCATCACGCGCGTGCGGCTCGGCGACCTGAACGGAGCGATCGAGGACTACAACCGCGCCGTCCAGCTCGCGCCCGGCGATCCGGAAGTCTACTTCGCGCGCGGCAACGCGCTCGTGGCGGCCGGCCAGTACCTCACCGCCGTCGACGAGTACACGCGCGCCGTCGAGCTCTCGCCGCGATTCGCCAGGGCGTGGTTCAACCGCGGGACCGCCCGCTCGATGTCCGGCCAGGCGGACGCCGCGATGAAGGACTGGCTGCAGGCGATCGAGGTGGAGACCGATCCGTGGGCACGCTCGGCCATGCGCCGGAGCGCCGGCCTCGAGGTTCAGCCCGTCGTCGCGGTGGCCGCGCCGATCGGTCAGCCGACCACGGCGGGCACCGTGGCGCCGGCGCCGCCGCCCGGCATGAAGACCGACGGCGTGCCGCTGCAGCCGCCGGCCACCATCGCCGCGATGCCGCCGGCGTCTCCCGCGGCCTCGCCGCCGCCCTCGGCGCGCGGCGTCGATGCGCGGGCGCTGGCCACGCGCGCCATCGCGCGCGAGCTGGACGGCGATCACGACGGCGCGCTCGCCGATCTGCGCGCGGCACTCACCATGGAGTCCGACACCGCGCGCCGCGAGCACATCCAGGGCCTGCTCCGCCTGCTGGAATCTCCGCGATAGCGCCGCTCACGCGCGCGTTCGTCGCCGTCCTGCTCGACGACGGCGTGCGCGCGCGGCTGGCGGCGGCGGTCGAGCGCCTTCGCCCCCTCGCTCCCGGCGTCGGCTGGGTCACGCGCGACAACGTCCATCTCACCGTGAAATTCCTCGGCGGCGTCGAGAGCCCGCGCCTGGCCGCCATTGAATCCGCGCTGACGACGGCGACCGCCGGCCACGGCGTCTTCGAGCTCAGCGTGCAGGGCCTGGGCGCGTTTCCCACGCGGATGCGCCCGCGCGTGCTCTGGGCCGGCGTCGCGGAGGGCGCCGCCGAGCTGACGGCGCTCGCGTCGCGCATCGACGACGCCCTTCACGCGCTCGGCATCCCGCGCGAGACGCGACCGTTCGCGGCGCACGTCACGCTCGGCCGCGTGCGCGAGCCCCGGGCGAATCCCCGCCTCGCCGGTGCCCTCGACTCGACCGAGACCTTCGGCCGCCAGCCCGTCACCCGCATCTCCCTCATGCGCAGCGACCTCTCGCCCCGCGGCGCCCGCTACACCGAGCTTGCCGGGATGGGGCTTAGAATGGGCGCGTGACGCTCGCCGTAGGAAAGACTGCTTGATCGCGGCTCGCGGTATCGCTGTTCTCGTTCCGCTCCTGGTCGCGCTGCTCGGCGTCGCTGTCCCGGCGTGGGCGTGCGAGCCGCTGCGCGGAGCGCTCGACGTGCCGACGGCGCTCGTGCTTTCCGGTGGTGGCGCCAAGGGCGCGTGGGAGGCCGGCGCCGCCGTGGCCTTCGTCGAGGCCGGCCTGCCGGTGCGGCTCGTGGCGGGCTCGTCGGCCGGCGCGCTCAACGCCGCGATGCTCGCCGACGGGCGCCTGGACCGCTTGCAGGCCCTGTGGAGCTCGGTCAATCGCGACCAGGTGTATAGACTGCGGCCCGGGGTATTTTTCGCGGGACTCCTGCCCGGCTGGCTCACGCTGCTCACGCTCGACGTGGCCGGCTCGCTCTTCGACCCCGCGCCCCTGCGCGCGCTCATCGCCGGCGCCATCGACGTCGAGCGTGTGCGCGCCTCGCCCGTGCGGCTGGTCGTCGTCACCACCGATCTCGCGCGCCGCGAGCCGCGACTCTTCGACAACGCCACCGTGAGCGTGGACGCGCTGATGGCCGCGGCCGCCGTGCCGGGCGCCTTCCCGCCGGTCGAGGTGGACGGCGCGCTGCTGGTCGATGGCGGGCTCACCGGGCGCGCGCCGGTGCTGGAGGCGCTGAGGGCAGGGCCGGCGGTCGGCCGCGCGCTCGTGCTGCTGAGCTACGCCACCGGCGAGCGCGGCGAGCCGCCCACGCGGTTGCGCCGCACGCTCGAGGAGGCCTTCGAGATGGCGATGGTCCACCAGATCCAGCGCGACGTCGAGCTGGCCCGGCTGAAGCACCCCGCGGTCGACGTGCAGACGGTGACGCCGTCGGCGCCGCTCGGCCTGCGGCCGCTCGATTTCGACACCGCCGGCATGGCCGCGGCGCTCGCGCGCGGCCGCGACGACGCCGCGCGCTGCCTGGCTGCATGGCGGGGCTCGCGCTCGTGAGGGCGGCCGTGGCGCTCGCGCTCGCGCTGTGCGCGCTGGCCGGCTGCGCGGCCCAGCGCTGGAGCTACACGAAGCCCGGGATGACGCCCGGCCGGCTCGATCAAGACCTGGAGTCCTGCCGGCGCCTGGCGCACCGGCCCTACTGGTTCGCGTTCACGCGGTCCGGGCGCGTGGACCAGGAGGCGCTCAACCAGTGCATGCAGCGCCGGGGCTACACGGCCCAGCGCGACGAGTGACCGCCCGCGCGAAAAACGCGCTGTCGACAAGTTCTGACATTGACGGCTTCGTACGGGCGCACCTAGAATGCTCGCGTGCGCGGCAATTCTCTCCGCCCGACACCCTCACGACACAAGGAGCCCATGCATGGCTGAGAGCAAGAACGACCGGCGGCAGGCCCTCGAGCTGGCGATCTCGCAGATCGAGCGACAGTTCGGCAAGGGCTCCGTCATGCGCCTCGGCGCCAACGGACCGCTGGAAGAGATCTCGGTCATCCCGACGGGCGCGCTCTCGCTCGACGCCGCGCTCGGCATCGGCGGGCTGCCGCGCGGCCGCGTCGTGGAGATCTACGGGCCGGAGTCCTCGGGCAAGACCACGCTGGCCCTGCACGTGGTCAGCGAGGCGCAGCGGCTGGGCGGCATCGCGGCCTTCATCGACGCCGAGCACGCGCTCGACCCCATCTACGCACGCAACCTGGGGGTCAACACCGACGAGCTGCTGATCTCCCAGCCCGACACCGGCGAGCAGGCGCTGGAGATCACCGAGACGCTGGTGCGCTCCAACGCCGTGGACGTGATCGTGATCGACTCCGTTGCCGCCCTCGTGCCGCGCGCCGAGCTCGACGGCGACATGGGCGACTCGCTGCCCGGCCTGCAAGCGCGCCTCATGTCGCAAGCCCTCCGCAAGCTCACCGCCGCCATCTCCCGCTCCGGCGCCATCGTGGTCTTCATCAACCAGATCCGCGAAAAAATCGGGGTCATGTTTGGATCGCCAGAGACGACCACGGGTGGGCGCGCGCTGAAGTTCTATGCGTCGATCCGGCTGGACATCCGGCGGCAGGATGCGATCAAGAACGGCACGGAGTCGATCGGCGTGCGTACGAAGGTGAAGGTCGTCAAGAACAAGCTGGCGCCGCCGTTCCGCGAGGCGGAGTTCGACGTCCTCTACGGCGAGGGCATCTCCAAGTCCGGCACCATCCTCGACGCCGCCGTCGAGCAGAGCCTCGTCGAGAAGTCGGGCACCTGGTACACGTTCAAGAACGAGCGGATCGGGCAGGGGCGTGAGAACGCCAAGAAGTGGCTGCAGGAGAACCCGGCCGCGCTCAACGATCTCGAGGTCAAGGTGCGCGACGCGCTCGGGCTGCGGCCGCCGGCCTCGCTGAAGTAGTCGGGCCATTCGAGCGCCGCGGCGGGTCCTCGACCTCAAGGCGGCCCGTCTCGCCGCGGGAGACCTGCTGGCGCGCCGCGCCTGGACGCGGGCCGACCTCACGGCCCGCCTCCGGCGTCGCGGCGCGCCGCCGGACGTGACCGCCGACGTCGTCGCCGACCTCGAGCGCCGCGGCTACCTCGACGACGCGGCGTTCGCCCGCCAGTGGGTCACCAGCCGTACCGCCCGCGGGTATGGCCCCGCCCGGCTGCGAGCCGAGTTGCGTGCTCGCGGCGTGGCCTCGGGGCTGATCGGTCAGCTCGAGGAGGCGCGCCGGCTGGCCCGCCGCCGCCTGCCCGCGCTCCAGCGGGCGGCCCCCCTCAAGGCGGCGGCCCGCCTGCGGGATCACCTGCTACGGCGCGGCTTTCCCGGCGGGGTGGTCGCCCAGGTCGTCCGCGAGTCCTTATCTGGGCTCCAGGACTGGTAAAATGACGTCCTTATGACCGGTAGCCAGATTCGCGAAGCCTTCCTCAAGTACTTCGAGCGCAACGGCCACACCCGGGTGCCGTCCTCACCCCTGGTGCCGGCCGACGATCCCACCCTGCTCTTCACCAACGCCGGCATGGTGCAGTTCAAGCGCGTGTTCCTCGGCGAGGAGCGGCGGCCGTACGTGCGCGCCACCACCTGCCAGAAGTGCGTGCGGGCGGGCGGCAAGCACAACGATCTGGAGAACGTCGGCCACACGGCACGCCATCACACGTTCTTCGAGATGCTCGGCAACTTCTCGTTCGGCGACTACTTCAAGGCCGACGCGATCCGCTTCGCCTGGGAGCTGATGACCAAGGACTTCGGCCTGGACAAGAGCCGCCTCACGGCGACCGTGTTCACGGACGACGACGACGCCTTCGCGCTCTGGAAGAAGGTGGCGGGCCTCGGGGACGACCGCGTCCTGCGCCTCGGTGAGAAGGACAACTTCTGGGCGATGGGCGACACGGGCCCCTGCGGGCCGTGCTCGGAGCTGCACTTCCACCAGGGCGATCACCTGCCGTGCGCCGAGGAAGCGGCCGGCCGGCGCTGCCTGGGCGTGGCGTGCGAGTGCGATCGCTGGCTCGAGGTCTGGAACCTGGTCTTCATGCAGTTCAACCGCGACGCCAGCGGCAAGATGACGCCGCTGCCGCGGCCCTCGATCGACACCGGCATGGGGCTGGAGCGCGTGGCCGCGGTGCTCCAGGGCAAGCTCTCGGACTGGGACACCGATCTCTTCGCGCCGCTGATCGCGCGCGTGAGCGGCCTGGCCGGCAAGCGCTACGGGGCCGGCGAGGACGACGACGTCTCGATGCGCGTGATCGCCGACCACGGCCGGACCGCGACGTTCCTCATCGCCGACGGCGTGCTGCCCTCCAACGAGATGCGTGGCTACGTGCTGCGGCGGATCATGCGCCGCGCCATGCGCCACGGCCGGATGCTCGGCATCACCGAGCCGTTCCTCTACAAGACCGTGCCGTGGGTCGTCGAGTCGATGGGCGCGGCGTATCCCGAGATCGTGCGCGAGCGGGCGCGCATCGAGGAGGCCGTGCGCGGCGAGGAGGAGCGCTTCGCCGAGACGCTGGAGAGCGGCGGGCGGCGGATCGACGAGTACCTGGCCGCGCAGGGCCCCGGCCGCGGCCGCGCGGTGGACGGCGGCTTCCTGTTCACGCTCTACGACACGTACGGGTTTCCGCGCGATCTCGCCGAGGACGTGCTCAAGGACCGCGGCTGGGTCGTCAACGACGAAACAAACGCGACCTGGAACACCGAGATGGAGGCCCAGCGCGATCGCGCGCGGGCGGGCGCCACGTTCGCCGCCGGCGAGGAGGGCGAGGGTGCGGCGGTCTACCAGCGCCTGAGCACGGAGATCCCGTCGGTCGAGTTCGTCGGCTACGACTCGCTGACGACGCCGGCGCGCATCCTCGCCATGGTGCGCGGCGTGCAGCGCGTGCGCGAGGCCACCGAGGGCGACGAGGTCGAGGTGATCCTCGATCGCACGCCGGCCTATGCGGAATCCGGCGGTCAGGTGGGCGACACCGGCACGCTGGTCGGCCGCCTGGGCCGCGGCGATATCCTCGACACCTACTACCGCGGCAACAAGCTCATCGTGCACCGCGTGAAGATCCGGCAGGGCGGCCTGCACGAGAACGAGGACGTCGCCGTCGCGGTGGAGACGCCGCGCCGCCTCGGCCTGCGCCAGCATCACACGGGCACGCACCTGCTGCACGCCGCCCTTCGCCGGATCCTGGGCGGCCACGTGGCGCAGGCGGGCTCGCTGGTGGCGCCCGACCACCTGCGCTTCGACTTCTCGCACGGCGCGTCGGTCAAGGACCGCGAGGTCCAGCAGATCGAGGAGCTGGTGAACGAGCAGGTGCAGGCCAACACACCGGTGACGCACCACGAGATGAACCTCAAGGAGGCGCTCGCCTCCGGCGCCATGGCGCTGTTCGGCGAGAAGTACGGCGACCGCGTGCGCGTGGTGAAGATCGGCGACTTCTCCACCGAGCTGTGCGGCGGCACGCATCTCGACGCCACCGGCCAGATCGGCTTCTTCAAGGTGGACACCGAGGGCGCGGTGGCCTCCGGCGTGCGCCGGATCGAGGCCGTGGCCGGCACCGCCGCCGTCGAGGCCGTCGCGCGGCAGGAGCGCGTCCTCAAGGAGATCGGCGACATCCTCAAGATCGCGCCCAGCGAGGCGCCCCAGCGGCTGCGCAAGCTGCTCGACGAGCAGCGCGCCCTCGAGCGCCAGCTCCAGGAGCTGGAAGGCAAGCTCGCGCGCTCCAAGGCCGACGACCTCGTGGCCGGCGCCCGCCAGGTCAATGGCGTGGCCGTGGTGGCCGGACGCATCGACGGGCTCGATCCCGACGGGCTGCGCGCGGTGGCCGACCGCCTGCGCGATCGCCTGGGCTCCGGCATCGTCGTCGTCGGCAGCGTGGTGGAGGGCCGCGTGAACCTGGTGGCCGCCGTCACGAAGGATCTCACCAAGCGGTTCCAGGCCGGCAAGCTCGTGCAGGAGGTGGCGCGCGCCGTGGGTGGCAGCGGCGGCGGTCGCCCGGACCTGGCGCAGGCCGGCGGCAAGGAGCCGGCCAAGCTCGACGCCGCCCTCGAGGCCGTGTACGACGCTGTCGCTCGCACCGGCTCGTAAGCCGGACACACGACGGCCCGGTCACGCGGGCCGAGGACAGCGATGCCCCTGAACCCCACGATTCTCGTCGTCGAGGACGAGCTCGACGTGCGCGAGATGCTCCGGGATCAGCTCGTCGAGCTCGGCTACGCCGTGCGCATGGCCGCGTCGGCCGAGGCGGCGCTGCGCGACGTCGAGGTGGCCGCGCCGGATCTGGTCCTCACGGACGTTCACATGAAGGGGATCAGCGGCGTCGAGCTGTGCAAGCGGCTCAAGGCCGATCCGCGCTTCGCGCTGACCCCGATCGTGATCCTCACCGCCGTGACCGATCTCGACGCGCGGGTGGCCGGGCTGGCCGCCGGCGCCGACGATTTCTTCGGCAAGCCGTTCGAGCTCTCGGAGCTGAGCACGCGGGTCGGCGCGCTCCTGCGGGTGAAGACACTGCTCGACCAGCTCGAGCGGGCCGAGGGCGTGATCGTCACGCTCGGCGCAACCATCGAGGCCCGCGACCTCTATACGAGCGGACATTGCGAGCGGCTGGCCACCTACGGCGTGGCGCTCGGCCGGGCGCTGAACGTGCCGGAGCCGCTCATCCGTGCGCTCCACCTCGGCGGCTACCTGCACGACCTCGGTAAGATCGCGGTGCCGGACACGGTGCTGCTGAAGCCAGGCGCGCTGACGCCGAGCGAGCTCGCGCAGATCCAGCGCCATCCCAGCATCGGCGCGGACCTGGTGCGAGGGCTCCATACGCTGGACGACGTGCGGCCCATCATCCGCCACCACCACGAGCGCTGGGACGGCAGCGGCTATCCCGACGGGCTCCAGGGCGAGGGGATCCCGCTCGGCGCACGCATCATGGCCGTGGTGGACGTCTTCGACGCGCTGCACACCGCGCGGCCCTACAAGGCCGCGCTCTCCACCGCCGACGCGCTGGGCATCCTGCGCGAGGAGGCCGACACGGGGGCGTGGGATGCGCGCGTGGTCGCGCGCTTCGTCGAGATCGTGGGCGACCTGGGCGCCCGGAACGGCGGGCCGAGAGTGCCCGGCGCCATGGGCCGCGGCGCATGAAAGGCGGCGCGGGCTCGCAGCGCCACCTGCAGATCCTCCACACCGTCGCAGAGACGGTCGGCCGCTCGCTCGACGTGGCCGAGGTGCTGCGCACCGCGCTCGACGCGCTCACCCACGTCACCGGCCACGAGATCTCCAGCCTGCACCTGCTCTCGGATGACGGCCAGACCCTCCACCTGCGCGGCGACCGCGGCCTGTCGCCGGAGCTGCGCGACATCAATCGCGTGCTCACGGTCGGCCACGGCCTCATCGGCGGCGTGGCGGCGACCGGCCAGACGCTGAACGTGCGCAACGTCGTGACGACACCCAACCTCCTGCCGGCCGCCAAGCGTGTCGTGAGGAAGGACCGCCAGCGCGCGTTCCTGTGCGTGCCGATCCACAGCCGTGGCCGCATCCTGGGCACGCTGTCGCTCGGGCGCCAGACGAACAAGACGTTCGGCCGGGCGGAGGTGGCGCTGGTGGAGGCCACGGCCGACCAGATCGGCATCGCGCTCGACAACGCGCGGCTGTACTCCGAGACGCTGCGCCAGCTCGAGGAGTTGAAGCGCGCGCAGGCCCAGCTCGTCCACGCCGAGAAGCTGTGGGCGGTCGGCGAGCTGGCCTCCGGCGTCGCCCACGAGATCAACAACCCGCTCACGACGATCCTGGGCCAGACGCACCTGCTGCTGGAGCGCGCCGAGGCCACCCCGCACATGCGCGAGCGGCTCACGATCATCTCCGACGAGGCCTCGCGGGCCGCGCGCATCGTCCAGAACCTCCTGCTCTTCTCGCGCCACTACGCGCCCGAGCGGCGGCCCTGCTCGGTGGCCGACCAGGTGCGTCGCGTGCTCGAGCTCAAGGCCTACCAGCTCGAGGTCGACAAGATCCAGGTGGAGACGGACTTCGCGGACTGCCCGCCCGTGTGGGCCGACGAGAACCAGGTGCAGCAGGTGATCCTCAACCTGGTGCAGAATGCGCACCAGGCCATGACCCAGCAGGATGAGCGCGTGCTGACCGTCCGCATCCGCCCGGCCGACGGCGTCGTCGTGCTGGAGCTGCTCGACACCGGCCCCGGCATCCCGGCCGACGTCATGCCGCGCCTCTTCGATCCGTTCTTCACCACCAAGCCGCCCGGCGAGGGCAGTGGGCTCGGCCTCTCGGTCTCCTACGGGATCGTGGCCGAGCACAAGGGCAAGCTGCGCGGCGAGAATCGCGCCGACCGCCGCGGCGCCGTCTTCACCGTCGAGCTGCCGATCGGAGAAACGGACTGAGCGCTCGCCGATCGCCGGCGCCTCCTCGGCGCCGCTCCGCAGCCGTTCTGCTCGCCGTGCTGCTGACGGCGGCCGGCTGCGCGGGCGTGGGGGGGCCCAAGCCCGGCGCGCCCGCCCACCACCGGGAGCACGGGTTCGCGAACACCAACCCGGCGTTCGAGCGGCCGCCCTTCTGGACGCGGACCACGTTCTTCGCCAGCCGCATCTGGGCCTCGATCGTCTCGCCCCGCACGCTCACGCTGCCGCGGGTCGCCAACGACGGCGCCGCCCTGCGTGCCAATCGCGGGGAGCCGACGGTGACCTGGGTGGGGCACGCCACGCTGCTGTTCCAGCTCGACGGCGTCAACATCCTCACCGATCCGCAGTGGTCGGAGCGCGCGAGCCCCGTGAGCTTCGCGGGCCCCAAGCGCCTCACGCCGCCCGGCCTGGCTTTCGAGGACCTGCCACCGATCCACGTCGTCCTGATCTCGCACGATCACTACGACCACCTCGACGTGGCCACCGTCAGGCGGCTGGCCGCCGAGCACCGGCCGCGCTTCTACGTGCCGCTCGGCATCAAGGCGTGGATGGCCGGCCTCGGCATCACCGACGTCGTCGAGCTGGACTGGTGGGACACGCGCGTCGAGCGGGGCGTCACGCTGACCTGCGTGCCGGCGCAGCACTTCGGCTCGCGCACGCCGTTCGATCTCAACCGCCGCCTGTGGGCGGGGTGGACGATCGCCGGGCGCGAGCGGCGCGTGTTCTTCGGCGGCGACACGAGCTACTACGACGTCTACTTCAAGGAGATCGGCGCCCGCCTGGGCCCCTTCGACCTGGCGGCGATCGCGATCGGCGCCTACACGCCGGCCACGATCATGCGCTTCAGCCACACGACCCCCGAGGAGGCGCTGCAGGTCTTCGACGACGTCCGCGGCCGCCGCTTCCTCGCCATGCACTGGGGGACGTTCGATCTCGCCGAGGAGCCGCCCGACGAGCCGCCGCAGCGCCTGCTGGCCGAGGCGCGCCGCCGCAACCTCGACCCCGACCGCGTCTGGGTGCTCAAGCACGGCGAGACGCGCGGCTGGTAGCTAAACCGCCTCGAGCAGCAGCCCTTTGAGGTAGCGCGTCTCGGGCACCGTCAACAGCACCGGGTGGTCGGCCGCCTGCGACTGGCGCTCGATGATGCGCAGGCGCAAGCCGGCATCGGCCGCGGCCTCGCGGCACGTCGCCTCGAACGTCGCCTCGTCCACGTGGTGTGAGCAGGAGAAGGTGGCCAGCCGTCCGCCCGGCGCCAGCAGGCGCATTGCGCGCAGGTTGATCTCCTTGTAGCCACGCAGGGCTGCGTCGAGAGCGGTCCGGCCGCGAGCGAAGGGTGGAGGATCGAGGACGACGAGGTCGAAGCGTGCGCGCTCGCGGTCGAGCCGGCGGAGCTCGTCGAAGGCGTTGACCGCGCGCACCTCGGCGCGCGCGGCGACACCGTTCAGCTCGAAGTTGCGCCGCGCGGCGGCGACCGCCTCGGCGGAGGACTCCACGCACACCGCGCGCGTGGCGCCGGCGGCGAGGGCGTGGCAGGCGAAGCCGCCGGCATAGGCGAAGACGTCGAGCACCTGGCCGCGCCCGCCGGCGGCGCCGACGCGCGCGCGGTTCTCGGCCTGGTCCAGGTAGAGGCCGGTCTTGTGGCCCGCGCCCGGCCGGACGGCCAGGCGGACGCCGGCCTCCTTCACCACGATCTCGTCGGGGCCGGGGCGATCCAGCCAGCCGCTGGCCGGCTCGAAGCCTTCGAGCGCCGCCATGGCGCTGTCGTCCGTGGCGGCCACGGGCAGGTCGCCGAGCCGCCTGCGCAGCGCGGCCACGATCGTCGAGCGCCGGCGGGCGACGCCGAGCGTCAGGCACTGCACGACCAGCGCCGGCCCGTAGCGGTCCACCACCAGGCCGGGCACGCCGTCGGCCTCGCTCCACACGAGGCGCTCGGCCTCGCGCCCCGAGCCTTCACGCGCGTGCACGGCCGCCTCGATCCGCCGGGCGAGCCAGGCATCGTCGAGCGGTTCGTCCTCCCACGTGAAGATCCGGCAGCAGAGCGCCGGCCGCGGATTGAACAGCCCGCGGCCGACGAAGCGCCGGCTGGCATCTATCACCGTGACGACGTCGCCGGGCGCGACGTCGCTCACGTCCGCCACGTCACCCTTGAAGATCCATGGATGCGTCCGCGCCCGCTGCTCGTGGCTCTTCTTCAACCTGAGCACCGGGGATTTCTTCGACACGGGCTGGAGCTTACCCTTGACCGCGCCGCCGGGGGAGGAAGCCCGAGCGCTCAGCGGCGGCGGAGGACGACCACCATCAGCAGGGGATGCCTGGACTTCTCGAGGACCTGGTGGGGCTTGAAGCCGAAGAACCACTGGACGAACTCGAAGCCGCCGGCCAGGTCCACGAGCGCGCGCAGCTCTTGCGGAAACACCATCCGCGACAGATGCGTCTGGCGGTACACGCGACGGGTGCCGTTCTCCACGGCTTCCAGTGTCATGTGCTCTCTGAAGATCTGGGAGACCGGATCGACGTCGTTCAAGGCCGAGAACGAGGCGCGCACGATCAGGCCGCCGCGGCGGCGCGACCACGACCAGGCGCGCGCCGGGTCTGTCCACGACGAGGCCATGTAGCGGTCGAAGACGTACACGCCGCCCTTCTTGAGGTTGCGCGCCACGGCGCGCAGGTGGGCGACGAGCTGGTCGTTCGTGAGCAGGTGGCCCTGCGAGTCCTGCATGCAGATGGCGGCGTCCACCGGCTGGGCCAGGCGGAAGTCCGTCATGTCGCCGACCACGAGGTCGCCGGACAGTCCCTTGGCGGCCAGGCGCTCGCGCAGGAACTCGATGTTGCGCCGGGAGAGGTCGAGGCCGGCGGTGCGATAGCCGCGCTCGGCCAGCCGGACCAGGTGGGGCCCGGTGCCGCAGGCGATGTCGAGCACGCGGCGGACCGGGCGGCGCGCGAAGCGCTTGAAGCAGTGGACGAGGAAATCCACCTCGCCCTTGCGGTTCATGTCGAAGGCGATCTCGTACAGGCGCGGCGCCGTGTACTCGCGCTCGCGCGACTTCGTCACCTAAGCTCCGCCCCACCAGGTCAGCATGGCCTCGCGAATCACCCAGGAAGCCGCGATGCCCGTGCGCCCGCTCGGGTCCCAGGCGTGGGCGACCTCCACGAGGTCGCCGCCGATGATGCGGCAGCCGGCCAGCATGCGCACGATCTCCAGCAGCTCCGGCACGCGCAGCCCGCCGGGCTCGGGCGAGCCGGTGCCGGGCGCCTCGCTCGGGTCCAGCACGTCGACGTCGATGGTGACGTAGAGCGGGTGGCTCCGCAGCGCCGGCAGGAGCCGGCGGACGACCTCCACGGGATGACCGGCGAGCACCGGGTAGAAGTTCGGCCGGCGGTTCACGTACTCCTCGCGCGAGCCCGTCCGCATGCCCACCTGGTAGACGCGCTCGGCGTCGACCACGTCCATGACCCTGGCCATCGCCGAAGCGTAGTTGTACCGCTCGCCGAGGAACTCCTCGCGGGTATCGGGGTGGGCGTCGAGCTGCAGGATCCTGAGCTCGGGGAAGTGCGGCGCCAGCACCTCCATGACGGGCACGGTGGCGGTGTGGTCGCCGCCGAGCATGAAGGGGATCAGCCCCGGGCGCCACCACTCGGCGATCTGTTCACGCGCCGCGTCGAGCTGCTCGCGGGGCGCGGCGCCGTCGGGGAGCTCGCAGTCGCCGATGTCGGCCAGCGCCAGGTCTTCCAGGTCGCGCTCGGCCCACGGCGAGTAGGTCTCGATCGAGTCGGAGGCCAGGCGGAGGTCGCGCGGGCCGCCGTCGGCGCCCTTGCGCAGGTTGACCCGGCCTTCGAAAGGGATGCCGTAGACGATGATGCGGCCGTCGGAGAGAGACCGGTCGCAGGCGATGAAGCGAGGTGAAGCCGGGCGCAGCTAGACCAGGTCCTCGTCGGCCAGGAGCGTGATGGCCGCCAGCGCGCAGCCGGGACGGCTGCCCACCGTGTGCGCGGCGGAGACGACGCCCCGCTCGCGGATGGTTTCGCCACGGACCCGGAAGGCCTCTTCGAGCATCAGGTGGATCTGGCGCTCGGCCTCGGCGCGCGACGCCAGGCCGTGGAACTCCATGATGACGCCGTTCTTGGCCGGGTCGTCGGGGACGGCGTAGCCGACGGCGGCGGCGACGGTCTCGCCGGGCGTCTCGCTGGTCATCGCCGCGTAGGCCGTGGGAATGAGGGCGCCGAGCTTGATCTTCGGCAGATCGATCACCGGCACCTCGGGCGGCAGGATGCTGGAGACCTTGATCAGGTTGATGTTGCCGATGCCCGCCGCGAGCAGCGCGTTGTCGAAGGCATTGAGGGTGGTGCCGCCTTCGGCATGTCCCGCAGTGGCCGCCGCCATCGTGATCGTCTTCGTCATTCGCTCCTCCTCACCGTGGGATCTCGCCTCCAATCACCATGCCGCCACCAGGGCGGAGAGAAATCTTTCGTCACTTTACCGAGCCGTCGTGCCAACGCAAGAGAAAAGTGACCCGACGACACGCCATCGAGTCGCGAAGTCGCGCGCGCGAGCGTGATCCAAAACCATCCGAAGGTGCGTTTTTTTCTTGCAATGGGGGTGAGCGGACCATACAGTGAAACAGATTTTATCGGTGGCGAAGAATTTTTTCGCCGCCAGAACGCGACGCGAAGCACGAAGCAGCGTCGCAGGAGAGGTGCGGTAGATGGCCGGATCGCCCAAAGGAGGGACGCTGGATTGAACGCGCTGGGACGGCACCTGCTGCTCGAGTTGTTCGACTGCGACTCGGACGCCATCACCAACCTCGAAGTCGTCAAGGGCGCCTTGGTTGAGGCGGCAAAGCGGGCCCAGGCCACCATCGTCGACGTGGTCTTCCACGAGTTCAACCCGTTCGGCATCAGCGGTGTCGTCGTGATTGCCGAGTCCCACCTGTCCATCCACACCTGGCCGGAATACCGGTACGCCGCGGTCGACATCTTCTCCTGCGGCGACGTGCTCCAGCCGAGCGTGGCGGCCAACTACCTGGTCGAGCAGTTCGGGGCCGAGCGCGCGTCGGTGGTCGAGCTCCAGCGGGGGATGTTCCTCAACCCCGGGGTGCCGATCGTCAACAAGTCCTCGGTCGCCGTCAGTTGATCACCCCCCAGTCCTACAAGTGGTTCTTCGAGCCCACGACGAACGTCGAGGGCCACATGCACGCCATCAAGCGGACCGTCGTCGAGGCGCAGACGAAGTTCCAGCACATGGAGATCATCGAGACGCCGGCCTACGGCAAGGTGCTGATCCTCGACGGCCGCATCCAGTCGAGCCAGGCGGAAGACTTCATCTATCACGAGGCGCTGGTCCACCCCGGCATGCTGGCCTCCGAGCGGGCCCCGGAGTCCGGGCTGGTCATCGGCGGCGGTGAGGGGGCCACCCTCCGCGAGATCCTGCGCTACCCCACCATCAAGCGCGCCGTCATGGTCGACATCGACGGCGAGGTGGTGGAGCTCTGCAAGAAGTACCTGCCGGAGATGCACCAGGGGGCCTTCGACGACCCCCGGTCGGAAACCCGCCACGAGGACGCCCGGGGCTATCTCGAGCGCACCTCCGAGCGGTTCGATTTCATCACGATCGACCTGGTGGAGCCGCTCGAGGAAGGGCCGGCCTGCCTGCTCTTCACCAGGGAGTTCTACACGCTGGTGCGCGACCGGCTCACGCCGGGCGGGGCCATGACGCTGCAGGCCGGGATGACGAAGCTGGGCGAGCTCGACTTCTTCACCTCCATCCACCGGACCCTGCGCGAGGTCTTCCCGGTGGTGGCCCCCTACCAGACCTTCATCTCCTGCTTCGGCACGCCCTGGGGCTTCATCACCGCCACCAAGAAGGTGGACCCGCGCAAGCAGGACGCCGCGGCCATCGACCGGCTGATCGCCGAGCGCATGAAGAGCCCGCTGGGCTACTGGGACGGCCAGACGCACCAGCACGCGTTCAACGTGCCGAAGCACATCCGCGCCGCCACCGAGGCCCAGACTCGCGTCGTCACCGACGCCCATCCACTGATCGTCACGTAGAGGCCGCCCCGCGCGTGGCTTCCCGGCGAGGCGTCGGGCTGCTGCTCCTGGTGGTCGTCGCGGGCCTCATCGTCGGCTCGTTGCTGGGCGAGATTCTCGGCAGCCTCCTGCCCCACGGTCTCGCCCAGGACCTGATCTCCAAGGGCCCGGTCATCGGCCTCACGCCGCCGGCCAGCCTGGACCTGCGATTCCTCGCGCTCACCTTCGGCTTGAGCTTCAAGGTCAACCTGGTCGGGGTCGTCGGCATCATGCTCGCCGCCTTCACGCTCCGCCGGCTCTGAGGCGGGCCATCCTGATCCTGGCCTCCGCCTCGCCGAGGCGGCGGGAGCTCTTGCGCGTCCTCTGCCTCGACTTCACCGTCCTGCCGAGCGAGGTGGACGAAACGCTCGCCCCCGGGCCGCTGACGGAGGCCGTGGCGCGGCTGGCGTTCGAGAAGGCCCGGGCGGTGGCGGCGCGGGTGGGCGCGGGCGTCGTGCTCGGGGCCGACACCGTGGTGACGATCGACGGCGACGTGCTCGGCAAGCCGGCCGGGCCGGACGAGGCGCGCGCGATGCTCAGGCGCCTGCGCGGGCGCGAGCACGAGGTGATCACCGGCGTGGCAGTGGTGGACGCCGGCAGCGGTCGCGCCGAGCGCACGGCCGTGACGAGCCGCGTGCGGATGGCCGACTACGGCGAGCGCGAGATCGAGGCGTACGTGGCCAGCGGCGAGCCGCTCGACAAGGCCGGCGCCTATGCCATCCAGGGCGCCGGCGGCGTGCTGGTGGCCGGCTTCGAGGGCTCCTATTCCAACGTGGTGGGGCTGCCGCTCGAAGAGACGGCCCGGCTGCTGGCGGCCTTCGGGGTGGCGGTCAACGAGCCGCCGGCGCGCTGAGACGGCGCAGCGGCTCGACGTGCAGCAGCTCGTCCGGCGACGGCACCCGGCTGGTGGCCGGCAGCGGCTGATGGCTGCGAATCAGCGCGATGGTCTGCTTGACCTGCTCGACGCTGACGAGCCCACCGGCCAGGTACATGCTCCGCGTGGTCTCGATGCGCGCGGCAAAGTCGTCGCCGCCGGCCACGCGCTTGCCGAGCTTCTCGACCAGCTCCTCGGGCGGGGCCGTCGCCAGCCGCTGCTCGGCCGACAGCACGGCGCGGGCGAAGGCGGCCAGATCGCGATCGCGCGGCCGGCGATCGGCGCGCACGAACACGGCGGCGTTCACGGTGGGCCCGCCGAGGGCCTGTCTCACGGCCTCGGGCGTGCGCAGATCGACGAGCACGCGGGCGCGCCCGTCGTTCAGCAGGCGCGAGGCGAACGGCTCGGGCACGAGCCCGGCGTGCACGTCGCCGCCCTCGACGGCCGTCACCAGGCCACGGCTGCCGTGGCTGACGACCCAGACCTGGGCCAGCGTGAGGCCGGAGCGCGCCAGCAGCCAGCCGAGCCACGCCTGCTCGGGAGCGCCCGGGCTGGAGAGCCCCACGCGCGTGCCCGGCAGATCGGTCACGGTCTTGACGACCTCGGCCTGCGAGGTCGGCACGAGCAGCGCCACAGGCGGCGCTGCCGACAGGCCGAACACCAGCCGCGGCGCCTGGCTGGCCGAGCGCGGGCCGAAGCGCAGCATCGCCTCGAGCGAGGTGGCGACGAGGTCGGCCTGGCCCTGGACGAGCGCCTCGGCGGCGCCGGGCTCGGCACGCGTGGTGCGCACGACGACATTGAGGCCCTCGCGCACGAAGTGACCGTCGGCCTCGGCGACGCGGAGCGGGAGATACTCGGGTGACGTCGCCGGTCCCGCGATCGCCAGCGTCAACGTCTGCAGCAGGAGGATGACCCCCAGCATGGCGTCAGGCCGTCCCGTGCTGACCGCGTGGCGCCGCATCCCCGGCCCGCCGCGCGATCGCGTCAAGGCGCGCCTGCTGCGCCTTTACCGCGCGCTGCTCGCGCACCACGGGCCGCAGGGCTGGTGGCCGGCCCGCACGCCGTTCGAGGTCGCCGTGGGCGCCATCCTCGTGCAGCACACGGCGTGGGCGGGTGCCGCCGGCGCCATCGCCGCGCTCCGCGCCGCCGGCCGGCTCACGCCGGCAAGGCTCGCCGCGCTCGATGCCGCGACCCTTGGCGCGCTCGTGCGTCCAGCGGGCACCTGGCGCCTCAAGGCGCGCCGGCTGCTCGACTTCACCCACTGGCTGCTGGATCGCTTCGGCGGTGATTTTCGTCGCCTGCGCCGGGCGCCGCTCGGCCCGCTGCGCCGCGAGCTGCTGAGCGTGCCCGGGCTCGGCCCCGAGACGGCGGACGCGATCCTGCTCTACGCGGCCGGCCGGCCGGTGTTCGTGGCCGACGCCTACGCGCGGCGCGTGCTGGCGCGCCACCGCTTCGTGCCGGCGGGGATCGGCTACGAGGACGCGCGCGCGTTCGTCGAGGCGCGCCTGCCGTCCGATCCCGCGCTCTTCAACGAGCTTCACGCCCTGCTCGTCGCCGTCGCCAAGTCCAACTGCCGCTCGGTGCCGATCTGCGAGACCTGCCCGCTCAGATATGACCTGGAGGGCGGTAGACCGACGATCTGACGCTCTCACGCGACCACCATCTCTATGGGGGGCCCCGAAATGGCCCCCAACCCCCCCGGACTTTCGTCGCGCCCCGGCGACGCCGTGGCGCTCCTCGTTAACCCGCGCGTCACGCGGCCACCATCTCTATGGGGGGCCCCGAAATGGCCCCCCAACCCCCCCGGCCACCATCTCTATGGGGGGCCCCGAAATGGCCCCCCACCCCCCCGGACTTTCCTCGCGCCCCGGCGACGCTGTGGCGCTCCTCGTCAACCCGTGCGTCACGCGACCACCATCTCTATGGGGGGCCCCGAAATGGCCCCCAAACCCCCCGGACTTTCGTCGGGCCCCGGCGACGCCGTGGCGCTCCTCCTTAACCCGTGCGTCACGCGGCCACCTCCAGCAGGACAGCGACGAGGCGCTCGGCGGCGTCCGGAATCGCCAGCGTGCGGGCGCGCTCGCCCATGTCCTTGAGGCGGGCGGGCTCGGCGAGCAGGGCGCGGATGCGCTCGAGCAACAGGTCGGGCGTCAGTGTGGCCTGCGGCAGGATCGCGCAGCCGCCGGCGCGTCCCACCAGGCGCGCGTTGGCGGTCTGCTCGTCGCCGCTGGCGCCCGGCAGCGGGATATAGAGCGCCGGCAGGCCGAGCTGGCAGCACTCGTTCACGGTGCCGGCGCCGGCGCGCGCCACCACGAGCGCGGCGGTCGCATAGATGCCGGCCAGCTCGGCGCCGACCCACGGCAGGACGGTATAGCGGCGTGCGAACGCCGGCGGCAGCGCCGCCCGCTTGGCCTCCAGCCACGCGAAATCGCCCGTCGTCTGGTTGTCGCCCGACTGGTGGATCACCTGCGCGTGCGCCACCAGCGCGCCCGCGATCTCGCCCACCGCACGGTTCACCGCGCGCGCGCCCTGGGCGCCCCCCGTGACGTAGACGAGCGGCAGCGCGGGATCGAGCCCGAAGCGGCCGATGGCGTCGGCGCGCGTGCCCGCACGCAGGTCGGGGCGCAGCGGATTGCCGGTGACCACGACGCGATCGGGCGGAAAGTGCCGCTCGCTCGGCGCGAACGTGATGGCGACGCGGCGGGCCAGCCGCGCGGCGATGCGGTTGGCGAGGCCCGGCACCGACGTCTGCTCGTGCACCACCACCGGCACGCGCGCCGCCGCCGCGCCCAGCACGACCGGCAGCGCGACGAAGCCGCCGGTGGCCAGCACCACGCGTGGCGCCAGCCGGCGCACCAGGCGGAACGCCTGCACGATGCCGGCGGGCACGTTGACGGTCAGGTCGGTGACGTTGCGCCATGCCCAGTAGCGGCGCAGCTTGCCGGTGGGGATGGCGTAGTACGGGATGGACTGCTCCGCCGCGCGGCGCGCTTCCACGCCGTCGCGGCTGCCGATCCAGGCGTGGGCGATGGACCGCTCGCGCAGCAGCGTCGCGACGGCCAGCCCGGGGCTCGTGTGACCGCCTGTGCCCCCGCCCGCGATGACGATCACTTGTCCCGGTGGCGCTCCAGGGCGAGGTCGACGAGCTTCTGCACGAGATCGGGATAGGCGAGGCCCGTGGCCTCCCACATCTTCGCGTAGCCGCTGGTGGCGGTGAAGCCGGGAATCGTGTTGATCTCGTTCACGAGGACCGTCGGTCCGTCGAGGAAGAAATCGACGCGCGCCATGCCGGCGCAGTCGACGGCGTGGAAGGCGGCCACGGCCAGCTCGCGGAAGCGCGCCGTGAGCGCGGGCGTTACCGGCGCCGGGCACACCAGCCGCGCCTGGCCCTCGGCGTACTTCGTCGCGTAGTCGTACCACTCGCTCTCGTATACGATCTCGCCGGGCAGGGACGTTTGCGGGTCGTCGTTGCCGAGCACGCTGACCTCGATCTCCCGCGCGCGGCCGACAGCGCGCTCGACGATGAGCTTGCGATCGTGGCGGGCCGCCTCGTCGAGGGCGCCGGGCAGCGCGGCCGCGGTCGTGACCTTGCTGATGCCCACGCTCGAGCCGAGGTTGCAGGGCTTCACGAAGCAGGGGACGCCGACCGCGTCGAGGACGTGGCGGGCGATCTTCTGGCGCTGCGCGCGCCAGTCGCGGCGCAGCACGACGACGTGCTCGACGATCGGCAGGCCGTGGGCGCGGAAGATCGTCTTCATCGTGGCCTTGTCCATGCCGACGGCCGAGGCGAGCACGCCGGCGCCCACGTAGGGCACGTCGGCCATCTCGAGCAGTCCCTGGATGGTGCCGTCCTCACCGTACGGGCCGTGCAGCGCGATGAAGACGACGTCGAGGCCCTGGCGCAGCTCGCTCGGCACGCTGCCGGCCGGCTCGGAGCGCACGAGCGACGTGGAGGCGGCGCCGCGCACGCTCTCGGCGCGGTCGGCCAGCGCCTTCTTGACCGAGCCCGTGTCGTCGCCGCTGGGCAGCGCCCCGCGCGCCTGCTCGGCCAGCGCGCGCATCGGATCGCCGCCGACGACCCAGCGGCCGTCGCGCGCGATGCCGATGGGAACGACCTCGTGACCGCGCCGCTCGAGCGCGGCGATGATGGAGGCGGCGGAGGCCAGCGAGACCTCGTGCTCGCCGGAGCGTCCGCCGAAGATCACGCCCACGCGCGGCATGAGCGGATTGTAGCAGTCCGCCTCCGCCGCGCGTGAAAGCTTAGGCGCCTAGCGCGAGGGCGGTGACGCGGCGGGCGAGCCCGCGTCGCTCTGGATGAAGCCGTTGGCAACGAGGCGGCGGTCCTTGCGCGGCACGCCGAAGAGCGACACGCGATCGCCGGTCCGCAGCGCCTGCCGCGTCTTCTCGTCGAGCAGCGAGACGTCGACGCTCGCCGTCCGTCCCGCCGTGGTGCGCAACGTGACCGTCGTCCCCGCAACCGATTGCACGGTGCCGTCCATGCGCCACATCGGCTCCGGCGGCGAGCCCGGCGTGGGGGCGGCGGTGGAGGGGATCGAGGGAATCGACGCCGAAGGCGTCGACGGGCTATTGGTGGGCGCCACGCCGAGCGACGTGGCATCGACGCCGAGGGCGATCGCGGCGATCTCGTACGGCCGCGAGCCCTCGACGCCCAGCACCGCCATGCGCGAGCCCGCCCGCAGCGGATCGGGCGTGCGCCGCTGCGCCACGCTGATGTCCGCGTAATAGAGCTTCCCGTCGTCGCCCCGCATGACCACGAACGGCTCGCTGGTGACGGTCGCGGGCCACTCGAGCGTGCCCTGCAGCACGCGCGGATCGCCGGGTGCGGCCGCGGCGGCGCCGGCCGAGAGGCCGAGGAGGGCGAGGGCAACGAGGGAGCGCTTCATGACGAGAGACCTCCACGGGGGAGGGAGGCAAACCCGATGCCAGGGACTTACGATTTCGGTCGGTGCTGCTCCCGCCACTGTCGCCATTCGGCGAGACGGCGACCCAGCTCGGCCTCGAGGCCGCGGTCGGTGGGCCGGTAGTACTGGCGGCCGCGCAGCGACTCCGGCAGGTGCTCTTGCGCCACGCGCGCGTCGGGTGCGTCGTGCGCGTACTGGTATCCGCTGCCGTAGCCGAGGTCCTTCATGAGTCCCGTCGGCGCGTTGCGGATGTGCAGCGGCACCGGCTCCGACGGCCGCTCTTCCACGTCGGCCTTGGCCTCGTTGTAGGCGACGTAGGCGGCGTTCGACTTGGGCGCGAGCGCCAGGTAGAGCGTGGCCTGCGCCAGCGCCAGCTCGCCCTCGGGCGAGCCGAGGAAGTCGTAGGCCTCCTTGGCGGCCAGCGTCAGCGTGAGCGCGCGCGGGTCGGCGTTGCCGACGTCCTCCGAGGCGAAGCGCACGAGCCGCCGCGCGACGTAGAGCGGATCCTCGCCGGAGTCGAGCATGCGCGTCATCCAGTACAGCGAGGCGTCGGGATCGGAGTCGCGCAGCGACTTGTGGAGCGCGGAGATGAGGTTGTAGTGCTCCTCGCCCGACTTGTCGTAGAGCAGCGTCTTGCGCTGCGCGGCCTCGCGGATCCCGGCCTCGCTGACGGCGCGCCGCCCGCCCGCCGGCTTGGTGAGCTGCACGGCCAGCTCCAGGATATTCAGCGCGGAGCGCGCGTCGCCGTTGGCCAGCCGCGCGATCAGCCGCAGCGCGTCGTCGCTGACGTCGGGCGCCAGGCTGGCGAGGCCGTGCTCACGGTCCGCCAGCGCGCGCCGCATGATCTCCACCAGGTCGTCCTCGGTCAGCGCGCGCAGCACGTACACCCGGCAGCGCGAGAGCAACGCCGAGTTCACCTCGAACGAGGGATTCTCGGTGGTGGCGCCGACCAGCACGATCGTGCCCTTCTCGACGTGGGGCAGGAAGGCGTCCTGCTGCGCGCGATTGAACCGGTGGATCTCGTCCACGAAGAGAATCGTGCGCCGCCCGCGGCGCTGGCGCTCGAGGTCGGCCTCGCCGACCACCTGGCGGATCTCCTTCACCCCGGAGAGCACGGCCGAGAAGGCCACGAACCGCGCGCCGGCCACGCGGGCCATCAGCGAGGCGAGCGTGGTCTTGCCGGAGCCCGGCGGGCCCCACAGGATCATCGAGTGCAGCTCGCCGCTCTCGATCGCCGTGCGCAGCACGCGGCCGGGACCGAGCAAGTGCTCCTGGCCGACGATCTCGTCGAGCGATCGCGGCCGCACGCGATCGGCCAGGGGCCCCGCCGGTGTCGTCCCGCTCGGACTCCCCGCGTCCTCGAATAACTCCAGCTTGTTTATCGTCGGGGGGAGCGACCGCCGCTCCCCCCGACGCCCCCCAACGGGAACCGTGGTATGGCCGTCATCATCGTTTCGAATCAGGCGCTATCATCGCGCGCCTCGATCCCGCGCGCGGAGCCAGGCGGGGAGCGCGGCCAGGTCGGTGAGGCGGGCGACGGGGGTGATGTTCCAGCGCGCGAGGTCGGGCTCTTTGGGGCGGTAGGCCACGAACGGCACGCCGGCGGCGCCGGCGGCCACGCCGTCCACCCACGAGTCGCCGACCACCACGGCATCGCGCGGGACGCCGAAGTGCTCGACGATGACGCGCCAGCCGTCCGGATCGGGCTTGAGCGCGCGCATCTCGTCACGCGTCACGACGAGGTCGAGCACGCTCAACAGGCCGAAGCGGGCGAGCGCCTCGGCGCTGATGTCCCGCGCGTTGTTGGTCCACACCGCCGTCGCGAAGCCTGCCGCGCGCACGCCCTCGATCGCCTCGCGAGCGCTGGCCTCGAGCGAGGCGGCCGCCATCGCGCGCCGCTCGTGGTCGAGGGCGACCTCCCACAGGGGCTTCTCCACGTCCGGCGCGTTCGACTGGCACCACTGGATCAGCTCGCCCACGCGGTAGCGATCCGGACGCGCGGGCAGCGGGCCGCAGCGAGTTTCCAGCAGCGCCCGCATGTCCACGGCCATCGCCGCCAGGTCCAGCGGGGTGTCGACGAGGGTGTGATCCAGGTCGAAGACGCACAAACGCACGCCCTGACCGTACCATGGCCGTGCTACGCTCGACGGCATGAAGCGCCGGCTGGCGATCGTCGCGGCCCTCGCTCTCGCCTCCCTCCTCATACCCGCGGTCTCTCCGGTGTCCGCGCTCGAGGAGGCCGACCGGCTTTTCCTTGTCGGCGAGCGCGCCATGGCCGACCGCTTCTTCCCCGTCGCGCGCCGGGCGCTCGAGCGGTTCGCCGTCCAGTTCCCGGACGATGCGCGCCAGCCGCGCGCGCTGCTGATGCTGGGCAAGGCCCGCCTCCAGCTGAACGATCCGGAGTCCGCGCTGGAGGCGCTCACGCGGGCGCAGAGCAGCCTCACGGCCGCCGCCGAGGTCCAGGAGGTGAAATTCTGGCAGGCCGAAGCGCTGTTCCGTCTCAAGCGGTTCGCCGAGGCGCGCACGGCGTACGACGAGATCGCGCGCAACGACGCGGGCGGCCCGCTGGCCCCCGACGCGTTCTACGGCCTGGCATGGAGCGAGCTCGAGCTCAAGAACCCGGAGCCGGCCATGACCGCGTTCCGTGAGTTCCTCACGACGTGGCCCGATCACGGATTGGCCGCGACCGCGACGCTGCAGCTGGCGCGGGCGCTGGTCGAGGCCAAGCGCATCAGCGAAGCGCTGCCGCTGCTCTCCACGTTCAAGGCGAAGTATCCGGGCTCGAAACTGCTCCCCGACGCGCAGTACCTGCTCGGGTGGGTCAAGTACACCAACGGCGATCGGCAGGGCGGCCTCAAGGACCTCAACGAGTTCGCCACCGCCAACCCCAATCACGACCAGGCCCCGGAGGCGCGCCGCCTCGTCGCCCAGGGCTACGCCAAGTATGGCGACCGCACGCAGCGCATCACCGCCTACAAATCGCTCATGGCGCAGAATCCTCCGACCGCCGAGGCCTACGCCGAGGCGGCCGCGCTCGCCGGCGGCCTGGGGCTCCTCGTTGAGCAGGAGGCCGCCTGGCGCAAGCTGCGCACTGACTTCCCCACGGATCCTCTCACGCGCAAGATGGCCGGCGACCTCGCGCGGACGGCGTTCGAGAAGAAGAACTGGAAGGACGCCATCACGCTCGGCACCGTCGCGGCCCAGAGCGACGACGACACCGTGCGTGCCGACGGCTGGCTGACGGTCGGCGAGTCCGAGCTCAAGCAGCGGCGCTTCGCCCCGGCCGCCAAGGCGTTCGAATCCGTCGGGTCGGTGAGCGACGTCGAGGCCGGTGTGCGCTTCCGCGCGCTGGCCGGTCTCGGCCTGGCGCGCGAAGAGCTCAAGGAGTACAACGCGGCGCTGACCGCCTACGAGGCCGTGGCCAAGAACAGCCCCGACACGACGCTGCGCGACTGGGCGCGCGCGCGCGCGGCGGCGGTCAAGCCGTACGCGACGAAGCCCGCCAACGGCACCACGCCGAAGCGGTCCGAGCCGGCCAAGCCGGGGAGCAAGAAGTCGTGAGGCGCACCCTCGTGCTGCTGACGCTCTGGACAGGCCTCGCCGGGGCCACGCCGCTGCCGCTGACGCCGCCGCCGCCCGACCTGGCGGCCCTGGTCCCGTTCGTGGTGGCACCGCTCGACAAGCCGCCCGTGCTCGCCGACGCGCCGGTACCGCCGCCGCCGATCGGGTTGCCGGCGCTGCCGCCCGCCGGCATCGTCGTGCCGGCTGGCGAGAAGCCGGCCGCCTTCGTGCAGGCGCCGCGCGCGCTGCCGTGCATCGGGGCGTGGACTGGCGCCGCCAGCGAGTCGCTCGAGTGCGGCCGCGCGCGCTTCCAGCGCGGCGAGTACGAGGAGGCCGCCCGCGCGCTCGAGAACGCCTCCAAGCCGGGGACGACCGACCGCGACGTGCTGCGCGAGGCGCGCTATTGGCTCGGCGAGACGTACTACCGCCTCGGGCGTATCGAGCAGGCCGACTGGCTCTTCCGCCAGGTCGTGCAGGACGGCCCGCGCCAGGACTGGGGCGTGTGGGCGCTGCACTCGAGCGGCTGGACGGCGCTGCGCATCGGCGACGCCGCGCGCGCTCGCGATGCGTTCGCCACGGTGCTGGCGGCGGCGATGCCGGCGCCCCTGGAGCCGTGGGCCCGGCACGGCCTGGGCCTCGCGAATTACGCCCTCGCTCGCTACGAGGACGCCGAGCAGACCTGGAGCACGCTGCTCCAGCGGGGCGCGCCCAACGTTCTCGCGCGCGACGTCCTCTTCTGGCATGGCGAGGCGCTCGGTCGCATCAACGAGCCCGGCCGCGCGGAGGCCGACCTCAAGCGCTTCGTCGACGGCGGAGCGCACCCGCTGGCCACGACCGCGCAGCTTCGCCTGGGCTGGTGGGCGCTCGCGGCCGGCCACGCCCCCGAGGCGCTGGCGGCGCTGCGCGCCTACGCGCCACCCGCCAACAATCCCGAGCGCGACTGGGGTCAGGCCGGCCTCGCCCTGGCGCTGGTGGCCGGCGGCGACTGGAAGGGCGCACGCGATGCCGCCGCCGTGCTCGCCACCCGGCGCTCGACGCTGACCGTGCCGCTGCTGCTCCGGCTCATCCAGATGGCGCTGGCAACGCCGCAGACGGCCGACGTCGAGGCCCTCGTGCAGGACGCGCTCGCCGCCAACCTCACGCCGGTCGCGCGCGGCTGGGTGCTGCTGGCCAAGGGCGAGATCGATCGGGCGCAGGGCAATCGCGACGAGGCGCGCACGCAGTTCGACCTGGCGCGCACGGTGGCGGCCGGCACGCCGTCGGCGGCGCAGGCGAGCTTCCGGCTGGCGCGGATCAACTTCGAGCTGCGCGAGTTCACGCAGGCCCTCTCGGACCTGGCGGCCCTGAGCAAGACCACGCTGCCGCCGGATCTGCGCGCCGCCGTGCTGAACCTCCAGGGTGAGGCCGCCTACCAGGCCGGCGATTACGCCGCCTCGGGGGCCGCGTTCCGCCGCGCCCTCGTCGAGTTCCCCGCCGCCGCCGAGACGCCGATGATGCGGCAGGCCATCGCGTGGACGTCGCTGCGTCAGGGCCATGCCGACGTCGCGCGCCGGGAGTTTCTGGAGTTCGCGCGCGCCACGCCCGATCATGCCAACGCCGTCGATGCCCTGGAGCTGGCCGCCGAGCTGGCGCTGGCCGCGGGCGACTACGCGGGCGCGCGCGAGCTGCTGCAGCGGATCGTGCAGACGTACCCGACGCACCCGCGCACCGACTTCGCGCGCATCAACCGCGCGATCCTGCTGGTGCGCACGGGCGATGCCGCCGGCGGCAAGACGGCGCTGAACGACTGGCTGGGCCGCGCGCCGTTCCCCGCGCTCTTCGGCCGTGCCCACGCGGCGCTCGCCGCCGCGCTGATCGAGGGCGGCGACATCAGCGGGGCGCAGCGAGAGCTGGCGCTGGCCCAGAAGGAAGGGCTCGGTGCCTTCGCCAGCGCGGGCGCCGGCGTGGTGGCGCTGTTGCAGAAGAGCTGGGACGACGCCGCCAAGCGCTTCGAGGAGGCGCGTGACGCCGGCACACCCGACATCGTTGCCGCCGCCGACTACGGCCTGGCCGTGGCCGCCTTCGCCAGGGGCGCGATGACCGACTTCAAGAAGCCGGCGACCGCGGCCCTTGCCGCCGCGCCCCGCGGCCCGCGGACGGCCGAGCGCAGCGCGGCCCTGCTGTACGTGCTGACCGGCATCGCCGTCGAGGAGAAGAACTGGCCCGTCGCCTTCTCGTACGCGCGGCGC
Source organism: Candidatus Rokuibacteriota bacterium (assembly GCA_003220265.1). Classification (GTDB taxonomy): domain Bacteria; phylum Methylomirabilota; class Methylomirabilia; order Rokubacteriales; family CSP1-6; genus AR5. Next base: position 4,929 of record QHRW01000043.1, on the reverse strand, counting down.
CTCGTCACCGAGCAGCCCGCGCACGAGGCGGCCGACGACGCCCTCGAGCGCGTGGCCGCCGGCGCGGCGCATGTGCAGGCGTGGCCGACCGTGATCGACGCCGACACGCTGCTGCGCCAGAAGTTCCCGCAGAGCCCGTTCGCGGCCGAAGGCCGCATGCGGCTGGCCGAGGCCCTCCTGGAGACCGGCAAGGCCGGTCAGGCGCGGCCGGACGTCGAGAAGCTCGCGGCGGAGACCCCGAATGATCCGCGCGCCACGCTGATGCTGGCGCGCGTGCGCGAGGCCGTCGGCGATCGCACGGGCGCGCTGGAGGCCTACTCGCGCGCCGCCCGCGACAGCAAGGGGCCGGAGTGGACCACGGCCGCGCTGATGGGCCACGCCCGGCTGCTCGTGCAGGACCAGCGCTGGGACCAGGCCCGCAACATCCTCGAGCGGCTGCTGAAGAACGACGAGACGGCCGTCGCCGCCGAGGCCGCGCAGGTGATCGGCGATACGTACAGCGGCGAGGGCGACGCGCTCGCCGCCGCCGAGTATTACCTGACGGCCGCCTACGTGGCGCCCTCGTCGCCGCCCGGCCGTCGCGGCCTGCTGGGCGCCGCGCGCGCGTTCGCCGCGCTCAAGCAACCCGATGCTGCCGCCACTGCCTGCCGCAAGCTCCTGACCCAATCCGATCTCCCGACCGACCTCAGCACCGCCGCCCGCCAGGGCCCCTGCTCCGCGACTCCGTCGCGCTGAGCGGGTAAGATACGTCCGCAATGAAGGGGTATGGAGGCCGGATCCTGTTCGTCGACTGCGCGACCGGACGCTCACGCGTCGAGCCGCTGAGCGAATCCACCGCGCGGGCGCTGCTCGGCGGCAACGGCCTGGCCGCGCGCCTGCTCTACGAGCACGTGCCCGCCGGCATCGACGCCTTCGATCCGCGCAACGCGGTCGTCTTCGCCGTCGGGCCCATCACCGACACCACCGTGCCCGGCAACAGCCGCGCGCTCGTGGCCGCCAAGTCGCCGCTGACCGGCCTCTTCTTCGACTCGACCTTCGGCGGCCGCTTCCCCGCCACGCTCAAGCGCACGGGCTTCGACGCCGTCGTCCTCACCGGCCGCGCCGCCGCGCCGTCCTACGTCGTCGTCGACGAGACGGGCGCGCGAGTCGCGCCGGCGGCGGCGCTCTGGGGCCGCTCGACGCGCGACACCGTGAACGCGCTGCTGGCCGCCGAGGGCGGCGACGCCGACGCCATCGCCATCGGGCCGGCGGGAGAGCACCGCGTGCGCTTTGCCGCGCTCGCCCACTACTGGAAGAACCGCGAGGCCGTCTCCGGCCGCGGCGGCCTCGGCGCCGTGCTGGGCAGCAAGAACGTGAAGGCCGTCGTCGTCAAGGGCGCGCGCAAGACGGAGATCGCCGATGCCCCGGCGCTCAAGGCCCTGCTGGAGGAGACGCGCGAGCCGCTCAAGAAGGGGACGGCGGCGCTCTCGACCTTTGGCACCCCGTTCCTCGTCGGTCCCATCAACGCCCTCGGCGCGCTCGGCAGCTACAACTTGCGGCGGGAGGTCTTCGACCAGGCACGCGTCATCGGCGGCGAGGAGATGAAGGCGCACTTTCACGACCGCGACACGACGTGTCTCAAGTGCCCCGTCGCCTGCGGCAAGCAGTACGCGATCCAGGAAGGCGAGTTCACCGGCACGAAGGCCAAGATGCCGGAATACGAGTCGATCTTCGCGCTCGGGCCCATGCTGGGCATCGCCGAGCCCGAGGCGCTCATCCTGGCCAACGATCTCTGCGACCTGCTCGGGCTGGACACGATCTCGATGGGCGTCACGCTGGCGTTCGTGTGCGAGGCGCTCGAGCGCGGCTGGCTTTCCGAGAAGGACGTCGGCGTGCCGTTCGGCTGGGGCGACTGGCGCGGGATGCTCAAGCTGGTGGAGATGACGGCGCGGCGGGACGGATTCGGCGATCGCCTGGCCGAAGGCGCGTGGCGGCTGGCGGAGTCGGTGCACCCCGAAGGCACGCGCCTCGTGTACGCGGTGAAGCGGCTCGAGCTGCCCGCGCACTCGGCGCGTGCGCTCAAGGGCCTGTCGATCGGCTATGCCACGGCCACGCGCGGCGGCAGCCACCACGACACGCGGCCGACGCCGCAGTACGCGCCCACCTTCGACCGCCGCTCCACCGCCGACAAGCCGGCCTTCGCCGCGCGCAGCCAGCACTTCACCGCCGTCGGCGACTCGCTGGTGATGTGCCGCTTCACCTCCGAGCGGGGTTTCGGCCTCTTCCTGGACGAGCCGTACGCGCGGATGGTGCGGGCGGTCACCGGCTGGGACGTGAGCGTGGCCGAGCTGGAGTCCATCGGCGAGCGCATCGTCAACCTCGAGCGCCTGTTCAACGTGCGCGAGGGCGTGCGGCGCGCGGCCGACGTGCTGCCGTGGAAGGTGATGCACGAGCCGATCCCGGACGGGCCCTCGGCCGGCATGTACTGCCCGCCCGACGAGCTGGCCGCCATGCTCGACGCCTACTATGCGCTGCGGGGCTGGGACCCCGACGGTGTGCCGACCGCCGCCCGCCTGGCCAGTCTCGGCCTCTAGTTCCCCGGCAGCTCTCGGACCCCGTGTTAAGGTGGCATTAGGGGCTGGAGGAGATCTATGTCGCCGCTCGCCCACACGGCCCTGGCTGCCTCGATTGTCCTGAGCGCGCTCGGCGCCGTCGTCATCTGCCTGCTGACCGCGATGTTCGGCTTCACGCCTCCCAGCGAAGAGCCGCCCGCGCAGGCGACGCGCCGCCTGTTCCTCACCCGCGTCGGTCACGCGGTGGCCGCGGCGTGCTTCGCCGGCACCGCCATCCTGCTGGCGGTGGTCCTCGGCCAGCCGGCCCGCACGACATCGGCGGCCGGCGGCGATGCGCGGGTGCCGGGGCTCGCCTCCAAGCTCGATGCGCACATGGAGCGTCTCGAGGGTGTCGAGCGGCGGATGAAGGAGTCCGAGCACACGCTCGAGCGGCTGGAAGCCGAGATCTCGGACGCGACTGCCCAGCGAATCGCACCCGAGCCGTCACCCGCCGTGCCGACGAAGGCCGTCGAGCGTCCGCGTGCCGCGGCGACGCCCGCAAAGCCTGCCGAGCGTCCGACCGTCACGGTGACACCGCCCCACAAGTCGACGGTGACCGTGACGCCGCCGCACCGGCCTGCCGAGCCGCCGGCCGTCGCGGCCGAGTCGCCCAAGGACGTCGAGCAGCCGGCGGCCTCCCCGGCGCCGGCGCCCTCGCCGTCCCCCGCGCCGAGGGCGTCGCCCCCGGCGCCCGCGCCACGCTCGTCGCGTGAGGTAGCGCCGCCGCCGCCGGCCGACTTCCGCGCGAAGCTCCGCGACGACTGGCGCGCGATCCGACGGGGCTGGGAATCGGCGGGCGACGACTTCAAGAGCGCGATCGATCGGCTGCGGCGACCGGACTAGTGAGCGCGCGCGAGAACCTGGCTGAGCGCGCGACACAGCTCATCGGGCTCGATCGGCTTCGGCAGGAAAGCATCGAAGCCGCGGGCCAGCGCCTCCTCATGTGAGTACCGATCCGTGAAGGCGGTGAGCGCGACGGCCGGCACCGTCGAGGCCGGCGCGTGCTCACGCAGCCGCTTCAGCAGCCAGTACCCGTCGTGTCCGGGCATGGCCAGATCCGTCACGACGATCTCATGCCGCTCGCGGAGAAACGCGTCCAGGCCTTCCGCCGCGGAGCCCTTCGCCGTCACCACCGCCGCGCACTGCTCGAGGACGAAGGCGAGCAGCTCGCGCGCGTCGGCCGTGTCTTCGACCAGCAGGATGCGCACGCCATCGAGCGCTCGGCGCGCCCGATGGTCGAGGGGGCTGACGGACATGGCCGCATTCTGAGGACGCTGCAGACGCGCCGTCAAGATTTGTCGCGGCTCGTGTGAGGAATCTTTTTCCGTACGAGGGCTAGGGCGGACTGCTCGGGTTACGTTGCTGCCGATCCCGTCTTCGACACGGCCAGGCTGATGAGCCGATCGAGCGCGTCGATGTCGAACGGCTTGTAGACCACGTGGAAAGGATCCCGCTCGGCGATGCGCGCGAGCACGCCGGGATCGACGGCGGCGGTGACCACGATGACCGGAAGACGCGGATGCGCGCGACGGAACGTGGTGAGCAGGCCCGGCCCCGACATCCCCGGCAGCGTGATGTCGAGCAGGAGCACGTTCGGCCGAAACGCCGGAACGATCTTGAGGGCTTCTTCGGCCGTCGTCGCGGTGAGCACCTCGTAGCTGCGCGCGACGAGCAGCTCGAGCATCGTCGCCGCCACTTCGATCTCGTCCTCGACGATGAGAACCCGTCCGCGTGTCTCAATCATCTTTGTTCGCTGAGTGCGCCGACGCCGAAAACGGGGTGAGCCTATACCGAGCGGCGCGGAGTGGCAATCGAGAAATCGTGATCGTCACGCCGCCGCCGCCATGAACGGCCTTCAACCACACTGGTTCGTCCGATCGAGCGTGCGACGATGGGCGTGCCTCGCGTACTTTCCGATTCCAGCGCCGCGCATGAACGCCCTTCGGTAAGTCGCATCGTTACCGAGAGGGGGTTTATTTTTGTCGTTGGCTGGCGTTGGCCCGTTTCGAGCCCGGTACAGACCGTCGCGAACCTAGTTCGCGCGGCTTCCTCGTCCACCCACTGGCCGCCACATGCGCCGGTTGCCGCGCGGGGGCAGCCGCGATGTGCTTGATCCGAACCGGCGGATCCTGATGGACGAACAGATCCTCCGCGAGGAAACCCACCGTGCGCGATCTGCGAAGAGCCCGGGCCGCGGTCGCGGTCAACCATGGGCCGCCCCTCGCGAGGGGACGACGCTGTCGATCCCCCGTTGCAGAGTCAGGCGCTGCCGAATAGCGTGCGGAGCAGGAGGTGGACCGGTAGATACACGACGACCGGAAAGAAGACCATCACGAGC
>QHRW01000180.1 GCA_003220265.1 Candidatus Rokuibacteriota bacterium | reverse complement strand
GTCGATCTGGCCGCTCGGCGAGCCGAGACCCTGCCACGACGTGCCGTTGAACTTGTAGACGTAGATGTAGCGGAAGCCGTCGTCGAAGTTCGTCTCGCCCCACGCCAGCACCGGCGTGCCATCGCGATCCACCATGATCGAGGGCCGCACGAGACGATCGTGGCCCACCTCGCGGATCCAGCCCGGCGTGTTGCTGATGCCGCCCGGCGCGCCGAGGGCGACGTTGTCGAGCGTGGTCGGCAGCGCGGGGCCGAGCGGCTCCCACGCGGTGCCGTTCCAGCGCACGGCGTACATGTCGTCGTTCTCGCCGTTGAACTCGGGCGGGTTGCCGCCCTCGAACATGCTCGAGTAGATGAACGCGACCACCGGCTTGCCGTCGGCCCCGATCGCCAGCGTCGGATGCTCGGCGTTGTGCGACACGAACGTGGTGGTGCCGTGGCCCTCGATCTTGAAGCTCAGCGCATTGCTGGCGCCACCGCCCTCGCGGCCGGAGATCTGGTTCGTCCAGGCATGGAGGCCGGCCGTCTGTGTCGTGAAGTCCGCCTCGGTGAAGGTGGTGCTCTGGTAGGCGATGTATGGCGTGCCGTCGGGACCGAGCGCGAGGGAGTACGCGGGGACGCCGGCGCCCCCCTCGGCGCCGCTGATCCCGCCGCCGCTGCCCGAGGTACCGAGCGGCTGCCAGGTGGTGCCCGTCCAGTCACGGGCGAGCAGGAAGATCTCGAAGCTTTCCGTCGGAGGGACGAACTGCCGCCAGGCGAGATACATGCGGCCGGCGGCGTCGGTGACGATCTGCGGCAGCCCGCCGCTGGCGCTGCTGGGCCCGATCAGCTCCCACGCCGCGCCGGTCCAGCGGCGCACCAGGATCGTGTCGCCGTCGGCATAGGCGACGACGGGCCGGCCGTCGGGGCCGACCGCGACGGAGACCTGTCGGTTTCCGGTGGGCACACCGCGCGTGGCCGCGCTGAGGCCGTCACCGCTGGCCGAGCCACCGACCTCTTCCCAGAACTGGGCCGTGGGCTGGGCCAGGACGGTGGAGGCGGAGGAGAGAACGACGAGGCACGCGAGCAGCGCAATGATCCGGTTCACGGTCGTCTCCTGTCGCAAGAGCGTCTACCCTTGCAGAGCAACGGCAGGACCACACCGCGAGCCGGAGACCGGCTGGACTACCGCTCGACGAGCAACGACGAGGAGTTACGCCTGCAGCGCGGGCGTGGGCGGCCGGGCGCGCCGGGCGAGGGCTGCAGACCAAAAGTTCCCGGAGGCGCGCATCCGTTGCACGACGAAGGGGTGCGCGCTGCGGTGTATGATCCACGGCCAGGAGGGACGCATGAGCCTCTTCAAGCAGTTCACCCACGTCAGTGTCACGGTCACCGACGTCGCCAAGGCGCGCGAGTTCTACTCGGACACGCTGGGGCTGCAAGAGATTGCCCGCCCGGCGTTCAACTTCCCCGGCATCTGGTACAGCCTGGGCGGTGACCTGCAGCTGCACATCATCCTGAACGACCAGCTCGTGCGCCCGGCCGTCGAGCGCGAGAAGATCGAGGCGCGCTATCCGCACTTCGCCCTGTGGACCGACGACTGCGACACCACAGCGGAGCGGATCGCCGCCCTGGGCCTCGTGTGCCGCGACGTCTTCTCCGGCCCCACCGGCCTGCGCCAGGTCTTCGTGAAGGATCCCGACGGCAACATGGTGGAGTTCATCGGGCCTTCCAAGAAGACCGGCGTGCGGGTGATGGAAGCCACCGGGACGTACCGCTGATGGCCGCCCACGGGCTGTTCCTGGTCCGGATGGACGTGGCCCACGACCACGAGAAGACCTTCAACGAGGTCTACGACACCGAGCACGTGCCGAACCTGCGCGCGGTGCCCGGTGTGCGGCGGGCCAGCCGCTATCGCCAGCCCTCGCCGACCGAGCCGCGCTACCTCGCCGCCTATGAGATGGACAGCCCGGCCGTCCAGCAGAGTGCGGCGTTCAAGGCGGCGGGCGAGGCCGGGCGCTGGCCCGGCGAGATCCGGCCGCACACGCTGAATCGCCACCTCGCGGTCTACGAATGGTGCGGCGGCGCCGCCGCGCTCACCGGCAAGACGCCCTACGTCTTCTGGGTGATGATGGACATCGAGCCGCACCGCGAGGCGCTCTTCAACGACCTCTACGACCACGAGCACCTGCCGCTCCTGATGAAGCTGCCGGGCTCGGTCAACGCCGTTCGCTATCGCACCACCGCCGCCGGCGAGCCCCGCTATCTCTGCGCCTACGAGGTGGAGAACACGACGCTGCCGATGTCCAAGCTCTGGAACGATACGTCCGACATCGGCCGCTGGAAGCCCGAGGTGCGGCCCTACACGTACAACAAGCGCTACATCGTTAGCGAGCGGATCCTGTCGCTGTAGCTCACTTGAGGTAGCGCTCGAGGATGCGGCGGAACTCGGCGCCGGCCACGACGCCGCCCATCAGCTCGCCGTCTTCGGGGTAGTAGGGGCGCTCGAGTGTGGTGCCGTCACTGAGCCAGAAGGTGAGCCAGTAGGACGGGTCGCCGTACGCGTGCGGCTGCTCCCGGCGGGTCGGGGCCCGCTCGAGGATCCTGAGCAGCGCCAGCGAGGAGTACGGGTTCTCGATGACGCTCGGACTGCGCGGCGTCGCGCCGATCGGCCGCCCGCGCTGGACGTGGATCACGCTCACCTTGCCCGCGATGGCCCACAGATCGCCGCCCGTCTTCGCGCGCGGATTGCGCCACGCCTGGTAGAGGAAGATGCGGTCCTGCCACACGGCGGCCAGCCGAAAGCTCGTCGCGTGGCCTCGCACCGCGTACACGCGAGTGCCGGCCGGCAGGAACGCCGCCGAGGCGTCCATGCCGAACGGGCAGCCGCGCAGGTCTTCGCCGAACGAGCACTCGATCGTGCCGAACTCCACGCCGAGATCGTCGCGCGTCAGCGCACGGCCCGGCTCCTCCGGCCAGCGCAGGTAGTCGATCGCGTCGAACGTGATGTAGTCGAGGATCGTCGAGGCGCCGGCGGGTCCCGCGGCCAGCGTGAGCGCGAGCGCGACGGCGAGGGCGAGCACCGCCATGGCGCTCCCAACCGTATCAGGAAACCCCGGCGGACATCGGCTAGAGTACGCGCAATGAAGATCACCGGGGTCGCCGTCAACGTGCTGCGCGTGCCGGTGGACAAGCCCTACAGCGCCGGTGGGCGGACGGTGGACGCGAACTGGCACGTGCTGGCGCGCGTGACGACGTCGGACGGCGTCGAGGGCATCGGCTACGTCGTCTACCCGCGCCCGGATCTCATGACGGCCATCGGCCAGGCGTCCCGCGAGCTGGGCGAGCACCTCGTCGGCATGAGCGTGCTGGAGCCCGAGGCCGCCTGGGAGCGGCTGGCGCGCATAGGCGACTGGGTGGGCCCCGGCGGATTGCTGCACGTGGCGCTGGCGCCGCTGGACATCGCGGTGTGGGACGCTCACGGCAAGACGCTCGGCCAGCCGCTCTACCGGCTGCTCGGCGGCTATCGCGATCGCGTGCCGGCGTACGGCAGCGACGGGCTCTGGGTCAGCCTCTCGCCCACCGAGCTGGCGGCCAACGCCAAGCAGCACGTGGCCGACGGCTTCACGGCGGTGAAGCTCCGCATCGGCAAGGAGTCGACGGCGGAGGCCGAGGCGCGGCGCGTGCTGGCCGTGCGCGAGGCGGTGGGGCCGCAGGTCAAGATCATGGTGGACGCCGTGGAGAGCTGGTCGCTCGCCTACGCCCGGCGCGCCGGGCGCGTGCTGCAGGATGCGGGCATCGCATGGCTGGAGGACCCCGTGCACCACCACGACGTGGCCGGGCTCGCTTCGCTGCGCCGGCGTCTGGACGTGCCCATCGCGGCCGGCGAGCACCTCTATCACCTCGACGGCTTCCGCACGCTGCTGGAGGCGCGCGCGGTGGACGTCGTCATCCTCGACCTCGCCCGGGTCGGCGGCGTCACCCCGTGGCGCCGCATCGCGGGGCTCGCCCACGCGCACGGCATTCCCGTGTGCGGCCACGTGGTGCCCGAGGTCCAGGTGCACCTGCTGGCGGCGGTGGCCAGCGGCTACATGGTCGAATACGTGCCGCGCTCGGCCGGCATCCTGACATCGATGCCGCGGTGCGAGCGTGGCGAGCTGGTGGCGCCGTCGTCGCCCGGGCTCGGCCTCGAGCTCGACGCGGACGCCGTGCGGCGCCACCAGGTCGCGTAGCGCGAACGTCACGCGGCCGGTTACAGGATGCCCGCCAGCGCCTTGCCGACCTGCTCCTGCTGCGCCGGCATCGTGACGGCGGAGAAGAGCTCCTGGAAGTTCGGGTGCGTCACGCCGCTGCCGATGAAGGTATAGCGCCTACCGGGCCGCGCGCGCCGTGATCGACGGCATGCTGGCGGGGCCGCGGCTCAGTGCGGCAGGCGCAGGATGATCTGGGCGTTGTGGTTCAGGATCCGGTCGACGTCCGCGAGCGGCAGGCCCGCCTCGGCGACGTAGTGGAACGTCTGGCGGTACGTCTCGAACGCCATCAGCACGGGATAGTCGCTGCCGGCCACCAGGTGATCGGCGCCGAACGCCTTCCACGCGCACAGCAGCGCGGCGTGCGAGCCGTGACCGACCGTGTCGTAGTGGAAGCGCCGCGCGGTCACGCTGGGGGGCTCGGGG
>QHRW01000177.1 GCA_003220265.1 Candidatus Rokuibacteriota bacterium | reverse complement strand
GGCGTTGTGCAAAGGGTCACCGTAAGTTCGCCGCCGCATGGGTGAAGGACCGCGTACTGACCGTCACCCTTAATCCAGGTAGCCGTAGTACCCCATTCGCGGTTCGCTTTGTCTTGCCATGTTCCCATCTACCTCACCTCATCACGACGATTATCCTCTACCGGTGCGGTAGACGAACGGGGAAAAGCGTCGGTCAATATTGACCGCCACGGTGGTTGTCGTGAGCTCGAGGGGGCCGTAGCACGCCGAAAAAATCTCGCTCTCTAAGTAGGCTCTAGACATCCCCGGAGTCGGCACAGGCTCGGTCGCGGCACCGGCCAGCAAACCGCGGCGCCGGGTACGTAATCGGCCTTACAGCCCTCGTTGCTCTTATCTGGTGCGCAGTCGCGAGAACATTGCGCCCAAGACTACCTGTCGTCGTGAGCGCGCGCCGCTTCACTGAACACGTCGTTCGGCTGATCGATGGCGAGGAGTGGCAGTCGCACCGTGAAGGTCGCGCCCGCGCCGTCCCCCGGACTTTCCGCGGTGACGGACCCGTGGTGCAGTCCCACCAGCGAGCGGACGACGGCCAGTCCCAGCCCAAGCCCACCATAGGCCCGCGTCATCGAGCTGTCGGCCTGCCGGAACCGGTCGAACACGTGGGGGAGAAACGCGGGGGCGATGCCCACGCCGGTGTCGCTCACCACCAGAGCCGCCTCGCCGCCCCGGTGGTCCACGCGCACCCGCACGCGGCCGCCGGGCGGCGTGAACTTGATCGCGTTGGAGAGCAGATTGCGGACGACCTGGTGCAGCCGCCCGGCGTCACCGGCGACCGGCGGCAGCATCTGCGGCAGATCGCAGTCCAGCGTGAGCCCGGCCTGCTCGGCCTCGGCGCACGCGGCGCGGACCTCGCCATCGACGATCGCCACGAGATGCACGGGGTGGAGCTCGATTCGTAGCGTGCCCAGCACGATGCTCGACACGTCGAGCAGGTCGTTGACGAGCTGCACCTGGGCCAGCGCGTTGCGCTCGATGGTGTCCAGGGCCCGGCGCGCGTCGCCGGCCGGCAGCGTGCCCCGGCGCAGCATCTGCGCGTAGCCCAGGATCGACGTGAGCGGCGTGCGCAGCTCGTGCGAGAGGGTGGCGAGGAACTGGTCTTTGAGCATGCTGGCTTCCTCGGCCCGCACGCGCAGCGCCTGCTCGCGCGTGAACTGATCGGCGCGCTCCTGCTCGAGGCGCCGCCGCTCCGTGACGTCACGTGCGAACACATTGACCCACTCGCGCCCGCCGTGGGCCACGAAGTCGTTGGACGTCTCCACCGGCACGGCGCTGCCGTCGCGCCGGCGGTAGCGGCGGTCGGCGTGGCGGCCGCCTGAGCGCACGCTGGCCCAGAAGGCGCGCCAGCCCTCGGGCGAGCCGTCGATCTCGAGCTCCCATACTGGCGTGCCCAGCAGCTCGTCCCGCGCGCAGCCGGTGAGGCGGCCGGCCGCGGCATTGGCGTTGACGATGCGGCCTGCGGCGTCGATCCAGAAGAGCGCCTCGGTCGACCGCTCGATCGCGAACTGGGTTAGCGCCAGGCGTTCGCGCTCCTCGTGACGGCTCTGCTCGTGGATGAGCAGCATGCCGAGCACGAGCGTGCCGAAGGGCAGGAACAGGCCGACGGGCAGCGCCGCCGCGGAGAGCACGCGCTGGGCCAGCGCCGGGTCGGGCAGCGCCGCGGCCCAGCCGAGGAGGATCGCATCCAGCCCCAGGCCGAGCATCAGGAACGTTACCGCGGGCCGACGCGGCGCCCGGTACCGCCACCAGAGCGCAACGGCGGCGCCGAAAAGCCCCGTCGTCAGAATCGACCCAACACCGGCTGCGCTGCCCGCGCCGCCCAGCCACGTGCGATAGCCCGCCGCCAGCGCCGCCGCCGTCAGCGCCGCGCCCGGACCGCCGAAGGGCCCGGCCAGCAGAATCGGTATGAAGCGCGCGTCGCCGATGACGCCGGGCGCGATGATGAACGGCGTGTGCATCGCCGCGGTGGCGATCAGCCCGAAGAGCACTCCGGCGACGATCGGCAGCGCCGCGCTCGGTACCTTCGTCGCATACGGGCGGATGACGCTATAGAGGAGAGTAAGCGAGAGGAGCAGCGCAACGTTCTGCGCAAGACTCGTGAGCGCATCGACGACGGAAACAACCAATACGCTGGTCCTTCCAACCGCACGTGGAGGCTATCACACAGCGGTCGTCTCCGTGCCAGCGAGTGGCGCTGGCGAATGAAAAACGTGCAATGCCGCATGGGCGGCCGCCCGGGCCCTCTCGCGCTGCAAGGCGGCGCGCATCCGCGGCCGTTCCCCCGCATCGAACAGGCGTCCTGCGAATGAGATCTCGCCGTGCTCGCGGTCGAGCTCGTGGAGATCCAGGAGTAGGCCGACCGCCGGGGCGCCGTTCACGGCGTCGTAGGACTTGAGACCGCCGAAGCGCCGGAAGTGTAGCCGACTCTCGTAAAACGGCGCATGACGCGGGTGGACGGCGATGCAAAGGTCGTCCACACGCGCGAGGTCGCGGCCGTACACGCCGACAACCCGCACGAGCGAGCGCAGCGCGATGAGCCTGACGTCGCGCCACTTCTGGCTTACCGCGAGTGCCGACACCTCCGCCACGCGACGGCCGGTGCGCCGCAACGCGGCCATCTGCGCACCATAGAGCTCGTCACAGGGAAGCTGAAGCTCCGAGTCGTCGACGAGCGACACCGTGGCTATCACCTCGTCCTCGACCCGGGCCACGAAGACGGCGGTCGATGGCATCGCGAGGAACGGGCTCACGTGTCGCCCATCGGCCGACGGCTTCACGTAGCCGCGACGGAGGTAGCACTGGTGCACGAGGCGGCTGGCCGTATCGAGCTCCTGGCGCGTGATGGCCAGCCCGCTGTCGATTGCAACATTGCGTAGCCGGATCCCCGTGGGCACTGGGACGAGTCGCAAGGCAAGCGTGATGCCCCGGCGCTCTACTGGGAAAAGCGCGCGACGGCGGGAGGTTAGCGGCAGAGTCAAAATTTCAATGTCGAGCACACGAACGCGACGGCGTCAAATTACTGACACACGGACGCTCAGCGGCTCGCTGTTACTTGCTGTGGCGTTACATCCTTGTGCCGGTCGTGAGGCTATCCAGGCGAAGCAGCCCGCTTCATCGACCAGAGAACCGCGGCGGCAAGCGTGCCGGCCGAGCCGACAGCCCCGCCGAAGAGGAACGCAACGTCGTAGCCGTAACGGGTGATCACCGGACCCAAGGCGAATGGTCCGAGGGCGAATCCCAGATAGAGCGACGTGCTGTAGCCGCCCATGACGAAGCCCCGTGTGGCCGGAGTCGAGGACGCGGCCAGCCCTACGCTGATGCCGACGAAGGCGACGCCGCTGGCCGTGCCGATGACGGCGACCAGGGCCAACGTGCTCGCGTAGCCATCAGCGCGGGGCAACACCGCGGTGGCAATCGATGCCGTCAGAATCCCCGCGCGTGCGATCGATCAGCCACCCCGCGGGAAACCTCGCCGCCGTGTTCGTGAGCCCCAGGGTGAGAAAGACGACGCCGATGGCGGCGGGCCCGAGACCGCGCTCGTCGGCGAGCAGGGGGAAGAACGGGAAGACAACGCCCTGAATGAACAAGCCGCTGACCGAGGCGATCCAACCGGCCCACACGCTGGCGTTGCGCCGGACCTCGGCAAACGTGCTCCCGGAGCGGGCGGCGGGAGCAGCGACGGCTCGCCGAAGCATCACATGGGCCACGGCGAGAGCGACTGCGATGCCGAGCGCGCTGGCCACGAAGGCTGCGCGATATCCCGCCCATTCGGCCACGAGGCCGCCCAGGAAGGGGCCGACCGCGATCGCGCCATAGTGCGCGGTCGAGTACCACGCGTAAGCGTGGCCGACCCGGTCCGGCGGCGCAGCGTCGCCCACCAACGACAGCGCGGCCGGTGTGAACGCGGCGACGCCGATTCCTGCCAAGCCATAGACCGTCATCAGCGCCAGCTCGCCTTCGAACAATGGCAGGAGCAGTGACGTCAAGGCGCTCGAGACGAGGCCGGCCAGCATCAACCGACGCCGACCCCAGAGGTCCGAGGCACGCCCCAGCGGGAGCGAGCCAACCCCGGCGGTCACCATGTGAGCGCCGATGATGAGCCCGACCCCGGTCGCCGTCGCGCCGTGGGCAGCGGCGTAGAGCGAGAGCACCGGGCCACGCATCTGCGCGCCGACGTAGTGCAGGAACGTGAGGATGCACACCACGGCAATGGTGCCTGTCATGGGCCTTCAGTGGGTTAGACACGCGGGGCGTCAGGCTGTGACAGATCGGTCAGGGCAGATCGATCGCGCGCTTGAACTCGGGGCCGGCGACCAATCGCCGGAGCGCCGGCACCAGGTCGACTGGCTCGTGGACGGGATGTTGCCGGAAGACCTGGGCGCATTGCTCGTCGACCGCGGAGAGGGCGTCGGCCTTCGCCCGAACCACGTCCTGAACCTGCTCGACATGCCCGCGCGCAAAGAGGAGGTTCTTCGGATCGACGTAGCCGGCCTGCACGAAGCCGCGGGTCTTCTTCGCGCACCGACACGGGTTGGCGCTGTTCACGAGCCCGCACTTGTCGTTCATGAAGCTGTGCAGGTCCCGGCGTGCACGGGCCAATCGCTGCCGGAAATTCTCGCGCGAGACCTCGATCAACTCCGCGCCGACCACATCCGGGACGCCGAAGATCTCCCCGAGGATGTAGATCAGGCGCTGCTCGCGGTCGAGACACAGGAGCATGCCCGACGTACAGCTGATCCTTGCTTCGTCCACCAGCAGGCGGAGATCCGCCGGAGCCTCTCGCTCATCCGGGAGGTCGAGGTCCGGGGTGCTGTCCAGCCCGTGCGCATAGCAATTGAAGGTCATTGCGGCAGGTTCGAGACGGCCGCGCTTCATGTTGAGGACGTGATTCACCACGATGCGATAGAGCCAGGTACGGAAGCCGCTGCGCCCCTCGAAGGACCCGATCCGGCCGATGGCCTTCATCAGAATCTCTTGCGTCGCGTCCTGAGCGTCGTATGGGTGGCCGAGCATGCGGACGGCGATGTTGTAGATCCACGGCTGGTGCCGCCGCACGAGCTCGTCGATGGCACCGGGCTCGCCAGACTGAGCCCGGCGGACGAGGTCCTCGTCGCCGTGCTCGGTCGAGTGACCCGCGGCGAATGGATAGGAAGCCGCCATCAGAGCCTCCATTCTAGGGGCCATATTACGCCGGCGCGAACCTGAGCCCCTTGACCTTCCAGTCGCTGGAAGGTCTAACCTGGCTCCGCACTTTGAGCAGAGGTCGAGATCGGCCGGCACGTAATTCAGGTGATAGAGCACGCCGGAGGCAAGGAGCCCAGTTCGCCAAGCCCACTGCCGATCCACCAGCGCATCCGTCGCGGCGGCCGCCGCCGCACTGCCTGTTGACCGGCGATGGTGTCATCGCTTCGCATAGGTCCGCTGACTCAGGCGCGCAGCGAGCCGAGGTCCATCACCACGCGCTCGGACGCGAGCTTGCCGTCCGCGTCGAAGCGGTAGAAGGCGACGAAGGGGAGCTCGACGGCGCGGCCCGTCGGCGCAAAGCCGAGGAACTCGGCGCTGTGCGTTCCGCAGACGCGTCCCTCGACCACGGTCTCGGCGTCGGTGAAGTGTTCCTGGTCGACCACGGCGCGAAGGCCGCTGAACGCGCCGGGCGCCGCGCTCATGCCGATGTAGCCGTGCGCCCAGCGGATCGTCGCGTCGCTGGGGAACTCCTGGCGGTTGTAGAGCATGACCCCGTCC
>QHRW01000098.1 GCA_003220265.1 Candidatus Rokuibacteriota bacterium | reverse complement strand
GCGTCCGAAGCCGGGATAGACGACGGCGGCGTCCGACGAGGCGCGGATGCTGTAGACGAGCCCCTTCTCTTCCCGGATGGTCTTCAGCATGCGCGTGCTGAGCACGCGGGCGGCCAGGTTGAGAAGCCGCGTGTCGCGGATGTCGCGCAGGTCGGCGCCGTAGAAGCCGGCGAGGACGGCGCCCTGCGGCGTCAGCGCCTGGACGGTGTCCGCCGCCTGGATGGGGCCGGTGGGACGCGCGACCTTCCGCAGATCCCAGAGTGTCTTGTCGCTGATGCGCGGGCGCGCGGGCAGCGCGCCGAGGTACTGCGTGACCAGCCGCGTGGCGGCCGCGCGGTCCACGTCGCCGACCACCGCGACCTCGAGGGGCGCCTGCGTGGTCAGGCGCGCCAGCCAGGCTTGCGCGGCGGGACGCGTGAGAGCGGCGAGCTGCTCGGCGGCGAGCGCCCGAGGGCGTGTCTCGCCCGGCGGGTACAGGGCGGCGGTGGCCGTGTCGATCAGCACCTGCATGGGCTGGCGCTTGCGGTCGGCGATGCGCTGGCCCTCGGCGTCCTTCCACTGCTCGAAGGCGGCCGGCTCGATCAGCGGATCGGTCAGCAGCAGGTAGGCCAGCTGCATCGCGCGCTCGAGGTCGGCGACGTCGCCGGAGACGGTGAGCGTGACGGTGTCGCCGCTGATCCCGCTCCGCACGCGCGCCTTGGCGCCCGTCATGAGATCGCGAATATCGGTGCTGGAGAGCCGGCTGGTGGCCGGCCGCTCCCACGCGCGCAGCGCGGCCTCGGTGATGCCGCGATTCGCCGGCGTCTCCTCGATGACGCCGCCGGCCAGCGTGATGGCGATGGACGCCTCGTTCTTGCGCTGGTCCATGTGGCGGTAGTGCATGCGCACGCCGTTGTCGAGCCAGAGCGAGGTGACCTGGCTGGCGGTGTGCGTCGTGGTCTCGACGACGGTGCCGGCCTTCGGCGCCGCCGCCAGGAGCGCGGTGGCCGGCGTGACGTCGGCCGGCTTCTCCGGCTTGACGTCGACGGCGGTGCGGCCGAGCGCGACCAGGTCGGCTTCGGTCGGCACGTCGTCGCTGGCGGGCAGCTCGGCCACGAAGAGCGCGCGGGCCGGATCGAAGGCGTCCGCGAACGTGTCGGAGACCTCGCGCGCCGTGATGCCGGGCAGCAGGCGCTGGAAGAGGGCGAGGGCCTGCGCCGCCGAGATCGGCGGGCGCTGCCGGCTGACGTCACGGTTGAGATCGCGCAGCACGTCGCGCGCCGGGCGCGTGGCCTCGCGGCGCACGCCCTCCTCGGCGGCCGCGATGAGCATCGTGCGGGCGTTGGCGATCTCCCGCTCGCTGAAGCCGTGCAGCCGCGCGCGCTGCAGCTCGGTGCCGAGGTCCTTGAGCATCGTGCGCCAGGTGCCGGGCCGCCCCGACGCCTCGAGACTGGTCATCCGGTACACGCCCGTCCAGTCCTCGACCGACGCGCCGGCGCCGAGGAACGACATCCGCCCGGCGGCGATCTCCGCGCTGAGCCGGCGGTTGAAGGCCCAGGTGCCGATCGTCTCCACGAGCTCGCGCCGCCGCTGCACGACCGTCGTGGTCGGCTCGCGCGGCGGGCCGAGCTGGCTGATGGAGATCTCGGCGCGGATCAGCTCGGGATCGGTGACGACGATGGCGCGCGGGCCGCTCGGCGATTGCACCCCGACGTCGCGCGGCGTGGGCCGGGACACCGTCGGGCCGCCGCCGAACTGCTGCGTGATGACGTCCACCACCATGGCGGGATCCGTGTCGCCCACCACGATGACCGTCATGTTGCTCGGCACGTACCAGCGCGTGTAGTACTCGCGGAAGTCGTCGCGCGTGATCGACTTGATGCTCGGCTCGATGCCGATCGGCAGCCGCCGCCCGATCGTGGACTCCGGCGCCAGGCGCGCATAGACCTGGTCCTGCACGCGCTGGCGGGCGCTGGCGCGCGTGCGCTTCTCCTCGAGGATCACGGGTCGCTCGGCGTCGATGTGCGCCGGGTCGAGGCTCAGGCGCGTCGCCACGTCGGACATGAACAGCATGCCCTTCTCGACGACCGAGCGATCGCCGCCGGGCAGGGCGAGCTGATAGGTCGTCTGGTCGAATCCGGTGAACGCGTTCTGGTCGCGGCCGAACGAGAGCCCGAGCGACTGGAAGAACGGCACCACCGAGCCCGGCGGGAAATTGGCCGAGCCGTTGAACGCCAGGTGCTCGAGGAAGTGCGCGAGCCCCTGCGTGGCGTCGGTCTCGTTGAGCGAGCCGGAGTCGACGTGCAGCCAGATGCTCACGCGGCCCTCGGGATTCGTGTGCGGCCGGATGATGTAGCGCAGGCCGTTTGGCAGTCTGCCGGTGACGAGCGCCGGATCGGTCGGCAGCTTCTCTTCGGGGGCAACCGCGGCGGGTGCCGGCGGCTGAGCCACGGACGCCGCCGGGCACAGCGGGATGACCAGCAGGGCCAGCAGCGTCAGGAGAGCCTGCACGCCACCCAGCCTACGCAGCCAATGTGAAGCCATGATGAGAGTCACGTGAAAAACCTCTAACGAAAGAACTCGCGGGTGGCCAACCGGGCTCCCTCGGCGAGGGCGGCGAGCTTGGCCCAGACGATATCGGGATCGACGGCCGACTGCCCGACCCAGGTGCCGAAGCCACAGTCCGTGCCGGCGATGACATTCTCGGCACCCACCAGTGTGGCGTAGCGGCCGATGCGCTCGGCCACCAGCTCGGGATGCTCGATGAAGTTCGTCGTGGAGTCGATCACGCCGGGGATCAGCACCTTGCCGGCCGGCACCTTGATGCGTTCGAACAGCTTCCATTCATGAGCATGCCGCGGATTGGCCGCTTCGAAGGAAATTCCGTTGGCTCGTGCCGTGAATACCGTCTCGATGATGTCGGCCAGCGGAACATCGTAATGGTGCGGACCTTCGTAGTTGCCCCAGCAGAGATGCACGCGCGCCTGCTCGGGCGGCACGTTGGCGAGCGCGTGGTTGAGCGCGTCGATGTGCAGCCGCGCGGCCTTCAGGAACTCCGCCGTGCTCAGCGCCGCGTACTGGATGTGGCGGCCCATGGCGAGGTCGGGGCAATCGATCTGCAGGATGAAGCCCGCCCCGGCCACCGTCTCGTACTCGTGCCGCATCGCCTCGGCGATCGCGAACAGGTACTTCTCGTGGTTCCCGTAGTGCTCGTCGCGGAAGAACAGCGAGATCACGCCCGGCGACGCCGCCGTCAGGAAGCCTTCCTCCGCGCGCACGCCGCCGAGCGCCGCGTTCAGATTGTCCGCGTCCGCCGCCGCCGCGGAGCGGTCGCGCACGGCGATCGCGCCGGTGCACGCCGGCGTCTTGCGGCGCGCGCGGCCGGGATCGCCGAAGACCCGGCGCGCCATGCCGGGGAAATCCACGAGGTCCTGGTACTGCAGGGGATGGCTGGCGCCGCCGAAGCCGGTGAGGCGGTCCTTCACGTACGTCGCGTAGCTCGGCTTGCTCATCTCGCCGTCGTCGACGACGGCGATGCCCGCCTCGGTCTGCTTGCGCACGACCTCGCCCACCGCGGTGCGGATGCGGGCGGCCAGCGCGCCGGCGTCCACCGGCACGCCTTCTTCCTTGGCGAACATCGTCCGGATGAGGTCCTCCGGACGAGGCAGGCTGCCGGTGTGCGTCGTCAGGAACCGGCCGGTGCTGCGCTTCACGTCAGGGCGTCGTGCCCGGCGTGCCGAGATCGCGCGCGCCGGAGGTGCGCTGGCGGAACTCGGCCGGCGCCTCGCGCCCCGCGCGCGCATAGGCCTGCTGGATCGCCTCGACGTTGGGGCTGAAGATCGAGCGCCGGTTGCTGCGCGCCCACTCGTTCGAGCCGCGCGGCCCGTCGGCCGAGCCCTGGAACTGCGGGATCACGTAGCGCGCGAACAGCTCGTAGCTCTTCAGCGTCTGCTCGCGATTGGCCCAGTTGTGCGCGCGGAAGAGCAGGCCGCCGAAGCCCCCGTCGCTCAGCTTCCACAGGTGGTTGATGCCCTTGACCACCGTGTCCACGGAGCCCACGAGCGTGGTGCCCATCTTCACGCCCTCGGTCAGCGGGTCGTCGGAGCGGCCGGGCGGCCGGCCGAGCGTTTCCTCGAAGTACGTGATGGTCTCGTGGCGCTCGGCCTTCTTGACGTGGCGCAGCGCTTCCTCGTCGTCCTCGGCCACGTGGACGTTCACGACGAGCTTCCACTGCTTGCGGTCCATCGTCTTGCCGTGCTGGGCCGCGACCTCTTCGCCGATCTTCCACTGGTTGGCCAGCGCCTCCGGTCCGCCGGGGATGCCGGCGCCGAGCGAGAGCACGCCCAGGCCGTGACGGCCGGCCGCCTGCACGCCCGACGGCGTCATGACGCTGGCCACCGCGATCGGGAAGTGCGGGTCGGTGTAGGGCGCCAGGTGCAGGCGCGCCTGGCGCAGCTCGAACCAGTCGGTCTTCAGCGTGACGGGCTCCTCGCACTTGAGCAGCGCCATGATGGCGTCGAGCGCCTCGTCCATGCGCGGCCGCTGGGTCACCGGCTCGATGCCCATCATGTAGGCGTCGGAGACGAGCGCGCCTGGGCCGCAGCCGAGCATCGCGCGCCCGCGCGTCATGTGATCGAGCTGGACGAAGCGCTGCGCCACCAGGAACGGATGATGGTAGGGCAGGCTCGTCACGCCCGAGCCGAGCTTGATGTGCTTGGTGCGCTCGGCGGCCGCTCCGATGAAGATTTCCGGCGAGGCGATCAGCTCCCAGCCCGCCGAGTGGTGCTCGCCGATCCACACCTCGTCGTAGCCCAGCCAGTCGAGCCACTCGATCAGCTCCATGTCCCGGGCGAGCGCCAGCGTGGGGTTCTCGCCGAGCTTGTGGAACGGCGCCAGGAAGATGCCGAACGTCATGCCTTTGTGGGTCATTGGGTCTCCATCCGTAGAGCCTATCCTACCGCGGGCTAGCCGGCGGGCTCGCCTGCATTGACCGGCAGCACCTGGCCCGAGATGTTCCGCGCCAGCGGGCTCGCCAGGAACATCGCGGCGGCGGAGATGTCGTCGGCCGTCGCCATGCGCTTGAGGGGCGAGCGCTCGAGCATGGCCTTGCGCATCGCCTCCGGCGTGATGCCGCGCTGCTTGGCCTGGCCCTCGATGACGCGGTCGATGCGATCGCCCTCGATGGCGCCGGGCGCCACGCAGTTGACCGTGATGTTGTGCGGGGCCAGCTCCAGCGCCATGCCGAACGTCATGCCGACCTGGCCGGCCTTGGCCGAGCAGTAGCCGATGCGGTAAGGCAGGCCGCGGCGCCCGGCGCCGGAGGAGATGTTGACGATGGCGCCGCCGCCGGCCTTGATCATCTCCGGCACGATGAAGCGGATGCACATGTAGGAGGACGTGAGGCACGAGTTGATCGTGTAGAACCAGTCGTCCTCGGTATATTCCTGCACGGGCTTGGTAGGCCCGCCGTCGCCGGCGTTGTTCACGAGCGTGTCGATCTTGCCGAACGCTTTCACGCCGGCCGCCACCATGGCCTTGACGTCCGCTTCCTTCGCCGCGTCGCCGGTGAAGGCGATCGCCTTGCCGCCGTCCTTGGTGATGAGCGCCGCCGTCTCCTGGACCAGCGCGCCCGAGCGCGCCGCGCACACGACCGCCGCGCCCTCGGCGGCGAACAGCCGGCTCATCACCCGGCCGATGCCCTTGCTGGCGCCCGTGATCACCGCGACCTTGCCCTTCAGAAGATCCATGGCCGTCCTCGCTCCCCGGAGCGCCGGGGGCCCTATCCTATCGCGGATGCTTGACAGCGTCCCGCGACGCTGAGAGGCTCGGCCAGCACTGGACGGCGATGATTCCCCAACCGCGTTCCCGATCCGCGTGGTCCCGCGCCTGGGCGCTGCTCGCCTTCATCGCGCTCGCGGCCGGCTGCGTGAGCCCGCGGTACGTGGCCCCGACGGCGGGCCCCACGGCGATCCTGAGCGTGGGCAGCCCGTACAAGGGCGTGGACATGCGCGTGCGCACGTACGAGACGGAGGACTGTGCGGACTACCCGGGCCAGCTCATCGGCCTGCTCAACTCGAAGACCCTCGGCATTGCCAGCGAGAACCCGATCGAGACGCGCGTGGCGGCCGGGCGCGACGTGACCATTTCCGTCTACGCGCAGACGGGGATCGACGTTGGCGGCACGACGATCACGACCAAGGCGTGTGAGCCGTTCACCCGGTTTCGGCCGGAGGTTGGCGCGCGCTACCTGGCGGAGTACCAGTACGCGGGCGGCCACTGCGCGCTGCCGATCCTTCGGCTCGTCCCCGATGGCGCCACGGAGCGGCGGGTGCCCGAGCCGACTGCGGTGGCGAACGAGCGCTGCCGGCCGACGACCATCAAGCCCTAGGAGGTCCCCATGAGGCAGGCAGTGCGCGTGCTCGCGGTGCTCGGACTGGCGATTCCGCTGGTCATCGGCGCTGCCACCCGGGTCCCCGCGGCCGTCACCATCACCTACGGCGTGGTGAGCTGGAACCCGTTCCACTGGGTCGTGATGGTCGGTATCGCCAAGGGCCAGTTCGAGAAGCACGGCGTGAAGCTCGACATCCCGATGACGGGCAGCTCGGGCGCGGCCGTCCAGGCGCTGATCGGCGGCTCGCTGCACATGACGACGACCAGCCCGGGCGCGGCGTTCCTGGCCCAGGACAAGGCGCCCGACATGAAGCAGATCATCGGCATCTACGAGAGCTCGCCCTACACGATCATCGCCAACCCCGAGGTCAAGAAGATCGACGACCTGCGCGGCAAGGTCCTCGGCGGCACCGGCGTGAAGACCGGCGCCGACACCGAGAGCCTGCGCGTGATGCTGCACCATCACGGCTTCCAGGACCCGCGCGACTACACGATCGCCGCCGTCGGCAGCGTGCGCGAGCGCAGCCAGGCGCTGCTGAACAAGACGATCTGGGGCGTGGCGCAGCTCGAGCCCTACACGTCGATCCTGAAAGAGCAGGGGATGGTGGAGCTGGCCCGTGCCTCCGACTATCCGAACCTCAAGCTGATCGAGATGGTCGTCGTCGTGGCGATGAAGCCCTGGTACACGGCGAACCAGGACGCGGTGGTGAAGTTCCTCCACGGCTGGGCCGAGGCCACCGAGTGGCTGACCGATCCCCGGAACAAGGCCGAGGCGGTGAAGATCCTGGCCGAGCGGATGAAGGTCGAGGAGAAGTACGCGGCCCAGGCCTACCGCGTGTTCGTCGAGGAGGTGAAGGGCTTCGCGCCGAAGGGCCGCCTCAATCTCGAGGCCGTGCGCCAGGCCGCCGCCAACCAGAAGATCATCGGCGGCACCGCGCCGGCCGACGTCGCCAGGTACGTGGACACCAGCGTGTGGGAGAAGGCGTTCGGCCGGTGAAAAAGGCGAGCGTGCTGTCGCTGATCGGCGGCGTCATCCTGTGGGAGCTCGTCGCGCGCTTCATCGTGAAGTCCACGCTGATCATCGTGCCGCCCTCGCACGTCGTGCGGGCGTTCGTCGACCTGGTGCGGCAGGGCGAGCTGCAGACGCACGTCTACGTGAGCGGGCTGGAGTTCGTGGTGGGCTTCGGGCTGGCCGCCGTCGTCGGCGTGCTGCTGGGCCTGGCCATCGGCGTGAGCGACCTCGTGCGCGATGTGCTGGAGCCGTGGCTCTCCGCGCTCTACGCCACGCCCGTCGTGGCCTTCGCGCCGCTCTTCGTCGTGTGGATGGGTATCGGGCCCTCGTCGAAGGTGGCGGTGGCGTTCCTGCTGGCCGTGCTGCCGATCATCATCAACACCAGCGCCGGCATCCGGACGACGGACCAGAACCTGGTCGACGTGGCGCGCTCGTTCTCGGCCACGCGCGGGCAGGTCTTCTTCAAGATCCTCATCCCGTACGCGCTGGCGTTCATCATCGCCGGGCTGCGGCTGGGCGTCGGGCGCGCCATCATCGGCGTGGTCGTGGCCGAGTTCTTCGGCACGCGCGCGGGGCTCGGCTACCTCATCCTCACCTCGTCGCAGCTCTTCGACACCTCCGCGCTCTTCGTCGCCGTCGTGATCCTGGCCGGCGTCGGCGTGCTGTCGGTCGTCGCGCTCCAGAAGCTCGAGCGATGGCTGGCGCCGTGGCGCGAGTTCGCGATCCGCACGTGAGCGCCGGCTCGCTGCGCGAGATCGCCGGCGCCTTCCTGCGCCTGGGCGCCACGTCGTACGGCGGCTTCGCCATCATGGGCATCATGCAGAGCGAGCTGCAGGAGCGGCGCGGGTGGGTCACGAAGCCGCGCTTCGTCGAGGGGCTCGCCGTCGTCAACATGCTGCCCGGCGCGACGGCCACCCAGATGGCGATCTTCCTGTCCTACGCACGGGGCGGCTGGTGGGGCGCGGTCGTCGGCGGCCTCGGCTTCGTGCTGCCCGCCTTCGTCATCATGCTGGCGCTGTCGCTCGCCTACGCGACCGTCGGCGTGAGCCCGGTCGTGCGGGGCGCGCTCTACGGGCTGGGCCCGGTGGTGATCGGCGTCTTCGCCGTCGCCCTCTATCGGCTCGGCCGCTCGACGGTGCGCAGCGCCACGCACGCGGCCATCGGGGTGGCGGCCGCGCTGGTGATGCTCGTCACGCCGCTCGGCCTGGCCGGTGTCCTCACCCTGGCCGGCGTGGCCGGCCTGCTGCTCTTCCATCCACGCACGCCGCGGGCGCTCGCCAGCGCGGCGGTCATCATCGCGGCGGTGTCGCTGTACACGTGGTGGTCGGTGAGGCCGGCGGCCACGGTCGCGGCCGCCGTGGCGGCGGCGGATGTCCAGCCCGTCACGCTCGGTGCGCTCGCGGCGTTCTTCTTCAAGGTCGGCGCCTTCACCGTGGGCGGCGGACTGGTGATGCTGGGGTTCATCCAGCAGCAGGTGGTCGAGCAGCTCCACTGGCTGACGCCGCGCGAGTTCGTCGATGGCCTGGCCCTCGGGCAGCTCACGCCCGGGCCGATCCTGATGCTCGCCGCGTACGTCGGCTACAAGGTCGCCGGCCTGGCCGGCGCGGCCGTCGCGGCGGGCGCCGCCTTCCTGCCGTCCTTCGTCATCACGCTGGCCGTGCTGCCGGTGCTCGACCGCGTGCGGGCGCTGGCGTGGGTGCGCGCGATCATGGAAGGCCTGGGGCCCGCCGTCATCGGCGTCCTCGCCGTCGCGCTCGCGCGTCTGGCGCCCCACGCGGTGCCCGATTGGCCGGCCGCGCTCATGCTCGTCCTCACGCTGGCGGCGCTGCTGCTCTCACGCATCGGGCCGTTCCGCCTCATGCTGGCCGGCGCGCTGGCCGGCGTGCTGCGCGCGCGTCTCGTCCGCGCGTGATGGCGACCCTCGAAGTCGAGGGCCTCTGCAAGTCGTACCGCACGCCGAACGGGCAGGACATGCCCGTGCTGAAGGACGTCTCGTTCACCGCCGCCGACGGCGAGTTCGTCGCCATCGTGGGGCCCTCCGGCTGCGGCAAGACGACCTTCCTGCGCGTGCTCGATGGGCTGGCCGGCGCCGACGGCGGCAGCATCGCGCTCGACGGCCGGCCGATCGCCGGGCCCGGCCCCGACCGCGGATTCGTCTTCCAGAGCGACTCGCTGCTGCCGTGGCGCACGGTGGCCGACAACATCGGCTTCGGCCTCGAGCTGCAGCGGCGCGACCGTGCGACCGCGCGGCGCATGGTGAGCGACCTCGTGCGGCTGGTCGGCCTCGAGGGCTTCGAGCGCTACTACCCGCACCAGCTCTCGGGCGGCATGCGGCAGCGCGTGAACCTGGCGCGCGCGCTGGCCATCGATCCCGGCGTGCTGCTGATGGACGAGCCGTTCGCCGCCCTCGACGCCCAGACGCGCGAGCTGATGCAGGCCGAGCTGCTGCGGATCTGGGCCGAGGCGCACAAGACGGTCGTGTTCATCACGCACCAGATCGACGAGGCCGTGTACCTGGCCGACCGCGTCGTCGTCTTCTCCGCGCGCCCGTCGGTGGTGAAGGCCACGATCACCGTCGACATCCCGCGGCCGCGCCCGCTCTCGGCCAAGCGCCAGCCCGCGATGCTGTCGCGCGTGGACGAGATCTGGCGGCTGATCGAAGAGGAGGTGCGCCGATGACGATGCGCAAGCAGGTCGTCCACACGCCGAAGGTGCCGTCCGCGCGGGTGCCCTTGTCGCAGGCCATCAAGGCCGGCGACTGGGTGTTCGCCTCCGGCCAGCTCGGCACCATCGCGCCCGGCACGCTGGCCGCGGGCGGCATCGCGGCCGAGACGCGCCAGGTGTGCGAGAACCTCAAGGCGGTGCTGGAGGCCGGCGGCTCGTCACTCGAGCGCGTGGTGAAGGTGACGATCTACATGGTGGACCTCGGCGAGCTCATGGAGATGAACCGCGTGTTCAGCGAGTACTTTCCCCACGACCCACCCGCGCGCACGACGTTCGAGTGCCGCGCGCTGGTGGGCGGCGCGCGGATCGAGATCGAGGCGATCGCGATGGGGCCCGCGACAAGGGCCTCTACGACAAGCACGCGCAGATGACCGTGTCGTCCGTGCCGTCACGTTCCACGCCGTCAGGCGAGGTCCTTGGTCATGAAGACGCGGCTCGTCCCCGGCGGGTCGCAGGCGATCGTCCCGAAGCGCCGGTAGCCCAGCCGCTCGTAGAACTCGGGCGCCTGGAAGCTGATGGTGTAGAGGACCACGGCGCGACAGCGCCGGCGTCGCGCCTCGTCCTCGGCCTGCCGCATCATCGCGCTGCCGAGGCCGCTTCCGCGCAGCGCCTTCGGCAGGAAGACGAGGTCGATGAAGCAGAGGCCGAGCGACGTGCGGCCGAGGATCCCCCCCGAGGTCGCGTCCGTCTCGGGATCGCGCACGAGCACGGCCAGCGGTCGCGAATCCCAGTAACCCGCTTGCTCCCGGTTGTAGTCGCCCAGGCCGTGCTCGATGACCGCGACGGCCTCGGCGCTCGGCGCCTCGGTGACCGTGAGCCGCGCGGTCACACGAACAGCTCCGGCCACGTGGCCACGCGCCGGCCGTGCCAGGTGGGTCCCTCGCGCACGAACTCCCACTCGGGGTTGCGGGCGACGTCGCGCAGCGCCGCGCACACCTGGTGGAACGTCGGCACGTCGGCGTCCGCGCACTCGAAATAGGTCAGGAAGTCGTAGGCCCCCGCGGGCGCGGGCGAGGCCTCGTGCTTGTACGTGCGCCGCATGAGGCAGGCGACGCCGGCGGCCGAGGCCAGCGCGTGGCCCTGGCTCACCATCCGTCCGCCGTCGTAGCGCGGCAGGAAGTAGGTGTGCCGCTCCATCCAGTCCTTCGACCACCACGCCTGCGTCTTGCTCATCGGGAGCAGGAACCCGTTGGGCGCGACAGCGCCGGGCTGCTGGACGACCGCGTGCGCGTAGGCGAACTGGTTCATGGCGGCGCCGGTGTAGTCCTTCGGGCGGACGACGCCGCGCAGCACGTGCGGCTTGACGACCGGCGACAGGAGCGCCAGGGCCTCGGCGCAGAACGCCTCGACGCGCGCCGCCGCCGGCGAGGCGACGTGGATGACGGCGTCGGCGCGCAGCACGTCCTCGTCGGCGATGGCGCCGGGCGTGGCGCCGACGCGCCGGAGGAACGCGACCGCCTCGCCGGGATGGCCGCCTCCGGGCTCGAATTCGTTGCGAAGCCCCACGCGCGCCGCCAGGGCGGGGATCGGCGCGCTCGCCAGGTGGCGCCGGGCGGCGTCGGGCACCGTCAGGCAGACGTAGGCTCCGTGGCGCAGCACCTCGGTCGACAGGACGTCGTTGCTCGTGGCCATGGCTTTTCCTCCTGGCTCGCACGGTAGGCTCGCGCGGGCCAGGCGTCCAATGCATAGCCCTGGTCATCCCCATCAGTTATGCTGATGGCCCGGTGGAGCTCGATCACGTCGAGGCCTTCGTGGCGATCGTGCGCCGCGGCGGGTTCAGTCGCGCCGCGGCCGCGCTCCATCTCTCGCAGCCGGCCATCAGCCGCCGGCTGCACCTGCTGGAGCATGAGCTGGGCGCGCCGCTCTTCGACCGCGTCCGCAGCGGCGCCACCCTCACAGATGCCGGCCGCGCGTTCCTGCCGCACGCCGAGGCGCTGCTGGCCTCGATGCGCGACGGCGTGGAGGCCGTCGGCGCGCTGCGCGGCGGCGACCGCGGCGCCGTGACGCTGGCCATCGTGGGCACGCTGGCCAGCACCACGCTGACCGAGCGCTTGCGCGCATTCCGCGAGGCGTTTCCCGCCATCGACCTGCGCGTGCGGACCGCGCTCAGCCGCGAGGTGAGCGAGCTCGTGCGGCGCGGCGACGCCACGCTGGGGCTGCGCTACGAGGCCGACCCGGATCCCGACCTCGTCTCCACCATGGTCCACGACGAGCCCTTGCTGCCGGTGTGCTCGTCGCGTCACCGGCTGGCGCGCGCGCGGCACGTCCGGCCGGCGGCGCTCGCGGGCGAGCGCTGGATCACCTTTCCGCCGCGGCCCGGGCCCGGGCCCGAGCCGTACTCGACAGCGCTCGCGCACCGGCTGGCCGCCTGGGGGCTCAGCGCGGCGGAGGTCATCCACATCGACAGCCTCACGGCCCAGAAGCGCATGGTGGAGGCCGGCTTCGGAGTCGCGCTGATGCCGGACAGCAGCGTGGACGAGGAGCTCCGGAGCGGCACGCTGCGGGTGCTGCCGGTGCAGGCGGCGCGCGCGACGATCGCGGTCGTCCTCGTCCATCGCCGGCGCGCCTACGTGAGCGGCGCGGCGCGCGCGCTGATGGCGGCGCTGGCCGCCTGGAGGCCGGCGCGCGCCGGCCGGCGCATCCGCGGCAGGCGGCGCGTATGATGCGCGGCATGCGGGTGCATTCCATCGACGCCATCCCCATCGACATCCCGCTGGCGCGGAACTTCGGCGGCAGCACGTACGCGGTGCTCAAGCGCTCCACGGTGATCACGCGGCTGGCCACCGACGAGGGCCTCGTCAGCGAGGTCTACAACGGCGACAACCGCGAGCACGGCGTGGAGATCGCGCGGCTCATCCGCGAGGAGCTGGCGCCGCGCGCGCGTGGCTTCGACGTCGTCGAGCGCGAGCGGATCTGGCAGACGCTCTTCGCGCTCACGCACGCCAGCCGCGATCGCAAGACGCTGATGGAGGCCATCGCCTGCGTGGATTGCGCGCTGTGGGACGTGGCGGGCAAGGCCGAGCGGCGCAGCGTGTGTGAATTGCTCGGGGGCGTCCGGCGCGCGCTGCCCATCATCACGATTGGCGGCTACTACCGCGAGGGCAAGACGCTCGCCGATCTCGGCCGCGAGATGGAGGCCTATCGCGCGGCGGGGATGGCCGGCTGCAAGTTCAAGGTGGGCGGGCTGGCGCCCCAGGACGACGCCGCGCGCGTGGCGGTGGCCCGCCGCGCGGCGGGCGCCGACTTCATCCTGGCCGTCGACGCCAACCGCGGCTGGTCAGTCGAGGACGCGGTGCGCTTCGCGCATCTGGTGGAGCCGCTCGACATCCACTGGTTCGAGGAGCCCTGCCACTGGCACGACGACGCCGCGATGATGGCCACCGTGCGGCGCGCCACGCGCATTCCGATCACGGCGGGCCAGAGCGAGATCACCAGCCAGGGCGTGCGCCGGCTGCTGGACGCCGGGGCCGTGGACTTCGTGAACTTCGACGCCTCCGAGGGCGGCGGCGTCACCGAGTGGCGGCGCGCCGCCGCGCTGTGTGCGGCGGCCGGCGTGCGGATGGCGCACCACGAGGAGCCGCAGATCGCCCAGCACCTGCTGGCCGGTGTCCCCCACGGCACCTACGTCGAGTGCTTCGCCGATCCCGAGCGCGATCCCGTGTGGCAAGCGCTGTGGGCCAACCGCCCGCCCATCAAGAACGGCGTGATGGACGTGTCGCCCGGGCCCGGCTTCGGCCTCGTGCTGGACGACGCGCTCGTGCGCCGCTACCGCACCGGCTGAGCGCGCGACTCGCGCACGAACAGCGCCAGCGTCACCACCACCAGCACCGCCGCGCTCAGCTCCAGCGAGGCGTGGACGTTGGTCAGGGCGCCGAGCACGCCCACCGTCACGCCGCTGCCCGCGCGAAGACCGAGCACGGCCGTGTTGAAGAGCCCGATCACGCGCCCGCGAATGGGCGGCGGCGCGAGCGTCTGCACGAGCGTCTGGGCCATCGACGTGAAGGCAAGGTTGAAGACGCCGGCGAGCACGAGGAGCGTCACCGCCACCGGATACTGCGTGGCCGCCGGAAAGAGTCCGATGGTGAGCGCCCACGCCAGCGCGCACAGGATCGCCCCGCGCGCGGTGGGGCGGAGCACGCCGAACGTCTCCAGCGCGACCGTCGCCACGATGGCGCCGGCCGCGTTGGCGGCCAGCAGCAGGCTGTACCAGGCGCCGGTCGGGTCGGCGCCGAGGTCGTGCGCGTATGCCGGCATCTGCGCCTGGAACGCATTGCCCACGAGGAACGACGTGGCGCCGCCCAGCAGGATCATCGTCACCAGCCGCCGATCGCGCAGGTCGCGGAAGAGCTGCCAGGTCTCCCCGAGGCCGAAGCGCACGCGCGGCGGCTCGCCCACGCGCCGGCTGTGGCCGGTGTAGGGGACGGTGAGCAGGAAGATCGTGAACGGCACGTAGAGCAGGACGTTGAAGAGGATGCCCCAGGCCGGCCCGAGCGCCAGCATGAGACCGCCGCCCAGCGCGGGGCCGAGCAGGATGGCCAGGTAGCGCGCACTCGCGTTGAGGCGGATCGCGCTCGGCAGCGTGGCGGGCCCCACCATGTCGTGGATGATGAGCTGCGCGGCCGGTCCCAGCACGACGCCGGCCGCGCCGTGGATCAGCAGGATGGCCGCCGCGTGCCAGATG
Organism: Candidatus Rokuibacteriota bacterium; assembly: GCA_003220265.1. Taxonomy (GTDB): domain Bacteria; phylum Methylomirabilota; class Methylomirabilia; order Rokubacteriales; family CSP1-6; genus AR5. Next base: position 136 of record QHRW01000098.1, on the reverse strand, counting down.
CGCAGCGTGTCGGTGACGAAGAGGATCCCCCACGTCAAGGAGGCCAGCATGAACAGTCCCTGGCCGATCTGGATCAGCTTGCGGCAGTCGTAGCGATCGGCCAGCGCCCCCGTGTACACGGAGAAGAGCAGGAAGG
>QHRW01000128.1 GCA_003220265.1 Candidatus Rokuibacteriota bacterium | reverse complement strand
GAGACGTTCGCCAAGCTCGACCGTATCGCCGTGCCGCACGCGATCCTGGCCTCCAACACGTCGTCCTGCAACGTGACGGCGCTGGCGGCGGCGACGAAGCGCCCCGGCCAGGTGCTCGGCATGCACTTCTTCAACCCGGTGCCGCTGATGAAGCTGGTCGAGGTCGTGCGGACGATCCTCACCGACGAGGCCGCCGTCAGGACCGCCACCGAGTTCGTGCGCAGCGTGGGCAAGGTGCCCGTGCTGGCCAAGGACGCCACCGCCTTCATCGTGAACCGGCTGCTGGTGCCCTACCTGCTCGACGCCGTCCGCGTGTACGAGGGCGGGCTGGCGTCGCTGGAGGACATCGACCAGGCGATGAAGCTCGGCTGCGGCTATCCGATGGGGCCGTTCACGCTGCTCGACCTCGTGGGCCTCGACACCGCGATGTACGTGGCCGAGGTGATGTTCGAGGAGTTCCGCGAGCCGCGCTACGCGCCGCCGCCGCTGCTCAAGCGCATGGTGATGGCGGGCCAGCTCGGCCGCAAGACCGGCCGCGGCTTCTACACCTACGAGACGAAGTAGTTCCGGATCTCAGCGCCGGCGGCGCGCCAGCACGAGCGCGCCGCCGGCACCCGCCAGCGCCAGCGGCACGCCGATCCAGTAACGCTGGCGCTCGCGCGCCTTGCTCCGCAGCGTCCGCAGCACCAGCCGATCGCCCGCCGTCAGCTCGCCGCGGCCCGCCAGGAACTGGCGTAAGCGCTCCTGCCGCTCGGCGTCGAGTGTGCGCGTGCCCCACTGCACGTCCTGCTGGAGCGCGCGCGTCTCGCGAAGCTGGGCCTCGCCCCGCGCCAGCGACTCCAGCGTCTCCCGGCGCACCGCGCGCTCGGACGGCGTGAGGAACGCTTCCTGGACCTCCGGCGCCACCCGCTCCAGCGCGTCCAGCCACAGGTGGTCGAGCGCAGGGAACAGCGCGAGGGCGAGACCCATGAGACTCACCAGGCCCGCCAGCGCCATGGCCGCTGGACGGAGTGCTGCGAGGCCGTGCGCGCGAACGGCGATGACGCTCGCGCGCGCGCCCAGCGCGGCGGCCGCGGAGGCCAGCGCGACGCCGAAGGCCGCCACGACGGTGGCGCCGGTTGGCAGGTCCCACGCGTAGGAGGCGGCGAGGCCCGCAGCGCTCACGACGGCGCCGACGAGCCAGCCCAGCGCCAGGCGGGCCCCCACGCCGCGCACGAGCAGGACGGCGATCGCCGCCGGCACCACGAGGTACGCGAAGACGAGCAGCACGCCGGCCAGCTGGACCGAGCTCGTCACCACCAGCGCGAACGACGCGTAGAAGAGCGCGTCCCACACGAGAACGCGGCGGCCGCCGGTCTGGTCGCCGCCGAGCGAGATCGCCAGCAGAGGCCCTCGGGCGAGCCAGTGCGCCACGCCCACGGCGGCGTAGAGCGCGGCGAGCGTGGCCACGTCGCCGCCCGTCACGGTGAGGATCGAGCCCACGAGGAGCTGCTTGATGCGCTCGGCGCCCTGGGGCGCGCGGTCCACGACCAGCACGGTGAGCGCCGCCGACACCGCGTAGACGATGCCGATGATGGCCTCCTGCGGAATCGGTGCGCGCCGCACGCGCGTGACGGCGAAGAGCAGGCCGCCGGCGATCGCGAACGCGAGCGCGTAGCCGTAGGCCGCCCCGCTCGCCGGGGGGTGTCCGGCCAGCAGCGCGACGGTGAGTCCGAGCGCCGCCACCTGCGCCAGCGCCAGGTCGACGAAGATCACGCCGCGGGCCAGCACGTGCAGGCCGAGATAGGCGTGGATGCCGGTCAGCACGAGGCAGGCGAGGAAGGGCAGCGCGAGCAGGTCGATCACGGTGCGGCGTCCAGCGCGGCGGCCAGCCGCGCGACGTTGACGTCGAACAGCGCGAGATAGTCGCCGGCCTCGGGCGCGCCGCCCACCGACGGCACCAGGGTCACGGCGCGCGCGCCGCTGCGGGCCGCGACGCTGCGCACCAGCGAGGGATCGGCGTACGGCTCGGCCACCAGCACCCGCACGTGCGTGGCACGCATGCGCTCCACCAGCCCGCCGAGCGCGGCGGGCGAGGGGGGCACGCCGGGCGTCGGCTCCACGGTGGCGGCGATCAGCAGCCCGAAGCGCGCGGCGAAGTAGGTCCACGCGTCGTGCATCGTCACCAAGCGCGCGCCGCGGTGCCGGGCCAGCGCACCGTGCCAGCGCGCGAGGCCGGCGTCGAGCCGCTCGAGGAACCGGTCTCGCCGGGCCTCGAAGTGCGCGCGCTCGGCCGGCGCCAGCCCGGCCAGGGCGGCGGCGATGGCCGCCGTCATCGGCCGCGCGTTCTCGGGATCGAGCCAGTAGTGCGGATTGCCGAAGCCGTGCACGTGCGCCGCGACGTCCGCGCGCAGGCGCGGCGTCTCGGTCTGCAGCAGCGCGACGCTCCGCGAGAGGTCGAGATCGCGCGCGCCGCCGGGCGCCGACGCGCCGAGGGTGAGGAGGGCGCGCCGGAGCCACGGCTCGTGATCGAGTCCGACGCGGACGAGCAGCGCAGCGGTCTTCAGGCGCGCGAGCTGCGCGGGCTTGACCTCGATCGCGTGCGGGTCGTGCAGCGGTGCGGCGAGGCTGTCCACGCGCACGCGGTCGCCGCCGACCGCCTCCACCAGCGCCTTGAGGTCGGTCGATGTCGCGACGACCTCGAGCGCCGGCGCCGGGGCGGCGGCCCTCACGCCGGCGCCGGCCGGCAGGACGGCGAGCGAGGCGAGCGCGAGGACGCCGGCGCCCGCGCGCCGCACGACTATTTCTTGGCGAAGATCGACTTCGGGATCATGCAGTGCACGCCCTTGCGCACGTCCACCACCTGCGTCACGCGGCAGTCGCCGACCATCGAGGTGAGCGCGTAGGCCTCGTCGCGGCTCATCGGCACGATCTTCTGCGTCGTGGCCAAAAAGCTCACGGCCTCGCGGGTGGCGATCTTCATCGCCTCGTTCAGGTCCTCGTCGAAGCCCATCATGATCCAGTGGGTGGCCGTCTCCGCGCGCGGCCACTCCGTCTTCATGCCCTTGTGGACGATCGCCTGCAGCACGATCTCGCGATACGCGCACTCGAGCGCGGTGAGGCTGACCTCGCCGTTGCCCTGGCGGCAGTGCGAGTCGCCCGTCCAGATGAGGGCGCCCTTGACGAACACCGGCAGGTACAGGATCGAGCCTTCCTGCAGCTCGTTGAGGTCCATGTTGGAGCCGTTCTTCCACGGCCGCAGCGTGCTCGTCCGTCCCTTGGCGTCCTTGATGGGCGGGCCCGACTTCTCCTTCGGCTCGTTGGGATCGGGCCCGACCGCGATCGTGCCCGGGAACGGCTGCAGGTCGATGACCACGCCGGGCTTGAACTCCGCCTGCTTCTTGTCGAGGTCCAGGTAGTAGTAGCGCACGAAGCCCTGCGGGAACTCGGGCGCGAGCAGGCCCACGGTGGGGAACTGCGCGCCGGGCAGGTGGAAGTTGGTCGCGAACGCCTTGGGCACGATCTTCTTGATGCGGATCTCCAGCGTGTCGCCGGGCTCGGCGTTGTTGACGTACACCGGGCCTGTCATCGAGTGGGGCCCGCCGCCGGGATTGGCCAGCCGCAGCTTCACGATGTCGTCCATCGTGGTGCCGGGCTGGATCGCGTTGTGGGCGTGCATCATCGTCTCGATCGCCACCGTGTCGCCGGAGTTGATGGTGACCTTGGGCGGCTCGGCCGGATCGAGCCAGCCCCACTGCGTGGTCTGCAGCGTGGCGGGCAGCACGTGGTACTTGCCGCCGCCCACCGACACCGCGCGATCGCGCTTGGCCTCGTCCATCGGCGCGAGCTGGTAGGGCTGCTGGGCGAGCGCGTAGAGACCGGCCGCGCAGACGACGACGGCCACGGTGACGACGGCAACGAGCCGCTTCTTGGTGCGGATGCTGGGCATGCACGCCTCCTCTGGTCGTACGGGCGGGGGATCGCGGCGTGCCGGGATGATCGGCCAGAAACCGCGCGAGCGTCAAGCCCTTCCACGACCGTGGATAATGGGCGCCATGCGCGACGATTTTCTTCTCTCCGACGACGAGCGGCAGACACGCGCGCTCACGCGCGCGATCGCGCGCGAGCAGATCGCGCCGCGGGCGGCCGCCGTCGACGAGGGCGAGCTCTATCCCTCCCACTCGTTCGAGCATCTCGGGCGCGCCGGGCTCATGGGCCTCTACATCCCCGAGGCCCACGGTGGCGCCGGCCTCGGCGCGCTCGCCTTCTGCCTGGCGGTGGAGGAGATCGCATGGGCGTGCGCCTCCAGCGCCGTGATCTATCTCGTGCAGTACGCGGCCGGTTACCCGATCGTGGCGCACGGCACCGCGGCGCAGAAGCAGCGCTATCTGCCGCGGCTCGCCTCCGGCGCGATCACGGCGGCGCTGTCGATCTCCGAGCCCGGCGCCGGCTCCGACGCCGCGAGCATGACGACCACCGCGGTGCGCAAGGGCGACCGCTACCTGCTCAACGGCACCAAGATGTGGGTGACCAACGGCAGCCACGCCGGCGTCCTCACGCTGTTCGCCACCGTCGATCGCGCCAGGGGCCACAAGGGCGTGACCGCGTTCCTCGTGGAGCCGACGTTTCCCGGCTTCGCGCTCGGCAAGCTCGAGCGCAAGATGGGCATCCGCGGCTCACCGACGGTCGCCATCCACCTGAGCGACTGCGAGGTCCCGGTGGAAAACCGGCTGGGCGAGGAGGGCCAGGGATTCCGCGTGGCGCTCGGCGCGCTCGACCGCTCGCGGCCGGCCGTCGGCGCCCAGGCCGTCGGCATCGCCCAGGCCGCGCTCGACGCCGCCGTCGAGTACGCCAAGGAGCGGCGGCAGTTCGACCGCCCCATCGCCGACTTCCAGGGCGTGCAGTTCATGCTGGCCGACATGGCGATGCAGGTGCACGGCGCGCGGCTCATGGTGCATCACGCCGCCGCGCTGGTCGATCACGGCGTCACCGGCACCGCGCTGGAGGCGTCCATGGCCAAGTGCTTCGCCGCCGACGCCGCCATGCGCGTGGCCACCGACGCCGTGCAGGTCTTCGGCGGCTACGGCTACACGCGCGAGTACCCGGTGGAGCGCTTCATGCGCGACGCCAAGATCACGCAGATCTACGAGGGCACCAACCAGATCCAGCGTGTCGTCATCGCTCGCGATCTCCTCGCCGGCCGCTAGCCGAGCGCGCGTCGTTGTAGTGTTTGGAATCGCCGGCGTCGAAGCCCGGTGGCATCGCGCCTGCAACCTTTCGTGAGGTGAACTCACTACCCACGGAGGGGAAGACATGAGATACGGCTTCACGCGGTTCGCAGGGTTCTCGCTGGCGGCGGTCGTCATCGGTGTGGGGCCGGCACTGGCCGCCGATCCGGCGACGACGTCCGGGCAGACGCAGAGCCCGTCCAGCAGCGGCTCGTCCTACACGATCAGCCCCAACATCAGCCCGAACACGAACGTGAGCCCGAGCACGAACATCGGCACGGGCAACCAGAACAGCAGCTCGAACGTCGGCTCCGGTGACCAGACGACGACCACCAACCAGTCGAGCTCCACGAACGTGGGCTCCGGCACCCAGGCGACGACGAGCGATCAGAACGCGACGTCGAGCCCGAGCGCCAGCCCCTCGACGTCCGGCCGCGCCGACAGCAACGCCAACACGAACACCAACGTCAACAACAACACGAACGTGAATGACAACGCCAACACGGGCGTCAGCGGCAGCGTGAGCGCTCCCGGCGTGAGCGGCGGTGTCAGCGCCTCGCCGAGCACCGGCGTCTCCGGCGGCGTGAGCAGCGGCAGTGACTCGACTGCCGTCAGCGGCTCCACCAGCGGCGCGGCGGTCGGCGGCCAGTGCTCCTGCCCCGGCGCTACCACCGGCGGCGGCGCGAGCGGCTCGATCAACGCCAACGACAACAGCAACACCAACACGAACGTCAACACCAACCAGAACACGAACCTGAACACCAATCAGGACCAGCCGTCGGCCAGCCCGCGGATGGGTGACGACAAGGACAAGCTCGACCAGGACAACATGGACAAGGGCGACAAGAAGACGGGCCTCGATCGCGCGGATGACGCCGCCGGTCAGCACGGCCAGCACGGCCGCGACAACGCCCGCGACAAGCAGCGGTAAGCACTTCCGCTAGGTAGCCAGCACCCCGGCGGCGCAGGGCACGCCCTGCCCTGCGCCGCCTCCTCGCCTCGATCGGAGATCCTGAAGCGACATCGCTAGTTCCGTCGTGGTCTGTCCGCCGCTCCGCCGGCCTCTGACGATTCGCTAACGCCTCGACGGCTTCGATGAACACAGGACCGCTCGGCATCGTGTTCGTGGCAATTGTCGCGCTCATCGCCGGTGTCACAATCGTCTCCGACGGTCAGGGCGCGAACGGCAACTCGCCGATGGACTTCGTGGTCGGCGGCGGGCACCACTCGGTGCCCGACACGCGTTCACGCTGTCCCTGCACAGCGGTCCCCTTGGTGAGAACCCCAAGAGCCAGCCGATCACAACCCGCCGACCGTCAGCGTCACCGGCGTCATCGAGGGCGCCGTCTACCCGCTCGGCGCGGTGCCGGCGGCGGGGTGCGCCACGACCGATGCCGAGTCAGGGGTGAGGACGCCGGCCACGCTGCAGATCACCGGCGGCGACACCAGCGGCGTCGGCCCGATCACCGCCACCTGCGCCGGCGCCGTGGACAACGCCGGCAACGTGGCGCCCCCCGTGTCTACAAGGTCGTCGCCGTCTACACGTTCATCGGCTTCGCGCCGCCCCTGGGCCCGGGCACGACGACCGTCAAGGGCGGCAGCACCGTTCCGCTCAAGTTCCAGATCCTCGACTCGAGAGGCAATCTGATCACCGACACATCCGTGGTCGCCGACATCGAAGTCGCCCGCAGCGCGAGTTGCTCGGCGACGTCGGGGGACATCTGGCAAGACGCCGCCGCCACCGGCGGCACGATGTTGCGGTTCGACGCGACCTCCCATCAGTTCGTGTTCAACTCGAAGACGACCGGTCTGGCCGCCGGCTGCTATACGGTCGCCGTGAGGACGATCGACACGCTGAGGCACATGGCGGTGACAAGAGCTGAGCCGGGGACTGCCGGGATTCCGGCAATCCCCGGCTCCCCTGGTGGCCGTCAACTGCCTCACGGTCACCGGGGAAGCTCGTGGGCCGTCGCCCCCGGAAGTTTGACTCCGCCGCTGACCGGGTGTTAGATGTCCAGACATCCTGACAGCGGAGGGCACTTCAACGGTGAACTTCCGGCCCGGCATCCCGCGCTATCTCCAGATCGCCGAGGCGCTCCGTCGCGACCTCAAGGGCGAGGGCGAGCGGATCCCGTCCGAGCACGCGCTGTGTGCGAAGTTCCGGGTCAGCCGTCCCACCGTGCGCCAGGCCCTGGACGTCCTGGTGCAGGAAGGCCGGCTCTACCGGCACGCCGGCCGCGGCACCTTCGCCACCGCGGCGGCCGGTAACGACCGGCGGCTGCGCGTGATCGGCTCCATCGACGACATGATGGCGCTGGGCGGCGAGACCTGGTTCAAGCCGGTGGGCCGCGAGATGGCGCCCGTGCCGGCCAACATCGCGCAGGCGCTGCGGCTGCCGCCCGGCTCCAGCGCCTACCGCGTGTCCGGGGTCCGCCACGCCGACAGCGGCCCCTTCCAGCACGTGACCGTGTGGCTGCCCCCCGCGATCGGCGCCACCATCGTGGACGAGGACATCTCCAACACCTCGCTCCTCGCGCTGATCGAGCGGCACATCGGCAGCCAGATCAAGTTCCTCGAGCAGACGGTGGACGCCGCCCTGGCGCCGCGCTCGGTGGCCGAGCTGCTGCAGATCCGCCCGCGCTCGCCGCTGCTGCTCTTCGAGCGCATCTACTTTGCCGCCACCGGCGAGCCCGTCGAGTACGCGCTGACGTACCAGACGGGGCGCCGCTATCCGTATCGCGTCGGGCTCTCGCGCTCCGAGCGCCGGAGCTGAGCTTCGTGTCGTACCGCGTGGGCTTCGACGTCGGGGGGACGTTTACCGATTTCGTGCTGCAGGCGCCCTCGGGCGAGCTGACCACGGCCAAGCGGCTGACGACGTATCCCGATCCCTCCGCCGCGTGCCTCGAGGGGCTCGACGAGCTGGCGGAGCGCGCCGGCGTGCCGTGGGCCGAGCTGGTCCAGGCCGTGCACGGCACCACGCTCGGCTCCAATGTGGTCATCGAGCGCAAGGCGCGCGGTGTTGGCCTGCTCACCACGCGAGGCTTTCGCGACGTGCTCATCATCGGCCGCGAGAAGCGCTACCAGGTCTACGACTTGCAAATCGAGAAGCCGCCGCCGCTCGTTCCCCGCCGCCTCATCGGCGAGGTGACCGAGCGCGTGCTGGCCGACGGCTCGGTGCGCACGCCGCTCGACGAGGCGGACGCGCGCCGCGCGATCCGCGAGCTCACGGCCCGCGGCGTCACCACGCTGGCCGTCTGCCTGCTGCACGCCTATCTCAATCCCGAGCACGAAAAGCGCCTGGCCGCGCTGGCGGCCGAGGAGGCGCCGCAGCTCACCGTCACGCTCTCGCACGAGGTGTCGCCGACCTTCCGCGAGTACGAGCGCAGCTCCACGACCGTGGTCAACGCCTACGTGATGACGGCGGTCCGCGCGTACCTGAAGGGCCTGCAGGCGGCGCTCGGCGCGCGCGGCTACCGCGGCCGCCTGTTCGTCATGCAGTCCTCGGGCGGGGTGGCGACGGCGGAGGCGATGGAGCGCTACCCCGTGCGGATGATCGAGTCGGGGCCGGCGGCGGGCGCGCTGATGGCCGCCGTGTACGGCGAGCTGACGGGCCATCGGGACCTCATCGCGTTCGACATGGGCGGCACCACGGCCAAGCTGGCGCTGATCGAGAACGGCCGGCCCTTCACGACGACGGCCTTCGAGCTGCACCGCGTGAACAACGCGCCGGGCAGCGGGCTGCCGATGAACATCCAGGCCATCGACCTCGTCGAGATCGGCGCCGGCGGCGGCTCCATCGCGCGCGCCGCGCTCGGCGTGATCGCCGTGGGCCCCCAGAGCGCGTCCTCCACGCCGGGCCCCGTCTGCTATGGCCGCGGCGGCACGGAGCCCACCGTCACCGACGCCAATCTCGCGCTGGGCTATCTCAATCCCGAGTACTTCGCCGGCGGCAGCATGCGGCTTCACCTCGGCGCCGCCGCGCGCGCGATCGAGGAGCGGGTCGGCCGTCCGCTCGGCCTGTCGCTCGAGGACGCGGCGTGGGGCATCCACACGATCGTCAACACCAACATGGAGCTGGCCACTCGCGTGGTCTCGATCGAGCGCGGCCGCGACCCGCGCGCGCTCACGCTGGTCGCCTTCGGCGGCTGCGGGCCCGTGCACGGCTGCCGGCTGGCCCAGGCCCTCGGCATCCCGCGCCTGATCCTGCCGGCCGCGGCGGGGGTGACGGCGGCCATCGGCCTGCTCGCCGCGGAGGTGCGCTTCGACGTCGCGCGCACGTACGTGCGCCGCCTCGACGCGCTGGAGCCGGCGCGCCTCGACACGATGTACGCGGAGATGGCGACGCAGGCGCTGGACGTCGTGCGCGAATCGGCCGCGGCGGGCGCCATCACGGTCACGCGCTCGGTGGACGCGCGCTACGTGGGCCAGGGCTTCGAGCTGACCGTGCCGGTGCCGTCGGGACGGCTCGACGCCGCCGCGCTGGCGCGCGTGCGGGCGTCGTTCGACGAGATCTACGCCGCCCGCTACGGCTACGCGCAGCCGCGCGAGCCGGTGGAGGTGGTGACGTGGAAGCTCTCGGCCGTCGGCGGCGCGCCGCGCGTGACGCTGGCCAAGGCCGCGAGCACGCCGGCCGCCGGCGGCCTCAAGGGCCGGCGGCGCGCGTATTTTCCGGAGGCCGGCGGCTGGGTGGATTGCCCGATCTACGATCGCTACAAGCTCGCCGCCGGCCTGCAGCTCGCCGGCCCCGCGATCGTCGAGGAGCGCGAGTCCACCTCCGTGCTGCCCCCTGGCGTCGTCGCGACGGTCGACGAGTACGCCAACCTGATCGTGGAGCTTCCGGCCCGATGAGCGCGCTCGACCCCATCACGCTGGGCGTGGTGTGGGGCGCGCTGCAGTCGATCGCCGTCGAGGTCGGGACCACGGTGCACAAGACGGCGTACTCCGAGCAGGCGCGCGAGGGGCAGGACTTCTCCGTGGCCGTCTTCGATCCCGAGGGACGCATGGTCGCCCAGGGGCCCTACTCACCCGGCCACATGGGCGCGATGTCGGCGGCGGTGCGCAATGCGCTCGCCGCCCATCCCGTCGAGACGCTGCGCCCGGGCGACGCCATCCTCCTCAACGATCCGCTCCTCGGCTCCGGCCACTTCCCCGACTTCTTCGTCACACAGCCGGCCTTCCACGAGGGCGCGCTGATCGGGTTCACCGTCAACATCGTCCACCAGACGGACGTGGGCGGCTCACGGCCGGGCAGCCAGGGCGTCGAGGGGATCTTCGACTATTTCCAGGAAGGCCTGCGCATTCCACCCACGAAAGTCTGGCGCCACTACGAGGAGGACGCCGGCGTGGTGGGCATCATCGCCGCCAACACGCGGACGCCCGAGAAGGTCCTCGGCGACCTGCGGGCCCAGCGCAGCGCGCTGCGCGTGGGCGAGCTGCGATTGATCGAGCTGGCCCAGCGCTACGGCCGCGCCACCGTGCGGGCGGCGATGGACGAGATCATCGCGCGCAGCGAGGCGAACGTGCGGGCGGCCATCGCGAAGATCCCCGACGGCGTCTACACGTTCGAGGACTTCCTGGACGACTACGGGCCGGGCACCGAGCCGCTGCGCGTGCACGTCACCGTCACCGTGGCCGGCGACGGCGTCACCATCGACTACGCGGGCTCGAGCCCGCAGACGCCGTCGGGCATGAACTCCTACATCAACTACACGCGCTCGTACTCGTACGCGGCCATCAAGTGCCTGACCGACCCGCTCGGTCCGATGAACGAGGGCGCGCTGCGGCCGGTCACGGTGACCGCGCCCGAAGGCTCGTTCCTCAACCCTCGCCCGCCCGCGGGGGGCGGCCCGCGCGCGATCATCTCCTATCGCGTGTTCGAGTCCGTGCTGGGCGCGCTGGCACCCGCCTTGCCCGAGCGCGTGGCGGCGGCCGCCTCGCACTTCGCGAATCCCACGTTCGGCGGCTGGGACCGCGCGCGCAACCGGCGCTTCGTCGCCTACGAACTGGTGATCTCCGGCACCGGCGGCCGCGCCACGCGCGACGGCTGCGACGGGATGGGATGGGCTTTCAACGCCTCGAACATCCCGGTGGAGGCGCAGGAGGCGGCGCAGCCGATCGTGGTCGAGCACTTCGGGTTCATCCGCGACTCGGCCGGCGCCGGCACGTACCGCGGCGGCTGCGGCATCCGGCGCGACCTGCGCTTCCTGGCCGACGAGGGCAAGCTGACCAACCTGTCCGAGCGCCAGCGCTTCGCGCCATATGGCATCTTCGGCGGCAAGCCGGGCCGCTTGGCGCGGACGGTGATCAACCCTGGCCCCGACGAGCAGATCGTGCACGGCAAGCAGTCGCGCGAGTTCGCCTACGGCGACGTCATATCCTTCCAGCAGTCGGGTGCCGGCGGCTACGGCCATCCGCTCACGCGTGACCCCGCGCGCGTGCGGGAGGACGTCCTCGACGACTATGTATCGAGAGACGCCGCGCGCGAGGAGTACGGCGTCGTCATCGTCGACGATCAGATCGACGAGATCGCCACGGCGGCATTGCGCGCGCGCCGGAGGACGGCGTGATCGCCTTCACCCCCGAGCAGGAAGAGTTCCGCCGGACGGTCGCGCGCTTCGTGGACGCCGAGGTCGTCCCGCAGGCGGCGGCCATCGACGAGCGCGGCGAGTTCCCGCGCGAGCTGTTCACGCGCGTCGGCGCCCAGGGCTGGCTGGGGCTGCGCTATCCCGAGAAGTACGGCGGCGCCGACGCCGACATGGTGACCTACTGCCTGTTCGTCGAGGAGCTGGCGCGCGGCTCGCTGTCGCTGGCGGCCTCGGCGGCGATGCAGTCGCTGATGGGCACCTACTTCGTGTACAAGCACGGCTCGGAGGCGCTGCGCGCGAAGTACCTGGTGCCGGCCCTGCGCGGCGATCTCGTGGCGACCTTCGCGCTGACCGAGCCCAACGCGGGCTCCGACGTCGCCAACATCGCCACGCGTGCGGAGCGCCGCGGCGATCGCTGGGTGCTGCGCGGGACCAAGACGTGGGTGACCAGCGCGCCGGTGGCCGACGTGCTCACGGTGGCGGCCAAGACCTCCGGCGGGCGTGGCTTGAACAGCATCGCGCTCTTCCTCGTCGATCGCGGCACGATGGGCGGGGTGACGCTGGGCAAGCCGATCGACAAGATCGCCGTGCGCGCCTCGGTGACCGGCGAGATCGTGCTGGAGGACGTCGAGGTCCCCGCCGAGCACCTGCTGGGCGGCGAGACGGGCGGCGTGGCCACGATCAACTCCATCCTGGCCGAGATCCGGATCATGACCGCCGCGCTGTCCGTCGGGCTCATGCGCGCCGCGTACGACGCGGCACGGGTGTACGCGCGCGAGCGCATGGCGTTCCGCAAGCCGATCGGCGAGCACCAGGCCATCGGCTTCAAGCTGGCCGACATGCTGACCTCGCTGCAGGCGGCGGCGCTGATGACCTACCAGGTGGCCGCGCGTCTCGACGCCGGACGTCCGATCGGGCGCGAGGCGGCGATGGCCAAACTGTTCGCGTCCGAGGCGGCCGTGCGCGTCACCGACGAGGCGGCGCGCGTGTTCGGCTCCTACGGCCTGGCCACCGAGTACCCGGTGCAGCGCTACTTCCGGGACGCGCGCTTCCTGCTGCCGGGCGGCGGGACCTCCGAGATCCTGCGGCTGGTGATCGGACGCGAGCTCGACTGGGACCGCGGAGCGGCGTTCGCATGAGGCGTGGCTACAATCGGTCGTCGAACCCCGAAGGGCGGGAGCGCTGACGTGGACGAGCCGACGCCGATCCTGTCCGCCGTGTATCGAGGCCAGAAGGACGAGCTGAGCGCCCTGCTGGCCGCCGGCCCGAAGGTGCGCCTCTTCGAAGCCGCGGCCCTGGGCGACGCCACGCGCGTGCGCGAGCTGGCCGCCGCCGACCGTGCGGCGATCGAGGCGCGAAGCCCCGACGGGTGGCCGCCGCTGCACCTGGCCGCGCACTTCGGCCACGGCGACGCGGTGGACGCGCTGCTGGAGTCGCGCGCCGACGTCGGCACGCGCTCGAGCAATCACGAGCACAACATGGCCTTGCACGCGGCGCTGGCCGGGCGCGGCGACGCGCGCATCGTCAGCCGGTTGCTGGCCTGCGGCGCCGACGTCAATGCGCGGGCGGCCGGCGGCCACACGGCGCTGCACGAGACGGCGTTCCGCGGCAACCTCGCGCTCGCCGAGCTGCTCCTGGCGCACGGCGCCGACGCCGCCGCCCGCAACGACGACGGCCAGACCCCGCTCGACATCGCCCAGGCCCAGGGCCATGCCGCGCTGGCGCGACGCCTGCGAGGGGAGCTGCCATGAGGAAGGTGGCGCTCGTCGGAGCCGGCATCTCGAAGTTCGGCGTCCGCCGGGCCTCCTACCGTGACCTGATCTGGGAAGCGGGGAAGGCGTGCTTCGATTCGGTGGCAGGGATAAAGCCGAGGGACGTCGAAGGACTGGTAGTCGGTTCGGTGATGCCTGAACGAACGGCGTTCCAGAGCCATATTTCATCGATGGCCGCCGAGGCGCTCGGCATCAAGCCGAGCGTGCTCAGCGCGCGCACCGAGCACATGTGCGCCTCCGGTACCGTCGGCATCCGCTACGCCTACGCCTTCATCGCCGCCGGCCTCGCCGACCTGGTGATGGTGCTCGGCGTCGAGAAGCTGAACCAGCCGAGCAGCGACGAGGCCATCCTCAACATGGGCACCGGCGTCGATCGCGAGTGGGAGGCCGCATTCGGCCTCACCGCGCCGCCGTGCTTCGCGCTGGCCGCCCAGCGCCACATGGCCGAGTACGGGACCACCGAAGAGCAGCTCGGCCTCGTGGGCGTGAAGAACCACACGCACGCCTCGAAGAACCCCAACGCGCACTTCGGCAAGGGCGCCACCCTCGAGCAGGTGCTGGGCTCGCGGATGATTGCGAGCCCGCTGCGGCTCTTCATGTGCTCGCCCATCACCGACGGCGCCGCCGCCGTGATCGTGGCCAGCGAGGAGCGGGCGCGCGCGCTCACCGACCGGCCGGTGTGGATCCGCGGCACCGGCCAGGCCCTCGACGGCTTCCAGCTCACGTCGCTGCACGAGGACTACGCCCACTGGCCGGCGCTGAAGCGCGCGGCCGACGCCGCCTACACGATGGCGGGCGTGCGGCCGGGCGACGTGGACCTGGCCGAGGTCCACGACTGCTTCGCCATCGCCGAGATGATCGCGTACGAGGAGCTGGGCTTCTGCAAGAAGGGCGAGGCGGGCGCCTTCGTGGCGGCCGGGCGCAGCGATTACGGCGGCGACGTGGTCGTGAATCCGCGCGGCGGGCTCATCGGCTGCGGCCATCCGCTCGGCGCCACCGGCGTCGCCCAGGCCGCCGAGGTCTTCGTCCAGCTTCGCGGCCAGGCCGGCCCCCGCCAGGTGGCCGACGCCACCATCGGCCTCACCCACAACAACTCCGGCATGGGCGAGCACGTCGTCATGATCTACGGAAGCGAGCCGGCGTGAGGGGACGTCCAGCGACGCTGTTCACCGACGCTCCGAGTGGCCGCGTTCGAGCGCGGGCTTTGCCCGCGCCATCCCTCCTGGGGGAGGCTTCGGAGGGGGCCGTCGAGGCCCCCTCCGACGGAGAGCCGGCGTGAGCATGGCAGATCAGACCGTCGCCGTGCTGGGGGCGGGGCGCATCGGGCGCCAGATCGCGCTGGCCTTCGCGCTGGGCGGCTGCCACGTACGGCTGATCGACGTGAAGGAAGAGCGCTCGGTGGCCGACGCCGAGCGCACGCTGGCCGACGCGCGCCGCGAGATGGCGCGCGACGCCGGGCTGATGGTGGAGGAGCAGGTGATCGACGCGACGGCGGCCGATGCGGCGCTGGCGCGCATCCAGGAGCGCGTGGGGCTCGGCGCGCTGGAGGACTGCGGCTTCGTGCAGGAGACGCTGCCGGAGTCCGTGCCGCTCAAGCGGGCGGCGCTCGCGCGGCTGAGCGCCGTCGTCGCCGACGATGCGATCGTCGCCTCCGGGTCGTCCACGATCTCGCCCTCGCACCTGACCGAGGCCATCAAGCGCCCCGAGCGCTTCCTGGTCGCGCACTGGCTGAACCCGGCCCACATCATCCCGCTGGTGGACGTGGTGCCGAGCCCGCTCACGTCCACGGCCACGGTCGAGCGCACGCTCGCGCTGCTCGAGGGCCTCGGCAAGGTGCCGGTGAAGTGCAAGGACTCGCCGGGCTTCATCGGCCCGCGCCTGCAAGTGCTGCTCATGAACGAGGCCGTGCGGCTCGTGGAGGAGGGCGTGGCGACGCCGGAGGACGTGGATCGCGCGTTCCGCAACGGGATGGGCTTCCGCTATGCCTCCATCGGCCTCTTCGAGTTCATCGACTGGGGCGGCGTGGACATCCTCTACCGCGCCGGCCGCTACATGACCGAGGCGCTCGGCGATCCGCGCTTCAAGCCCCCCAAGCTGGTCGAGGAGAAGATGGCGCGCCAGGAGCTGGGGCCCAAGACCGGGCGCGGGTTCTTCGACTACGCGGGCGACCGGCGGGAGGCGTTCGAGACCGAGAAGGTGCGCGCGCTGCTGCGGCGGCTGCGGCGGGAGCGCCAGGCGTGACGCTCCTCATCGAGCACGCGACGATCATCACCGTGGACCCGGAGCGCCGCATCCTGCGCGACGGCTCGATCCTCGTCGACGGCCGCGACGTCGTGCAGGTGTGCCCGGCCGCCGCGCTCCGGCTCGGGCGCCGGCCGGATCGCGTCATCAACGGGCGGCGTCGCGTGGTGGCGCCGGGCTTCGTGGACACGCACGTCCACCTCACCGAGCATCTCAGCCGCGGCCTCATGCTCGACGACATTCCGGTGGCGCGCTACCTGGCCGACTGGCTGCTGCCGCTCTATTCCACGGTGACGCCGGAAGAGGAGCAGACGGCGGCGCAGCTCGCCTGCGTGGAGATGATCCGCACGGGCACCACCACGTTCTGCGAGGCCGGCACCCTGTTCGACGTGCCGGCGGTGGCCGACGCGGTCGAGCAGATCGGGATGCGCGCGATCCTCGGGCGCTGGACGTGGGACGTCGAGGGCCAGACGGGCCGCATGCAGCAGACGACCGACGAGGCGCTCGGCCGCACGGCCGACGTGCTGGCCAAGGTGCACGGGCGTGCCGGCGGGCGCATCGGCGCCTGGCCGCTGCTGCTCGGCTTCGGCACGTGCTCGCCGGCGCTGATGCAGGGCGCTCGCGACCTCGCCGAGGCGCACGGCGTCGGCTGGGGCATGATGAACCTCGCGCTGCACCCGCGGCTGCGCACGCGGGATGCGCTCACCGTCGAGCGGCTGGAGGCGCGGGGCTTGCTGGGGCCCACCACGAAGCTCGCGCACATGATCTACGTGGGCGACGACGACATCGCGCGCCTCGCCGCGCATGGCGTGAAGATCGCGCACTGCCCGACGGCCGCGCTCAAGCACACGAAGGGCCTGGCCGCCCACGGCCGCTTCCCCGAGATGATCGATGCCGGCGTCTGTGTCTCGCTGGGCGGCGACAGTGCCAACGGCTCCAACCACTTCGACATGCTGCGGCTGATGTACCTGGCGGCGACGGTCTACAAGGACGCGCGGCTCGACGTCGGTGTCATGCCCGCCGAGCGCGTGCTGGAGATGGCGACCATCAGAGGCGCCGAGGCGCTGCTGCTCGAGCGCCAGGTCGGCTCCATCGAGCCGGGGAAGCGTGCGGACCTCGTGCTCTACGACGCCGACACGCCCGAGTGGCGGCCGCTGCTGAACCCGGTGAACAACCTCGTGTACGCCGCCAGCGGCGCCAGCGTCCGGACCGTGCTGATCGACGGCCGCGTGGTGCTCGACGAGGGCCGCATCACCACGCTGGACGAGCGCGCGCTCTACGAGCGCGTCGAGCGCCTCAGCCGCGAGCACGTCCGCCGGGCCGGCGTGCCGGTGGAGTCGAAGTGGCCGGTGATCCCGTGACCTACTTCCGCGCGACCGACCCGTTTCCGCTGGAGTCGGCGGACTTCACCAAGCTGCACGAGTTCTACGCGCGGCTGGCCGCCGGGCGTCTCAGCACCACGCGCTGCACGGATTGCGGGCGGACCGACTGGCCGCCGCGCGGGTTCTGTCCCGAGTGCGCCGGCGACGCCTTCGAGTGGGTGGACCTGCCGGCGGAGGGCACGGTGCACGCGTTCACGACGCAGGACACCGGGCTGCCGGCGGGCTTCGAGGGCCCGCGCGTGTTCGCGATCGTCAAGGTCGGCGCGCATCGCGTGTTCTCGATCCTGCTCGACGCCGATCCCGCGCGTGTCAGCATCGGCCAGCGCGTGCGGCTGAAGCCGCTCGCGGTCGCCGCCGATCCCAAGGGCAATCCCCGATGGCTGCCGGCGTTCACACCCTCGGCGTGATCTCCGACACCCACGGCCTCGTCCGGCCGGAGGCGCTCGCCGCGCTGAAGGGCGTCGAGCGCATCGTCCACGCCGGCGACATCGGCAGCCCCGATGTGCTGGAGGCGCTGGAGCGCGTGGCGCCCGTCACCGCGGTGCGTGGGAACAACGACCGCGGCGGTTGGGCCAAGAAGATTCCGGAGACCGAGGTCGTGGAGGTGGGCGGAGTGTCGCTGTACCTGCTGCACGACCTGCACGAGCTCGATGTGGAGCCGCGCGCGGCCGGGTTCGCCGCGGTCATCAGCGGTCACAGCCACCAGCCGCGACTGGAGGAGCGCGACGGCGTGCTCTATCTGAACCCGGGCAGCGCGGGGCCGCGGCGCTTCAAGCTGCCCATCTCGCTGGCGCGACTGACCGTTGCCGGTAAGCGCGTGCAGGCGCAGCTCGTCACGCTGCAGTCGTTCACATGAGGACCGTGCAAGCCGAGGCGCGGCCGTGAAAGTCCTCATCGCCAAGCCCGGGCTCGACGGCCACGACCGCGGGGCCAAGGTGGTCGCCCACGCGCTGCGCGACGCCGGCGTGGAGGTCGTCTACTCCGGACTCAAGCGGACGCCCGAGGAGATCGTGCACGAGGCCGTCCAGGAGGACGTCGACGTGGTCGGCCTCTCCATCCTCTCGGGCGCGCACCTGCCGCTCTCGCGCCGCGTGCTGGACGGCCTGCGCGCGCAGGGCGCGGGGGACATCCGCGTGGTGGTGGGCGGCATCATCCCGCCGCGCGACGTGGCGGCGCTGACGGCGCTGGGCGTGAGCCGGGTCTTTCCGATGGGCACACCGCTGCCCGAGATCGTGACGTTCTTCGCCAAGGCGGCCGAGGAGCGGCGGGCGTGACGCCCGACTGGCTCGATCGCGGCGAGTATCCGTTCGAGTCGCGCTGGCTCGACGTCGAGGGCGGCCGGATGCACTA
Source organism: Candidatus Rokuibacteriota bacterium (assembly GCA_003220265.1). Lineage (GTDB taxonomy): Bacteria > Methylomirabilota > Methylomirabilia > Rokubacteriales > CSP1-6 > AR5. The sequence goes on along the minus strand of QHRW01000128.1, from coordinate 24,580 downwards.
CCTCGACGAGGGCGAGGGCGCGCCGATCGTCATGGTGCACGGCACGCCCACGTGGTCCTTCATGTATCGCCACCTCGTGAAAGGCCTGCGCGCGCGCCATCGCTGCCTCGCGCCCGATCACCTGGGCTTCGGGCTCAGCGAGCGGCCGGCCACGTGGTCCTATCGTCCCGCCGATCAGGCGCGCAACCTGGCGCGCTTCATCGACACGCTCGGGCTGAAGGACATCACGCTGGTCGTGCACGACTTCGGCGGCCCCATCGGGCTCGCCTACGCGCTCGACCATCCGGAGAACGTCCGGCGGCTGGTGATCTTCAACACGTGGATGTGGTCGACGTCCGGCGACCGTCACTTCGAGGTGTTCGGGCGGCTCCTCGGCGGGCGCCTCGGCCGCGTGCTCTACGAGCGCTTCGGCTTCTCGGTGCGTGTGATGCTGCGCCACGCCGTGGCCGACAAGACGCGCTACACGCGCGCGGTCGAGCGGCACTACCTGCGCGCGCTCGACGGCCACGCCACCTGGGTGTGCGCGCGCGAGCTGCTGGGCTCGAGCGCGTGGTACGACGGGCTCTGGCAGCGGCGCGAGCGTCTCGCGCGGATCCCGGCGCTGCTGGCGTGGGGACTACAAGATAACGCGTTCGGCGCGTACCTGCCGCGCTGGCGCAGCGTGTTCCAGCGCGCCGAGGTGCTGCCGCTGGCCGACTGTGGCCACGCGCCGCCCGAGGAGCGTGCCCCCGAAGTGCTGCCCGTGCTCGAACGCTTTCTCGAGACGGCGTAGGAGGAGGCCATGCGAGACGCCCGACTGCACGCCGGCATCCCCGTGAAGCCGGTCTACGGACCCGAGGACCTGGCCGGGCGCGATCCCGCGCGTGACATCGGCCGGCCGGGCGAGTATCCGTTCACGCGCGGCATCCATCGCCACATGTACCGCGACCGGCTGTGGACGATGCGCCAGTACATCGGCTTCGGCACGCCGGCGGAGACGAATGCTCGCTTCAAGTACTTGATGGCACATGGACAGGATGCTCTGAACGTGGCGTTCGATCTGCCGACGCAGCTCGGCCTCGACTCCGATCATCCAAGCGCGGACGGCGAGGTGGGCCGCGTGGGCATGGCGATCGACACGCTGGCCGACATGGAGGACGCCTTCGCCGGCATCCCGCTCGACCGCGTGAGCGTGTCGCTGACCATCAACGGCATGGCCGCGCCGATCACCGCGATGTACTACGCGGTCGCCGACAAGCAGGGCGCCGCCGCCGATCGCGTCGTCACCACGCCGCAGAACGACATCCTCAAGGAGTTCGTCGCGCGCGGGACGTGGATCTATCCGGTGGATCCCTCGCTGCGGCTGGTCGGGGATCTCATCGAGTTCTCGGCCCGGCGGTACCCGCGCTCCAACCCGGTCTCGGTGTGCGGCTACCACATCCGCGAGGCCGGCTGCACGACGGCGCAGGAGATGGCCTACGGCCTCGCCATCGCCGAGGCCTACATCGCCATGATGGTGCGGCGCGGGATGGACGTGGACGACTTCGCCCCGCGCGTGTCCTTCAACTTCACGGCGTGGGGCAAGATCTTCGAGGAGGTCGCCAAGTTCCGCGCCGGGCGGCGGCTCTACGCGCGCATGGTGCGCGAGCGCTTCGGCGCCCGGAATCCAAAATCGTGCATGTTCCGCTCGCTCATCGGCGGCGGCGGCTCGGCCTTCACCGTGCAGGAGCCGGAGAACAACATCGTGCGCGGCGCCTACATCGCGCTGGCCGGCGCGCTCAGCGGCGCCCAGACGATGGCCCTGCCCACCTACGACGAGGCCTACACGATCCCCTCGGCCAAGGCCCAGCTCATCGCGCTGCGCACCATGCAGATCTGCGCCGAGGAATCCGGCGCCGCCGACACCGCCGACCCGCTGGCCGGCTCCTACTATGTGGAGGCGCTCACCAACGCGATGGAGGAGAAGATCCTGGAAGAGCTGGCGGCCGTCGAGCGCATGGGCGGCATCGTGGAGGGCGTGCGGACGGGCGCCGTCCAGGCCGAGGTGGCGCGCCAGGCCTACCTGTTCGAGCAGCAGCTCGTCTCGGGCGAGATCCCGAAGGTCGCGGTCAACACGCACGTCGGCGAGCAGCCGGCGGAGGCGGACCGCGAGGTGGAGCTCTACGCGTTCGACCCGCGCGTGGCGGAGACGCAGGTGGCGAAGCTCGCGCGCGTCCGCCGCGAGCGCGACGCGCGCGCCGCCGAGGCCGCCCTGCGGCGCCTCACCGACGAGGCGCGCGGCAGCACGAATCTCATGGAGCCCATCATGGAAGCGGTGACGGCGTACGCCACGCTCGGCGAGATCTGCCAGGCGATGAAGACCGTGTTCGGCGAGCACAAGGAGCCCGTGAAATGGTGAGTCCCGATCGGTTCGCGAAAGGCATGACGTTCGAGCAGTACGTGGCCTTCATCGGCACGCCCGACAACCTGAAGCGCGAGGGTTCGTTCAACCGGCCGCGCAAGGACTACGGCGACTTCTTCCGCAAGGCGTACGAGGCCGCGCAGCTCACGCCCGCCCAGCGCGAGGCGCTCGCCTGGATCGCCGCCCAGCCCGAGGCGCCTGGCCGGGTGCTGGTCATCTCCGAGGACTGGTCGTCGGACTGCCGGCGCGACGTCCCCGTGTTCGCGCGGATCGCCGAGGCCGGCGGCATGGAGATGCGCATCTTCACGCGCGACGGCCACCGCATCAGCAGCGCGCCGGCGCCCGATCCCAAGGAGTCGCCCAACGCCGACGTCATGGCGCAGTTCCTCAGGAAGCGTGACGGCCAGACGTTCCAGTCGATCCCGATCGCGGCGTTCTTCACCAAGGACTTCCGGCACCTCTACACGTACGTGGAGTTCCCGGCCATCTACCGCAAGGACCGCGTGCGGGGCGCCCTCAACGCGCCGAAGCCCGGCGAGTCGAAAGAGCAGACGGCGGAGCGCGGCCTGCGTGACTTCTTCGCCTTCCAGGAGACACCGTTCTTCCGGATCTACGCGAGCGCGGCGGCCGACGAGATCATCGCCATGCTCCACGAGCGGCTGCGGGTGGGCTCGCTGGCGTGACCGAGCGGGTCATCGGGACCAGCGTCCCCAAGCGCGACGGGGCCGACAAGGTCACCGGGCGCACGCGGTTCCTGCACGACCTCGAGCTGCCGCGGCTGGCCCACGGCAAGATCTTGCGCGCGCGCCATCCGCACGCGCGGCTGCTGCGGATCGACACGCGGCGGGCGGCGGCGCTGCCCGGCGTGCTCGCCGTCATCACCGGGGCCGACGTCGAGCAGCAGCCGTTCGGCTTCGCCCGGGACCAGCTCGCGCTCAAGGTGGACAAGGTGCGCTGCGTGCGCGACGAGATCGCGGCCGTGGCCGCCGAGAGCGCGGCCATCGCCGAGGAGGCGCTGGCGCTGATCGAGGTCGAGTACGCGGAGCTGCCGGCGGTGTTCGATCCGGTCGCCGCCGCGCGGCCGGGCGCGCCGCTCGTGCACGAGGAGCGCGGCAGCAATCTCACCGACCTGCGCTACCAGTTCAGCCACGGCGACGTCGATGGCGCCTTCGCCGAGGCGGCCGCAGTGGTGGAAGGCGAGTACCGGCTCAACTTCGTCACGCCGGCCTGCCTCGGCACGATGGTGGCGATCGCGGAGTGGGACCTCGAGGACCGGCTCACGATGTGGTCGACGACCCAGGTGCCGTTCCTCTACCAGCGCGATCTCGCGCAGGCGCTCGGCATCGGCGGCGACCGGGTGCGTGTCCATCAGCCGCCGGTCGGCGGCAATTTCGGGCGGGGCCTCGACCTCTACCCGATCGACGTCATCGCGGCGCTGCTGGCCCGGCGGGCGCGCCGGCCGGTGAAGATCGAGTTCGAGCGGCTGGAGGAGTTCGTCGCGTGTCCCACGCGCGAGCCGTGCACGATCCGGCTGCGCACGGCGGCGGCGGCCGACGGCCGGCTGCTGGGACGCGACTGCCACGTGGTGATCGACAACGGCGCCTACGTCTCGTGGGGCTCGACGACGCCCTACGTGATGCTGTCGACGGTGGCCGGGCTCTACCGCTGCCCGGCCGTGCGCTTCGACACGACCATCGCCTACACGAACAACCCGTACTCGGGCTCGATGCGCGGCTACGGCAACCTCGAGTCCACCTTTGCCGTCGAGAGCCAGATGGACGAGCTCGCCGCGAAGCTCGGCCTCGACCGGCTGGAGCTGCGCCGGCGCAACGCGACGAAGCCGGGCGACGCCCATCCCCAGGGCTTCGCGATCGGCTCCTGCGCGATGGGCGAGTGCCTGGACGCGCTGGGCGACACCACGCGCGGCCTCCCGCCGCCGGCGCGCGGCTGGCGCCGCGGCGTCGGCTACGCGGGGATGTTCCACGTCGGCGGCGGCGCGCGCATCTACAAGTCGGACGGCTGCGGGGCCATCGTGAAGTGCGACGACTTCGGCCGAGTCTCGCTGATCACCGGCGCCACCGAGATCGGTCAGGGCTCGGAGACCGTGCTGGCCATGATCGTGGCCGAGACGCTCGGCGTGCCGCTGGCGCGCGTGGAGGTCGTCAACTCCGACACGGCGGTGAAGCCCTGGGACGTCGGCGTCCACGCCAGCCGCACCACCTTCATCGCCGGCAACGCGGCGCGCCTGGCCGCCGAGAAGCTGCGCGCGCGGCTCGTGGCGATGGCCGCCGGCGAGCTGGAGGCGACCGTCGAGGAGCTGGCCGTCGGCGACGGGTGGATCTTCGTGAAGGCCGAGCCGCAGCGCCGGATCGCCTACGAGCGCGCGGCGCGCACCGGTCACCTGCGCGAGGGCGGCCAGACGCTGGTGGCCGAAGCGTTCTATGATCCGCCGACCGCGATGCTCGACAAGGACCTGCGCGGCAACGTCTCCGCGGCTTACGGCTTCGCGGCCCAGGCCGTGGTCCTCGACGTGGAGGAGGCCACCGGGGTCATCCGCGTGCGGCGCGTCGTGTCGGCCCACGACGTCGGCCGCGCGCTCAATCCGGGCGCCGCCGAGGGCCAGATCCACGGCGGCATCCACATGGGCCTCGGCTACGCGCTCAGCGAGCACCTCGTCGTGCGCGACGGCCAGATCCTCACGGCCTCCTTCATGGACTACGCGGTGCTCAAGGCCGAGGACATGCCGGAGCTCGTCGTACGCCTCGTGGAGTCGATCGACGCGGAGGGCCCGTTCGGCGCCAAGGGGCTCGGCGAGTCGGGCGTGATCCCGGTCTCGGCCGCCGTCGCCAACGCGGTCCACGACGCCATCGGCGTGCGCTTCACCGAGCTGCCCATCACCTCGGCGCGCGTTCACGCGGCGCTGCGAGCCGGGCCCCGGGACTGACCGAACGCGGTATGATCATACCGGAGGCCGCCTGGTATGACAGTGACGAAGTCAGTAAGGCTGAGCCGGAAGGGTCAATTCGTGCTGCCGAAGGAGATGCGCGACGCCTTGAAAGTCGGCGAGGGCGACGAACTGCTGGCCGTCCTCGACGGCGACCGGGTGATCCTCACGCGGCCGGAAGACCATGCCCGGGCGGCGCGCGGCGCGTTGCGCGGAACGTGGGGTCGCAACAGCCGCGAGATTGCGCGGTACCTGAATCGTGAGCGTCAGTCCTGGCGGTGACCGCCGCTCGCTTCGGGACGGAGCTGGCTCGGCACGCGCGCGTGGGGCTCGACACCGCGGTGCTGATCTACCATCTCGACGACACCAAGCCCTACTCGGCATTGACCGAGACGGCCTTCACGGCGATCGCCGCCGGCCGGCCCTCCGGGATCGTCTCGACGATTTCTCTCGCGGAGCTGCTGGTGAAGCCCTACGCCGACGGCCGGATTGACCGTGTCGACGCGATCGAAGCCTTCGTGGCCTCGCTGCCGAATGTTCGCCTGGTCGCTCCGGGGGCCGGTCCCGTGCGGGAGGCGGCGCGCCTGCGCGCCCGCTACGGTCTTCGCATGCCGGATGCGCTCGTGATCGCGACGGCCAAGAACGAGGGGGCAGGCGCCGTCGTGACCAACGATCGTGACCTGCGCCGGGTGAAGGCGGAGGGCCTGACGGTGCTGGTCCTCTCCGACTACGCATGAGCCTCTTCGACGGCGTGCGCGTGCTGGATCTCTCGCGCATGCTGGCGGGGCCGTACGGCTCCATGCTGCTGGCCGACATGGGGGCCGAGGTCATCAAGGTGGAGGAGCCGGACGGCGGCGATCCCATGCGCGTCATGGGGCCGCCGTTCCTCTCCGACGGCGAGAGCGCGTACTTCCTGGCGATCAATCGCAACAAGAAGTCGCTGGCCCTCGACCTCACCAAGCCCGAGGGCCGCGAGGTGTTCCTGGATCTCGCCGTCGAGGCGGACGTGGTGTGGGAGAACTTTCGGCCGGGCGTGATGGAGCGTCTCGGGCTGGCCCACGCGGCGCTGACCGCCGTCAACCCGCGGCTGGTGATGTGCTCGATCTCGGCGTACGGCCAGGACGGACCCTATCGCGACTGGCCCGCCTTCGACCTGGCCCTCCAGGCGATGGGCGGGGCGATGTCGGTGACCGGCGAGGACGGCGGGCGGCCCGTGCGCATGGGGCTGCCGATGGGCGACCTGGCCGGCGGCATGTTCGGCGCCTTCGCCGTGGCCGGCGCGCTGTTCCGTCGCGAGCGCACGGGGCACGGCGCCCACGTGGATCTCTCGCTGCTCGACTGCCAGGTCTCGCTGCTCACCTACATGGCGCAGTACTTCTGGGCCGATGGGCGCGTGCCGCGGCCGCTCGGCTCGGGCCACGCCTCCGTGGTGCCGTACGGCGCGCTCGCCACGCGCGACGGTCATCTCATCGTGGCGATCTTCGCCGAGAAGTTCTGGGCCGGGTTCTGCAGCGCGATCGAGCGGACCGAGTGGGCGCGCGACGCGCGCTTCGCCGCCAACCGCGACCGCGTGGGCAATCGCGAGGCCTTGATGCACCTGATCGAGGCCGTGTTCCGCGAGCGGCCCACGGCGGAGTGGCTGACGCGGCTGCACGCGGCGGGGGTGCCGGCGGCGCCGATCCTGTCCGTCGATCGCGTGCTGGCCGATCCGCAGGTGCGCCATCGCCGCATGGTGGTCGAGCTCGAGCATCCGCGCCACGGCGCGCTGCCCACGCTGGGCACGCCGATCAAGGTGGACGGCGCGCTGGACGCGCCGCTGGCGGCGCCCGCGCGCCTCGGCGAGCACACCGACGCGGTGCTGCGCGATCTCTTGAAATATCCGGCCGAGCGCGTCGCCGCGCTCCGCCGCGAGGGAGTCATCGCATGAACCTCTGTGTCGTGGGAGGCAGCAACGGCGGCTACGCGACCGCCGCCGATCTCGCGCTGGCCGGCCATCGCGTGCGGCTGTGGCGGCGCGCGGCGGCCGAGCTGGCGCCGGTGCTGAAGGCCGGCGCCATCACGCTCGCCGCCGAGCAGCGGCAAGGCGCCGCGCGTCTCGACCTGGCGACCACGGACCTCGGCGAGGCGCTGGCCGGCGCCGAGGTGGTGATCGTCCCGCTGCCGGCCACCAGCCACGAGGACATCGCCCAGCGCCTGGTCGGGCGTCTCACCGGCAAGGAGATCGTGCTGCTCACGCCGGGCACGCTGGGCAGCTACGTCATCGCGCGCGCCCTGGCGCGCGCCGGCGCCGCGCTGCCGTTCGCGTTCGCCGAGACGGGCACGCTGCCGTTCCTCGCGCGCAAGACGGGCCCGGCCGCCGTGGCCGCGCCCGTGCGCGCCGCCAACCTGCCGGTCGGCGTGTTCCCCGCATCGCGCTCCAAGGCCGCGCTGGAGCGCGTGGCGGCGCTGTTCCCCGCCGCGCGGCCCTGCGTGGACGCGCTCGACGCCGCACTCACCAACGTGGGGCCGGTCATCCACCCGCCGCTGGTGCTGGTCAACGCGGCCTCGATCGACGCCGGCCGCTTCGACGTCCACGCCGCCGGCACCTCCGCCAGCGCGCGCAAGCTGATCGATGCCGTCGACGCCGAGCGCATCGCCGCCCGCCGCGGCATCGGCTATCCGGCGCCGCACTACGACATGGCGACGACGTACTACGACGACGCGCGCGCGGCCGAAGGCCTCTATGGCGCCGGCGCCCGCGAGAAGCTGGTCGCCAGCGGATTGTGGAGCGAGACCGTGACATACGAGCATCGCTACGTCACCGAGGACGCCGCGCTCGGCCTCACGCTGCTGGAATCCGCGGGGCGCACGGGCGGTGTGGCGACGCCCGCCATCTCGGCCCTGCTCGGCGTGTTCGGTGCGCTGCTCGGGCGCGACATGACCGGCGGGCGCGCGCTCGATCACCTCGGCCTCGGCGACCTCACGCGCCGCGAGGTCGTGACCTTCTTCCACGACGGCTGGGAAGGCCACAAGTGGTCGCGGGTGATCCGGTGAGGGTGGACAACGACGGCGCCGGCGCCGTCACCCTGAACGGCGCGCGCTACCTGCTGATCCGCCCGGAGACGCTGGCCGCGCTGCAGAAGGCGGTCGAGAGCGCGCTCGGCCCGCGCGCCGCCGAGTGCCTGGCGGCCGGCGGCCGCGCGGGCGGCGCGCGCGCCACCGCGGGCCTCGAAGGGACGACGGAAGAGCGCGCCCGGCGGCTGGCGGCGATGGGCGGCGCGATCGGCTGGGGCCAGTTCGCCCTGGAGCGCCTCGCCGCCGACGGCATGGTCGTCACCGTGCGCCGCTCGCCGTTCGCCGAGGCGTACGGCCCATCCACCGCGCCCGTCTGCCATCTCACGCGCGGCGTCCTCGAATCCCTCGCGACGGTCACGCTCGGCCGGCCCGCCAGCGTCGTCGAGACCGGCTGCGCCGCGATGGGCGCCGCCGAGTGCCGGTTCGAGGCGCGCCCCGCGTGATCGACGCGCTCTGCATCGACGCGCTGCGGCCGGGCGTCCGCCTCTTCCTGTTGAGCATGGGGGGGTCGGGGCGACCCCCCCATGTCCCCCCCGGCTCGCGCGAGGGCTGTCGGGCGTGAGCACCTCCGCGGTCCCCCCCGGCTCGCGCGTGGGCTGCCCAGCGTGAGCACTGCGGCGGTGGTTCACGTGATCGTGTCGGGGCTGGCTACCGGCTGCATCTATTCGCTGATGGCGCTGAGCCTCGTGATCATCTACAACGCGACGCGGACGTTGAACTTCGCGCAGGGGGAGATGTTGATGGTGTCCACGTTCGTGGCGTGGGCGGTGCACCGGGCGTTCGGGCTGCCGCTGATCGTCACGCTGCTGGTCGCGGTGGTGGCGGCGGCGGCGCTGGCGCTCGTGCTGGAGCGGGTGGTGATCCGGCGGGCGATCGGGGCCACGCACTGGGACGTCCTCATCATCACGCTCGGGCTCTCGCTCATGCTGCGGGCGGGCGCCGGCATCGCGTGGACGCACGACGAGTTTCCGTTCCCCTCGTTCTTTCCCAGCCGGCCGATCGTGCTGGGGCCGGTGCGGCTGGCGCCCGTGTCCCTCGGCATCATCGGCGCCTCGCTGGTGTTGATGCTTGCGCTCGCCGCGCTCTTTCGCTGGACGCGGCTGGGCCGCGCGATGCGCGCCGTCGCGCAGAACCAGCGCGCCGCCCGTCTCATGGGCATCAGCGTGGAGCGCGTGTATTCCTCGGCGTGGATCCTCGCGGCCGTCGTCGGGGCCATTGCCGGAGTCCTCGTGGCGCCGGTGATCTTCCTGTCCAGCAAGATGGGGCTGCTCGTCATCAACGGCTTCACGGCGGCGGTGCTGGGCGGCTTCGGCTCGATGCCGGGTGCCGTCGTGGGTGGCATGCTGCTCGGCGTGCTGGAGAATCTCGCGCCGCTCTACCTGCCGTCGGGCATCCGGTACTCGGTTCCGTTCATCGCGCTCGTGGCCATTCTCCTGATCCGTCCGGCCGGCCTCCTGGGGCGCGTCGAGCAGAGGAAGGTGTGAGGGCGCGCTGGCCGCTGGCGGCGCTGGCGGTGCTGCTGGCGGCGTGGCCGTGGCTGGCGCCGCGCTACTTCGTCTTTCTCGCCAGCCTGATCCTGGTCAACGCCATCGTCGCCCTCGGGCTGAACATCCTGTCCGGCTACACCAACCAGCTCTCGTTCGGCCATGCGGGCTTCCTGGCCATCGGCGCCTACACCGCCGCGCTGCTGGCGCTGCACGTCCCGGGGCTGCCGGTGCCGGCGTCGCTGGCGCTGGCCGGGCTCGTCACCGCCGCCGTCGGGCTCGCCTTCGGTGTGCCCTGCCTGCGGCTGCACGGCCTCTACCTCACGATGGCCACCCTCGCCTTCGGCGTGGTCATCACCGAGGCGATCCTGAACCTCGACGGGCTCACGCGCGGCGCCGACGGCCTGCGCGTGCCGGCGGCGCACCTCGGTCCGTGGGCCCTCGCCAGCGACGCCTCGCGCTACTATCTCGTGGTGAGCGTGGCCATCTTGATGACGGCGGCGGCGGTCAACCTCACCCGCACGCGCACGGGCCGGGCGTTCCTCGCCATCCGCGAGAGCGAGATCGCGGCCGAGGCCAGCGGCGTGCCCGTCGCGCGCTACAAGACGATCGCCTTCGGGCTCTCGGCCTTCTACACGGGGGTGGCCGGCGGCCTCTTCGCCTTCGTGGTGGGCTTCCTCTCACCCGACGCCTTCGACGTGTTCCTGTCGGTGGACTTCGTGGTGATGATCATCGTCGGCGGCCTCGGCTCGGTGCCGGGCTCCATCGTCGGCGCCGCCGTCGTGACGCTGCTCAACGACAGCCTGGCCGGCTTCCAGAGCTACCGGCCGCTCGTCTTCGGCGCCATTCTGATCACGTGCATGTTGTTCATGCCGGGCGGCGTCACCCGCGCGCTGGCGCTGGTGACCGCCCCTTCCAGGAGGACGTCCATGCGCTCGTCGATCGTCGCGGTGCTCGCGGTCGTGATGCTGCTGGCGGCGGCTCCCGTGGCCGCACAGCAGGGCGTCACCGACACCGAGATCGTGCTCGGCTGCTCCAACTCGTTCTCGGGCCAGCTGGCCTTCACGGGCGAGCAGGCGACGAAGTTCGGCGTCGATCTCTACTTCAAGGCGCTCAACGAGAGCGGCGGCGTGCACGGCCGCAAGGTGCGCACGATCTACTACGACGACGGCTACCGGCCCCAGGATGCCGTGGCCAACACGCGCAAGCTGGTGGAGCAGGACGGCATCTTCGCCGTCATCGCGCCGCAGGGCACGCCGCCCGTCGTCGCCACGCTGGAATACCTCGACACCAACAAGGTGCCGCTGCTCTTTCCCTTCCAGGGCTCGCCGATCGTGCGCGGCCGCAAGTACGTGTTCAGCGGCATGACGCTCTACGATCGTCAGTCGCGGATGATGATCGACTACCTCGCCGGCCAGCGGAAGTACAAGACGTTCGCCGCGCTCTACCAGGACGACGAGTACGGCAAGGCCTTCTTGCTGGCGTTCGAGAAGGATCTCGATCGCCACAAGCTCAAGCTCGTCGCGTCCGAGCCGGTCAAGCGCGGCGTCAACGACGTGAGCGCGCAGATCGCCAAGCTGCAGGCCCCGAAACCGCAGGTGACGTTCCTCGTGCTGACGCCGTCCGCCGGGGCCCAGGCGCTCAAGGAGCGGCAGAAGATCGGCTGGACCGACACCGTGATGGTCTCCTCCGGCCCGCTCACTGACGAGCGCTATCTCGGTCTGGCCGGCGACGCCGCCGAGGGCGTGGAGGGCCTGTCGCTGTGGCCCGACCCGGTGACGTCGGAGCTGCGCGGCGTGAAGGCCTACCGCGAGGCGATGCAGAAGCACTTCGCGAAGAACGAGCCCAACCGCTACTCGCTCTCGGGCTACTTCGCCGCGATGCTCTTCACCGAGGGCGCCCGCCGCACGGGCCGCGCGCTCACCCGCGAGGGGCTGGTCGGCGCCCTGGAAACGATCAAGGGCTGGGACAGCGGCATCCTGCCGCCGATCACCATCGGGGCCGACCACGAGACGCAGCGGCAAGGCTTCTGGGTGCAAGTCGAGAAGGGCCGCTTCAAGCAACTGACGGACTGGCTCAAGGCCGACTGAAGAATGCCGGCGCTCCTCGCCGTCGAGGATCTCGCCATTTCCTTCGGCGGGTTGACCGCGCTGAGCGGCGTGGGCTTCGCGGTGGCCGAGGGCGAGGTCTTCGGGCTCATCGGACCGAACGGGGCGGGGAAGACGACGGTGTTCAACGTGGTGACGGGTCTCTACCGCCCCGACCGCGGCCGGCTGACGTTCGCCGGCGCCGACCTCGTACGACTGAGCCCGCACCGGATCGCGCGCGCCGGCCTCGGCCGCACGTTCCAGAACACCGAGGTGTTTCGCGCGCTGTCGGCGCTCGACAACGTCCTCGTCGGCGCGCACGCGAGCCTGCACGGCGGCGTGCTGGCCGCGGCGTGCGGGCTCGCCGCCGTGCGCCGTGAGGAGTCGGCGGCCCGCACGCGGGCGGGCGCGCTGCTCGAGCGCGTGGGGCTGGGCGACGTCGCCGAGGTGGCGGCGGGCAGCCTGCCGCTGGGCAGCCAGAAGCGGCTGGAGCTGGCGCGGGCGCTGGCCGGCGGCCCGCGGCTGCTGCTGCTCGACGAGCCGGCCGGGGGCCTCAATCCCACGGAGACGCGCACGCTGATGGAGCTGATCCGCCGCCTGCGCGAGGAGCTGGCGCTGACGATCATGATCGTCGAGCACGACATGGACCTCGTCATGGGCCTCTGCGACCGCGTGGCGGTCCTGCACCACGGGCGCAAGATCGCCGAGGGCACGCCCCGCGAGGTGGCGAGCGACGCGGCCGTGATCGAGGCCTACCTGGGGAGCGCGAGCGATGTCGCCTGAGCCGCTCGATCCGTTCTCGTCGTTCGTGCACCTGCACGCCGGCGGGGCGGCGACCGTCGCGCCCCGAACCCCGACCTTCTGGCGCGATCTCGTGGCCGGCGCCGGCGATCGGGTGGTGGGCGCCGTCCATGGGCGCGAGGCCGGCGACTTCCATCCCGACGAGTGCGAGATGCATCCGCACGGCGACGAGCTGCTGTGCCTGCTGGCGGGGGCCGTCGACGTGGTCCTCGAGGAGGCGGACGGTGAGCGCACGGTGCCGCTGCGCGCCGGCCAGGTGTTCGTCGTCCCGCAGGGGGCCTGGCATCGGCTCGTCCTGCGCGCGCCGGCCGATCTGCTGTTCGTCACGCCGCCGAAAGGCACGGAGCTCCGTCCTGCTCGAGCTCGCTGATCTCGGGGTGGCGTACGGTCACCGGCGCGCGCTGGAGGGCGTGTCGCTGACCGTCGCGCCCGGGGAGATCGTCACGCTGCTGGGCGCCAACGGCAGCGGCAAGTCCACCACGCTGCGCGCGATCTCCGGGCTCGTGCGCCCGCGCGCGGGCACGCTGCGCTACGACGGCCGCGATCTCGCCCGCATGCCGGCCGACGCCATCGTGGCCGCCGGCATCGGCCACGTGCCGGAGGGCCGCGACATCTTCGGCGAGTTCAGCGTGCTCGAGAACCTGCAGGTCGGCGCCCACACGGTGCCCGCACGCGAGGTGGAGGCGCGGCTGCAGGCGGCCTACGCGCTGTTTCCCGTGCTGCGCGAGCGGCGGCGCCAGCGGGCCGGCACGCTGTCGGGCGGCGAGCAGCAGATGCTGGCCATCGCCCGCGCGCTGATGACGCGGCCGAGGCTGCTGCTGCTCGACGAGCCCTCGCTCGGCCTGGCGCCCCGGCTCGTGCGCGAGATCTTCCGCGTCATCCGGCGGATCAACGCCGAGGGCGTGGCCGTGTTGCTCGTCGAGCAGAACGCGCGCGCGGCGCTGGCGCTGGCCGCGCGCGGCTACGTGCTGGAGACCGGCCGCGTGGTCGCGGCCGGGCGCAGCGCCGATCTGGCCGTCGACCCGCGCATCCGCGCGGCCTATCTCGGGCTCGACCGTCCGCTCGCCGCGGACGCGGTCGGCCCCGATCATCGAGAGAGGTGACGACCGCGTGAGCGACGAACGCAAGCCCGAGGAACGCAAGCCCGATCCCCAGGAGGCCGAGCGCCGGCTGCGGCAGATGCTGGACGCCGAGGCGCGCAACCAGCGCGCGCAGATGGCGATGATCCAGAAAGGGTTCTACGGCTGCGTGGGAGTCGTCGTGTTCATCTTCCTCGTATTGCTCTTCTTCTTCTGACGGGGCCGTCGGCACCCATGCCGTAACGCGGCGTGCAAGGCGCCCGCAGTTCTGCTATCGTCCCTGCCACTTTCGCGGCCCGTATCCGTGACGAGGAGGCTGTTGATGAGCGATCACGCGAGCGATCCGAAGCCGACCGTTGACCGTCGAACGTTCCTCAAGCGGGTGGGCGCGGCCGGCGCCGGCGCCGCGATCGCCGCTCGGTTGCCGTTCCCGGGACCGGCGGCGGCCCAGGACGCCACCGTGCGTCCCGATCCCGCCGCCAAGCGCGGCGGCACGCTGCGCTACGCCGTGCACAACGCGCCCGCCCACTTCGACGTCCACCAGTCGGGCACGGTGGCCAACATCGGCCCCCAGAGCCCGATGTACGACACGCTGCTGCGGCGCAGCCCCAAGGACGGGCAGACGATCATCCCCGACCTCGCCCAGCGCTGGGAGATCTCGCCGGACAACAAGAAGTACACGTTCCACCTGCGCAAGGGCGTCAAGTTCCACGACGGCGCCGACTTCACCGCGGACGACGTGAAGGCGACCTACGATCGCATCAAGAACCCGCCCAAGGGCGTGGTGATCCCGCGCACGCCGCTGTTCGCCACCGTGAGCGACATCGTCGTGGTGAACCCGCACACCATCGAGTTCCGCATGTCGGAGCCGCGGCCCAAGGCCTACATGCTGGGCGCCTTCGCGAGCGGCTGGAACATCATCGTGCGCAAGAAGACGCTGGACGACAACCAGGGCAACCTGCGTCAGGTGATGAACTATCCGGGCACCGGCCCCTTCCGGCACGTCTCGCGCAAGGACAAGGAAATCTGGATCATGGAGCGCAACCCCGACTACTGGAACAAGGGGCTGCCGCTCGTGGACAAGCTGGAGATCTACCACTTCCTGCCCTTCACGCCGGAGCTGGGCGCCGCCATGCTGTCGGGCCGCGTGGACTATGCGCGGCTGCTGGACCCGGTCACCTGGCGCAAGGCCAAGGAAATGCCGGGCGTGACCGCCGCCAACTTCAACCAGTCCGTCATCCAGGCGTTCTGGACGAACACGCAGAAGAACAAGGCGCTGGCCGATCCCAAGGTGCGCCGGGCCATCCATCTCGCCATGGATCGCCACACGCTGGTCGAGGTCGTGAAGGACACCGCGCCGATGCAGGTGGGCGGCTTCGTCTATCCGTTCCACGAGATGTCCACGCCGCGGGCCGAGCTCGAGAAGAAGCTCGGCTACCAGCGGGACATCAAGCCGGCGGTGCAGGAAGCGCGCCGCCTGATGAAGGAGGCCGGCTACGCCGGCGGCCTCAAGAACCTCGATTTCGTCGTGCGCGACATCCCGACGTTCAAGCTGTGGGCGGTGGCCATCCAGGCCATGCTGAAAGAACACCTCAACATCGAGTCCAACCTGCGCGTGGTGCAAACCTCGGTCTGGTTCGACGAGGCGCAGGCGGGCAGCTTCGACCTCGCCATCAGCGCAATCGTTTCGACGCTGATGGATCCCTCGGACATCTTCAGCGCGTGGTACGGCAAGGACGGCCCGCAGAACTACTCGCGCTGGACGAACCCGGTGTTCCACGACCTCGCCAGCCAGATCGAGCGCGAGGTGGACGACGCCAAGCGCAGGACGATGGTGCGCAAGGCGGAGGACATCCTCGAGAACGATCCGCCGCTCATCCCGGTGGCGTACGAGCAGATCTACGACGCCTGGTACAACAAGGTGAAGGGCCAGAACCCGTCCACCTTCTTCGGCATCTACGACGTCGTGCGCTGGGACAACGTCTGGCTGGGGTAAGCCCTAGCGCGTAGCGTGTATGCGGAAGTACCTCGCGCGCCGGGCAGTGTACGCCGTCGTCACACTGCTCGGCGTGTCGCTCAGCATCTTCGTGATCCTCCGCGTCCTGCCCGGAGATCCGCTGGTGGCCATCCTCGGCGTCGAGGGCCACGCGCGGATGACCAAGGAGGATCGCGTGCGGATCATGGCCGACCTCGGCCTCAGCGCGCCGCTGCCCGTGCAGTACGCGCGCTGGCTGCGTGACATCGGGGCCGGCGAGCTCGGCAAGTCGTTCTTCCGCGGCGACACCGTGGCCGAGTTGATCGCGCACCGCGGCCCGATCACCGCCGAGATCGCCGTGCTCGCGTTGATCGTGTCGTGGATCGTGGGGCTGCCGGTCGGCATCCTCAGCGCGTTCAAGCCCAACAGCATGCCCGACGGCGTGGCGCGCACCCTGTCGGTGCTCTTCATCGCCATCCCCGGCTTCTGGCTGGGCATGCTGATCGTGCTCGCGCTCCTGTTCTGGTTCGGCTGGAAGTCGCCCATCATCATCGTGCACGTCTGGCAGGACCCGTGGCAGAACCTGCAGATCGTCATGGGGCCGGGCATCGTCCTGGGCCTCGCGCAGGGCGCCTACATCGCGCGCATGTCGCGCTCGTGCCTGCTGGAGGTCATCAGCGAGGACTTCGTGCGCACCGCGCGCGCCAAGGGGCTGCGGGAGGGGCTGGTGGTCATGCGGCACGCGCTGCCCAACGCCCTGCTGCCGGTGATCACCATCTCCGGCGTGCTGCTGGGCTTCGTGCTGGGCGGCTCCGTGGCGGTGGAGACGGCCTTCGGCGTGCCGGGGCTGGGGCGCTCGCTCGTCACCGCGGTGATCGAGCGCGACATCATCGTGGTGCAGAACCTCGTGCTGCTCTACGCGGTGATCTTCGTGGTCGTCAACGTGCTGGTCGATCTCAGCTACGCGTGGCTCGACCCGCGCATCCGGTACAGCTGATGGCCGTGCGCGCCGCGGAGCCGCCGGTGACCGCGGTGCCCGACGCCGGGCCCCGCGGCTCCGTGCTCGGCGAGCTGGTGCGGTTCTCGCGGCGCAACACGCTGGCCGCCATCGGCGGGCTCGTCGGCGTCCTCACGATCGTCGTCGCGCTGGCCGCCCCGCTGCTGGCGCCCTACGACCCGCTGAAGGCCGACTTCCGTCACATGAACAAGCCGCCGAACGCGCAGCACGTGCTCGGCACCGACCAGGTCGGCCGCGACACGCTGAGCCGAGTGATCTACGGCGCGCGCACGTCGCTGTTCGTGGCGTTCTCGGCGGTCATCCTGGGGACCACGGTCGGCTCGCTGTGGGGCGTGGCCTGCGGCTACCTGCGCGGGCGCTTCGATCTCGTGAGCCAGCGCATCATGGAGATCCTCCAGGCGTTTCCCGACCTCATCCTGGCCATGGCGATCTCGATGGCCATCGGCACCGGCCTGCAGGCCGTCATCTTCGCCATCGCCATCACGCGCATCCCGTTCGGCGGCCGCGTCATTCGCTCGGTCGCGCTGTCGATCCGCGAGATGCCGTACGTGGAGGCCGGGCGCGCCAGCGGCGGCTCGGCGCTGCGCATCATGGTCTTCCACGTCCTGCCCCAGTGCATCGCGCCCTACCTGGTGCTGGCGACGACGCACCTCGGCGTGGCCATCGTCATCGAGGCCGCGCTGGGCTTCCTGGGCGTCGGCGTGCCGCCGCCCACGCCGACGTGGGGCAACATGCTGGCCGACTCGATCACCGCGCTGGTGCCGCCGTGGTGGCTGGCGTTCTTCCCCGGCCTCGCGATCACGCTCACCGTGCTCGCCTTCAACCTGCTGGGCGACGGCATTCGCGACACGCTCGACCCGCGTCTCTCGCCCGCGTTCCTACGCATGATGGCGGGCGGCCGGCGGCGCTGATCGATCGCCGGGACTGAAAACACGGTGCACCTCGATCGGCTGTCAGGCCGCGTACCGTCACACGGAGACCCGACTGAGCTCAGCGATGCAGGCCCCGTAAGCCATCGGCGGAGGTATTCACGATGAAACGCAGGCTTGTATTCATCAACCTGCGGGGGAATGATCACCTCTTCGATGACGAATGTGCGGCTGGCCTCGGTCGACTTCGGGGGCGCGGTAATATCGATCCGCACGCTACCCATACGGAGATGGCAGTGAGCCTCGGGAACGTAACGCAGGCCCTGAGCGCGCAGCACCGCGCCGACGCCGGGGGTGTTTCCTCGGTCATGTGAAAGATGGCCAGCAACAGGTCGATGCCGACTCCTTGCTCGTGAGCCAACGACGTGAACAGGGCGTGCTTGCTGCTAAAGGTCCCGCGCCGCTCGAGGAGGACACGCGTCAGGTCGGCTCGATTGCTGATACGACCGTACGGCAGGTCCATCAGATAGCGGTCCGCCTGACGAAGGTCGGAAAGACCCGAGCGCAGGAAGGCGCCGGTCAGAGGCCCCGCGGGCGTAAGCGGCAGGGCGGGTAGGGCATCGTACGAGCGCATCATCACGGCTCGCCTCTCATCAAGTGCGCGGCTTCCTTGCGCGGTGACCGTATATTTAGCGTCCCATGTCTCGGGACTTCAACTACGACGCGACTGACATCTCCGCCGCGTATGCGACGGCCCGGAGGCTGACACCTGAGCGCAGGCGCGCGTGGTGGTGCGGCGTGGGGCGCTTCGCGCCGCTGCTTCACGAGGTTTTCCGCGCGCGCGTGTATGGCATCGACCCATTGGAGCGAATGTTGGAAGTCGCCGGAGCGAATCCCGAGGCGCCTCTCATTACGTGGGTTCGTGCGTCCGGCGAGGCGCTGCCTATCGCGCGGGCGAGGATCGACCTCGTATTTCTGTATCTTGTCTACCACCACCTGCGCGACCCTCTCACGGCGCTACGGGAATGCGCGCGCGTTCTTGTGTCGGACGGCCACCTTCTCGTGATCAACGACACCGCGGAGATCCTCGACTCGATCCGCTGGCTCCCGTTCTTTCCGTCGGCCTGCCAGATCGACTTGGCCCGCCTTCCGACGCGGGCCGACGTGTCCCGGGTGGCCGAGGAGGCTGGGCTAACGTTGATCCGACAAGGGACGGGGTGGCGTCGCGAACCTTCTCGACGCTGCAACTCATCTCTGACCAAGAGTTCAAGCACGGAGTCGCTGCGTTCAGGCAACACTGCGACCGCGAAGATCACGGACAGGTCGTCGAGGAGGTGATCGACACATTCCTCTTCCGGCGCTGAAGCAAGAGGCCGGTCACGTCGAAATTCCTTGGTCCGTGGTTGGTCGCCGCGTGATGCTCTTGAAGATGAGGCAAGGCAGGGCGCTGCCCCTGGTGTGTCCGATCTTGGCGATAGTCACCAGCCTATTGCTTGGACTGGCTGGCTGCCAGTACTACGCGGAATTCCGGTTGAAGAAGACGCAGGCCGACGTGCAGGAGGAACAGGCAGCACTGATGCGCGCGTACCGCGAATGCCTGCAAAAGTACGAAAAGGATCCTCCAAAGGCCAAGGAGTATTGCGCGGCTTACACGCAATCGCTGCGGGAAATTGAGATCAGACGACAGCAAGACAGATAGGCGCGGCCACCGCCGACAAACGGTCATCCGGGCCGCGCGCCGCGTCTCTCGCCGGCGTTCTTGCGCATGATGGCGGGCGGCCGGCGCCGCTGAGCTTGACGTGAGCCGCCTGCCGCGTGTATCAACGACACCACCAATGGCCTTCCGGTTGAAGCGCGCGAGCGGCAAGAGCCGGCTGGGGCCCCTCCCGGGGCGCCCAGCGACGGCGGTGGCGCGTGCCCGCGGCGGAGGACCCTGAACCCAGTCCCCACGCGCTCGACGGACTCACGAGGCCCGCGACCACCCGGTCGCGGGCCTTTTGTTTCCCGCGGGCGCCGACGAGGAGCGACCACCATGACAGCGATCAGCGGCGTGTGGCTGCCCATCATCACCCCGTTCGTGGACGGCGCCGTCGACCTCGCCGGCTACGAGCGACTGCTGCGCCACTATCTCGACACGGGCATCACCGGAATCTTTCCGGTCGGCACCACCGGGGAGAGCCCGACGCTCGATGACGACGAGACTGAGCGGATCGTCGAGCGCACGCTCGAGGTCGTCGGCGGGCGCCTGCCGGTCTTCGTCGGCGTCGGCGGCAACGCGACGGCCAAAGTGCTCAGGACGCTCCGACGGCTCGAGCGCTACCGATTCCCCGGCATCGTCTCGGTCTGCCCCTACTACAACCGGCCGGGCCAGGACGGGCTCTACGCGCACTTCCGGGCGATCGCCGAGGCGACCGACCGCGAGATGCTGATCTACAACATCCCGTACCGGACCAGCGTGAACCTGGCCAACGACACGCTCCTGCGGCTGGCCGAGCTGCCCAGCGTGGTCGGCGTCAAGGACTCGTCCGGCAATCTCGCCCAGTCGCTGGACCTGCTGCGCCGGCGTCCCGACGGCTTCGCCGTGATGACGGGCGACGAAGCGTCCTTCTACACGATGCTGGCCCACGGTGGTGACGGCGGCATCCTGGCCTCGGCGCACGTCGCCACCGAGCGGTTCGTCGCGCTCCACGCGCGCATGGCGGCCAACGACCATCGCGCGGCGCGCGCGATCTGGTCGGAGCTGGAGGCGGTGGTCCCGCTGCTGTTCCGGGAGGCCAACCCGATGCCGATCAAGCACTGGCTGTGGGCGCGCGGCCTCATCCCGTCGGCCGAGTGCCGGCTGCCGCTGACGCGCGTGTCGGCGGCGCTGGCGGCCGAGCTCGACGCGCTCGCGCACGAGCCCGCCACCGCGGCCCGGTAAGCCGGCTCAGGCCGCGGTGGCCGCCTCGAGCGCCGCGGCCTCGCCCACGGTGGGAAAGTCGCGCACGAAGCAGCGGACGTCGCCGAGGTGCTCGTAGGACTCCACCCGGGCGTCGAGCCCGGAGCGGCTGGCGTCGAGGCCGAGCCACTCCAGCATCGCCTCGGTGAGCAGGAGATAGGCGCGCCGGTCGGTGACGCCGTTCTTCAGCAGCCGGTGGGTCAGGATCACGTCGGCCCCGGCGACCTGGCCATGCCCGCCGACCTGCTGGCGGAGGAACCGGCCGTGGTGCGCGACGATCTTCAGGTCGAGGCTGGGAACGCTGCGGCAGGCGCCGCACGAGCAGGAAGCGTCGGCGGCCAGCTCGCGCTGCAGCGCCTTGAAGGCCACGAACGCCTGGTCGAACACGTCGAGCAGGCGGCGAGGCAGCGCCAGCGCAGGGTCGGGGCCGACGGCGAACACCGCGTCGCCCTCCACTTCCTGGATGTCGAGCGGCGGCGACAGCCGCTGCATGACGGTCTCCAGCAGGGCCGCGATGATCTGCGGCCCGTGCTCGAGCTCGGTCGTCGTCACGAAGGCCGTGAATCCGGAGATGTCGGCCAGCACCAGGATGCCGTCGTGGGTCGAGGTCTTCATGCCCTTGAGACCCCGGACGGCGCCCGATGTGAAACCGCCCCTCACTTCCCCTTGAGCTTCACGTCCTCGTAGGGAGCCGAGTAGGCGTGGCCGGGGATCAGGCCGAGCCCGGATTCCTGCACGCGCGGGCCGTGCCCGTTGATGAAGGCCAGCTCCCAGATCGGGATGAACATGACGCGCTCGTGCATGAGCTGCTGGATGCGGTGCAGCAGCGCCTCGCGCTTCTTGCGATCCAGCTCGGCCGCCTGATCCTTGAAGAGCGAGTCGATGTCCGGATAGCCGCCGTACACGTACGTGCCGCCGCTCACCACGTAGGACTCCAGCCGGGTGGCCGCGTTGCCGAACGCGCCGCTCGCCGTGTAGGCGAGGTTCTTGTACTTCTTGTCGGCGTAGGTGCTCCAGTGCGATGCGCGCTCGCGTCCGATCAGCTTGGCGCGGATGCCGATCTGCTGCAGGTAGTTCACGACCACCTCGTGCACGTTCGAGTAGGAGACGTCCACGTAGTAGTCGCCGGCGTCGAACCCGTTGGGGTAGCCGGCCTCGGCCAGGAGCTTCTTGGCCTGTGCCGGATCGTAGGGATACGACGGGGGCTGCCAGTAGAAGTCGAACGTGCTCGGGATGATGCTGTAGGTCAGCCGCGAGTGGCCGAGCGTGATCGCCTCGTTGATCGACTTGCGGTCGACGGCGAGGTTCGCGGCCCGCCGCACCCGCCGGTCGTGCCAGGGGGATTTGGGATCCCACTGGTCCAGCATTGCCGTCCACTGCGGCGCCTGGATGACGGCCGGCTTCAGCGTGAGGCCCGGCGTGCGCTGCAGCTCCTCGGCCAGCTCGCCACGGATCGAGTAGACGACGTCGACCTCGCCCCGCTTGAGGGCGGCCAGGCGCGTGGTCTCGTCGCCGATGACCTTGAAGACGAGCCGCTTCACGCTGGGCGTCTTGCGCCAGTAGCCCTCGAACGCCTCCATGACCAGTTCGACGCCCGGCGTGAACGACACGAACTTGTAGGGCCCGGCGCCGACGGGCGCTTTCTTGTAGCCGTCCTCGCCGACTTTTTCCACGTACTTGCGCGGCACGATCCAGCCGGCACCGCTGGCCGCCGTATAGAACGTCATGAAGTCCGGCCATGGGTTCTTCAGCCGGAACCGCACGTGCAGGGGATCAGGCGTCTCCACGGCGGCCACGCGCTCTTTCAGCGTCTTGGCCGACGCGCCGCGATAGCGCTCGAATGAGAACTTCACGTCGTCAGCGGTCAGCGGCTCGCCGTTGTGGAACTTCACGCCCTTGCGGAGTGTGAAGTCGTACACGCGCCCGTCCGCCGACTGCTGCCACGACTCGGCCAGGCTCGGCGCGGTCGGATTGCCGGGCATCGCCTTGGCCAGCGCGTCGTGGATGGCGTACATGACCATGAACGGCGTGATGATCCCTTGCGTCTCGGCGGGATCGAACCACGTCGGCGCGAGCGAGATGTGGATGCCCCAGGTCATCTCTCCCTCGGGGGCGGCGGCAGCGGGCCCGGCCAGGGCGAACAGCAGGAGGAGGGCGGCGCACACGGGAATCCGGCAATGACGCATCGTGGTCTCCTCATCGCGACGAGTTGGAAGAGCGAGCGACGACGCAGCGTGGCCGAATTATCCGAGAAGCGCCCAGGTTGTCAACCGCTGCGCGCTGTCAGCGGTGGCCGAATTGCGGTTGTGCGCAGGGTCTGCTAGGGTCGCCGCGCAAAAATCTCGCTGGAGGAGGCTGCCCATGGATGACAGCACGCGGATGTCACGACGCTCGGCGATGAGGACCCTGGGCGCCGCCGCCGGGCTCGCGCTCGTCGCACCGGCCGCGCTCGCGCAGGCGCAGCCCGCCGGTCCCGTCGCGCCGCCCAGCACCGTCACCACGCCGCCGCGCGACTTCGGCCCCGGCGGCGCGCCGACGACGTACTTCACCGATCCCGACGTGATCACGGTGGACCCGATCTTCAACGGCCTGCGCCAGCCCAACGCCGCCATCAAGCGGCTGTGGACGGGCGCGCTGTGGTCGGAAGGCCCCGCGTGGAGCAGCCAGGGGCGATATCTCGTCTGGAGCGACATCCCCAACGACCGGCAGCTCCGGTGGCTGGAGGACGACGGCGGCGTGACCGTGTTCCGCCAGCCGTCGAACAACAGCAACGGCAACACGTTCGACTTCCAGGGCCGCCAGCTCTCGTGCGAGCACCTGACCCGGCGCGTGGTGCGCTACGAGAACGACGGGTCCATCACGCTCATCGCCGACAAGTACAACGGCAAGCGGCTCAACTCGCCCAACGACGTCGTCGCGCATCCGGACGGCAGCTACTGGTTCACCGATCCGCCGTACGGCGGCCAGCTCTACGAGGGCGCCCCCGATGCGCCCGGTGGGCCCAGCAACTCCGCGGGCCGGCTCAAGCCGCGGCTGGGCCAGCGGCTGGAGATCGGCGACAGCAAGCGCGAGCTGCCGACCAGCGTCTATCGCGTCGATCCGAGCGGCCGCGTCGATCTCGTCGTCACCGAGAACCAGGTGCCCGACCCCAACGGGCTCACGTTCTCGCCCGACTACAAGAAGCTCTACGTCATCAGCACCGGCAAGGGCCCCGGGGATACCGGCCCCGGCGGTAAGGGCGAGATGTACGTGTTCGACGTGGGCAGCGACAACAAGCTGTCCAACGGCAAGCTCTTCAGCAACTTCATGGTGGACGGCGTCAAGTGCGGCCCCGACGGCGCGCGCTGCGACGTGGACGGCAACGTGTGGTGCTCGTCGAACGCCGGCCGCAGCGTGGGCTACAGCGGCGTGACCGTATGGACGCCGGAGGCCAAGCTCATCGGTCGCATCCGGCTGCCGGAGATCTGCGGCAACGTCTGCTTCGGCGGTCCCAAGCGGAACCGTCTGTTCATGGCGGCGAGCCAGTCGCTCTACGCGGTCTACACCGCCACGCAGGGCGCCGGCCCGGGATAACCGGCTCCAGTCCCGTAGCGGCGTCCCTGGCATCGCCGGCCGGCTCGTGCGCCAGTCGGGCACGAGCCCGTGTCCGGCCGTCGACGCCTTCGCACGCCGGCTACGCCTGAACTCAGCGGAATCATGGGGGTGGGGGCTGGTATGTCCCTTGCTCGACACTCCGTCGATCGCACGCCCACAAGGAGGGCACCCCATGAGGACCATGAGGCTGTTGCGCCTGGCGCTCCCGCTGGCGGCATTCGTCGTCACCGCCACCCTGGCTGTCGGCCCCGTCAAGGCCCAGCAGGTCGACACCAAGGGTGAAAGCGAGCTGACCAGCCGCGGTCAGCAGATCGACAAGACGGCGGCGGCCCACGATCCGATGCGCGTCACCGCGCG
>QHRW01000175.1 GCA_003220265.1 Candidatus Rokuibacteriota bacterium | reverse complement strand
GACCGAGGAGTTCTTCGACGCCATCGAGACGCTGGTGACGATCCCCGCGCGCCGCCCGGTCGCGCCCGCCGTCGCTGTCGTCACGGTGTCGGGCGGACCGTCGGTCATCGCCGCCGACACGGCGGAGCGCGAAGGCCTGCAGGTGCCGGCGCTGGGCGAGGCCACGCGCGAGGCGTTGCGCGCGGCGCTGCCGCCGTTCGCGGCCGTCGGCAATCCGGTGGATCTCACGCCGCAGGTCGAGCCCGCGCAGATCGCGAGGGCGGTGCGGCGCGTGCTCGACGAAGCCGCGATCGGCGGCGTGGTGGCCGTCAACGTCGGCCTCGACATCCCGGAGTTCGCCGATGGCGTCGTGGCGGCCGCGCGCGACACCGGCAAGCCGGCCGTGGCGTTCACGGCCGACGCGCCGGAGATCACGGCGCGCTTCCGCGCCGGTGGCGTGCCGGTGCTGCCGAGTCCAGAACGCGCGGTGCGTGCCTGGCGTGCGCTCTGGCGCGCGCGGCCGCCGGCCCCGCGCGTCGACCTGCGCGCGCCGTCGCTCTCGCCGGAGTCCCGCCGCGGGCTCGACACCACTCGCGGGCCGCTGCCGTACACGCTGGCGCGACGCGTGCTCGAGGAGGCCGGCGTGCGCTTCTGCCGCGAGGCGGTGGCCACGAGCGCGGACGAGGCGGTCGCCGCCGCCGAGCGACTCGGCTATCCCGTTGTGGTCAAGGCCGACGCGGCCGGCCTCACGCACAAGACGGAGGTCGGCGGCGTGATCCTCGACGTCGCCGATGCCGCGGCGGTGCGGGCGGCGTGCGCCACGCTGAGCGGTCATGCGCGCGCGACGCGGTTCGTCGTGCAGCAGCGCCTGGGCCCCGGCGTGGAGCTGCTGCTCGGCGCGCGGCGTGACGAGGTCTTCGGACCGGTCGTCGTGGTGGGCGCCGGTGGCGTGCTGACCGAGACCATGCGCGAAGTTTCGGTGCGCCTGGCGACGCTCGGCGAAGGCGAGGCCTACGAGATGCTGGAGGAGGGCGTGCTGCCGCGGCTGCTGGCGGGGCCGCGGGGGCTGCGGCCGGTCGCGCGGGCGCCGCTGGTGGCGGCGATCCACACGATCGCCGCGCTCATGCTGGCCGAGCCGCGCGTCGCCGAGATCGACGTCAACCCACTGATCGCCGCCGGCGCCGACGTCGTGGCGGTGGACGCGCTCGTGATCGCTGCGGACGGATGACGACGACGGCGCTCATCGATGAGCTGATGCCGCGCTTCGACGAGGTCGAGCGCCACGCGCGCCTGGTGCAAGCGGCGCCCGCCGACGTCTATGCCGCGCTCCGGCGCGTGGACCTCCGGCGCTCGGGGATCGTGCGCGCGCTGCTCTTCCTGCGCGGTGTGCCCGCTGTCCTGGCCCGTCGTGACCGACCGGCAGGGCCGCTGACCCTGGAGACCATGCGCAGGCGCGGCTTCGTGCTGCTCGGCGAGCGGGATGGACGCGAGATAGCGCTGGGTATCGTCGGACGCTTCTGGACGGCGACGGGACAGCGGATGACGCTCGATGCGGACGCGTTTCGCGCCTTCGAGAGTCCGGGCTACGCGAAGGTCGTCTGGGATTTTCGCGTGATACCCGCCGGCGACGGCGCCACCAGGCTGTCCACCGAGACGCGAGTCCTGTGCCTGGATGCGCCGAGCCGCAAGCGCTTCCGGCTCTACTGGCGCGTGATCCGCCCGTTCAGCGGGCTGATCCGCATCATGATGCTGCGCGCCGTCGCGCGCGAGGCGACACGGAGGGGACCATGAAGATCGCGCGGGTCGAGCCGTTCCACGTGGACTGGGGCGCCGGGCGCGGCCGCAGCGCCTGGGTGCGGATCTGGACCGACGACGGAGCGTTCGGGCTCGGCGAGGCGAGCCCGATGGTCCACGGCAACGCCTCGCTGGAGATCATCGCCAGCGCGTTCGCCCCGATGCTGCGCGGCGCCGACCCGCTGCAGGCGCGCGTGCTTCAAGACAGGCTCTTCCACGAGCACATCAAGGTGGGGCCCGAGGGCGCCTACGCGGCCGCGCTGGCCGCCATCGACATCGCCCTGTGGGATCTCAAGGGCAAGGCGCTCGGCCAGCCGGTGTGGCGGCTCCTCGGCGGTGCGTGGCGGCGCGAGCTGCCATTCTATGCCTCCATCGGCGGCAACGGTCAGCGCAGCGTGGACGAGGTGTGCAAGGTGGTGGAGCAGTGGCTCGCGCTCGAGCCCGCCCAGGTGAAGATCCGCTTCGACGCCAACAAGACCGCGCGCGACGTCGATCTCGACGGCGACATCGCCAAGGCCCGCGCGGTGCGCAAGCTCGTCGGTGACCGCTTTCCGCTCGCGTTCGACTCCAACAACGGCTACTCCGTGCAGGGCGCCATCAAGGTCGGCCGCGCGCTCGAGGAGCTGGGCTACGTGTGGTTCGAGGAGCCGGTGCAGCATTACCATGTCGAGAGCTTCGCCAAGGTGGCGGCCGCGCTCGACATCGCCGTCTCGGCGGGCGAGCAGGAGTACACGCTGCAGGGGATCAAACGACTGATCGAGGCGGGCGTGGACATCGTGCAACCCGACATCGTCAAGACGGGCGGGTTCACGGGCCTCGCTGACATGGCCGCGCTGGCCCGCGCCCACGGCGTCGATCTGGTGCCGCACCAGACGCAGCCCTCGATCGGCCACACCGCCAACCTGCACTTCGTGGCCTCGCTGACGCACTCGCACCATCCCGCCGAGTACAACGGCCCGCGCGAGGTCCAGGACGTGGTGTTCCGCACGCCGGTGCGGCCGGTGAAGGGGAAGTTCGTGCTGAGCGACGCGCCGGGGCTGGGGCTGGAGCTGGACGAAGCCGAATTGCTCAAGCGGGCCGTGCCGTGGACCTCCTCGGCGCGCGCCTGACGCGTTACTCGAGCAGCGGCACCTTCGCCTTGGCGTAGGTGAGCTTCTGCGTCACCAGGCCGTTCTCGACGTGGAGGATGTCGAGGCCGCGCCAGCCGGCGGGGCCGCGCTTCGTCTCCAGGCGACAGACCCAGCGGATGAGCGCCTTGCCGCTGGTGGCGTCCACGAAGAGGTCCTCGGCGTCGAACCGCATCTTGCCGAAGTCGCCGCGGAACTGCGGCGCGAACGCCGCCCGGATGGCCGCCTTGCCGCGGTTGATGGTGCCGGTGAACTCCTCGTAGACCGCGTCCTCGGCCATGAGAGCCATCACGCCCTCGAGGTCGTTCTGGTTGAACGCCTCGGTAAAGCGGATCACGAAATCCTCGAGGGCTTTGTGGTCCATGGAGACCTTCTTGATCTTGTACCGCACCCGGCCCGCGCCATGCGCTTCGCACCCGTGGATCTTCGCCCCTTGCACGATCCCGGTCGCGAGTCGAACGAGGCGACGCCCTTGAGTTTACGCCATCGGCGATCGCCATAGCGTCGGATCAGGCGGCGCCGCTGTCGTACTGACGTCCCGGCCGCGATGACTTCGATCTCTCCGACCGGCCCGACAATCTCGAAGCGCGTGGGATCCGAACGGCGGTATAACAGCCGCGATCCCCACCAGAAAGAGTGAGAAATTCGATACCATAGACGGCCATGGCCGAGCTGTTCTACCTGACCGACGATCAGCGCATGATCCGCGACCTCGCGCGGAAGATCGCGCGGGAGCGGATCGCGCCGCACGCCGCCCACTACGACGAGACGGAGACCTACCCCGAGGAGTCGATCAAGGCGATCGTCGAGGCCGGCCTCTACGCCATCTGGGTGCCCGAGGCCTACGGCGGCAACGATCTGGGCTGCCTTGCGCTCTCGCTCGTGACCGAAGAGATCGCGTGGGCGTGCGCGGCCAGCGCCACCCAGTATCTCGACCAGCCGCTGGGCGGCCTGCCGATCGTCCTGGCCGGCACCGAGGCGCAGAAGAAGAAGTACCTGCCGCGCCTGGCCGCCGGCGACATGCTGGCCGCCTACTCGCTGTCGGAGCCGGGCGCGGGCTCCGACGCCGCCGGGCTCAAGACGACGGCCGTGCGCCGCGGCGATCACTACGTGCTCAACGGCTCCAAGCAGTGGTGCACGAACGGCGACCACGCCGACGTCATCACCGTGTTCGCCACCGTCGATCCGGCCAAGCGCGCCCGGGGCGTCACCGCGTTCCTGGTCGAGAAGGGCACGCCGGGCTTCGAGGTGGGCAAGAAGGAGCGCAAGCTCGGCATCCGTGCCTCGCCCACGGTGGCGCTGCACTTCACCGACTGTGCGATCCCGACGGCGCAGCGGCTCGGCGCCGAGGGTGAGGGCTTCAAGATCGCCATGTCCACGCTCGACCTGACCAGGCCGGCCACGGGGTCGATGGCCGTCGGCATCGCCCAGGCCGCGCTCGACGCCGCCGTCGGCTACGCCAAGGAGCGCCAGCAGTTCGGCCAGCCGATCGCCGCCTTCCAGGGCATCCAGTTCATGCTGGCCGACATGGCGATGGCCACCCACGCCGCGCGCCTGATGGTGCACCACGCCGCCCGCCAGGCGGACGCCGGCATCCTCGGCAACACGCTCGAGGCCTCGATGGCCAAGTGCACGGCGGGCGACGCCGCCATGAAAGTCGCCACCGATGCCGTGCAGGTCTTCGGCGGCTA
>QHRW01000097.1 GCA_003220265.1 Candidatus Rokuibacteriota bacterium | reverse complement strand
GCCAGTCGAGGCGCTCGTTCTTGATGACGAGCAGCTCGACGTCGGATTGCGCGACGATGTCGGCCGAGCGCGGCGCGTTGCGGAAGAGCGCCATCTCGCCGAGCAGCTCGCCCTCGCCCATCGTGCCGAGCAACCGGTCCTCACCGTCGAACGTGCGGTGCACCTCGACCATGCCGGAGTGGATGACGAACGCCTCGCCGGCGGCGTCGCTGCCTTCCTTCATCACGAGCTCGCCGGCCTTGAAGCGCCGCCGCTCGAGATCGCCCAGCGTGAGGCTCTTGTAGATCTCCAGCCCGATCGACGGCAGCGCGGACTTCGACTCCACCGGCAGCCGCGCGTTCGTCCAGCCCCCGAGGCCGCCCTTGAGGATGCGCACGCGCTTGAAGCCGCGCTCGCGCAGCTTCTGCGCAACCGCCGCGCTCGTGGCCTCCTCGGCCGTCGTGCAGTAGGTGACGATCATTTTCTCGGGCGCCACGTCGAGCGTGAAGTCGGGCTTGTCCACCGCCTGCGGCTCCACGCGGATGGCGCCGGGCAGGCGCAGCGGGCTCGTCTCGAAGTCCGTCGGCGTGCGCACGTCGAGGAGGACGGGCGTGTCGCCGGACTCGATGGCGCCGATCACCTGCGCGGGCACCATGCGATAGCGGTTGCGCCACCAGCGCCGCGCGAACATGCTGCCGTAGGCGCCCACGCTCAGCAGCGAGACGCCCACCGTCGCCCACGCCCACGGGAACGGCCGCGGCGGCGGGTTCTTCACCAGGTGATCCACCTCGGCGCGCATCCGCTTGACGTCGGCCAGGTTGGGCAGCAGCGCGTTCACCTCGTCGATCTTCGCCAGCGCGGCCGCGTACGACCCGTCGAGGAACAGCTCGACGGCCGTCCGCCACAGGGGGTTGAACTTGCTCTCGCCCGGCTTCACGTCCGTGCCGTTCACGAACGTCCGCACGTCACGGGCCGGAATGAGGAAGTTGAAGCCCTGGATCTGCGGACCGCCCTGCGGGCCGAGGGAGACGAAGTCCATGACGCCGATCAGCATCGCGTCGTCGCCGATGGCGGGGCCGCCGCTGTTGCCGTGCGTCGCCGGCGCGTCCGTCTGCACGAGATCCTGGCCGATCGCGTCCATCTTGAAGCCGGACACCGTGCCGTTGGTGGCCGAGGCCTCCACGGTGGCCGACTGATTGAGGAGCTCGTGCGAGAGCACGACACCGGGGAACCCGAGGATGTGCACGGGATCGCCGATCTGGGCGTCCCGCGTGGACAGGGCGATGGCCGGGTACACGCCGTCCTTCACGCGCAGCAGGGCGAGGTCGCGGCCGTAGTCGGGCAGGGGTTTGCCGTTGACGTCGAGCGCGGGCGGCGGGCTGAACTTCTTGACCTCGGCCGTGAGGTTCGTGCCGTTCGAGAGCAGCACCGTGAGCTGCGGGAAGGTCTCCACCTGCGCGCTGGCCAGGGCGCGGGCGCTCGCATCGCGGCGGATCTGATCCTCGAGCTCGGGCCCCTGTCCCTTCATGAGCCCCCGCGCGCGGAGTACCGGCTCCACGCAGGCCTGGTCGATGGCCTTCTTCTTCAGCTCGTGGATCACCCACGAGGGCAGCCGGTGCATGGGGTCCACGACGTGCGCGTTCGTGATGAGCCACCCGCGGCCGTCGATGAACCAGCCGGTGCCGGTCTCGACGAAGGGCGACGGCTTCACGGTGACCGGCCCGCGGCCGCAGTTCATGGTGATCTCCGCGTCCACGCGCGCGGTGATCAGCGCGGCCGCGGGCTTGGCGAGCAGGATCGCCTCCTGCGGAGACAGGGCGAGCGCGGGAGCGGTCGCCAGCGCAGCAGCGAGGCCGAGGACGAGAGCGGACAGCACTCTCATGGGACTCGACCGTATCACGGAAGGCCCGCGGAATGACACGTCCCGCGGGTTGAGCGGGGGGCCGCGCGCCCCCCGCTCAGGACCGCTCAGGACCTCAGCACTTCCGCGGATCGGTCACGTTGATGTTGGGGCACATCAGCGGCGTGTTCGGCACGACCACCACGTCCGGAGCCGGGGCCACCACCACGCCGGTGGCGGGCGGCGTCGTCACGACGACGCCGCTGGTGGGCGGGGTCGTCACGATGACGCCCGTGGCGGGCGGCGTCACGATGACGGTCCCGGCCGGCGCCGTCGACGGGGCCAGCCGCGGGCTCGCCTGCGGGTAATTGTCGGGCGGCAGCTCGGCCGCCGGGCTCCTGTAGAGATCGCGAGCGGCGGGGTAGTCGGAGCCCATGAACCCCGAGTTGGGGCCGGACTCGGGCGCCGAATTGTCGCCCGCACCTGCCGGCGCGGCACCACTCGACGCAGCACCAGCAGCGCCCGCCCCAGCCGGTGCGGCACCCGCCGGTGCGGCCCCAGCCGGCGCGGCACCAGCAGCGCCGGCCCCAGACGCGCCCCCGGCGGCAGCGCCGGAGCTCGCCCCCGGACCAGCCCCAGGCCCGCCGCTGCCCGGCCCATGCGCCAGGACCGCATCGGCATAGACGAGCGCGCCGGCGAGCAACATTGCGAGAACCAACATCCTCTTCATCATTCGAGCCCCTTTCGTCAGCGAAATAGCTTGAATTGACAGGAGCAACGGCGGTGCCAGCGGCAGGCCGCTCGGGTATTGCGATCGGGCCGGCGCTACAATGTGGCGCCATGACGCGCGAGCGCACGGGCTCGAAGACGGAAGCCAATCTCCTCGTCGCGCTCGCCGGCGAGGCCGACGCCAACCGCCGGTATCTCGCGTACGGCATCCGCGCGCTCAACGAGGGACGCGCGGATATCGCCCAGCTCTTCTTCGAGGCGGCCGGCGCCGAGACGATCCACGCGCTCAACCACCTGGCCACGATGGGCGCCGTCCGCTCCACGCGCGAGAACCTGGAGCTGGCCGCGACCGGCGAGGTGGAGGAGATCGAGGTCGTGCTGCCGCGCATGATCCGCGACGCGGAAGAGGAAGGCCGCGCCGACGCGGCGGCGTCGTTCCGTCTGGCGCTCGACCGCGAGCGCCACCACCGCGACATGTTCCGCGCCGCGTTGAAAAATTTCGACAACCGCGACGCGTCGCGCGGCGTCTCCGGCGCCGGGCTCGGCGTGACGCCGGCGGCCGACGCTGGGACCGGAACGGTGTCTGCAGTCCGCGCGAGCCGGGGGGGAGACGGGGGGGTCGCCTCGACCCCCCCGTCCTCGACAAGGCAGTCGGACGGGCGCGCGCACGTGAGCGAGCTGGCCACGGAGAGCCCGCGCATCGAGCGGCTGTCGTCCATCCGCGAGGTCGTCTTCGGCGCGCAGGATGGGCTCGTCTCCACCTTCGCGGTCGTGGCGGGGCTCGCCGCGGCCGGTGTGGGCACGCTCGTCGTGCTGCTCGGCGGCCTGGTCTCGGCGGTGGCCGGCGTGCTGTCGATGTCGATCGGCACGTTCCTGGCGTCGCGCGCGCAACGCCAGCTCTACGAGACCGAGCTCGAGCGGGAACGTCGCGAGATCCGCGAGCATCCTGGCGAGGAGATCGCCGAGCTGATGGCGGCGCTGGTCGGCCGCGGCATGCCGCGCGGCGACGCCGTCGAGGTGGCGCGCCGCATCGCCCGCTATCCCGAGCTGCTGCTGGCCACGCTCGGCATCTTCGAGCTCGGCGTGGCGCCGCAGCGGCTCGGCACGCCCGTGCGCGACGCGTTCGTGATGGCGGCCGCTTTCGGCGTCGCCTCGCTGGTGCCGCTAGTGCCGTTCGTGTTCGGCCGCGCGCTGCCGGCGCTCGCGCTGTCGGGCGCCTTCACGCTGGCCGCGCTGTTCGTGGTCGGCATCGTCAAGGCGCGGGTGGCCGGTGTCTCCGCGTTCCGCTCGGGCCTGGAGGTCGCCGTGCTGGCGGCGGCCTCCGGTGGGCTCAGCTTCGGTCTCGGGCGCCTCGCCTCGCTCGTCCTCGGCGTCGACGTTCGTTGATCGGGCACGTCCTGCTGGTGGCGGCCGGCGGCGCGCTGGGCTCCGCGCTGCGCTACGTCGTGGCCGTGGTGGCGCTCGCCTGGCTGGGGCCGAGCTTTCCGTGGGGCACCCTCGCGGTCAACCTCGTCGGCTCGTTCCTCATCGGCCTCGTGCAACAGGCGGCGACCGAGGCGCTCGTGATCGGCGAGGACGCGCGCCTGTTCTTGACGGCGGGCGTGATGGGCGGGCTGACGACGTACTCGGCGTTCAGCTACGAGAGCGTGCGGCTCTTCGAGACGGGCGCGACCTGGCAGGCCTGGCTCAACGTGGTCGTGACGACGGCGGCGTGCCTGACCGTCTGCCTGCTGGGCCTCGCGACGGGGCGCGCGCTCTTCGCGCCGCGCTGAGGTGCCGCGGTCAGGGCTGGCCGGCGGTCCCCCAGCGCAGGTGGTGATACGTGCGCCGCTGAGCTTCGGTGAGCACGTCGCGGGCGCGCAGGTGCGCGGCCAGGTGGGCGAGACGCAGATCGGCCCGCGCCGCCTCGGTGTCGGCGACGGCCGCTCGCACGGCCGCATCGTCGGCGACGCCGGCGGCGAAGAGCCGGCGCAGCCGCGCCTCGGCGGCGGCCAGGCGGGCCGCGCGCGGGCGCGCCTCGCCCAGCATCGTCTCGAACAGCGCGCGCATGCGCGTCTCCTGCTCGGGCGTGAGCTGCAGGCGGTCCTTGAGCTCGAGGACGTGGAGCGGCCCAGGATACCCGTGCTGGTCGGCGGCGAAGGCGAGGCCGAAGCCCCGGCCGTCGGCGACGACGGCGTCGAACTCCTTGAGATAGGCGTCCACGCGGCGGTGCGCGTCGCCGTCGTCGCCCGGCGCGTGGCGGTGACCGGCCGGCGCCTCGGCCCCGTGAGGTGACTGCGCCCCGGCGGTGCCGGCGAGCACGAGCGCGGTGGCGGCGACGAACACGCCGGCGCGCCGCACGAGCCGACTCAGAAGCGTGCGAGCGCGCGCGACAGGGCCGCGCCCTCGCGCTCGCGCAGGGCGACCGCGACCCGGAGCTGCTCGAGATACTGCTCGAGCGTCTTGCCGCCCAGGTCGATGCGGCGCTCCTGGAAGAAGCGATGGACGTCGGCCTCGAGGTCCGGCGTGGCGAGCCCGATGACGCCCTCGGCCAGGCGCCGCAGGCCGTGCTTGGGATAGAGCCGGTCCATCGTGTCCCACTGCTTCTTGACGAACGCCCACGCCTGCTCGCGCGAGTGCCCCAGCATCAGCATCGAGCGCGCCACGAACGGCGCGTCTTGCGTGCGGATCTCGCCGTTGACCGTGCGCGCCAGCGTCTGCTCGACGAGGGCCGGCTGCTGGAACATGGTCAGCGCGTAGAGGTAGCGCTGCTCCTCCTGCGGCGTCGCCGCGCGCCGGAAGCGCTCGAGGAACGTCTCGTAGCGCGCCTCGTCGCCGGTGTGGGCGAGCACGGCGATCAGCGCCGGCAGCACGTTGGGATCGACGGCCGCGCCCCGCTCGTGGGCCGCGTACAGCTCGGCCGCGCGCGCCTGGACGTCGCGATCGTTGCCCAGCGTGCCGAGGGCGCGGATGAGGTCGCCGCGGAGCTGGCGCGTCAGCTCGTCGTCCGTCTCGCGCGGCGTCCAGCCCAGCGCGGCCAGCGCCGGCGCCGCGCGGTCGCGCCCGAGCGCCTCCAGCCGGGGGCGGTCGCCCGGCGTGATCAGCCGGTTGAGCGTGTGGAGGGAGCCGATGAGCGCCGACCACACGTTCTTGTCGCGCTCCTCGCGGAAGCGCGCCGTCAGCTCGAGATAGTCCGCGACCGGCATGAGGCCGGCCACCGTCACCGCCCACGCGTCGTTGACGAGGTTGAAGCGCTCGATGGCCGCCAGCGACGGCAGCCGGGCCAGCAGTCGCGCGCGCAGTGCGTCGTCGTAGCGGACGCGATAGAAGCCGTGCCCGCCCTCGTTGACCACCACGCCGTCGAAGCCGGCCGGCAGCGGCCGCCGCACTTCGGGCTCGGCCAGGAGCACGCGCTCGACCGTCTCGCGGCCGCCCGCGCTGACGCGAAGCTGCACGGGCACCTGCCAGCGACCCGGCGCCGGCGAGGCGCCGGCGGCGGCGCCGTACCAGCGCAACGGCTCCGGCAGATACGTGAAGCGCTGCTGGCGCAGCACGAGCTGGTTGCCCTCGACGCCGACGCTCACGAGCGGATAGCCGGGCGCGAAGATCCAGCCGTCCATGACGGCCGGGATCGGCTGGCCCGAGGCGCCACCGAGCGCCGCCCACAGGTCGCCGGTGTCGGCGTTGCCGAACCGATGCGCGACCAGGTAGTCGCGCACGCCCTGCCGGAACACCGTCGGTCCCAGGTACTGCTCGAGCATGCGCAGAACGGAGGCGCCCTTCTCGTAGGTGAGCACGTCGAACATCGCGTCGGCCTCGCGCGGGGCGCGCACCGGGAACTCGATGGATCGCGTGCTGTGCAGGCCGTCCACGGTGAGGGCGGCCGCGCGCGAGACGCCGAAGGCGACCCAGCGCTGCCACGCCGGCTTCCACGCGTCCACGGCCAGCATCTCCATGAACGTGGCGAAGGCCTCGTTGAGCCAGATGCCGTTCCACCAGCTCATGGTCACGAGATCGCCGAACCACATGTGCGCGTTCTCGTGCGCCACCACGTCGGCCACCCGCTGCAGCTCCGCGTGGGAGGCGGCCGTCTCGTCCACCAGCAGCGCCGTCTCGCGGAAGGTGATCGCGCCGAGGTTCTCCATGGCGCCGGCGGCGAAGTCGGGGATGGCGAGCAGGTCGAGCTTGTCGCCGGGATAGGGCAGCCCGTAGTACTCCTCGAAGTAGCGCAGCGAATCGACGGCGATCTCCTGACCGAACGCGGCCAGGCGCCGCTTGCCGGGCACGCACCAGATCTTCACCGGCGTGGCGCCCACCTTCACCGCCTCGGTCGCCTCGAGCTCGCCCACCACCAAGGCGACGAGATAGGTGGACATCTTGATCGTGTCGGCGAAGCGGACGACCTTGCGCGCGCCCTCGCGCGTCTCGCTCACGATGCGCGTGTTGGAGACGGCGGTGAGCGCGGGATCGATCGCCAGCGTGACGCTGAAGACGGACTTGAAGGCCGGCTCGTCCCAGCACGGAAACGCGCGGCGGGCGTCGGTGGCCTCGAACTGCGTGGCGGCCATCGTGTGCGAGACGCCGCTCGGATCCTTGTACACCGAGCGATAGAAGCCGCGCAGCTTGTCGTTGAGCGTGCCGCGGAACGCGAGCCGCAGCCGGCCTTCGCCCGGCGCCAGCGGCTCGGCGAAGGCGAGGCGGCAGCGCTCGGCGCCCTCGTCGAGCGTGACCACGGCGCGATGCTCGCGCCCGCGCGCATCGACGATCTCGGCCGCGTCCACCGCCAGCTCGACGGCGTTGAGGACGATCTCGGTGACCGGCTCGGTGACGGTCACCGCGACGGTCTGCTCGCCGCGAAACGTCAGCGTGGTGAGATCGGGCTCCAGGCGGATGTCGTAACGACCGGGAACGACCGTGCGCGGCAGCCGATAGGGATCCACGAGCCCTCCAGGATGGGAGTGAATGCCCCGTTAATGTACCACCGGGGTGAAAGAGGAGCGGCCCGGCATGGCCGGGCCGCTCCGAACACTTGGGGGTTTGGGGGCCATATCGGGGCCCCCAACGTTATGGTCAGGCCGCGAGGCGGCCGCTTTCGAGCGCCTGCTTGAATTCCTGGAGGTCGTGCTCGAGCAGGCGGCCGGCGTCGGCGCCCATGAAGGACGCGATGGTGTGCGCGAGCGTGCCGCCGGGCGGATCGTACTGCAGCGAGACGTCGATGCGCGTGCCGCTGCCGGCCGGCGTGAATCGCACGGAGCCGGCGTGGCTCACGATCGAGCCCGGCACCGTGCGCCAGGCGATGAGCTGCCGCGGCTGATCGTTGATGATCTCCGCTTCCCAGGAGATCGGGATGCCGCCCGGCACCTCGGCGTGCCAGCGCGAGCGCGTCTCGCTCAGCACCTCGACGCGATCGAGGTGCGACATGATGCGCGGAAGATTGTCGAAGTTCCGCCAGAAGTGGTAGAGCCGCTCCGGCGGCGCCGCCGCGACGACCGAGCGATCGATCTTCACGCCGAGGTTGCCCACGGTGCCCTCGCCACCGGCGCGGTCGATGCCGAGCGCGCCGTAGAGGCTGCACCAGCCGCTCACGCCCCGCCACGCGATCGCGGCGCCCACGGCGGCGATCAGCAGGCCGGGCAGCGAGGCGCGCCGAAGTCCCCAGAGCGCGAGTGCCGAACCGCCGACCCCGGACGCCCAGCGCTCGTTCGTGCCGACGTTCTGCTTGTTCATCCTCGGATTCCTCCTCGGAGCAGACGAGGATGCACGAGCAGTGCCGCTCAGCCGCGGAGCGCGCCGAGGCCGGCCGCGACGCCGGAGAGGATGTCCCAGCCGGACGAATGACCAAGCCGTGTCAGGCGATGTGCGGCGGCGCGGGCGCGCCGCTCGTCGTTCGCCGCGAGCGCGGCGACGAGGTCGTGTAGCGGTGCGTGCCCGCAGCCGATTGCAAGGTCGGCAAGCAGCGCCGCACTGATCGGATGCGTGCGCGTGACGGCGGCGCGGCGAATGGTCTCGCCAACGCGCCGCCAGCCGTGCGCGTCGGCGACACCCGCGCCCGCGAGCAGGTGGCGGGCGAAGAGCGCGCCGCCGACGAAGTCGTCCCCCGAAGGCGTGAGCCCGCCGCCGAGCCCCAGCAGCGCCAGCGCCGCCGCTTCGGCGGCGGCCGCGTCGTCACGCGCGCAGGCGTGGGCGAGCGCGCGGGCACGCTCACCGGCACCGTCGAGCGGGAACGTCAGCGCCGCGTCCGCCAGCAGCGCGCCGAAGCCCGCGGGCGCGCCGAGCGGCCCGAGATCGCCGGCCACGCGCTGCCAGCACTCGCGCAGCGTGGCGGCTGCCGCGGCATCGAGCGCGAGCGGCGCCGGCCGCCACGGCGTCAAGCCCGTCACGTCGACGCGCAGGTCGGCCGCGGGCTCGGCGCTCGGCACCTCGGCCACGAGAACGGCGCGCGGGTGCAGGGGAGCGGCGAGCGGACCGAGCCAGAGGATCTCCTCGGCGGCGGTGACGAACGCCGAGCCGCTCGGACGCGCCATCACGCGTACGACCCCGGCGGCGCGCGCCAGCGCCGCGCAGGCCGTAGCGCCCACGGCACGGGCGCGCAGCATCACCCTGCCGGCGTGAGCACGGCGGTGCCGATCTCGCCGGCCTCCTCGAACGCGACCGCCATGCCGGCCGCGCGCACCTCCCGGGCGAGGGCGCCCGGCCAATGCAGATGCGTGTAGTGCGCGATCCGGTGCCGCCAGGAGAGCCACAGCACGTCGCCGGCCTCGGGCCGCCAGTCCGCGCCGCTCGCCCGAGCGACGAGCCGCGCGACGCGGATCGCCGCTGCCCGCGGCGGCGCCTCGCACGGAATGTAGCTCAGCAGCACGCGGCCGCCCGGCGCCAGATGCTCGGCGACCCGGCGCAGCACGCTCACGCGCGTGGCTGCGCCCGGGATCACGCTGTAGCAGAACCATGCGAAGACGACCGCGTCGTAGCGGCCGCGCAGCGCGGCCGTCTCGATCGAGCCCTCGACGACGTCCGGTGAGAATCCGCGGCGCGTCAGGAGCGCGCGGGCCGCGGTCGCCCGCTCGGGCACCAGCTCCAGGCCTTCCACGCGATAGCCGTGCTCGCGCAGCGCAAGCAGATCGCGCCCGCGGCCACAGCCGACGAGCAGGACGCGGTCCTCCGGGCGGAGGAAGCGTGGATAGAACGCCGCCTCCCAGTCCGTCAACCCCGACGTCGCGTAGTCCTCTCCGAGCTCGACGACGCCGTTGTTCTCCGGCTGGCGCGCGATGGCGGCACGCACGTCCTCCAGGCGCGTCAGTCCGGCGGCCGCGTGATACGCCAGCAGCGCGGCGTCGTGGGCGGCGCGCTCGAGCACGCGGCCGACCGCGTAGCAGCCGCAGAAGAGCACGGAGCGCAGCGCGCCCATGTGGTCAGCAGCCAAGGGCGGCGCCGTCGGCGCGGGGATCGGACGCGCCGAGGAGGCCGCCGGCGTCGACACGGATGACGTGCGCGTGGCCCATGAGGTCGCTCCACGCCTCGACGACGCGGACCTCGTGGCCTCGCCGCGCGAGGTCGTCGGCGACGGCCTCGCCGAAGCGCGCCTCCA
Organism: Candidatus Rokuibacteriota bacterium; assembly: GCA_003220265.1. Lineage (GTDB taxonomy): Bacteria > Methylomirabilota > Methylomirabilia > Rokubacteriales > CSP1-6 > AR5. Next base: position 4,622 of record QHRW01000097.1, on the reverse strand, counting down.
GCCGCAGCGCGCGCGTCGGCTCGCCCCACGTGCGTCCGTAGAGCCAGCGCGGCGCTTCCACGGCGGCTTGCGGGCCGAGCCCGCGGTCGATCAATCGCGTGACGAGGGCGGCCTGCGTCTGCGGCTGCCCCTCGCCGCCCATCGTGCCGTAGACGAGCCGTGGCCGGCCGCCGGCCAGGTACATCGAGGGGATCAGCGTGCTGGCGGGGCGCTTGCGCGGCGCCAGGCAATTGGGATGGGCGGGATCGAGCGAGAAGAACGCGCCGCGGTTCTGCAGCAGCACGCCGGTGTCGCCGGCGATCACCCCGGCGCCGAACTCGTGGTAGAGGCTCTGGATGAGCGACACGGCCGTGCCGCCGGCGTCGGCGGCGACGATCGCGATCGTGTCGCCCTCGGCCGGCGGCCCGCCCACGGGACGGGCGGCGCGACGCGAGATCAGCGCGCGCCGGCGTGCCAGCCGCCCCGGGTCGAGCCAGCGCGCCACCGGCACGTCCACGACGGCGGGATCGGCCAGCCCGCGGTCGCGGTCCTCGAACGCGAGCTTCGTCGCCTCCACGACGAGGTGCACGTAGTCGGCATCGCCGAGGCTGCCGAGCTCGAAACCCTCCAGCATCGCCAGGATCGCGAGCGCCGCGGCGCCTTGCGTCGGCGGCGGAAAGCTGACGGCCTCCCCGCCGCGATACGCCACGCGCAGCGGCTCGACCCAGTCGGCACGATGCTCCGCGAGATCGGCCGCGGTCAACGGGCTGCCCGTCTCCGCGGCGCCGGCGGCCAGCCGGCGGGCCAGGGCGCCTCGATAGAACGCCTCGGCGCCGTCGTCGGCGATCGCCGCGAGCGTGCCGGCCAGCGCCGGCTGCCTGAAGCGCTCGCCGAGCGCGTCGGGGTGGAACAGGGGCCACAGCGTGCGCTGGACCTCGGCGGGTGCCGTCGCTGTGAAGAGCGCCGGCGTGGCCGCCGTCACCCGGCGCTGTCCCGGCGAGACCGGAAATCCGTCGCGCGCGTGGGCGAGCGCGTCGTCGAAGAGCGCCTTCCACGCGATCGGCGAGCCGAGACGCTCGCGGCTGTAGCGGTGCGCTTCCCACCAGCCCGAGACGACGCCGGGCACGGTCAGCGCGGCGGCGCCGCCGCGCACGGGCATCGCGGCCCCGCGGCGCGCGTAGGCCTCGCGGCTGGCGGTGGCGGCGGCGCGACCGGCGGCGTTCAGCCCGCGCAGCTCGCCGCGCGGCCCGTCGAAGACCAGCCAGAACGCGTCGCCACCGATGCCGTTCATGTGCGGGTAGACGACCGCGATGGTGATGGCGGCGGCGAGCGCGGCGTCCACGGCGTTGCCGCCGCGCTCGAGGATCGCCGCGCCGGCGCGAGAAGCGAGGACGTGCGGGGAGGCGACCACGGCCCGACGACAGTGCACCTCCGGCCAGCGCGTCGCCGACGTCACCCGGGCATTGTAGCGAATCGATCTCGCACCTTGACTCGCGAGTGGGGAACTCCTTACGCTGCGGGGAGCGTGCCCGCCCCCATGAACGAGCCGATCAGCCTGGCTTCGCGCATCGCCATCAGAGAGGATGTGCTCTCTCGCGACCTCGACGGGGAACTGGTACTCCTCGATCTCCGGACGGGCGTCTACTGCAGCCTCGACCCGCTCGGGACCCGCATCTGGACGCTGACCCAGGAGGGACGCCCGCTGGCGGACGTGGTCCGGCTCGTGGTGGAAGAGTACGAGATCACCCCCGAGCGCTTCTCGGCGGACCTGCTGAGCTTCGTGTCGTCCATGCGAGAGAAAGGCCTCGTCCAGGTTGACCCGGCACCGCCTCGCTAGGCTCATGGCGTTGCCGCCGGCCGAGCGCGCGGCGCTGCTGCGCGCGTGGGTGCTGCTGTTCGTCGTCGAGCTCGCGCTGCGCGCGGGTGCAGCGCGTCCGCTGATACGGCGCGTGGAGGCGGGCGAGCCGATCGCTCGCCCCGGCCCGTCCGTGGAGCGGCTGGGCCGTCTGGTTGATCTCGCCACTCGTGCCGTCCCGTTCCCGGTGACATGCCTCGGCAAGGCCCTGGTCGTGGGCTGGCTCCTGGCGCGCGCCGGTGTCGTGCTGCGGCTTCGCTTCGGCGTCGCGCGTCGCGCCGGGCGGCTGGAAGCTCACGCCTGGCTGGAATCGGGCGGCGAGCCGATCTTCGGCCTGGACGCCTCCGACGCCTACGTCCCGCTCGGCGGCGCGGCGGCCCGTTGAGCGGCATCGTCGGCATCTGGAACCGCGACGGCGAGCCGCTGGAGGCGTCGCTCGTCGCGCGCTGCAGCGCCACGCTGGCGCATCGCGGTCTCGACGGCGAGGAGCACTGGATTCGCGGACCGGTCGGTCTCGCGTGTCAGCTCCTGCGCGTCACGCCCGAGTCGGCCGACGAACGGCAGCCGATGCTGGACACGGCGGGCGCCGCGCTGGTGTTCGACGGGCGGCTCGACAACCGGGACGAAGTTCTGGCGCAGCTCTCCCGGACCACCGACGTGGGCGCGGCCTCGTCGGACCCGGCGCTCGTCCTGGCGGCGTACCGCGCGTTCGGCGACACGTTTGCCGCGCGGCTGGCCGGCGACTTCGCCTTCGGCCTCTTCGATCCGGCCGGGCCCCGGCTCATCCTGGGACGCGACGCGCTCGGCGTGCGCCCGCTGTTCTACGCCCGCGCCGGCGCCACGGTGCTGTTCGCCTCGGAGATCAAGGCGTTGCTCGCGCATCCGCGCGCGGTGCGCCGCCCCGACGTCGACATCCTGGCGACCTACTTGATGAGCGGCGCCTGGGACCCCGATGGCCGCACGCTCTTCGACGGCGTGCGCTACCTCCTGCCGTCCCACGTCGCGATCGTCACGCCGGAGAGCCTGGCGGTGCGCCGCGTCTGGGACTTCGACGGGCAGCGCCAGATCCGTCTCGGCTCCTTCGAGGAGTACGCCGAGGGTTTCCGCGAGCACTTCGCGCGCGCGGTCCGGCGCCGGCTGCGCAGCGCGTATCCCGTGGCGGTGTCGGTCAGCGGCGGGCTCGACTCCTCGTCGATCTTCGCGGTCGCGCGCCGTCTGACACGCGACGAGCGTCACCTGCCGCCGGTGCGCGGCTACTCGTACACGTTCCCTGCCGGCTCCGCCGCCGACGAGTCCGAGTACGTGGCCGAGCTCGAGCGCGACTGGGGCGGCACGGAGCTGTTTCCATCGCCGCCGGCCGGCGTGCTGGCCGCACCGCGCGAGGCCGTCTGGCACATCGAGGCGCCGCTGATGGACGAGCTCTGGCGCTCCAGTCGCGGCGTGCTGGCGCGGGCGCGCGCGGGGGGCGCGCGGGTCCTGATGACCGGGCACTGGGGCGACCAGATCCTGTGTCCCGACGGCTACCTGCTCGATCTTTTCCACGGCCTGGCGTGGCGACGGCTCATCGCCCACTTCGGCCAGCTCGGACGGTGGAACGGCACCGCGCGCCGCTACTTCATCGACAAGTTCCTGCGCGACGTCGTCAAGGAAGCGCTGCCGCGCCCGCTCGTCACGCTGCTGCGCCGGCTGCGGCCGCGTCACGCCGATGCGTGGTACGCGCCCGCCTTCCGCGCGCGCGCCAACCACGTGGGCGAGTGGCCGGCGGACGGCGGCCGCTTCGCGACCGCGCACGCGCGCTCGCTCTACGCCGAGGCGCGCTCGAGCTTCTACATGATGTGCCGCGAGTGGGAGAACAAGACGGCGGCCATGTACGGCCTCGACTTCGCCGTGCCGTTCATGGATCGTGACCTGATTGCCTACCTCATGGCGATTCCCGGAGACGTGCAGACGCGCGGCGGCGTCTCCAAGGCGCTGCTCCGCCACGCGCTCGGTGGAATCCTGCCGGATCGCATCGCGCGGCGGAACACGAAATCCGATTTCACCGACTTCGTCAACGACGGGCTCGCAAACGAGTGGGACGGCCTGATCGAGTGCTTCCATCCCGGCGCGGCCGCCGCGCGCCGGGGATTCGTGGAGACGGACGTCGTCCGCGCCGCGCTACAGCGCCTGAGGGGTCGGCCCCGATCCGAGGACGCCTTGCTCGTCTGGAGCCTGTCGGATCTGGTCGGGCTCGAATACTGGCTGCGGGCGTTCTTCGACGACGACAAAGGAGAGAGCACATGGCCACGCGAAAGCGATCGGACCGGAAGCCTTATCAGCCACCCCGCCTGAAGGTGCACGGCGACCTTCGACGCCTGACGATGGGCCCGTCCAAGGGCGGCGCAAAGCAGGATGCCGCTGGCACGCCCAAGACGAAGGCCGGCTCGGGGTAGGCGGTGCCGCCGCGGCGTTATCGCATCTACGGGCTCGCAGTCCGGAGCCACCTCCGCCTTTCGGCGCCCGTTGGCGAGGGGCCGTCGCTCGGCGTCGTGTCGTTCGCCGTGGGCCGCGGCCCGCTCGTCGACACGGCGACGGCACGGGCCGCCGGCCAACGGTGGTTCAGCTATCGGAGGCTGGACGACGGCGCCGAGTACGTGCGCTGGCGCGGCCTCTTCGAGTTCCTCGTGGCCCCCGACGGCCGGCGCATCGCCTGCCATGCGCTGCCCGGCGCGACGGCGGATGCGCTGCACACCTACCTGCTCGGCCAGGTGCTCTCCTTCGCGATGCTCAAGCAGGGCATCGAGCCGCT
>QHRW01000096.1 GCA_003220265.1 Candidatus Rokuibacteriota bacterium | reverse complement strand
AGCGACAGGAGCTGGGGCGGCAGCAGGCCGGAGCGCTCGACGGCGGCGGAGAGCTGCTGCGCGGCCTTCATGATGCCGGGCGTGTGGGCCTGGATCTTGGTCGGGTTCAGCGTGAAGCCGAAGAGCTCGTGCTGCTTGGCCCACGTCTCCTTCAGGATGGGATCGTCGCCGGGATCCTCGATCTCGCGGATGCGTGGACTCACGGTCGTCCTCCTGTCGTGCGCGACAGATAGTGCTCCACCGATGGTAACGCCTCCAGCACCACCTCGCCCACCACGGCCAGGCTCTGCGCCGACACCTTGTCGAGCGTGTCCTCGGCCGTATGCCAGGGCGGATAGTCGAAGTCGATGAGCAGCGCGGCCGGCACGCCGAGGCGCATGAACGGGACGTGATCGTCCTCGACTGGCAGGCTGTCGCGCAAGAAGTGGCGGCCGTGGCCGAGGCGCGCGGCGGCGTCCCACACGATCTCGGTGAGCCAGCCGGCCGAGTGCGCTTCGCGGCGGATGTCCAGATCGCGGTCGCCGATCATGTCCACGAGGATCATGGCGCGCGGCAGCTGCTTGGCCTGCGCCAGCTCGACGGCGAGCCGGCGCGAGCCGTAGAGACTATCGCGCTCGCTCCACGTCTCGCGCGCCTCCTCGCCGTCGAACCACACGAGCCAGTAGGTGTAGTCCCGCGGGCGCGCGGCCAGGCGGCGCGCCAGCTCCAGCAGCAGCGCGGCGCTGGAGCCGCCGTCGTTGGCGCCGACGAAACGGAACTCCTTGAAGAGCTTCGTGTCGTAGTGGCCGGCCAGCATGACGACGTCCGGCCGCCGCCCGGGCAGCACGGCCACGACGTTGGCCATCTTGATCCGGCCGTGCGGGGTGTCGGCCTCGAACGGCTTCACCTGCACCTGCACGCCGGCGATCTTCTTCAGCTCGCCCACGACGTACTCGCGCGCGCGCTGGCCGCCGGGCGTGCCGGCCACGCGCGGGCCGATGGCCACCAGTCGCTCGACGTGCGTGAGCGCGGCGGCGCCGTCGAACTTCGGCTGGGCCGCGCCGCCCCCCGCGCCGAGCACGAGCGCCAGCAGCGCCAGCGCCGCGAGCCCGTGCCGTCTCACCGCGCGGCCGCGCGCGGCTTGACGCCCACCGCGCCGAAGTACGTCATCGTGAACACGAAGCTGCCGGCCGCGACCAGGGCGGTGAACCCGTCCAACCATTTCTGGGCCGTGGGGGCATCCACCAGGTCGAAACGCACCGCGGATTCCGCACGCCGCTCGAGAAACGTCTTGGTCCACGGCTCCAGCGTCGTGTCCTGGAAGAAATCGGTCAGCACGCGCACGCGCTCGAGCCCCGCCTCACGCAGCAGGCCGGGCAACCGCCGGCCGCTGTGCGGCTCTTCGTAGAGATGGCGCGCCACGCCGCCCAGGATGTTATCGGTCAATTCGCGGTCGGGATGGGTCACCCCGAGCATGCCGAAATCCTGGTCCTGAAGACCAACGCGGCCTCCGGGCCGGGTGACGCGCGCCATCTCGCGCACGGCGGCGAGCGGATCGGCGACGTGGAGGATCACCGTGATGGCCAGCGTCGTGTCGAAGCCGCCGGCGGCAAACGGCACCCGCGTGGCGTCGGCATGGCGCAGCGTGATGGGCCCGCGGTCCTTGCAGAGGCGGCGCGCCGTGGCCAGGATCGTCCGGCTCGCGTCCACGCCGACGACGGCGCCGCGTGGCCCCACCAGCGGCGCGAGGTCACGCAGCACCACGCCGGTGCCGCAGCCGATCTCGAGCACGCGCTCGCCGCGGCGCACGGGCACGAAGCGGAGGAACCGCGCGCGCAGGCGCACCTGCGCCGGCGTGGCGCCGCGCGCCTCCAGGCCGGCGATCATGGCGCGGACGTTGGGCTGGGCGTCGAGCGACCGCCACGGGTCCCGCTCGGGCACGGCGGGGATCAGCCGGCGAAGCGGGCGGCGCAGTCGGCGCTGCAGAAGTAGCGCGGGCCGGCCGCCGTCTGGCGGGTCACGGCGCGCGAGCGCACGATGTACGTCTGGCAGACGGGGTCCTTCACGAGCTCGTCGGTGGAGAGCGGCGGCGCCGGGTTCTGCAGCGGGCGGCCGCGCAGGATGGGCAGGAGCGCGACCACGGCCATCACCACCCAGACCGCGAGGATCGCGACGCGCACGCGCTCAGCGCTCCGGCTTGATCGACACCGCGCGGAGGAACTCCTTGTCCTGCGCCGTCAGCTCGGCCGAAAAGGCGCCCCGGCTCTTGGCGCCGGCGAAGAAGATGCCGGTGTCGGCGCCCCGCTTGAGGATTTCCTGGACGGCGTCGCGCGCGGCGTCGGTGGCGGCCAGCGAGGCCTCGATCGTCTGCACGAGCTTCTTGAGCAGCGCGTCGACGTGCCGTTCCTTCGGCATGCGTCCCTACGATACCATACGGGCCCGATGCCCCCCTGGACCCCCCTCGGCTCCGCCGTGCGCTACACTCGAGGAAAGCTGGCGCTGCGCGAGGATACGTGGCGGCTGCCCGACGGCAGCGAGCGGATCTACCCGGTGCTGGTGCTGGGCCCGGCGGTGGCCGTGCTGCCGTTTGTGGAACCCGACCGGGTGCTGCTGGTGCGCCAGTATCGTCACCTCCAGCGCGGTGACTCGTGGGAGCTTCCGGGCGGCGGCGCCCTCCCCGGCGAGTCGCCGGAGGCCGCGGCCCAGCGCGAGCTGCGCGAGGAAGGCGGCTATCGCGCCGCGCGGCTGACGCTCCTGACGCGCTTCTATCCCTCCAACGCCTATCTCGACGAGACGGCCTACTGCTACGTCGCCACCGGCCTCACGCCCGATCCTCTCCCCTCCGACGACGACGAGTTCTTCGAGCGCGCGATCGTGCCGTGGAGCGACGCGCTCCGCATGGCGCTGGATGGGCAGATCACCGAATCGTTCTCGAAGGTGGCCATCCTCCAGCACGCGCTAGCCGGTCGCTGACTCGCGACCGCGATAGCGATCCGCGGCCCTGGCGCGGGCCTTCGTCGTCTCGACGTCGCGATCGCGCGGCGGCGCGTTCGTGACGAGCGTGTCGAGCAGCGCCCGCGCGGCATGCGTCACCTCGTCCACCGCTCGGCTGAAGGCGGCCTCGTTGGCGCGGGACGGCCGCGTGAAGCCGCTCAGCTTTCGGACGAACTGCAGCGACGAGGCGCGGATCTCGTCGTCCGTGGCCGGCGGCTTGAAGTTATGCAGGGTCTTGATGGCTCGACACATGCGCAATCCTCCTGCTCGACTGCTTCAATACGTCGCGCGCCCGCCCGAGAGGTCGTGCACGGCGCCCGTCGTGAACGTGCACTCGTCGGAGGCGAGCCAGGCGACGAGCGTGGCGACCTCGGCCGGCGTGCCGACGCGGCCCATGGGGATCTTGGCCACCAGCATGTCGACGGTGTCCTTCGTCATCTGCTGGAGCAGCTCGGTGCCGATCACCGCGGGCGCCACTGCGTGGACGAGGATGCCGCGCGTGGCGACCTCCTTGGCGAGCGCCTTGGTGAGGCCGATGACACCCGCCTTGGCCGACGAGTAGGGCACCAGCGTCGGGTTGCCCTCCTTGCCGGCGATCGAGGCGATGTTGACGATGCGCCCGGCCTGGCGCGGCAGCATCAGCTTCACCGCCGCGCGGCAGACGTAGAACACGCTCGTGAGATCGACCGCCAGCACCTGCTGCCAGTCCTCGTCGCTCAACTCCCAGATCGGATACGAGCGGCCGGTGATGCCGGCGTTGTTGACGACGATGTCCAGGCGATCGGCCCACGCGTGCGCGGCGCCGACCGCACGATCCACCTCCGCGCTCCTCGTCACGTCGGCGACGAGCGCGCGCGCCGACGGTCCCAGCGTCTTGGCCACGGCCTCGACGCTCGGGTCGCGATCCACGATCGCCACCCGCGCGCCCTCGCTCAGCAGCCGCTCGGTGATCGCCAGCCCGATCCCCCGCGCACCGCCGGTGACCAAGGCAGTCTTACGGTCGAATCGCATCGGGCTCACACCTTCACGCGCTTCACGCGCGCGCCCAGAGCCAGCAGGCGCGTGTCGATGTCCTCGTAGCCGCGGTCGATCTGCTCCACGCTGCGGATGACGGTGCGGCCGTCCGCACAGAGCGCCGCGATGACCAGCGCCATGCCGGCGCGGATGTCGGGGCTCGGGATGCCCTGCGGCTCGCCGCGCAGGCGCGTGGCGCCGTGGATCAGCGCGCGGTGTGGATCGCAGAGCACGATGCGAGCCCCCATGCCGATGAGCCGATCGACGAAGTAGAGCCGGCTCTCGTACATCTTCTCGTGGAAGAGCACGGTGCCGGCGGCCTGCGTCGCGGTCACCAGCGCCACGCTCATGAGATCGGCCGGGAACGCCGGCCACGGGCCGTCGTCGATGCGCGGGATGGCGTTGCCGAAGTCGGCGGTGACGGCCAGCGCCTGCCGGCCCGGCACCTGCAGGGACTCGCCGCGAACGCGCGCCTCCACGCCGAGCCGGCGGAAGACCATCAGCGCCATCCGCATGTGCTCGGGGCTGGCCTGGCGGATCTCGATCTCGCCGCCCGTGACCGCGGCCAGCGCCAGGAAGCTGCCCACCTCCATGAAGTCGGCGCCGAGCGTGACGTCGGCGCCCCCGAGCGCGCGCACGCCGTGCACCACGAGCACGTTGGAGCCGACGCCCTCGATGCGCGCGCCCATCGCGATGAGCAGGCGGCACAGGTCCTGGACGTGCGGCTCGGAGGCGGCGTTGCGAATGACCGTGGTGCCGTCGGCGAGCGTCGCCGCCGCCAGCACGTTCTCGGTCGCCGTCACGCTGGCCTCGTCGAGCAGGACGTCGTGGCCGCGCAGGCGGCGGGCGCGCAGCACGAGCTCCGCCCCCTCGTCCACGGTGGCGCCGAGCGCCTGCAGGCCGAGCACGTGGGTGTCGATGCGGCGCCGGCCGATCTGGTCGCCGCCGCTCGAGCCGAAGCGCGCCTCGCCGGCCCGCGCGAGGAGCGGGCCCATGAGGACCAGCGCGCCGCGGATGCGGCGCAGGAGCGCGGGGTCGGGCGCGGCCGAGCGCAGCGTGCGTGCGCGGAGTGTCACCGTGTGACGCTCGGGCTGGTCCAGTTCGACGCCGAGGCCCTCCATGATCTGCAGCATCGCCCGCACGTCGGAGATGTCCGGCACGTTGCGCAGCGTGACCGGCTGGTCGGTGAGGAGCGCGGCGGCGATGAGCGGGAAGGCCGAGTTCTTGTTGCCGCTGGCCGTCACCACGCCCGAGAGCGGCACGCCACCGTCGATGACGAGCTCGTCCATCGCGCTAACCCAGCGCCTGGGCGAGATCCTCGACGAGATCGTCGGGATGCTCGAGGCCGATGCTGAGCCGCAGCAGGTCGTCGGGCGAGCGCGTGGCCGCCCCTTCGACCGAGGCGCGATGCTCGAGCAGGCTCTCCGTGGAGCCGAACGACGTGGCGCACGTGAAGATCCGCACCTTGCCCGCCACCGCGAACGCGGCGTCGCGCCCGCCGCGCACCTGCACCGACAGCATGCCGCCGAACGCCGTCATCTGCCGCCGCGCGATCGCGTGCTGCGGGTGGCTGGCCAGGCCGGGATAGTGCACGGCCGCCACCCGCGGATGCGCGGCCAGGAAGGTCGCCACGCGGAGCGCGTTGTCCGAGTGCGCGCGCATCCGCCACGGGAGCGTGCGGATGCCGCGGCGGACGAGCCAGCAGTCGAACGGCGACGGGATGGCGCCACCGGCCGTCTGGATCGTGCGCACGCGCTCGAAGAAGGCGTCGCGCCGCGCGGCCACCACGGCGCCGCCCATGACGTCGCCGTGGCCGCCCAGGTACTTGGTCGTCGCGTAGACGACCAGGTCGGCGCCGAGCGCCAGCGGCCGCTGCAGCGCCGAGGTCGTGGCGGTGTTGTCGCACACGCACTGGGCGCCGGCGCCGTGGGCCAGCGCGGCCACCGCGGCGATGTCGGTCACGCGCCACAGCGGGTTCGACGGCGTCTCGATCCACACCAGCTTCGTCGCCTGCCGCAGCGCGCCCTTCACCGCGGCGAGGTCGGTCATGTCCACGAAGTCGACGGCCAGGCCCCAGGGCGCGAACACGTCGCGCAGCAGCTTGCCGGTGCCGAAGTACGCGTCCAGCGGCGCCACCACGTGATCACCCGGCGCCAGCGCCTGGAAGACCGCGGCCGTCGCCGCCGAGGCCGAGGCGAACGCGGCGGCGGCCGCGCCGCCCTCGAGCTCGGCCAGGCACTCTTCGAGCGCGTTGCGATTGGGATTGCCGCTGCGGCTATAGAGGAAGCCGCGCGGATAGGTGCTGTCCGGCTCGTGCTCGAACGTCGTGGCCGCGTGGATCGGCGGCACCACGGCGCCGGTGGCCGCGTCCACCTTCAGCCCCGCGTGCACGGCCAGCGTCTCCATTCTCATGACGACTTCACCCCCCTCGCATCATTCCACAGCAGCCGCGAACGACAAACGATCACGCGCGCAGTCGCGCGCCGCTCGGGTCGTGCCATGGACGAAGCGAGGCGGTCGCCGGCACGCGGACGCCGGCGATGTCGATCTCGTAGCGCGCGTCCAGGAGCGAGGCGAGGGCGGCGCCGGCCTCGCAACGGACGTACCCCATCGCCACCGGGCGTCCAAGCGTGTAGCCGTGGGCCGCCGAGGTGAGCGTGCCCACCACGGCGCCATCGCGCCAGATCGTCTCGTCGCCCCAGGCGACCGCGCCGGGGTCGTCGAGCGCGAAGAGCAGGAGCCGGCGGCCGACGCCGCGCGCCTGCTGGGCCGCCAGCGCCTCGCGGCCCACGAAGCCGCCGGGCTTGTCCATCCGCACGGTGAACGCGAGGCCGGCCTCGAACGGCGTGTCGTCGGGGGTCAGCTCACGGCCCCAGGCGCGATAGCCTTTCTCGATGCGCAGGGCGTCGAGCGCGTAGTAGCCGGCCGGCACGACGTCGCCCCCGGCCATCAGCGCATCCCACACGGCGCCGGCACGCGCCGCCGGCACGTACAGCTCCCAGCCGAGCTCGCCGACATAGCTCACGCGGACCGCGCGCACGGCCACGCCGGCCACCTCGATGTCCCGCACGCCGCCGTAGGGAAACGCCGCGTTGCCGAGGTCGGCCTCGGTCGCGCGCGCCAGGACCTGGCGCGCGCGGGGGCCCATCAGGCCGAGCGTCGCCCACGCCTCCGTCTCGTCGCTCACGCGCACGCCCGCGCCGGCGGCCACGTGGCGGCTGATCCAGTCGAAGTCGCGCACGCGCTGGGCGCTCCCCGTCACCACGAACCAGCGCTCGGCACCCACGCGCGAGATCGTCAGGTCGCTCTCGTAGCCGCCGCGCGCGTTGAGCAGCGGCGTGTAGACGGTGCGTCCGACGGGCACGTCGAGATCGTTGGCGGCGAGCCGGCTCAGCAGCGCGCACGCGTCGGGTCCCTCGACGACGAGCTTGCCGAACGACGTCTGATCGAAGAGCGCGACGGACTCGCGCGCGGCGCGATGCTCGACGGCCGCGTGCGCGAACCAGTTCTGGCGGCCGAAGGCGTACTCGGTGCGCGGCTCGGTGCCGGCTGGCGCGAACCAGTTGGCGCGCTCCCAGCCCATCTTGCTGCCGAAGCAGGCGCCCCGGGCGGCCAGCCGCTCGTGCATCGGCGAGCACAGCAGCCCGCGAGCCGTGGCCGGCTCGCGATTGGGCCAGGCCAGCGCGTAGTGGATGCCCACCAGCTCGCGCATGCGCTCGGTGAGGAACGCCGCGTCGTTGTGGCGCGGCAGGAAGCGCCGCGGGTCGTAGGCCGTCAGATCCATGGTGGCCGCGCCGGCGGCGATCCACTCGGCCAGCGCGCGGCCGGCGCCACCGCCGCCCGCGATGCCGCCGGAGTTGAAGCCGGCCGCCACGAAATAGCCGCGCAGGCCCGGGGCCTCGCCCAGCACGAAGTTGCCGTCGGGGGTGAAGCTCTCCGGGCCGTTCAGCAAGAGCTGGATCTCCGCCGACTCCAGCGTCGGGATGCGCTCGGCAGCGCCGCGCATCAGCACCTCGAACTGCTCCCAGTCTTCCTTCAGCAGCGAGAACGCGAAGTCCTCGGGAATCGGATCGGCCAGCCACGGCTTGGCCCGGGGCTCGAAGCCACCGAAGAGGAGGCCGCCCACCTCCTCGCGCACGTAGACGCAGCCGTCGAGGTCGCGCAGCACGGCGAGGTCCGGCGTCACGCCGGCCATCGGTCGCGTCACCGCGTAGAAATGCTCCACCGGCCACACGGGCACCACGACGTCGTTGGCCTGGCCGAGCGCGCGCGCCCACATGCCGCCGCAGTTCACCACCGTCTCGCACGTGATCGGCCCGGCGCTCGTCTCCACGCCGGCCACCGCGCCGCCGCGCGTGATGACGCGCGTGACCGTGACGTTCTCGCGCAGGCGGGCGCCGCCGGCGCGTGCCCCCGCGGCCAGCGCCTGCGTCACGTCGGCCGGGATCACGCGCCCGTCGTCGGGCACGACCATGGCGCCGGCGAGATCGTCGGTGCGGCAGAGGGGCCACAGTCGCCGCGCCTCGCCGGGGCCGACGATGTGGGCCTCGATGCCGACAGCCTGGCCGAGCGCCACGCTGCGACGGAGCTGGTGGAGCCGCTCGGGCGTGCGCGCCACGATGAGGCTGCCGCAGCGCTTCCAGCCGGTCGCCTGCCCGGTCTCTTCCGGCAGCCGCGCGTAGAGCCTGGCGCTGTCGTCGACGAGCCGGCTGGCCGCGCGGGTGCCACGCAAACGGCCGATGAGCCCCGCCGCGTGCCACGTCGTGCCGCAGGTCAGCGAGCGGCGCTCGAGGAGCAGGACGTCGCGGACACCGAGGCGCGTCAGGTGATAGGCCACGCTGGCGCCGACCACGCCACCGCCGATGACGACGACGCGCGCGTGCTGGGTCATGCCGTGCTCGTCGGCTCCTGCGTGGCGGTGGTCCACGCCTGCGTCCGCCGCGTCACGCCGCGCAGCAGCGCCCAGTAGACCAGCCGGGCGAGGAGGCCGATGCCGATGATCAGCACGGACATGGCCGTGGCCTGCGCGCTCTCTCCCGCGTCGTCGAGCAGCAGCACGGCGACGGCGGCCAGCTCCGTGCCCGGCGCCACCAGGAACACCACGGCCGACAGCGTGACCATCGCGTTGAGGAAGAAGTACATGCTGATGCCGACGATCGAGGGCAGCGCGATCGGCACCGTCACCCGCCAGAACGTCCGGTAGAAGGGCACGCCGAGCGAGGCCGAGACGTTCTCGAACTCGGCGTCCATCTGCTTGAGCGACGTGGTGGCGGTGAGGAACGGCACCGTGAAGTAGTGGATCAGGTTGGAGATCACCAGGATCGCCAGCGTGCCGTAGAGCCGGTTCAGCACGCTGCCGGCGGCGTTGAACACGAAGATGTAGGCCAGGCCGAGCACCATGCCGGGCACCGCCACCGGCAGCAGCGCGAGCATGTAGAGCACGCCCGCGGCGGCCGTGCGGCTCTTCTCGACCAGGTACGCCCCGGCGAAGGTGATCACCGTGCCCACCACCGCCGTCAGCGCGGCGACGCCCACGCTGTTGAGCAGCGGCGTGTAGCCGCCGATCGTGTCGAAGCGGTAGTGCTTGAGCGTCGGCGCGAAGTTGTAGGGCCAGCGCGTGACGAGCGAGGCGCCGACGATGACCGCGTAGATGCCCAGGATGGCCGCGGCCACCAGCGCGCAGTAGCCGAACAGGAGCGCGTTCGTGAGCCGGCCCTGCCCGGGCGCCAGCGGCCGCGCCGAGGAGCTGACCAGCGCGTACTGCCGCCGCTGCACGATGCGATCGATGACGCAGGCCAGCGCGGCGGGGATCAGCAGCACGACCGACACGGTGGCGCCCATCGTGAAGTTCTGCTGGCCGATCACCTGGTTGTAGATCTCCGTGGCCATCACCGAGAACTTGCCGCCCACCACCTTGGGCACGCCGAAGTCCGTGATGACCAGCGTGAAGACCACGAAGCACGCGCTCATGAGCCCGTACTTCACGCCGGGCAGCGTGACGGTCATGAACGTCTTCACGCGCGAGGCGCCCAGCGCGGCGGCGGCGTCGTAGAGCCGCGCGTCGGCGGCGGCCAGCGCCGCCATGAGGATGAGCATCGCGTGCGGGAAGCAGTAGAAGACCTCGGCCAGCACGATGCCCTTGGCGCCGTAGATGCCGACGTTGAATCCCGTCTGGCGCGTGACGATGCCGTTGTTGCCGAAGGCGTAGACGAAGGCGATCGCCGAGACCAGCGAGGGCGCGAAGATCGGCAGCATCGCGACGAGGCGGAAGAGGCCGCGGCCGGCAATCCGCGCGCGCGTCAGCGCGTAGGCGTAGACGAAGGCCAGCGCCACCGTCACCGCCATGGCGACGGAGGCGACCCCCAGGCTGTTGGTGATCGACACGCCGATGGCGGGCGTGCTGACGTAGCGCACGTAGTTGCCGAGGCCGATGAAGGCGCCGCGGTTGTCGTGCAGGCTGCGCCAGACGATCTGGGCCATGGGCCACGCCAGGAACACCCAGAGGAAGAGCGCGAAGAGGCCGAGCAGTGCCCCGCGCAACCCGCGCTCGGCGTCCACCCGACGCCGGACGACGCGCTCGGGGACCGCGACGGCCACGCTCATGCGTGGGTCCCGGGCGGCTCGACGAAGGCGCGCAGGGCGTCGGGCGCCAGCGCCACCGGCACCTCCGCGCCCTCCTTCACGCCGAGATCGGCCAGCGCCGTCGCCGCCACGTCGCACTCGAGCGCGACGCCGCCGTCGCCGAGTCCCCGCAGCCCCAGCCGTGTGAACGCGCCCTGGAACTGGACGCTGGTCACCCGCGCCGTCAGCCGGTTGTCGAGGTCGCGCGCGGCGGCGCCGACGCGGACCTCCTCGGGGCGGATGCCGAGCGTCACCGCCATCCCCGGCCCCACGCCGGGCGCCGGCCGATGGCGCAGCGTGAGGGCGCCGACGCGCGCCCGGCCGGGCTGGACGGCGGTGGCGGGCAGCAGGTTCATGTGGCCCACGAAGCGGGCGACGAAGAGCGAGGAGGGCTCCGTGTAGATGTCGGCCGGCGTGCCGATCTGCTCGACCACGCCGTGGTTCATCACCACGATGCGGTCGGCCATCGTCAGCGCCTCCTCCTGGTCGTGCGTCACCATGATCGTCGTGATACCGAGCCGCCGCTGCAGCGCCTTCATCTCGTGGCGGAGCGCCAGGCGCACGCGCGCGTCGAGGGCGGAGAGCGGCTCGTCCAGGAGCAGCAGCGAGGGCGAGGGCGCGAGCGCGCGGGCCAGCGCCACCCGCTGCTGCTCGCCGCCCGAGAGCTGGGCGGGGTAGCGCTGCTTGTGCGGGCGCAGGTGGACCAGGTCGAGCAGCGCGTCCACGCGCGCCTCGACACCCGCGCGGCCGAGCCGTCGCGTCTCCAGCCCGTAGGCGACGTTGCGCGCCACCGTGAGGTTGGGGAAGAGCGCGTAGGACTGGAACACGATGCCGTAGTTCCGCTGGCTCGGCGGCAGGCGGGACACGTCGCGGCCGGCCATGCGGACGAGGCCGGCGTTCTGCGGCTCGAGGCCGGCCACGATGCGCAGCAGTGTGGTCTTGCCGCAGCCGCTGGGGCCGAGGAAGCAGACGAACTCGCCCTCGGCCACCGTGAGCGAGACGTCGCGCAGCGCGATCACCCCGCCGAAGCGCTTGGCCACGCCCTCGAGCGCGACGGCCGGCGGGCGGGGATCAGCCACGATCCGTGATCCCCGCGCCGCCGCGCGCCACGCCTACTTCTGGTACCGCTTGGCCCACTCGGCGAGGATACGGTCGCGGTTCTTCGCCGACCAGTCGAAATCGTTCGGGTACACGACCTTGCTGATGTCCTTCGGCAAGCCCTCCGGCACCGGGAAGCCGGCCACCGAGACCGCGGCGAAGTACTTCGAGTAGAGGCTCATCGCCTCGTCCGTGATCGCCCAGTCGAGGAACTCCTTGGCCGCCGCGTTCGACTTGCCCTTCTTCGTGAGCGCGTTGGCCTCCATCTCGTAGCCGGAGCCCTCCTTGGGGAGGATCATCTCCACCGGGGCGCCGTCCTTCTTCATCTTCATGGCCACGTACTCGAACGAGATGCCGATGGCCCGCTCGCCGGACGCCGTGTCCTTGCAGGGCTTGGAGCCGGACTTCGTGTACTCGGCCATGTTCTTGTCGAGCGCGTCGAGGTACTTCCACCCCTCCGGCTCCTTCATGCGCTGCAGGATGGAGGCGACCGAGAGATAGCCGGTGCCCGAGCTGGCCGGGTTCGGCATCACGATCTCGCCCTTGTAGACCGGCTTGGTGAGGTCGGCCCACGACTCCGGCTTCGGCAGGTTCTTCTTCTTCGCCACGTCCGTGTTGAAGCAGAAGGCGGACATGTAGATGTCGATGCCGACCCACGAGGGCGTGGCGTCCTTGTCGCGGAAGAGCGGCTGCACGCGCGCCAGGCCCTTGGGCGCGTACGGCTCCAGCAGCCCGGCGTTCTTGAACACCATGACGTTGGTGGCGCCCACGCCCCAGATCACGTCGGCCTGCGGGTTGTCCTTCTCGGCCATGAAGCGCGCCGAGATGTCGCCGGTGGACAGGCGCAGCATCTTCACGTCGAGGTTCGGCAGCGTCTTGTTGACGGCCTTCATGTAGTCGGTGATCTGCTCCGGCTCCAGCGCCGTGTAGATCACCACCGTGTCCTTGGCCCCGGCCGGAGCGGCGGCGGCCAGCAGCAGCACCAGCAGCGTGAGCGCCCATCGCACCATGTGAGTCCTCTCCTTTCAGGCGAGCAGCGTGGGGACCGACTCCCGGCCGGCGACCGCCCGTCCGAGCAGCGTTGCCCCGCCCGCGATCGCGAGCAGGACGGTGGCGACGGCGCACGCCGCGCCGACCGAGCCGGTCGACGCGGAATCGAGCATGTGGGTCACGCCGAGCGAGAACTGACCGCGCTCGGCGAACACGATCACGGCTCCGACGGCGGTGACTCCGGCCGTGAAGCCATGGAGGAAGATCCAGGTCGCGGCCGGACTCAGGGCCGGGAGCACGACACGCCGAAGCGTCGTGAGGCGGCCGGCGCCCAGGCTGACCGCCGCCTGCTCGGTTGCGCGGTCGGCCCGAGCCAGCACGTCGGCGGCGACGGGCAGCGTGAGCGGCAAGCCCCACGCCGCTACCAGCAGGACCAGCAGCGCCACGTCACCGCGTGGAGCGCCGAACGCCACGACATAGCCGAGGCCGGCCACGACGCCGGGAATCGCCGTCGGCACCCGGGTCAGCCACATCGTCATGCGCACCACGACGTCGTGCCTTCGCGCAGCGACCGCGGCGGTCAACAGTGCCAGCGCCGTACCCACGAAGGCAGCTCCGAGGCCGAGCAGCAGGCTGTGGACGAGCGGTCGAGGCGCGCCGAGCAGGCCGTGCCAGTGCTCCAGGCTGAAATGCCAGCCGCCCGCGCCCGCGAACAGCGAGGCGAGCGGTATGGTCAGCCAGAGCCCGACGACGACCGCCGCGATCAGCCACCCCAGCGTCGTGAGAATCATTTGCGCCGCCGCCGTCGGCATCAGACCCGCCGCCGGAACGTTGCCCCAAGCGAACGGAGCCACGGCCTCACGGCGCGCGCGTCCCTCCGGCATCCCGGAGATCAGCACCGACAGCCAGAACGCGCTGCCTGCCGCGGTCGTCATCGAATCGGCCGGGCTGATGACGAGGACGGCCAGCATCACGGGATGGTCCCTACCGAGGAGCAGCGGGGTCGCCACGTCCGCGAAGCACAGGCCCGCCACGATGAGGCCGGCGGTGTACATTCCCGGCCCCACGAGGCCGAGGGTCACGCGCCAGAGCACGGTCCAGCGCGAGGCTCCGAGGAGTTCGGCCGCCTGCTCGGCCTCCGCCGGCACAGCGGCCAATGCCCGCATGACGAGCGTGAACGCAGCCGGCAAGAACGCGAAGGCCTGCCCGAGCACTATGGCGAGCCCCCCTGCCGGCCCTCGATCGCCGAGCGCGTGGGAGAGCGCACCGGCGCCGCCGGTCAGCGCGACGATGGCGACTGGAACGACGAACGGCGGCACCAGCAGACCGGCGCGAAAGATGCCGAGCAGCACCTTACCGCCGAGCCCGCCCGTGCGGACGGTGGCGGCCACGAGTGCCGCCAGGCCAAGCGCTCCGACAGTCGACGCAACGCCCACGGCCAGCGTGAACAGAAGCACGCTCATCGACGGTGCACCACTCGCCAGGCCAAGCAACAGCACCTCGAGCAGCGGCCACACCAGCACCGCCGCGAGGACGACCAGCGTCAGCACCG
Source organism: Candidatus Rokuibacteriota bacterium (assembly GCA_003220265.1). GTDB lineage: Bacteria > Methylomirabilota > Methylomirabilia > Rokubacteriales > CSP1-6 > AR5. Next base: position 3,034 of record QHRW01000096.1, on the reverse strand, counting down.
CCACGCTCGCCCTCGCGAGGCCCGTGGAGCCCGCGCGCGGTGCGACGGCTGCCGCCGGACGCGCCATTCGCTAGCCGGCCGTGAAGCCGCCGTCCACCACCAGCTCGGCGCCGGTCATGAACGACGACTCGTCGCTGGCCAGGAACAGCGCGACGTAGGCGATCTCGCGCGGCCTGGCGATGCGGCCCAGCGGGATGCCGGTCTCGAATTCCTTGCGGATCGCGTCGGTGAGATAGGGCGCCTGCAGCGGCGTGTCCACGATGCCCGGGTGGATCACGTTGCAGCGGATCTGGTCGCGCGCGAACTGGATGGCCAGCGACTTGGTCAGCGAGATGAGCGCGCCCTTGGCCGCCGTGTAGGCGTCCTGCGCGCGCGTGAAGCCGGCCAGCGCGGACACCGAGCCCATCATGATGATGGAGCCGCCGCCCGCCGCCTTCAGCGTGGGGATGCCGTGCTTGGTGACCCAGAACACCGACTTCAGGTTGATCGCCATCACGCGATCCCACCACTTCTCGTCCGTCTCCAGCACCGAGCGGTCGCGATCCTTCCACAGGACGCCGGCGTTGTTGTAGAGCACGTGCAGCGCGCCGAAGCGCCGCGTGCCCTCGGCCAGCATGCGCTCGACGTCGGCCTCGAGAGCGACGTCGCCGGTGACCGCCACCGCCTGCCCGCCCTTCTTGTCCACGAGCGACACGGTCTCGCTCGCCGCCTTGGGGTCGATGTCGGCGACGATGACCTTCGCGCCCTCTTCGGCGAAGAGCAGCGACGCTTCGCGGCCCATGCCCATGCCGGCGCCCGTGATGAACGCGACCTTCCCCTTGAGCCGATCAGCCATCCAGATCCCCCGCGGCGACGATAAGGGCCCATCTGCTTCGTTGCCTCAGTCGGGGCTCCCTGCGACGTGGCCGGGCCACGTCTCAGTCGCCCCTTCCTTCGGCGCCTCGCATCTGGACCCTTCTCGTCGCCAGGCGCGCGGTGTGCAGGTAGTGATCGATCACGCGATCGCCCAGCGCGGCGCGCGCGACCTTGGAGCGCTCGAGCTCGCCGATGGCCTCGCGCAGCGTCTTGGGCACCTGGGGCAGCGTGGCGTCCTCGTAGGCGTTGCCCTCGTAGAGCTTGGGTGCCTTCAGCTTGCTGCCGACGCCGTGCAGCCCCGCGGCGATCGTGGCCGCGAACGCGAGGTACGGATTGGCGTCGGCGCCCGGAATGCGATTCTCCACGCGGAAGCTCGCGCCCTCGCCGCAGAGCCGGAACCCGCACGTACGGTTGTCCCAGCCGGCCGCCACGCGCGTCGGCGCGAACGAGCCGGCCTGATAGCGCTTGTAGGAGTTCACGCCCGGCGCGTAGAAGTACGCCAGCTCGCGGGCCATCGCCATCTGACCGGCCAGCCAGTGACCGAACAGCGGCGGCGCCGTCTTGTGCGCGGGGCCCTTGCCGTTGCTCGCGAAGAGCGGCTTGCGCCCGGCCTTGTCCCAGAGCGAGGAGTGCAGGTGGAACGACGAGCCGGCCGCGCCCATGTCGTACTTGGCCATGAACGTCAGCGAGCAACCCTGCAGGTGCGCGATCTCCTTGGCGCCGTGCTTGTAGAGCACGGTGCGATCGGCCATCTCCAGCGCCTCGGCGTAGACGAGGTTGATCTCCTCCTGGCCGCGTCCCCACTCGCCCTTGGAGGTCTCCACCGGCACGTCGGCCGCCTCCATCCCGTTGCGGATGGCGCGGATCAGCGGCTCCTCCTTGGAGGTCTGCAGGATGTGATAGTCCTCGAGGTAGGTCGAGAACGGCGTTAAGTTCTGGTAACGCTTGGCGCGCGCCTCCTCGAACGTCTCGCGGAAGCAATAGAGCTCGAGCTCGGCCGCGGTCTTCACGAGGTAGCCCTGCGCCGCTGCGCGCGCGATCTGGCGCTTGAGCACCCAGCGCGGCGCCTCCTCCACGGGCTCGCCCTCCTCCGTGTAGACGTCGCAGAAGACGAGCGCGGTCTTGGGCAGCCACGGGATCACGCGCAGCGTGGCCATGTCCGGCACCATCTTCATGTCGCCGTAGCCGCGCTCCCACGAGGTGAGCGTGAAGCCGGGCAGCGGCACCATCTCCATGTCCACGGTGAAGAGGTAGATGCAGGCGTGCACGCCGTCGTCGAGGGCGTGCTCCAGGAAGTGCCGCGCGGTCAGTCGCTTGCCCATGAGCCGGCTCAGGCCGTCGGGAAAGACGGTCAGCACGGTGTCGATCTCGCCTTTCCGGACGAGCGTTTCGAGCGACTTGCGGTCGAGACGCCCCGACATGGGGCGGATAGTAGCGCATGCCCGCCCGGGCTGTCACCCGGAGGGCCCCACCGTGGTACGATCCCGCCCCATGGACGACATCGCGATCTACCTTCCCGGCATCATCCTGGCCTACACGACGTTCTTTGTTGCGATCGCGAGCCCGGGGCCGAACATCCTGGCCGTGCTCGGTACGTCGATGAGCGCGGGACGGAAGCGGGGCATCGCCCTGGCGCTCGGAATCGCTGCCGGGTCGTTCTGCTGGGCGATACTGTCGGTGGCGGGACTCTCGGCGCTCCTGGCCTCCTATGCCGCCGCGCTTCGGGTCGTCAAGATCGCCGGCGGCATGTACCTGCTGTGGCTGGCGTACAAGTCATTCCGCTCGGCGGCGTCGAAGCACGACCTCGAGACGCGCACGCTCGCGGGATCCCCCCGGAGCCCGATGGGCTACGTCGTGCGCGGGCTCACCATCCAGATGACGAATCCCAAGGCCGCGCTCGCGTGGATCGCGATCATGTCGCTCGGTCTTCAGGCCGGCGCGCCGGCGTGGGTCGCGATCTCGCTCGTGCTCGGCACGTCGATCCTGTCGATCGTCATCCATTGCCTGTACGCCGTGGCGTTCTCCACGACCCTCATGGTGCGCCTCTACTCGAAGGCGCGCCGATCGATCCAGGCCACGCTGGGAGCGTTGTTCGCCGTGGCCGGGCTCAAGCTCCTCACCAGTCGCTCCTAGGGCCGGCTCAGATCGGGATCGGCGGTAGTAGCAGGATGACCAGCAC
>QHRW01000176.1 GCA_003220265.1 Candidatus Rokuibacteriota bacterium | reverse complement strand
CAGGCTCCTGCGCGGCTTCAAGGCCCAGACCGCTTCCGACCTCGACGGCACCATGACGATGGCCGCCCAGCCGCTGACCGCCGACGAGATCGAGAGCCTCGCGCACTACATCGCCGGCCTGCCGTGAACGTGACCGAGGGCGGCCGGCCGCCGCCCTCGGGTCTTCACGCCGTGCGCGCCCTCACCGGAGCAACAGGCTGCGCGTGGAAATCGGGGAGATGACCCTGGTCGTCGTCGTCCGCGCCTGCGCGCAGGAGAAGACCAGGGCGCCATCGGCGGTGACCTGCACGGCCGGCACCGAGCAGCTCTCGATGGCGCGCCGTTCGCCGTCATCTTTTCGATGCTTGGCTCGCGCGGCTGTCGCGGCGCCCGGGCGCCGTGCCCGGCCGCCACGGCACCCCGGCCCCGCCTCGCCCGGCGGCGCCCGTCCGAACGCGCAGTTTTCCGCGACTTTTCGCGCGGCACTGCCTTTGCCTTCTGCTCGACCGGTTCGGCGAGCAGATCCCCGAGCAGGAGGGCGCACATGACGATCAGCAAGGTGGTGACGATCAGCGTCGCGGTGGTGTCACTGGGAGCGTCGGCCGCCGTGGCGGCGAGCCTCACCGAGCAGATGCGGGCCGAGCGGATGACGGTCGTGCGCGTCGATCGCGCTCAGCACCGGTTCCTGTGCGCGGAGCACCGGCGCTGGACGCGGATCGAGGGGACCGACGTCGCCGTGCTGGCCAGCGGTGACATCGTCACCGTGCAGCGGCCGGCTGCCGGCCTGCCGCGCGTGAAGGTCGTACGGACGGCGGCCGAGGAGCTGGCGAGCCCCGAGCGGTAGGCCGCCGGTGAGGGGCGGCTACTTCTTCGCGCCCTCCGCCAGCAGGCCGTCGATGGCGGCCTTGAAGACCGGGTAGGGCTGGGCGCCCTGGATGCGGCGGACGACCTTGACCTTGCCGCCGCTCTCCGCGAAGCCGAGGAAGAACGTCGGCGTGCCGGTGATGCCGGCGGCCTGGGCGTCGGCGAGGTCCTTGCGGATCTTGGCGCCGTGGGCGTCGGCGTCCACGCACTTCTTGAAGGCGCCGGGCTCCACGCCGGCCTCCTGCGCGTAGCGCGCGAGGTCGTTGGCGCCGAGCGCCTGCTGGTTGGCGAAGAGCTTCTCGTGCATCTGCCAGTACTTGCCCTGGTCGCCCGCGCACTCGGCGGCGGCGGCGGCGCGGACGGCGTCGGGGTGGATCGACTCCAGCGGCAGGTTGCGCATGACATAGAGCATCTTGCCGCTGTCCACGTACTCCCGCTCGATCTGCGGCATCGTCTGCCTGGCGTGGCGCGCGCAGAACGGGCACTGGAAGTCGGAGAATTCCACCAGCACGAGGCGGGCGCCGGCTCCGCCCTTGGCGTAGGCGTTGGCGACGCTGAGCTCGATCGACTCGGGGACGACGGGCGGCGGCGGTCCCGCGGCGGCGCGCGCGCCCTGGAGCAGCGTCTTGATCTCCTGCAGGTCGCGCTGGACGGCGCCGATGCCGGTTTTGAGCGACTCGATCTCCTGCCGCAGCGCCTTCAGCTCGTCGCCGCTCTGCGCCGCGACGGAGATCGGCGTGATCAGCGACACCGCGAGCAGTCCCACCATCGCGAGACGAATCAGCACGCGCGTCACCTCCCGAGGAGATCGAATGTCTTAGGGTACACTCTCGCCACGACGCTGACCAGGGAGGATGGCATGACGACCGTCGAGCTGATCACGCACGAGCTGCACCGCCTGCACAAGACGCTGGACAAATCGCTGGAGGGCTTGACGTCCGAGCAGCTCCACCAGGTGCCGGCCGGACATCCCAGCGCGAACACGATCGCGTGGGGCCTGTGGCACTACGCGCGCACCGAGGACAACGTGGTGCGCTACATCCTCCAGAATCGCCGGCCGATCGTGTGGGCCGAGGGCGGCTACGCGGAGAAGCTCGGGCTGCCGCCGATCGCGCAGGGCACCGGCATGACGACGCAGGAGGCGCAGGGCCTGCGCATCAAGGACCTGGCCCTCTTCCGCGAGTACGTCGCCAGGGTGTGGGCGAGCACCGACGACTACCTGGCGCGCGTCGATCCCGCCGCGCTCGACGCCACCGTGACGATCAAGCCGCTCGGCGAGATGCCTGCCATTCGCGCGCTCGCCGAGGTGTGCCTCACGCACGGCTTCACCCACGCCGGCGAGATCGAGCTGGCGCGCACGCTGGTGGGCGCGAAGCCGGTGAGCGGCGTCTAGGTCTTCAGCCCACGATCGCGGATGATCTCGAGCTCGGCGATCGCCTCGAAGTCCTTCGGGCGGCCGGCCGCTCGCTTGACCTCGATCAGCCGATCGAGAGTCAGGATCCGGCACTCGACGCCGAAGGCGCGGACAATCTCGGTGAACGGTATCAGTGCGTCGTAACCGCCACCGCCGACGACCTCCCCCAGCACATCGACGTCACCGAGGTCTGACGTCAAGGTGAAGTTCAGCCCACGTTGCACCGTGGCCGTGTCCCAGCGGAAGGGCAGCCCGGGCGGGGCGCCGCGCAGGTAGGGATGATACGGGGTCAGCGCCAGGACGAGGCGATCCCGGCCGCGACGCCTCCGATGACGATGAACTCCACTCCGGCTTCAGTGAACGTCCGGAGCAGGGCCTTGAAGTCGGTGATCAAGAAGGAGCGACCCGCTTCGCCCGGCGCATTTCCTCGATGAACGTCTGGAATTGCATGAGCATTTCCAGGCGCTCCTCCACCGACCTCTGCAGATTGCTCTCGATCAACGACACGTCGACGTCGCGCTTGTAGAGGTCGATGATGTCGTCGATCGAGGAGCGCGCCGTCATGCCACCAGGTGCCTGAGCTCGGGAATCACCCACATCGGCTTGCGGCCGGCGTGAACGCGCAGGATGTTGTCGAAGGCGTTGCGGAACGCCTTGGGCCAGTTCTCCCACGTGGGGCCCGCGGTGTGCGGGGTGATCGTGATGTTCTCCACGTTGAGCAGCGGGTTGTCCTTGGACGGCGGCTCGTCGACCATCACGTCGAGCCCGGCGCCCACGATCCGCTTGGTGATGAGCGCCTTGTGCAGCGCCATCTCGTCCACCACCGGGCCGCGGCAGGTGTTGACCAGGATCGCGGTGGGCTTCATGAGCTCCAGTTGCCGATCGGAGATCATGTCCTTGGTCTGGGCGCTCAGCGGCACGTGCAGCGTGACGACGTCGGACATCTTCAACAGCTCGTCCAGCAGCACGAAGCGCACGCCGAGCGCATCCTCCTCGTGCTCGGGCAGCCGGATGATGTCGTAGTAGACGATCTTGACGTCGAAGCCGTGCAGCCGGCGCGCGACCTTCTTGCCGATGTTGCCGAGCCCCACGATGCCGACCGTCTTGCCCTCCAGCTCGTAGAGGCGCGTCTCGGCGAAGTCGCCGATGCGCCACTTGCCCTCCACGCAGTTCTTGTGCTGCCAGGCCAGCTTCTTCAGCGTGGCCAGGATCAGCATGACCGCGTGCTCGGCCACCGCCACCGAGTTGGCCCCACCGTTGTTGGCGATGGGCACGCCGGCCTTGCGCGCGGCCTCGAGGTCGAGCGTGTTGTAGCCGGCGCTGATGAGCTGGACCAGCTTCATCTTCTTGGCGGCGGTATAGAAGTCGGTGCTGAGTGGGTTGCGGCCGAAGCCCATGAAGTACTCGGCGTCGCGGGCCACGTCGAGGAACTGCGGGCCATTCGCGTCCACCGGCACCAGCTCGAAGCCGGGCGGCGTCATCTCGATCGCCACGTCGAAGATGGGCTTCGGGAACCTCGGCGAGAACATGATCTTGATCGACATATCAGGCACTCGGCTCCGATCCGACGACGCCGACGAACGAGACGCACTCGCCCGGCGCGCCGCCGAGGTTATGGGTGAGGGCGAGCTTGCGGCCGCGGCCCACGCTGGCGATCTGGCGCTTGCCCGCCTCGCCGCGCAGCTGCAGCCAGCACTCGAACAGCATGCGCAGGCCGGAGGCGCCGATCGGGTGGCCGAAGGACTTCAGCCCGCCGTCGGGATTGACGGCCAGCTCACCGTCGAGGTCGTAGGTGCCGGCCAGCACGTCCTTCCAGCCGGTGCCGCGGCTCGAGAATCCGAGGTCCTCCATCAGCACGAGCTCGGTCGGCGTGAAGCAGTCGTGCACCTCGGCCATGGCCAGCTCCTGGCGCGGGTCCTTGATGCCGGCCTGCGCGTAGG
>QHRW01000094.1 GCA_003220265.1 Candidatus Rokuibacteriota bacterium | reverse complement strand
GCCGAGCACGACGTGCCGATCCCGTACATGCAGCGCACGCGCGACTACTACCAGGCGCTCGGCTTTCCCGCGTACCGCTGGGCGCACTTCGCGGCAGTGCCGTTCACGCCGCTGGCCAAGCCGCTGGCCGAGTCGCGCGTGGCGCTGATCACCACGGCGGCCCCTTACCAGCCCGGCGTCGGCGACCAGGGGCCGGGGGCGAAGTACAACGCCGCCGCGAAGTTCTACACGGTCTACTCCGACACCACGGAGAGCATCCCCGACCTGCGCATCTCGCACGTGGGTTACGACCGCAAGCACACGACGGCGGACGATCCGCGCACGTGGTTTCCGCTGGCGCGGCTGCAGGAGTGCGTGAAGGCCGGCCGCGTCGGCGCCCTCACGCCGCGCTTTCACGGCGCGCCGACGAACCGCAGCCAGCGCGTGACGCTGGAAACCGATGCGCCCGAGCTGCTGCGGCGCTGCCGGGAAGACGGCGCCGACGTCGCGGTGCTGGTTCCGAGCTGACCGGTCTGTCACCAGACCGTGAGTCTGGTGGCCAGGCATCTCGAGGCGGACGGTATTCCCACGGTGATCATGGGCTGCGCCAAGGACATCGTGGAGCACTGCGGCGTGCCGCGGTTCCTGTTCAGCGACTTCCCGCTCGGCAACTCGGCCGGGCGCCCGCACGATCCCGACTCGCAGGCGCTGACGCTGGAGCTGGCGCTGCGGGTGCTGGAGAGCGCGCCGGCTGCGCGCACCACGGTGCAATCGCCGCTGCGCTGGCGCGACGACGCGGCGTGGAAGCTCGACTTCAACAACCTCGCGAAGCTCACACCGGAGGACATCGCCGAGCGTAGCCGGGAGTTCGAGAGCGTGAAGGCGACGATCAAGGACATGCCGGGGCGGAAATGACCAAGCCGTTCGCCGGCGTCCGCATCCTCGACTTCACGCGCTACCTCGCCGGCCCCTACGGCACCTACCAGCTCGCGCTCCTCGGCGCCGACGTCGTCAAGATCGAGTCGCGCGACGGCGACGAGACGCGCGGCCAGCTCGTGGCCGCGCGCGAGTGGGTCGAGCGCAAGATGCCGCCGGGCTTCCTGGCCGTCAACGGCAACAAGCGAAGCCTCACGCTCGACCTGCGGCGGCCGGAGGCGGTGGAGGTCGTCAAGCGGCTCGTCGCGACGGCCGACGTCGTGTGGGAGAACTTCAGGCCGGGCGTGATGGACAAGCTGGGGCTCGGCTACGAGACACTCTCCGCGATCAACGCGCGGCTGATCTACTGCGCGGTCTCGGGCTTCGGTCACTCGGGGCCCGAGCGGACGACGGCCGCCTTCGACGGCAAGCTGCAGGCGATGTCCGGGATCATGTCGATCACCGGCGAGCCGGCCGGCGGCCCGATGCGCGCGGGCTTCGCGATCTGCGACACCATCGGCGGCATGACTGCGGCGCTCGCCGTGTCGAGCGCGCTCTACCAGCGCACGCACACCGCCCGCGGCCAGTTCGTGGACGTGGCCATGCTCGACGCCGCGCTGGCCTTCATCCCGGGGCCGGTCTCGGAGTACACGGTGGCCGGCATCGAGCAGCGGCAGATCGGCAACGGCTCGGTGAGCCGCAAGCCGACGGCGAATCGGTTCCGCTGCAAGGACGGGTTCATCGTCCTGGCCGTCCTCACCGAGAAGCAGTTCGCGAACCTCATGAAGACGCTCGGGCGGGCCGACGCGCTCAACGACCCGCGCTTCAAGGACTGGGCGGCGCGGACCGAGAACATCGCGGCGCTCCGCGAGGTCATCGAGGGCGCGCTGGCCGGCGACGATCCCAAGAGCTGGGAGGCGCGGCTCACGGCGGCCGACGTGCCGTGCGCCAGCATCTGGAAGATCGAGGAGATCGTGCAGCACCCGCAGCTCGCCCACCGCGACGTGCTGCAGACGGTCGACTCGCGCTACGGCCCCATGCGCCTCGTGGGCTCCGGCTTCCGGCTCGCGCACGGTTCTCCCGGCCTCGACCGCGAGCCGCCCACGCTCGGCGAGCACACGGACGAGATCCTCGCCGAGGCGGGCTACGCGCCGACGGAGATCGAGCGGCTGCGTCGCGACGCTATCATTTGACGTGAAGACGCGGGGCGCTCACGCGGTCGAGGCGCTGCCGCCGTTCGGCGACGGCGACGTGCCGGTACGCTTGAAACGCGCCGTACAGATGCCGTCGATCATCCCGTACGCCTGGGCTTCCTCCGGCGCCATGTAGAAGTCGCGATCGGTGTCCTGGTGAACCTTCTCGACCGGCTGTCCGGTGTGCCTGGCGAGAAGCTCCTCCATCAAGCGCTTCGTGCGCAGGAACTCCCTGGCCTGGATCCCCAGATCGACGGCCTGGCCCTGGCCGATCTTGCCCCATGGCTGATGGATCATGATCCGGGCGTTGGGAAGCGCCTGGCGCTTGCCCGGCGTCCCCGCCGCCAGCAAGAGCGCGGCCGCGGAGGCGGCGAGGCCGACGCACAGCGTCCGCACGTCCGACCTCACGTACTGCACGGTGTCATAGATCGCCATGCCCGCCGAGGTGTCGCCGCCGGGGGAGTTGATGTAGAGCTGGATGTCGCGGCCGGCGTCCTCGGCCTCGAGGTACAGGAGCTGCGCGGTGACCAGGTTGGCGACGGCCGCGTCGATCGGCGACCCGAGGAAGACGATCCGGTCCTTGAGCAGCCGCGAATAGATGTCGTAGGCGCGCTCGCCGCGGGGCGTCTCCTCGACGACGTACGGGATCAGGGTCATCTTCGGTTCCCCTCTTCCCCTCCTCTGATATAGTGCAACTTCAGGGTTGCACTCTAGCACCGGCACGCGCAACTGTCGAGTTGCGGATGATCGGAGGCGGGCATGCAGACGGTCGAGCGCGCGATCATGATCCCGGCGCCCCCGGAGGACGTGTGGCCGGCGGTCAGCCGTTCGGACGATCTGTCCACCTGGTTCGGCGCCGAGGTCGAGCTCGACGCGCGGCCGGGCGGGCGCGGCGTGTTCCGGTGGCCGGACGGCACCGAGCGACAGGCCGTGGTGGAAGCGGTGGAGCCCGGGCGCCGGCTCTCGTTCCGGTGGCTGCCGTTTCAGCGGACGCCGGAGGGCGAGGCCGTGACCGTGCCGTCGACCCGCGTCGAGATCACGCTCGACGCAGTCCCGGAGGGCACGCTCGTGCGCGTCGTGGAGCAGCCGGCCTTCTCGCTGCCGGCGACCCTGCAGACGCGCGCGGCCGCGACCGCGCTGGCGGCGATCGAGGCGTGAAGCGAGATCGCACCGACGCCATCTTCTCCGCGCTCGCGGACCCCACGCGACGGCAGGTGATCCGCGCGCTGTCGCAACAGGGCCCCTCGACGGCGACGGGGCTCGCCGCGAATCTTCCGGTCACGCGGCAGGCCGTCACCAAGCATCTCAGCGCGCTGGCCGACGCCGGGCTCGTCACCGCGACGCGTAAAGGGCGCGAGAAGCTCTACCAGATCTCCCCGCGCCCCCTCACCGACGCCGTCTCCTGGATGGCCGACCTCGGGGCGCGGTGGGACGAGCGCCTGGCCGCGTTGCGCGATCACGTCGCGGGGTTCCGCCGGCGCTAGCCGGAGTGCCGCGATCGCCTCACGTCACTTGAGCCGCAGGTCCTCGTAGGGCGAGATGAAGGGGTGGCCGGTGATCGTGGGCGCCTCCGCGACCCGCGGGCCCACGCCGGTCAGCGCCGCCTGCTCCACGATCGGCGCGAACATCACGCGCTCGTGCATGAGCTGCTGGATCTTGTGCAGCAGCGCCTCGCGTCGTTTGGTGTCCACCTCCACGGCCTGGTCGCGGAAGAGCGCGTCGATGTCCGGGTAACCGCCGTACGCGCGAATCCCGCCGGAGATCACGAAGGCCTCGATCCGCGTGGCCGCGTTGCCGGCGGCGCCGCTGCCCACGCGGACCAGGCGCTTGAACTGTTTCTCCTGGTCGGCCTTGTAGAAGCTCGCGCGCTCCAGCGGACGCAGCCGCGCGCGAATGCCGATCGTTTGCAGGCCGTTGATGACGGTCTCGGCCTCCGGCGTGAAGACGGCGTCGGTGGCGACCTCGCCCGCGTCGAAGCCCTTGGGGTAGCCGGCCTCGGCCAGCAGCCGGCGCGCGTGCGCGGGATCGTGCGGATACGGCGGCGGCGTCCAGTAGAACTCGAAGTCGCGCGGAATGATGCTCGGCGCCGGCCGGCCGAAGCCCAGGTACTCGGCGTCGCTGAACCCCTTGCGATCGATCGCGAGATTGAGAGCGAGGCGGACGCGGCGATCGGACCACGGCGACTTCGGGTCCCACTGCTCGGTGAAGACGACCCACTGGCTGACGGTCGGCTGGATCGGCTTGAGCGTGAGGCCCGCGGTGCGCCGCACCTCCTCGGCGTCCGGCCCCCGGAATCCGTAGGCGATATCCGTCTCGCCGCGCTTGAGCATCACCAGGCGCGTCGATTCGTCGGGCACCGACTTGAGGACGACGCGCTTGACCGGCGGCACCTTGCGCCAGTATCCGTCGAACGACTCGACGACCAGCTCGACGCCGGGGGTGAACGACACGAACCGGTACGGCCCGGCGCCGACTGGCGCCTTCTTGAAGCCGTCGTCGCCGACGCGCTCGACGTACTTCTTCGGCACGATCCAGCCGGCGCTGGTGGCGGGCGTGCCGTAGAACGTCATGAAGTCGGGCCACGGCTGCTTGAGTCGGAACCGGATGCGCTGCGGATCGACGATCTCGACCGCGGCCACGCGCGACTTCAGCGAGGTGGCCCCGCCGCCCTTGTAGCGCTCGAACGAGAACTTCACGTCCTCGGCGCTCAGGAGGTCGCCGTTGTGGAAGCGCACGCCCTTGCGCAGCACGAACTCGTAGACGAGCCCGTCCTTCGACATCGTCCACGACTCCGCCAGGCACGGCGCAAACGGGTTGCCCGGCATCGGCTTCACGAGCGCGTCGTGGAGCGCGTAGAGCGTGAGGAACGGCGTGATGACGCCCGGCGTCTCGGCGGGATCGAACCACGTCGGCGCCAGCGTGACGGTGGCGGCGAGCGTGACCTGGCCGGCGGGCGCGGCCACCTGGGCGGACACGGACGATCCGAGCAGCGTCAGCACGAGGGCAACCACCGGCGCCAGTGACGAGCGGTGAGCCATACGTGTCCTCCCGCGCTTCAGCGGTGCGTGGATCGTACACCCGCTTGACACCGCCGCCGTGATGAAGGAGCGTCCCGACGGACGGGAGATAGACCCATGACGACTTCACGACTGCTGCACTCCGGCGCCACCCTCATCGCCATCGCCCTCGTGCTGCTCACCGGCGCGCCGCGTCCGCAGGCCCAACCCGCCTCGCCGGCCGCGGTCCAGATCGACGCGGACGACATCGGCGGGGTCGTCACCGGCAAGCACGGACCGGAAGCGGGCGTGTGGGTGATCGCGCAGACGACGGAGCTCGGCACCCGCTTCGCCAAGATGGCGGTCACCGACGATCACGGGCGCTACGTGATCCCCGACTTGCCGCCGGCGACCTACGCCGTGTGGGTGCGCGGGTACGGGCTCGTCGACTCACCGACGGTCACGACCGCCCGCGGTCGGATCGTGAACCTGACGGCGGTGCCGGCGCCGAGCGCGAAGGCGGCGGCCGAGTACTACCCCGCGATCTACTGGTTCTCGATGCTGAAGATTCCGGACCGGAGCCTGTTCCCGGGCACGGGCCCCGACGGCAACGGCATGCCGGTCGCCTACAAGACCCAGGAGCAATGGCTCAACGCGGTCCAGCTCAACGGCTGCGGCAACTGTCACCAGCTCGGCGACAAGGCCACGCGCGAGTTTCCCGCCGCCCTCGACGTAGCAGGGCGCTCGTCGGTCGACGCGTGGACGCGGCGCCTGCAGTCGGGACCGGCCGGCAGCTCGATGGTGCGCTTCATCGGGCTCATGAATACGAACGACGGCGGCCACCTGCGCCGCCTGGCCGACTGGACCGATCGCATCCGCGCCGGCGAGCTGCCGGCCTCGGTGCCGCCGCGGCCGCACGGCGTCGAGCGCAATCTCGTGGTGACCGTCTACGACTGGTTGTCGCCGCAGTACTACATCCACGACCTCATCGTCACCGACCGGCGCCATCCCACCGTCAACGCGTTCGGCCTCATCTACGGCGCCGCCGAGCTGAGCACGGACGACCTGCCGATCCTGGACCCGGTGAAGATCACCAAGACCACGATGCGCGTGCCCATTCGCGACCAGGACGCGCCCAGCTCGGCGCTGGCGAACCCGGTGGTGGCGCCGTCGCCGTACTTCGGCCGCGAGCAGGTGTGGGATTCGCGGGTGAATGCGCACAACCCGATGATGGATCGGGACGGGCGCGTGTATTTCACGGCGCAGGTCCGCTCGCCCAAGAACCCGCCGGCGTACTGCGGCGCGGCCTCGGGTCACCCGTCGGCCAAGGTCTATCCGCTCACGCGGACGCCCGACGGGTTCGTGCAGAACTCAAGGCAAGTCACGGTGTACGAGCCGAAGAGCAAGCAGTTCACGTTCATCGACACGTGCTTCGGGACGCACCACCTGAACTTCGCCGAGGACGCCGACGACACGCTGTGGCTCAGCAACAACCTCCAGAACGAGCTGGCCCTCGTCGGCTGGATCAAGACGAAGAAGTTCTGGCAGACGCGCGACGCCGGCGCGTCGCAGGGCTGGTCACCGCTCGTCGTCGACACCAACGGCAACGGCAAGCGCGACGCCTGGGTCGAGCCGGGCCAGCCCACGGACCCGACGAAGGATACGCGCCTCGGCCTCGGCCTCTACGGCATCGCCTATAGCCCGGCCGATGGCTCCATCTGGGGCTCGAACATCGGCCATCCGGGTTACGTCATCCGCGTGCAGCCCGGATCGAACCCGTCGGAGACGGCGCTGGCGGAGGTCTACAAGGTCCCGCCGCCGGGCTATGGCATGCGCGGGTTCGACGTGGATCGTCACGGCGTGGCGTGGGTGACGCTGGCCAGCGGTCACATCGCCGGCTTCGATCGTCGCCGCTGCAAGGGGCCGCTCAACGGGCCCGGCGCCGCCGAGGGGAACCTCTGCCCCGAAGGCTGGACGTTCTATCCGATCCAGGGGCCGGCGTTTGCCGGTCGCGACGGCGCCGCCGAGGGGCCGTACTACACGTGGGTGGACCAGCACGACATCCTCGGCCTGGGCGCGAACGCGCCCATCGGCACGGGCAATTTCTCCGATTCGCTGCACGTGCTGACGTACGGCAAGGTCGTCCAGCTGCGCGTGCCCTATCCGATGGGCTTCTTCGCCAAGGGCGTCGATGGTCGCATCGACGAGCCGAAGGCCGGCTGGAAGGGCCGGGGCCTATGGGTCACCTCCGGGAACAGGACGCCCATGCACATCGAAGGCGTGGATGCGCCCAGCCCGGGCGCGCCGGGCAAGACGCTATCGAGCCCGCTGGTCGTGCACTTCCAGCTGCGCCCCGATCCACTGGCTCATTGAGGCAGGCACCGGCGCCGGATCCAGTCCACGATCGCGCGCGCCAGCACCTCCTCGCGGCGCTGGAATCCGTGGCCCGCTCCGGGAATCACGAGGCCCGTGAACGATCGCGCGCCGCTCGCGTTCCGCTCGAAGGCCGCAATGAGCTGCGCCGGTGAGCGATCGAGATACTCGTCACGACGGCCGACGATGACGGCGACGGGCAGGCGCACGCGGCGGAGCGCGGTCCAGCCGGCGTTGGGCCGGTAGTAGGGAAAGACGTCCTCCGCCTCGCCCGGCCGGTAGAGGCTGAGGTAGCGCCGCGCGCTCCAGAAACCGAAGGCGCGGGGCACGAGCGCCTGGGGATCGCGCCGGGCGATGCGCTCGGCCACGGCCACGCGCCGCCGTAGCTCGCGCGTGCCGATCCGCTTCATCTCTCCCGCGATGTCCGAGACGGGCCCGAGCAGGATCAGCCCGCGCACCCGAGGGTCGCGCACGCGCGCGAGGTAGTGCAGCACCTTGTTGGCGCCGGTCGAGTGTCCGGCCAGGATCACCGTGCGATAGCCGGCCGAGCGCGCCAGCACGATCATCGCGCGGATGTCCCGCACGCTCTCGCCGAAGCGCTCGAAGGCGGCGCCCGCCAGCCGCCGGCCCGCCCGCGCGACGACGTCGTGACCGCGGTTGTTCAGCTTCAGGTACGCGATGCCCGCCGCCGTCAGGCGCGTCGAGAGCGCCCGGATGAGGGGCTGCCCGGACGAGAACACCGAACCGAGCCCGTGGACCCAGATCAGCGCGGCCCGGCGGCGACGCGGGGGCTCGGCGATGACGCCGTCGAGCCAGACGCCGTCACGCGTCTTGACGCGAACGAGCGCGAGCCGTGGCGCGGCTCGATCTGGCGTCACTAACGCACGATGGGGCCGGCCTCGGGCCCGTCGCTCTTCAACGGCGGCAGCACGTCGCGGGGATCGAGGCCCAGCTCGAGCATGCCCAGCGTGGTCAGGCAGAAGTCGCGCGGCGGGAACTGCACGGGCGCGACGGCGCCGTCGCGAAAGAAGCGCTCGAGCGGCGAGGTCTTCAGCAGCGCATGGGCGCCGCCGAGCGTCATGGCGGTGCGGGTGACCCGCGTCACCGCCTCGCCGACGAAGTACTTCGCGCGATAGAGCGCCGAGAGCGTGGCGGGCGTCGGACCCTGCGTGTCGCTGAGCCAGGCCGCGTGATGGATCAGCCGCCGCGCCGCCTCGAGATCGACGCTCATCTCCGCCACGTGCCGGCGGACGTCCGGATGATAGGCGAGCGGCTGTGTGAACCCTGGCGGCGTGCGGCTCTTCACGGTCTCGACGATGGCGCGATAGGCCGCGACGGCGACGCCCAGGTAGACGGGCGTGTAGGAGCCCCAGAACCAGTTGGCCCCGTCACGCCGGAACGGCACGATGTCGTCCGAGCGCAGCAGCAGCGCCTCGTCGGACACGGAGCAGTCGTCGAGCACCATGGAATCGCTGCGGGTGGCTCGCATGCCGAGCGCGTCCCAGACGTTTTCCACGCATCGTCCGGGAGCGTCGGGAGGCACGAGGAGCAGCATCGCGGCCGTCGGTGACGTGGCCTCGTCCGGATAGGCCATCACCATGACGTAGTCGGCGGCGGCGATCATCGAGGCGAATGCCTTGCGGCCCGTGATGCGGTAGCCGCCCTCCACGCGCCGGGCTCGCGTCAGCGGCACCGCCGTCCCCACCAGCCCCGACGTCGTCGGCTCCGAAAAGTTGCCGCCGATCAGCTTGCCCTCGTGCACGACCATCTTGGCCAGCCGTTCCTTGGTGGCGCGCGGCACCAGCGGGCTCGCCATGACGGGGCCGACGACCGAGAGGTGCATGTTGAACGACAGGGCCGTCGAGGCGCAGCCCTGGGCCAGCTCCTCGGCCGCGAGCGACCATCCCAGCAAGCCGATGCCCGCGCCCCCGAGCTCTCTGGGGACGTTGAGCCCGTAGAATCCCGCGGCGCGCAGCGCCGCGTAGTTCTCGACCGGGTCGCTGGCGTCGCGATCGTGCTGGGCCGCCCGCGTCGCGAAGTCGGCGGCCAGGTCCCGAGCGCGTTGCTGCAGGTCGCGCTGGGCTGCCGTGACGTGAAAGTCCATGGCTACCCGAGCGTGAAGCCGGCGTAGCCTTTCGCGGCGACGTCGTCGCAGATCTGCCGGTACGTCCCGACGCCGCCGATGTAGGGCATGAAGATGCGCGGCTTGCCGGGGACGTTGGCGCCCATGTACCAGGAGTTCGCGCGCGGGTAGAGCGTCTGATGCCCGACCTCGTTGACGTGGGCGACCCAGGTGTCTTGCGCCTCGACGGTGGCGTCGAGGGTCGCGTGCGCGTGCTCGCGCATATAGATGATGCAGTCGGCGATCCAGTCCACGTGCTGCTCGATCGACACGATCATGTTGCTGAGCACCGACGGGCTGCCGGGCCCGGTGATGGCGAAGAGGTTGGGGAAGCCGGCGATGGTGAGGCCCAGGTAGGTGCGCGGGCCCGCCGCCCACTTGTCCCGCAGCGACTGCCCGGCGCGCCCGCGGATGTCGATGCCCAGCAGCGCGCCCGTCATGGCGTCGAAGCCGATGGCGAACACGAGGCTGTCCAGCACGTACTCCTCGGCCTGCGTCCGCACGCCGTGCGGCGTGATCGCCTCGATCGGGGTCTTCCGCAGGTCCACCAGCGTGACGTTGTCGCGGTTGAACGTCGCGTAGTAGTCGGTGTCCACGCACAGGCGCTTGGTCCCCAGCGGGTAATCGCGCGGGCACAGCGTGTCGGCGACGGCAGGGTCGCGCACGATCGCGCGGATCTTGGCGCGGAAGAAGTCGGCCGCCGTCTCGTTGGCGTCCTCGCTGGTCAGCAGGTCGGCGAAGGTCGACGAGAAGCCGAGGCCGCCGCGCCCCCAGTGCGTCTCGTACGCGCGCTCGCGCTCCTCGGGCGGCACCGCCAGCGCGGAGGCGTCGTTGCGCTCCATGACGAAGCCCACGCGCGACTCGCGCGCCTGGCGGCGGAACTCGGCGTAATCGGCCTTCACCCGCCGCTCCAAGTCCCGGTCGAGCGGCGCGTTGTGGGCGGGCACGCTGTAGTTCGGCGTGCGCTGGAAGACGACGAGGTGGGCGGCCTGCCGCGCGATGATGGGAATCGACTGGATCGCCGACGACCCCGTGCCGATGACGCCCACGCGCTGGCCGGTGAAGTCCACGCCCTCGTGCGGCCAGTGGCCCGTGTGATACCAGCGGCCCGCGAAGCTCTCGAGGCCCTTGAACTTCGGGACCTGGGCGGTGGAGAGACAGCCGGTGGCCATGATGCAGTAGCGCGCGGACACCTGGTCGCCACAGTCGGTGCGCACGTCCCAGCGGTTCGTCGTCTCGTCGAAGGTCGCCGAGGTCACGCGGGTGGAGAGCTGGATGTCGCGGCGCAGGTCGAAGCGGTCGGCGACGTGGCCGATGTACTTCAAGATCTCCGGCTGCGAGGCATATCGCTCGGTCCACGTCCACTCCTGCTGCAGGTCGTCGGAGAACGAGTACGAGTAGTCCATGCTCTCGACGTCGCAGCGCGCGCCGGGATAGCGGTTCCAGTACCAGGTGCCACCAATGCCGTCGCCCGCCTCGAACACGCGCGACGAGAGCCCGAGCCCGCGCAGGCGATGGAGCATGTAGAGGCCGGCGAACCCGGCCCCCACCACGACGGCGTCGACCTCGCGGCGCTCAGCCATTCGCGAGCGCCGGCTGGCGTAGCGCCTCGTCCCAGGGGCCGGGGAACCGCCCCTTGGCGCCGCCGCCGGTGAACGGGCGCTCCTGGTGCCACTCGCTGCGCGGCAGCTCGTAGTAGACCTCGAGACCGTTGCCGTCGGGATCCGAGAAGTAGACGCCGAGCGAGACGGTGTGGTCGGCCACGCGCACGGCCACGCCCTTGTCGTGCAGGCGCCGGTACATCTCGGCGAGGTCGTCGAGGCTCGCCATGCGCCAGGCGACGTGGTTCAGGCCCACCTGGTCCTTCTGCGGTCCCGCGGCGTCCTCGCCGACCTCGAACAGCGCAATGTCGTGCGCGTGACCCGGGTCGCAGGCGAGGAACACGCCCCGCACGCGGTCGGTGCCGGGATGCTTGGAGACGTCCTGCGTGTGGAGGCCGAGGATCTCCGTGTACCAGCGGTGCGAGCGCTCGGCGTTGCGCACGTAGATGTTGACGTGGTCGAGAGACATCGGCTTGCAGGCCATGGCGCGCTCCTGACGTTTACGGGTGAATGACCGTCGCGGTGCGGCGGATCACGAACGCCTCGTGGCGCTCGAGGAAATCGCCCACGACCTCGGCGAAGGCTTCCGGTCGATCGATGCCGATCGTGGGCCCGGCAGCGTACACGAAGACGAGGTGGCAGTTGCGCATCAGCGTCGCAATGCGGCGCCCCACGGCCGGCGTGACGGGATCCAGCGTGCCGTACAGCACGAGGGTCGGCGTGGCGAGCTCGGCGACGCGCCGCTCCTCGCTGATCGCCGTCGGGGCTTCGAGGACGAGCGCCGCGACGCGCTCCGGCACCTGGAGCGCGACGCCGAGCGCCGTCCGGCTCGCCGCGGCGCCCGCCAGCAGGTTGAACGTCTCGAGGCCGAGCCGATCGATCGCGCGCACGAGGCTGTCCGGGGTGGACGCCGGCTCGCCCGCCTCGAGGACGATCACCCGGAAGCGTTGGCTCAGGAGGGCGTGGGCGGCCGTCGGCTCCGGCTCACCGGCGCCCCGCAGATGCACGAGCGCGGGGCGGTCCGTCATAGGTCACGAATGCGCGGCAGCACCTTCTTGCCGAACAGCTCCAGCGCCCGCGTGAGTGCCTCGAGATCGCGGGCGCCGGGCGGGTGCAGCGAGAGATCGAGCACGCCGGCGCCGATCACGTCGCGCGCGCGCCGCACCTGCTCCACCACCGTGTCGGGGCTGCCGATGAACGTGGTGGGCAGCGCGCCGGCCACCACGGGCGACCGCGCTTCGCCGGCGATGTTGCGCGCATCGAGCGTCATGACCGCGTCGCGCACGCCCGGACGCAGCGCGAAGGGCGCCTGGTTCGGCTGCGCGCGCAGGAGGGCGTGGGCCTCCTCGTCGGTGTCGGCCACGATCATGTTCGCGCGATAGATGATCTGCTCGCGCGTCGGCTGCCAGTCGTGGCGCGCGCACGCCTCGCGGTAGTGGCGCGTGGCCTTGGCCATCACCTCGAAGGGCCCGTACGACACGCCGCAGCCGAGGTGATGGCGGGCGGCGAACTCGCACGCCTCGCGGCTCGTGCCCAGCGCGTAGGTCGGCGGATGCGGCTGCTGCCACGGCCGCGGCCAGATGGAGACCATGCGGTACTGGAAGTGCCGCCCCTGCCAGCCGAACGGCTGGGTCTCGGTCCACGCGCGCAGGATCAGCTCCATCCCCTCGTCGGTGCGCTCGCGCGACTCCTGCGGATTGAGGTCGTAGCTGAGCGCTTCGTTGGCCGTTCCGCGCAGCAGTCCGACGACGAGCCGCCCGCGCGCGAGCGTGTCGAGCATCGCCAGCTCCTCGGCCACGCGCACGGGATTGCTGTGCGGCACGATGGGGCCGAGCAGCGCGATGGTGAGCCTGGTGAGCCGCGCGGCGATGAACGCGGCGGCGACCATCGGCGAGGGCGACAGGATGCGCGGCGAGTAGTGGTGCTCGGAGACGCTCACCCAGTCGAAGCCCAGCTCCTCGACGTACTGCAGCCGCTCGATCATCGCCTCGTACGCGTGCGCCCCGGCCTCGCGGTCGTAGATCCCGGAGGCCACCGGCCACCCGGAGGGCAGCGCCTCGGGTGGGATGTAGCGCACGGTCTCGAAGAACGAGACCTTCATGGCCGCGCTAGGGCTGAGCGCGCGGCGCGACCGAGACGCCTTGCACGGCGTTGCGCGAGATCGCCTGCGCCACCAGGCCCGAGGCCTTCACCTCCTCGACGAACGCGCGAAGGAACCCGGCGCCGGCCTCGCGCGCCTTCGGCGTGCCGATCGCCTGCTGCACGGCGGTGAACTGGCCGTCGAGGATGCGCGCCCCCGGCAGCTTCTGCACGTCGGTCAGCAGCCGCGGCCGCAGGCCCGAGAGCACCTCGAGCTTCTGGGCGATGAACAGATCGTAGGAGGCGTCGATGCCCTGCGTGCGCATGAGCGTGGCGTGCTTGATGTTGCGGCTCAGCCACAGCTCGTAGGCACTCTTGTCCGAGACCGCGATGCGGATGCCGTCCCGGTCCACCTCGGCGATCGAGCGGATCGGCGAGCCGGCGGGCACCAGGTACGTCGCCGGGATCTCGAGGTAGGCGGCCGTGAACGCGATCTCGTTGGCGCGCTGCGGCTCGGCGCCCAGGAACGCCACGTCCCACGCGCCCGTCTTCACGCCGTCGGCCAGCTTGCCGGCCGTGTCGAACTTGCTGAACTCGACCGGCACGCCCAGGCGGCGGCCGAGCTCGCGCGCCAGGTCGGAGGCCACGCCGCGGGGGTCCGCGGCTGCGGAGCCCGGCGTGACCAGCAGGAAGTTCTGGTGATTGAGGCCCACGCGCAGCGTGCCGCTCGGCGCCAGCTCGGATCGGACGGCCGGAGAGATATCGTTTGCCATGGCGCCGGACGTTAACACGAACAGGGCGAGGCAGGCGAGCGCGAGTCGAAGCATGACCGATAGAGTATCCTCCTCGTCGAGGAGCCGCCATGACTGCCACGCCCTCGCCGAGCCCCCCGCGGCCGACCACGCTCGAGATCGATCTCGACGCCGCCGCCGCCAACATCCGCGCCGTGCGCCGGATGGTGGGCCCCGAGCGCAAGATCTTCGCGGTCATCAAGGCCGACGGCTATGGCCACGGCGCCGCCGAGATGGGCGAGGTCTTCGTCGCCCACGGGGCCGACGCGCTGGCCGTTGCCGATCTCGGCGAGGGCATTCGCCTGCGCCGGCGCGGCATCACCGCGCCCGTGCTCGTCTATCCCAACTCGCTGCCGTCGGCCGCGGCGGAGACCCTCGCGCACGACCTCGTCCCCACGCTGGTGGATCTCGAGGGCGCGCAGGCGTACGCGGCAGTGGCGACGGGGCCGTGCGACGTCTTCGTGAAGATCGACGTGGGGCTCGAGCGGCTCGGCGTGCCCGCCGAGCAGGCGGTGAAGACGATCGCCGCCATGCTGGAGCTGCCGCACCTGCGCCTGGCCGGCCTGTGCGCGCACCCGCACGCGCCCGACGACGGCGACCCCGCCTACGCCGAGTGGCAGCTCGGCCGGTTCACCGGCGTCGTCGACGAGCTGGAGGCGCGGGGCGTGCGCGTGCCGATCCGCTTGTTCGCGGCCTCGCCGTTCGTGCTCCGCTTTCCTCAGACGTACCTTAACGCTGTCGATCCCGGGCGGATGCTCTACGGCATCACGTTTCCCGGCGAGACGTCGCCGGTGCCACTGCAGCCGACGCTACGCGCGCTCACCACGCGCGTCATCGCTCTCAAGGAGTTGCTGCCGCGCGAGCGCTTCGCCGAGGTGGCGCCGTTTCCCGTGACGGTGCCGATGCGCCTGGGCGTGGTCCCCATGGGCTCGGCCGACGGCCTGCTGTGGCTGCACGCCGGGCGCGTGCTGGTGCGCGGCCGCAGCGCGCCCCTCGTGGGCGCGCCGTCGCTCGAGCACACGCGAATCGATCTGACCGGCGTCCCCGACGCGCGCGTCGGCGACGAGGTCGTGATCATCGGACGCCAGGGCGCCGCCGAGATCACCGTCGCCGAGGTCGCCGCGCATCACGGCCTCGGCCTCCACCACATTGCCACTGCCGTCGGGCCGCGCGTGGCCCGCGTCTATCGGAGGAGCACATGAAGAGTCAGGGATCGTCGGACGTCGTCTTCGTGGGTTGCACCCTGTCGAGCGCAACGCCCGGCTACGCCGAGGCGCCGGCCGGAGCCCGCCGCCAGATCGTCGTCAACGGCAAGCGCGTGAAGACGGTGGACGTCCACGCCCACTGCGCCGTGCCGGCGGCGATGGCGCTGGTCGGCCGGCCGCTCGAGTCGCCGGCGCTGCTCAAGGACGAC
>QHRW01000095.1 GCA_003220265.1 Candidatus Rokuibacteriota bacterium | reverse complement strand
TTCGCCACAGCGGCGCCCGGCCGGGGGACGTCGTCGCCGTGCTCGGCATCGGCGGTCTCGGCCATCTGGGGATCCAGTTCGCCGCGAAGATGGGCTATCGGGCCGTGGCGATCGCACGCGGGCAGGACAAGGCTCCGCTGGCGCGCACGCTCGGCGCCCAGCACTACATCGACACCGAGGCGAGCGACCCGGCGGCGGAGCTGCTCAAGCTGGGCGGCGCTCTCGTGATCCTGGCGACCGCGACCAGCGCCAGCGCGATGACCGCCGTGCTCGGCGGTCTCGGCGTCGACGGCAAGCTCATCGTCCTCGGCGTTCCCGACAAGCCGCTCGAGGTGCCGGCGGTCGGGCTGATCATGGCGCGGCGCTCGATCGTCGGCTGGCCCTCGGGCTCGTCCATCGATTCGCAGGACACGTTGGCTTTCAGCGCGCTCACCGGCGTGCGGCCGATGACGGAGGTGTTTCCGCTGGAGCGCGCCGGCGAGGGCTACGAGCGGATGATGGGCGGCAAGG
>QHRW01000127.1 GCA_003220265.1 Candidatus Rokuibacteriota bacterium | reverse complement strand
CCGCCACCGTGTACCAGCGAGCTGTCGGCCGCGGCTGCGACCATCCGCACGCCATTCGCATCCTCGCGCGTGCCTGGGTCCGAATTCTGTGGCGCTGCTGGCAGAACCGGACCCCCTACGACCTCAGCCGCCACGGCGCCGCCGCCACGCTCGCCGCGGCGTAGGGTTGACACAGGATGTCTCATGCCGGCCGCCGCAGCACGCGCCCGGGCACCGCGCCGGTGTGATCGCCGCCGTCGATGACCACCTGGCCGTTGACGACAACGGTGGAGACGCCGACGGCGTACTGGTGCGGATCGTCGTAGGTGCCGCGTTCGGCGATGCGGCCCGGGTCGAACACGGTCACGTCGGCCCAGTAGCCCTCGCGCAGCACGCCGCGATCGGAGAGGCCCAGCGCCGCTGCCGACGCCCCGGTCGTCTTGTGGATCGCCGCCGGCAGCGTGAGCAGCCCGTCGCGCACGCAGGCGCCGAGCACGCGCGCGTGGGTGCCGTAGTAACGCGGGTGCGGCTTGCCCTGGCTCGTCACGCCGGAGGTGGCGAGGGCGTTGCCGTCGGAACCCACCAGCACCCACGGCGCGCCGGTGATCTGCTGCACGTCCTTGTCGTTCATCGAGGTGACGAGGATGCGGGTCTCGCCGCGATCGGCCACGATGAAGTCGCAGACGGCGTCGAGCGGATCCACCTGGCGGCGTCGCGCGATGTCGCCGAACGTGTGCCCGGCCTCCTGGGGCAGGTGCGGCGAGACGGCGACGCGCACGGCGTCCCAGGACGGGATGCGGCCGAAGTTCGTCAGGCCCTCGCGCGCGATCTCCGCGCGCACGCGCTCGCGCACGTCGCGCCGGGCCAGGCGCTCGAGCATCGCCCGGATGCCGTTCTCCATGACGAAGCGCGGCAGCAGGTTGCGCAGGGGGTTGGTGGCGGTGTCGTACGGGTAGGCGTCGCAATCGACCGGAAGGCCGCGGCGGCGCGCGGCGGCGATCGTGTCGAGCAGCCGGGCGGCGCCGCCCCAGTTGTCCACGCCGGAGAGCTTGAGGTGCGCGATCTGCACGTGCACGCCCGTCGCCTCCGCGACGGCGATCGCCTCGGCGACGGCCGCGTCCACGTGATTCGCCTCGTCGCGGATGTGTGAGGAGTACGCGCCGCCGTGCCGGCGCAGGACGCGCGCGAGCGCGTGGATCTCCCCCGCGTCGGCGTAGCAGCCGGGCGCCGTGAACAGCCCCGAGGAGAGGCCCCACGCGCCGGCGGCGAGCGCCTCGGCGAGCAGCCGCTCCATCGAGGCCAGCTCGCCGGCGGTGACGGGGCGCGCCTCCATGCCGGCCGTCATGATCCGCAGCGTGTGGTGCCCGACCTGGAGGATCACGTTCACCGACGTCGGTGGAAAGGCGGCGACGTAGTCGGCAAAGCTCGTCTCGCCAAACGGCAGCCACGGCGCGCTGGAGGCCAGATACTCGCGCAGGACTCCGGCGCGCCCGGGCAGCGCGGGCGCGGCCGAGAAGCCGCAGTTGCCGACCACCTCGAGCGTCACGCCCTGGCGGATCTTGGACTCGGCGCGCGGATTGAGCGGCAGCGTGAAGTCGGAGTGCGTGTGGATGTCGATGAGCCCGGGCGCGACGAACTGGCCGCGCGCGTCGATCACCCGGTGGGCCGCGCGCGTCGAGCGTCGCTCGACGGCGACGATGCGCCCGCCGTGGACGCTCACGTCCGCCTCGCGCCCGGGCGCGCCGGTGCCGTCGATGAGATGACCGCCGCGGATCAGCAGCTCGTCCATGCCGTCGCCTCCGCCGTCAAACGCTGCTACCTTGTACCACGACATTCATGAAGATCGGCTTCCACCTCACGCCGTTCTGGAGCCCGACCGATCGCGCGCCCGCCGCCATCATCGACGAGGCCGTGCAGGTCGTGAGCGCGGCGGCCGGCATGGGCTTCGCGTGGGTGTCGATGGGCCATCACTGGATCTCGCATCCAACGGTGTGGCCGCAGCCGATGCCGATGCTGGCGCGGCTGGCGCCGGAGACCGGCGCGATGCGCATGAAGACCTCGATGCTGCTGCTGCCGCTCCTCAACCCCGTCGACGTCGCCGAGAACGCGGCCACCCTCGATCACATCACGCACGGCCGTCTCGACCTGGGCGTGGCGATCGGCTATCGCGAGACGGAGCTGGCCGCGGCCGGCCTCGCCCGCAAGGACCGTGTCCCCAAGCTCGAAGAATCGCTCGCGCTCATGAAGCAGCTCTGGCGCGGCGAGGCCGTCAGCTTCGACGGCGTCTACACGAAGGTGACGGGCGCGCGGCTCGGATTCCTGCCGTGCCAGCGCCCGCACCCGCCGCTCGAGATGGGCGCGCAGAGCGTCGGCGCCACGCGGCGCGCGGCGCGGCTCGTCGACGCGGTCTTCTTCGGCCCCCAGGTGGCGTGGGCCGACGTCAAGAGGCTGGTGAGCGTCTATCGCGAGGCCCGCATAGCCCTGGGCACACCGGGCGTGGCGTTCGCCTCCCGCAGCCTCATCGTGGGCGCCGACAAGGAGGCCGCGCGCACGGCGGCGCGCGCGTATCTCGAGCGGACGTTCGCGATGTACCGCGGCTGGGAAATGCAGGAGCCCACGATGGTGCCGCTCCAGCTCGGCTTCGACACGAGCCTCGACGACTGGACGATCAACGGCAGCCCGGCCGAGTGCCTCGAGACCATCGAGCGCGCCCACGCGATGGGTCTCGACGGCCTCGGCCTCACCATCTACAGCCTGCCGCGCGAGGCCGCCGCGCGCATCGACTACCTCCGCATGATTGCCGACACGCTCGTCCGACCCGCCGCCAAGCTCGGACGCTGAGGCATGCTGCGTCCGTTCGCGCTCCACCGTCCCGGCACGGCAGAGGAAGCGTGTGCGTTGCTGGCCACGCTGGGCGAGGACGCCGCGCCGTATGCCGGCGGCACCGAGCTGCTGCTCTTGATGAAGCTGGGCCTGCTGCGCCCGCGCCACCTGGTCGACGTCAAGCGGCTCGCCGGCTTCGACGTCATCACGGACGGCGGCTCGCTCACGCTCGGCGCCGCCGTCACGCACCGGGCGGTGGAGCGCTCGCCGCTCGTCGCCGCGCGCTGTCCGCTCGTGGCCGCCGTTGCCCGCCACGTCGCCAACGTGCGCGTGCGCAACGTGGGCACCGTCGGCGGCAACCTCGCCTTCGCCGATCCGCACAGCGACCTCGCCACGCTGTTCCTGACGCTCGACGCCATCGTGCAGCTCGTCTCGCCGCGCGGGCGGCGCGAGCTGGCGCTTGCCGACTTCACGCGCGGCGCGTGGGAGACGGCGCGCGCGGCGGACGAGCTGCTGGCCTCCGTGCGGCTCACGCCGTGGCCGCAGGGCACGGCCGCCGTCTACGTGAAGTTCGGCGTCCACGAGCGCCCGACGCTCGGCGTCGCGCTGGCCCTCGTGCTCGACGCGTCTCGCGCGCGCGTCACCGAGGCGCGGGTGGCCGTCGGCTGCGTCGATCCCCGCCCGGTGCGCGTGCCGTCCGTGGAAGCCCGGCTCCGGGGCGTGGCCGTGCCCGAGCTGGAGGATGTCGCCGGGGCGATCGGCGAGCTGGCGGCGGCGGCCGTCGAGCCCGACGACGACCTGCACGGCTCGGCCGATTACAAGCGCGAGATGGTGGCGGTCTTCGTGCGGCGTGCCCTGCGGATCGCCGCGGGCCGCGCACGCGGCGCCTCCACGCCGATTCCGCAGTTCCCGCACGCGGTCATCGCATGACGGCCGGCGGCGTCTCGCGTCTGACGATCCGCGCGGTCGTCAACGGCCGGCCGCGCGAGCTGGACGTGCCGACACACGCGCTGCTGCTCGACGTGCTGCGCGACGACCTCGACCTCAAGGGCGCCAAGCGCTCGTGCGACAGCCAGGTGTGCGGCGCCTGCACCGTGCTGGTCGATGGCCTGGCGGTCAGCGCGTGCACGTACCTGGCGGTGGAGGCCGACGGGCGGGCGATCGTCACCGTCGAGGGCCTGGCCGACGGCGATGCGCTGCATCCGATCCAGGAAGCCTTCATCGAGGCCGGCGCGGTGCAGTGCGGCTTCTGCACCGCGGGCATGCTGCTGACGGCGCGCGCGCTCCTGGCCGAGAATCCCACGCCCACGCGCGAGCAGATCCTCCACTCCCTGCGCGGCAGCCTCTGCCGCTGCACCGGCTACCGCAAAATCGTCGACGCGATGGAGGCGCGCCACGGCGCGCGTGTCGAGGAGCGCCCCGGCTCCGCCGGGACGCGCCGAACGTTCGGGGGTGAGGGGGCCATGTCGGGGCCCCCGGCGACGCCGACCACTCCAGAGGAGCGTCCCGGCTCCGCCGGGGCGCGCCGAACGTTCGGGGGTGAGGGGGCCATGTCGGGGCCCCCGGCGACGCCGACCACTCCAGAGGAGCGTCCCGGCTCCGCCGGGGCGCGCCGAACGTTCGGGGGTGTGGGGGCCATGTCGGGGCCCCCACTCAAATGGATAGGTCGGTCGGTTCGCCGCGTGGACGCGCTCGAGAAGGTGACGGGGCGCGCGCGGTACGTGACCGATCTCGTCGTGCCCGGCATGCTGCACGCGCGCGTGCTGCGCTCGCCGCACGCCCACGCGCGGCTGGCGCGCGTGGACGCCACGCGGGCCCGCGCGCTGCCGGGCGTGGTGGCCGTGCTCACGGGGGCCGATCTCACCTGGTGCGATCCCTACTGCGGGCCGGCCTTCCGCGATCGCCCCATCCTCGCCATCGACGTGGCGCGCTTCGAGGGCGAGCCGGTGGCCGCGGTGGCGGCGCTCGACGAGGCCACGGCCGAGGCCGCGCTCGATCTGATCGACGTGGACTACGCGCCGCAGCCGGCGGCGATCACGCTGGAAGAAGCCCTCGCGCCCGGCGCGCCGCTCGTGCACACGGGCGAGCCGCTGGCCGGCCACTTCGCCGATCTCTCGTCGCTCAAGCCCGAGCCCGGCACCAACGTCTGCCACCGCTTCCGCTTCGCGCGCGGCGACGCGGCCGCGGCGCTGGCCGGCGCCGACCTCGTGGTGGAGGACACGTACCGCTTTCCGGCCGTGCAGCACTACGCGATGGAGCCGCACGCGGCGGTGGCGGCGTGGGACGAGACCGGCAGCCTCACGGTGTGGGCCTCCACGCAGAACCCGTACTCGGTGCGCGTGGAGCTGGCGAAGATGTTCGGCGCGCCGCTCTCACGCATCCGCGTCGTGGTGCCGCACCTCGGCGGCGGCTTCGGCAGCAAGACGTATGCGAAGCTCGAGCCCCTGACGGCGGCCCTCGCGCACGTCGCGCGACGCCCGGTGCGGCTCGCCATCTCCGCTGCCGAGGCGTTCCAGACGGTACGGCGCTGCAGCGCGCGCGTGGCGATGCGCGTGGGATTCCGTCGCGACGGCGCGCTCGTGGCCGTGGAGTGCGACGCGCAGTACGACGTGGGCGCCTACGCCGACATCGGCCCGCGCGTGGTCCAGAAGGCCACGTACACGGCCACCGGGCCCTATCGCGTGCCGCACGTCGCGCTCGGGGCCGCCGCCGTCTACACGCACACGACGCCCGGCGGCGCGTTTCGTGGCTTCGGTGTGCCGCAGCTCGCGTGGGCGCTGGAGTCGCTCTTCGACGTCGCCGCCGACCGGTTGGGCCGCGATCCCGTCGATCTCCGCCGCGACAACCTGCTCGGCCACGGCGAGGAGTTCGCACCGGGCGACACGCCGATCGACGGCAAGTACGAGGAGAGCCTCGGCCGCGCCGCCGAGGCGATCGGCTGGACGCAGGCGCTGGCCGCCGATCGCGGGCGGGGCGTGGCGGCCATGCTGAAGGCCTCGATCGGCCCCAGCGTGTCGGAGGCGATCGTGCGCCTGCATGCCGACGGCAGCGTGACCGTGCTGGCCAGCGCGGTCGAGATGGGGCAGGGCACGCGCACCGTGCTCTCGCAGATCGCGGCCGAGGTGCTCGCCGTGCCGCTCGAGCGCGTCACCGTGGTGCCGCCGGACACCGCCATCACGCCGTACGACCAGACCACCAGCTCCAGCCGCTCGACCACGATGACCGGGCGCGCGGTGCAGGTGGCCGCCGAGGACGTGCGCGAGCAGCTCCTGCGCGTGGCCGCCGATGCGCTCGGGCTGCCGGCCCGCGACCTCGCGCTGGAGGACGGCGCCGTGGTGTCGGCCGTGCAGCGCCTGACCTACCCCGAGATCCTCGCGCTTCGCTTCGGGATGAGCGGCGGCGAGCTGATCGGCCGTGGCGTGGTGGCGCCCGGGCGCAGCGCGGCCCCGCTGGGCGGCAGCACGCCGTTCTGGGAGATGGCGGTCGGCGCCGCCGAGGTCAGCATCGACGAGGAGACCGGCGCCGTGAAGGTCGAGCGCTACGTCTCCGTGGCCGACGTCGGCCGCGCCGTGAACCCGCTCGTGCTGGAGGGCCAGGACGAGGGCGGCGTGGTGCAGGGGCTCGGTCACACGCTGCTCGAGGAGATGGTCTACACGGACGGCCATCTCGTGAACGGCACGCTCTTGCTCTACCGCGTGCCGCGCGCCGACGACGTGCCGGCGCTCGCGTGCCGCTTCGTGGAGAACGCCGACGGCGCCGGCCCGTTCGGCGCCAAGGGCGCCGGCGAGGGCAGCCTGATTCCCGTGAGCCCGGCGGTGGCCAACGCGCTGGCCCGTCTCACCGGCGTGCGGCTTCGCGACCTGCCACTGACGCCCGAGCGCGTGTGGCGCGCGCTGCGGGCGCGCAAGGATCCCGAAACCCACGCCGGTGAGCCGAGTTAGGCCGCCAGTAACGTCATACCGTCGGGACGGCACCTCCCAGGGCGCCACCAAGAGCGCCGAGGAGCGACGTCAGCAGGTTCACGAGCCCTGCCAGCCCTCCAACCAGGTTGAGGATCGAGCATACGAGGGCGCCGAGGGGTCCGGCGGTGTCGCCGGAGACGTCGAGCGCGATCGGGCTGGTGGCGACGACGACTCCCAGGGCATTCAGGTTCACCGCGCCGATCTCGAGATGGAGGATCCCGCACGTCGCCTGCGCGAGCACGATCGAGTCTCCAGGCGCCTGCTGGGCGAGCCCGCGGGGCCAGTTACCCTGCAGGGGCAGCCGTACCGGAACGCTGACTATCGTCCCGAGGGGCGTCTTGTTCGCCCGAGTCACGGTGCCGGTGACCAGGCCCTCCACGAAGACGCCACCGCTGCCGTCCGATCCCACGCTGCTGATGGCCAGCGTGCCGCTGAACGTCCCGTTGCCGCTCGTCGTCCCGGCCAGCGGCAGCGTCACGAGCGGTGGTGACGCGGGGGCCGGCTGCGCGCCGACCGGCTTCACCGTCGCCTGTGCCAATGTCACGAGCATGAGTAGAGCCAGCACCAGGGGAGTTGACCTGAGTCCTTTCCTCATTGAGCGCCTCCGCTTCGGTTCGCATCCGTTGGCCCGTCGTCCGTGTCGGCAGCGTCGCGGCAACCGGCGAAACAACGGCATCGCGCACAGCAAGCGCGGCGCCATCGACATTCGCGAAATCGTCCGTGACCCCACCCGGGGCCTGCGGGTTGACACCCCCGGGCCGCCCGCCTACGCTCCTGCCCTGCGAGGGCGGGAAGACGAAAGCGCTTCGGCGGGTCACGCGCAGCACCGTGGTGGTCGTGGGGGCCGTCGTGGCGCTGGCGATCGTCGTCATGGCTCTCGGCGCCGACGTCCTCGCTCCGCATCCGCCCGACGAGCAGAACTTCGATCTCATCGAGGCGCGCCCCACCGGCGCTGCGCCCTTCGGCACCGACCGCTTCGGGCGCGACGTGCTGAGCCGCGTGATCCACGGCGCCCGCGTGTCGCTCTACGTGGCGGTGACCTCGATCGTGATGGCCATGGCGGTCGGCGGCACGCTCGGCATGATCGCCGGTTACGCGGGGGGCGCCTGGGACAACGCCATCAACCGCGTGATGGACATCTTCTTCAGCATTCCCGGCCTGCTGCTGGCCGTCGGCGTGGCCGCCATGCGCGGGCCCGGCGTCAACAGCGCGGTGATGGCCATCACGATCGTCTACACGCCGCTGTTCGTGCGCGTGATGCGGGCGCCGGTGCTGGCCGAGCGCGAGAAGGAGTACATCGAGGCGGTGCGCGCGCTGGGCGCGGGCAAGCTCGTGGTCGCCCTCAAGCACCTGCTGCCCAACGTCGTCTCGCCGTTCGTTGTGCAGGGCACGGTGGCCTTCTCGCAGGCCATCCTCATCGAGGCGTCGCTGAGCTACCTGGGCCTGTCGGCCCAGCCGCCGATTCCTTCGTGGGGCAACATGCTCAACGAGGGCCGCACCTATCTGGAGACCGCGCCGTGGATCTCGGTGTTCCCCGGCATCGCCATCATGGTGGCCGTGCTCGCCTTCAACCTCATCGGCGACGGCCTGCGCGACGTGCTCGATCCCAAATGAGGAGATAGAACATGAACGACTCGACCCGCATCACCCGTCGCCACTTCCTGGCCGCCGGCGGCGCCACCCTCGGCGTGCTGGCGCTCCCGCACGCCATCCGTGCGCAGGGCGGCACCACCCTCATCTCCGCGCAGACGACGGAGGCGACCGGCCTCGATCCCTCCCTGGTGCCGGCGTTATCCCGTAGCCGTCGCTCGCCGCTCATGTACAACCAGCTCGTCCGCTTCGAGCCCGACATGACGCTGGTGCCCGAGCTGGCCGAGTCGTGGCAGATCAGCCCCGACAGCCTCACGTGGACGTTCAAGCTGCGCCAGGGCGTGAAGTTCCACGACGGCCAGGAGTTCACCTCGGCCGACGTGAAGTTCTCGTTCGACCGCTTGCTCGAGAAATCGCAGGCCGGCCGGTCCGACTTCAACGCGGTGGACAAGGTGGAGCCGGCCGGCAAGTACGCGGTGAAGTTCGTCACCAAGGAGCCGTTCGCCGCGCTGACGGCCGCGCTCGGCGGCTTCTGGGGCTACATCGTGAGCGAGGCCGGCGTGACCAAGCACGGCGACCTCAACAAGGCGGCGGTCGGCACCGGCCCCTTCATCCTGGAAGATTGGAAGGTCGAGCAGCAGATGGTGTTCAAGCGCAACCCGAATTACTGGAAGAAGGGAGCGCCCCACGTCGATCGGCTGATCCTGCGCGTCATTCCCGACGAAGCCAACATCGTGGCGGCGCTGCGCACCGGGCAGATCCACCACGCGTTCATCGAGGACAACAAGAACTACAACCTGCTCAAGGACGAGAAGTCGCTGACCGGCTACCGCTCCTCGCGTCTCGGCTACGACTACCTCAACATCAGCGCCAATCGCGGCCCGCTCAAGGACGTGCGCGTGCGGCAGGCGATCTCGTGGGCCGTCGATCGCGCCCAGATCATGCGCGTGGCCACCGCCGGCTTCGGCCGCCTCACCGCCCCCTGCACGGCGCCCATGAAGCAGTGGCAGCTCCCCGAGGAGCAGTGGATGAAGTACTACAAGCCCGACGTGGAGAAGGCCAAGAAGCTGATGGCCGAGGCCGGCGTGGCCAGCGGCTTCACCGTGAAGTGCTCGGTGATCCCGACGTTCCCCACCATGGTGTCGGGCGCGCCCGTCATCGCCGCCCAGCTCAAGCGCATCGGCATCAACATGGAGATCGAGAACGTCGAGTACGCGGTGTGGATCAAGCGCTGGCTGGCCCACGACTTCGACATGACCATGAACACCACCCCCGGGTATGCCGATCCCGACGTGGCGTTCTTCCGCCCGCTGCACTCCACCAAGGGCCAGAACTGGAACTCGTGGAGCGTGCCCGAGCTCGACGCGCTGCTGGAGGACGGCCGACGCACGATGGACCAGAAGAAGCGCAAGGAGATCTACGACAAGGTCCAGATCATGATCCTGGAGAACGTCCCGCACCTCTGGCTCTTCTCCGCCGACACCATCGACTTCACCCAGGCTACCGTGAAGGGCTTCCGCCAGCACCCCACCACGCTGCTCTACGGCCTGGAGGGAGCCTCGGTGGAGAAGGCCTAGGGATCCTTGGCGAGGTATCTCGTGGTGCGCCTGTACTCGATGGTCCTCACGCTGCTGGGCCTCACGGTGCTGGTCTTTCTGATGCTGCGCCTGGTGCCGGGCACCGTGGTCGAGCAGATGATCGGCGCCGACGCCGTCGTCAGCCCGGCCATGGTGGCCGAGCTCAAGCGCTTCTTCGGGCTCGACCAGCCGTGGTGGCTGCAGTACGCGCGGTGGCTCGGCGCGCTCGCTCACGG
Organism: Candidatus Rokuibacteriota bacterium; assembly: GCA_003220265.1. Taxonomy (GTDB): domain Bacteria; phylum Methylomirabilota; class Methylomirabilia; order Rokubacteriales; family CSP1-6; genus AR5. The sequence continues at coordinate 35,255 of QHRW01000127.1, read as the reverse complement.
TGATCTCGGCACGTCGTGGCGCACGGGCAAGCCGGTGGCCAGTCTCATCCTCGAGCGGCTGCCGGTGACGTTCGAGCTCACGCTACTGTCAGTGGGCTTCGCGCTGCTTCTCGGCGTCCCGGCCGGCATCGTCTCGGCCGCCCGCCGCGACCACGCCGTCGACAACGTCACCCGGATCGGTGCGCTGCTCGGTCTCTCGGTGCCGGTGTTCTGGCAGGGCACCATGCTGATCCTGTTCTTCTCCATCTACCTGCGCTGGATGCCGCCGGTGATGTGGGTCGACTTCCTCACCGATCCCCGGCGCAACCTGACGATCATGGTGCTGCCGGCGCTGTGTCTCGGCACCGCCAGCGCCGCCAACATCGCGCGCACCACGCGGGCGGGCATGCTCGACGTCCTGCGCTCGGAGTACATCCGCACGGCCGCCGCCAAGGGGCTGAGCCGGCGGCTCGTCATCCTCAAGCACGCGCTCAAGAACGCGCTGATCCCGATCGTCACCGTGGCCGGCTTGCAGGTGGGCATCCTGCTCGGCGGCACCGTGGTCGTGGAGGAAGTCTTCACGCTGCCCGGCGTTGGCCGGCTCGTGCTGTGGTCGATCTACCAGCGCGACTATCCGCTCACGCAGTCGACCATCCTGTTCATCGCCGTCATGTTCATGACCATCAACCTCGTGGTCGACCTCCTCTACGGCGTGCTGGACCCACGCATCCGCTACAGCGCCTAGAAGGGGAAGGGGGAGAAATGCGAGCCTCGGTGCTATTCGAGCAGGGCAAGCCGCTGTCCGTCGAAGAGCTGGAGCTGGAGCCGCCGCGCGCGGGCGAGGTGCTCGTCCGCATGACCGCCAGCGGCGTGTGCCACTCGTGCCTGCACGCCGCCGACGGCTCGTGGAAAGGCGTGCCCGTGCCGATCGTGCTCGGTGACGAAGGCGCCGGCGTGGTCGAGCAGGTGGGGCCGGGGGTCGAGCTCAGGGTGGGCGATCACGTGATCCTGTCGTGGGCGCCGACGTGCGGGCGCTGCCACTACTGCGTCATCGGCCGTCCGAACCTCTGCGAGCGCCGCCAGCCCGGCAAGGGCGTGCTGCCCGACGGCACCACGCGCATGTCGCTGCAGGGCAAGCCCGTCTACCACTACGGCCACGTGGCCACCTACGCCTCGCGCACCGTCGTCCACGAATCCTGTGCGATCCCGATCGACAAGAACGTCCCGCTCGACAAGGCGGCGCTGATCGGCTGCTCGGTGATGACCGGCGTCGGCGCCGTCATCAACACGGCCGCGGTGCCGGCCGGCGCCAGCATGGCCGTGTTCGGCGTGGGCGGCGTCGGCCTCAACGTGATCCAGGGCGGCGCGCTGGTCGCCGCGCACCCGATCATCGCGGTGGACGTGGTCGCCTCCAAGCTCGAGTACGCGCGCGCGCTCGGCGCGACCGACGGCGTGGACGCCTCGCGCGAGGATCCCGTGGCGGCCATCCGCCGACTCACGCGGCTGGGCGCCGACTACACGTTCGTGGCCGTCGGCAACGCGCGCGCGATGGCCCAGGCGGCCGAGGCGCTGGCGCCCGGCGGCACGTGCGTGCTCATCGGCGTGCCGGAGACGGGCGCCACGGTGCCGCTCGACGTGCGGCCGATCGTGACGGCCGAGCGCGTGATCCGCGGCTGCTCCTACGGCAGCGCGCGCACGCGCGAGGATCTCCCAAGGCTGGCCACGCTCTACCAGGCCGGCAAGCTGAAGATCGACGAGCTGATCAACCGCCGCTACGGGCTCGACGAGGCCAACGAGGCATTCCGCGCGCTCGCCGCCGGCGAGCTGGCCCGCGGCATCATCGTGTTTTAGAGGGCCCCGATATGGCCCCCTAGACCCCCAGACGTTCGGGAACCCTTGTTGCAGGAGGACGCCATGTCAGACCACGAGATCTCCATCATCGCCCACGTCACCCGTGCCTGATCCGCGCGAGCTGGTCTTCGCGCTGGAGTTTCGGGGCCGCGGCGAGAGCCTGCCGGGCTCGACCACGCAGCGCCGGGCGCGCACGTCGGCGCCCAGCCAGACGCTCTCCACGCTGGTCGGCGCCGACGGCGTCTTCGCGCGCGTGGAGCCGGTGGACGGCGAGCGCGCCACGCTCGAAGCGCGCGTCGAGCGCTTCGGCGACGGCACCTTCGTGGAGGAGGGCGAGATCACCTACGGTACGGCGGGCAAGGTCACGTTCACCACGCAGGGGCGCGGCTGGGTGGCGCCGGCGCCTACGCCTGGCGCGGTCTACGGCGCCGTCGTGTGGACCGTCACCGGCGGCGCGGGCCGCTTCGCCGGCGCCCGGGGGCTGATCACGTCCAACTTCGCCGTGAGCGCCGCCGGCGAGGTCGTCGATCACCATGTCGCGCGGCTCCTGCTGCCGTGACCGCCCGGCTCGTTCTCGCCAACGCGCGGCTGATCGACTGCGTGGTGCCCGATGCCCGGCCGGCCTCCGTCGTCGTCGAGCGCGGGCGGATCGCGGAGATCCTCGATGGCCGCGGCGCGCCGACGGCGGTCACGGGCGCCACCGTCATCGACGTGGCCGGGATGTACCTCTTGCCCGGGCTCTGGGACGCGCACGTGCACTTCGAGTGGCCGCGGCTGCCCGAGGCCTCGATCGCCGAGCTGACGCTGCAGTACGCGGCGAATGCCCACGAGGCGCTCACGGAGGCCGGCGTGACGGCCGTGCGCACCGCCGGCACGCCGCATCTGATCGACGTGGCGCTGAAGCGCGCGTTCGACAGCGGCCGCCTGGTGGGCCCGCGCATCTTCGCGGGCGGCTGGTTCCTCACCACCACGGCGGGCCACGCCCTCGCCACCGGCTTCGCCAGGCCGATCGACGGCGCCGACGCGTTCGTGGCCGCCATCCGCGAGCAGATCCAGGGCGGCGTCGATCACATCAAGCTGAATCTGACGGGCGGCATCATCGGTCCCGCGTGGGACCGCCACTGGCACTCGTTCTTCACGCCGGCCGAGCTGGAGGCGGCCTTCGCCATCTGCCGCCAGCGCGGGATGAAGGTGATGGCGCACGCGGCCAACGCCGAGGCGGTGAAGGCCGCGCTGCGCCTCGGCGCCCACAGCATCGAGCACGGCTACGTGATGGACGACGAGGCGCTGACGCTCTTCGGCGAGCGCGGCGCCTGGTACGTGCCCACGCTGGGCATCACGCACCTCACGCCGTCACAGGCCACCAGCCCGCGCGAGAAGCGCTACGTCGCGGAGCGCAATCTGCCGGCCGCGGTGAACGCGCGCGCCGAGGCCGCCGTGGGCGAGCACCGCGCGTGGTTCCAGCGCGCGCTGAAGGCGGGCGTCAAGATGGCGCTGGGCTCCGATCTGCGTCCGCTGCGCGACGCCGCGCTGCTCGAGCTCGGCCTCTGGGTGAAGGACGGGGCGACGCCGCGGCAGGCGCTGTGGGCCGCCACCCGTCACGCCGCTGAGATATGCGGCGCCGCCGACGAGCTCGGCACCGTGGAGGTCGGCAAGCGGGCGGACCTGATCGTCGTCCGCGACAATCCGCTGGACGACGTCGAGCACCTCGCCGCCCTCGCGCTCGTCGTCAAGGACGGGCGCGTCGTCGCCGACCAGCGGGGATGACGAGGGCCGTCACGGCTCCGCCGGGACGGCCCGAGCGCTGGGGGTTTGGGGGCCAAGTCGGGGTCGTCGCCGACCACCGGAATGACGAGGGCCGTCACGGCTCCGCCGGGACGGCCCGAGCGCTGGGGGTTTGGGGGCCATGTCGGGGCCCCCATGTAGACAGATGCACGAGGACGCCGCCCTGGCGGCGCTCGAGGACGTTCTCGGTCAGTGGCGCGATCTGCTCGTTCACCAGCGGTGAGATCGCCGCCAGCGCCGCGTCGAGCTCGGGCTGCGAAGCGAACACGGTGATGACGACGACCTCCCACTCGCCCGTGCGCACCAGCGTGTAAGACCGGAAGCCCGGCTGCACCTGGAGCGCGGCGCCGATGGCGCGGCCGGCGTCGTCCTTCCACTGGGCGCCCTGATCGGTCAGCCGCCACACGTTGACGTGCGCGTACATGGTCGCCGCCCTCAGCGCGTGGCGCGCTTCTGCATGCAGGCCCGATAGGCCGCGCGATACTGGGGGTCGTCCGCACGCTGCGCATCCATGCCCTTGACCAGCGGGTCGGGACCGTCGGTGATGATGGCGCCCGTCGAGTCCGACTTCTCGCCGCGCTTGGGCAGATCGCGCTCGCCCTCCACGATCGGCTTGGTGGCGCCCACCTGGGACGGCGCGTCGGGCCGCGGCAGGGCGGCGCCGCTCGTGCGGGCGGTCGCTTGCTCGTTGCAGGATGCGATGTCGGACAGCGTCGGCTCCGCCGCGCGCGCCGGGACGGCCGGCGCCAGCATGACCGAGGCCGCCAGGACCAGCGCGCCGATCGGGCGAATGGTGATCATTGCAATTTCCTCCTTCACCCCAGCACGATTCCGCGATTGCAAGCCGCCGGCCACCCGGCGCCGCGAGACCTGTGAGACACTACGCCGCCGGAATGGAGACCACCAGCAAGTTCCGTCGGCTGTCGGGCGCCGCGCGGGGCATCGAGCGCGCGCTGCTCGTCGCGCTCACGCTGATCAGCGCCACGTGGGCCACGCAGGTCCATCACCGGCTGCCGTGGGCCTTCTTCAACGAGCAGTTCCTCGGCGTCTTCCTGGGCCTGGCGCTCGCCAGCGTCTTCGTCGCCGTGAAGGCCCGGGGCCGCGAGGCGGGCGATCGCGTGCCGACCTACGACTGGGCGCTCTCCGCGCTGGGCCTCGTGGTGGGCGGCTACGTGGCGGTCATGTATCCGACCATCGCGTATCGTCTGGGCGAGCTCACGCCCGACCGCGTGCTGCTGGGCTCGTCCGCCGTGCTCCTCGTGCTGGAAGCCGCCCGGCGGCTGGCCGGCGGCACGCTGGCGTGGGTCGCGCTCGCGTGCATTCTCTACGCGAAGTTCGCGTGGCTCTTCCCGAGCCTGCTCTACGCCAAGGGCTCCTCGTGGTCACGCATCGTCAGCTATCTCTACCTCGACACCAACGGGGTCTTCGGCGTGCCGCTGCAGGTGGCGGCCAGCGTGCTGGTGGCGTTCATCTTCTTCGGCCACGCGCTCTACGCCGTGCGCGGCGACCGCTTCTTGATGGAGATCGCGCTCGTGCTCATGGGCCGCTATCGCGGCGGCGCCGCCAAGGTCTCGGTGGTGTCGTCCGCGCTCTTCGGGACGGTCTCCGGCAGCGCGGTCGCCAACGTCGCCGTCAACGGCGCCTTCAGCATTCCGCTGATGAAGCAGACCGGCTACGCGCCCCACATGGCGGCGGCGATCGAGGCCGTGGCCTCCACGGGCGGGCAGATCATGCCGCCCGTGATGGGCGCCGCCGCGTTCCTCATCGCCGAGTTCCTCAACATCTCCTACGGCCAGGTCGCGCTCGCCGCCGCCATCCCCGCGTGCCTCTACTATCTGGCGCTCTTCACGCAGGTCGATCTGGAGGCCGCGCGCACCGGGATGGCCGGGCTGCCGCCCGAGCGCATCCCGAAGCTGCGCGCGATGATGCGCCACGGCTGGGTGTTCCTGGTGCCGCTGGCCGTCCTCGTCTACACGCTGATGATCGCCAACTGGGAGGCGGGGCCGGCCGGCATGGCGGCGGTGGTGGTGACCTTCGGCGTCGGCCTGCTGCAGCGCGAGCATCGTCCCTCGCTGGCGCGCGTGGTGGCGAGCGTGGAGGAGACGGGACGCACGCTGCTCGACATCGTCGCCATCACCGCGCTGGCCGGCCTCGTCATCGGCACCCTCAACCTCTCCGGCTTCATCTTCAAGATCTCGCTGCTGCTGGTGACGATCTCCGGCGGCCACGCGCTCTTGCTGCTGATCGTGACTGCGCTCGGCTGTCTCTTCCTCGGGCTGCCGCTGCCGACGACCGTGGTCTACATCACGCTGGCCGTGCTGATCGCGCCCGCGCTGGTGCAGGTGGGGATCCACCCGCTGGCCGCGCACCTCTTCCTGTTCTACTTCGGGATGATCTCGCTGATCACGCCGCCCGATTGCCTGCCGACGTACACGGCCGCGGCCATGGCGCGCGCGGATTTCTGGAAGACCGGCTGGACGGGCATGCGGCTGGCGATCGCCGCCTACGTGGTGCCGTTCGTCTTCGCCTTCCATCCGGCGCTGATCCTGGTCGGCACGTGGACCGACATCGTCACCACGGTGATCACCTCGGCGCTCGGCACCGTCCTGATCGGCGTCGGCTGCGCGGGCTATCTCTTCCGTCCGCTCGGCTGGGTTCGCCGCGCGTGGGCGATCGCCGCCGGGCTCCTGCTCTTCATGCCGGCCGTGCCCGGCGTGGCGGAGTACGTCTTCGACGCCGCGGGCCTGCTCCTCGCCGGCGCGCTCGTGGGCTGGGAGCGCTCGGCGCGCGCGGGCGCCGTCTCGACGTCGCTGCCGGCGAGCCCGGCCTGACGCATGGCGCCGCTCGCCTTCGGCATCTTCGACCACGTGGATCGCGGCGACGAGCCGCTGGCCACGCTGTTCGAGCAGCGGCTGCGGCTGGCCCAGGCCGCCGACGCGGCGGGCTTCCGCACGTATCACGTGGCCGAGCACCACGCCACGCGGCTCGGCATGGCGCCGTCGCCCGGCATCTTCCTGGCCGCCGTCGCGCAGCGCACGCGCCGGCTGCGCTTCGGGCCGCTCGTCTATCTGCTGCCGCTCTACGCGCCGCTCCGGCTCATCGAGGAGATCTGCATGCTCGATCAGCTCAGCGGCGGGCGCTTCGAGCTCGGCGTGGGGCGGGGGATCGTGCCCTACGAGCTCGCCTACTGCGGCGTCAACTTCCTGGACGCGCAGGAGATGTACGAGGAGGGCCTCGCCGTCGTGCTGGCGGGGCTGCGCGGCGGCAAGCTCACCCACCAGGGCCGCCACTACACGTATCGCGGCGTGCCGATGGAGCTCGAGCCGGTGCAGAAGCCGCACCCGCCGCTGTGGCAGGGGGTCGTGCGGCCCGACGGCGCCGCCGAGGCCGCGCGCCGCGGCGTCAACATCGTCAGCACGCTCGGCAACACGGCGCTCAAGCAAGTGGTGCAGAGCTTCCTGGACGCGGCCACCGGGCAGCCGCTGCTCGTGGGCGCGCAACGCCACGTGCTCATCGCCGACACCGACGCCGAGGCAACCAAGCTGGCGCGTCCGGCCTATCAGCGCTGGTACGAAAATCTCACGAGCCTCTGGCGCTCGTTCAACTCCGTGCCGCTGCGGTTTTCCGAGACGCTCGAGAAAGCGCTGGAGAACGACGTGGCCATCGTGGGCTCGCCGGCCACGGTGCGCGCGGAAGTCGAGCGCCACGTCGCCGCCACCGGCTGCAACTACTTCGTCGGCCGCTTCATGTACGGCAACCTGCCCCACGACGCCGCCGCGCGCTCGATGGATCTCTTCGCCCGCGAGATCATGCCGCACTTCGCGCGCTGACCTCCGCGCGCTATGATGGCGCGGACCGTGGTCCGCGCGCTTGTCCTCCTCGTGCTCGTGCTCGCCGGCTGTGCCACCGCCGCGCCGCCTGCGTCGCCGACTGTCGTCCCGGGGGCGCCGCCGTCGTCGCCGTCCGGGTCCACCACGGCGCCTGCGCTCGAGCGCGGGCGCGCGCTGCTCGCGCGCGGCGAGATGGCCGCGGCCGCCGGCGCCTTCCGTCAAGCGCTCGGCGCCCAGCCCGATCTCCTGGAGGCGCGCGCCGGGCTCGGCACTTCGCTGGCCGCCGTCGGCGACCTCGACGCCGCGGTCGAAGAGCTGCGCGCCGGCCTGCGCCGCCAGCCCGACGCGCTGCCGTTGCGGATTGCCCTGGCGCGCGTGCTGGTGGCGCGCCAGGAGTGGCCGGCCGCGCGCGAGGAGCTTGAGCGCGTGCTGAGCGCGCAGCCCGACCTGCTCGACGCGCGCTACAGCCTGGGCGTCGTCCGCTACGCCCAGGGCGACGTGGCCGGCGCGATCGACGCCTACCGCCGCGTGCTCGCCGCCGATCCGCTTCAGCCGGACGCGCGCTACAGCCTGGCCCTCGTGCTGAAGCTGGCCCAGCGCGACGCCGAGGCGACGCCCGAGCTCGTGACGGCGGCGGAAGCCGGCCACGCGCGGGCCCAGTACTTCGCGGGCACGGCCTACGCGGCCGGCGTCGGTGTGCCGCGCGATCTGACGGCCGCGGTCGCGTGGTGGTTCAGGGCCGCGGAGCAGGGGGTGCCGCAGGCCGAGCAAGCGCTGGCCCAGCTTCGCCAGGTGGCGCTCGGCCGCAGCCGGCGGCCGCCCGCCGAGAGCCAGGCCGCCGTCCAGGCCTTCGCCGACCATCGCGCCTCGCTCTGGAAGCAGTTTCCCGATCTCTCCGCCAATGCTGAGGAGAGCGCCGGCGCCGCGCTGCTTCGCGCCGGGCGTGTCGCCGAGGCCGTTCCCGTGCTGATCCGCGAGGCCGCCGCGCTCGGCGAGCCGGCCGCGCGCCTGCTGGAGACGCTCTACGAGCAGGGCGTCGACGGCCAGCTCGGCGCGCGCGACGCGCGCATCCTCGGCTATCTCCAGAGCGCGGCCGCCGAGGGCCGGCGCGCGCCGATCCGGTAAGAGGCCAGCCATTCGCCGTCCGCTGATCGCCGGAGTCCTGGGCTTGCTCGCGACCCTCGTCGCCGCCGCCGGGGTCATGCTCGGCGGCTCCGGGGTCGCGGTGCTCGGCGGCACGCTGCGCGACCGGTGGGCGCTCGCGCTGGCGCCGGTGAGCCCGAACCTCACGCTGGTCATGCGCGACGCCGCCGCCGAGGCGCGGCTGGGCGCGGGTACCTGGGACCGCGCCGTGCTCGCCCGTGTCGTCGGCGCGCTCTCGCTCGGCGGCGCGACCGCGATCGGTCTCGACGCGCCGCTCGGCCAGCCGAGCGCGCCCGGCCGCGGCGGCGCCGCCAGCGACGCCCTCCTGCGCGAAGCGGTTGCGCAGGCGGGCGACGCCGTGTGCCTGCTGGCGCCGAGCGCCGGCGCGCCGCCCGCCGGCATCAAGGTGGGCCATCCGCTGGCGCCCGCCGATCCCGACGGCGTCGTGCGCCGCGTGCCGCTGGCCGCGCGCGCGGGCGAGCGCGACGTGCCGGCCTTCGGCGTGCTGCTGGCGGCGACGGCGCTGCGCGCGCGGCCGGAGGAGCTGGCCGCGCGGATCCCGACCGACGGCGGGGGCCACGCCGTGCTGCGCTGGGCGCCCGATCTGCACGTCACGCTGTTCAGCGAGCTGTGGGCCGCGCTCGAGCGCGGCGACGCCGCGCGCGTGCGCAGCCTGGCCGAGGGCAAGGCGGTGCTCGTCCTCACCCAGCCTCCCGGCCTGTCGCGCCCCACGCCGGTCGGCCCGCTGTGGGACGTCGCCATCCAGGCCGAGGTCGTCAACGCCGCGCTGACGCACGCCTGGCTGCGCGAGGCGCCGCTCGGCGCCACGCTCGCCGGCTCGTTCGCGCTCGGCGCGCTGGCGGCGTGGATCGCGCTGGGCCTGCGCGGATGGCCGGCGCCGGCCGCCGTGGTGGGACTGGCGGCGCTCTATGCGCTGGCCTTCACCGTGACCCCGGCGATGACGGGTGTCGTGCTCCCGGCGCTGGTGCCGCTCGGCGCGATCCTTCTGGCCGGCGGCTGCGCGTCGCTCGGGCAGCAGCTCGGCGCGGCCCGGCGGCTGAAGGCGCTGGAGGCCGAGGTCACCGGCATCCGCGAGGCGCTCGTGCGCCGGGAGTCCAGTGTCGAGGCGCTCGAGGAGGACCTCGAAGCTGCCCGCGCTGCCGCCGCCCGCTCGACGGGGAGCGAGCGCGACCTCCTGCAGGCGGCCGAAGCCCTCAAGGCCCGGCTCGCCGAGGCGCAAGCGCAGGAAGAGCAGACGCGCGCGCGGCTCCAGGCGCTGGAGCGCGAGCTCCGCGCCGGCGATCGCAGCCCGGCCGCCCTCGGTGACGCCGAGCAGGAGCGACTGCGCCGCCAGGCCGCGGAGCTCGGCATCGTCACGCGCGAGCCCGCGATGCTGGCGCTGTTCCGCGACCTCGGCCGGGCGGCCCGCGCGTCGCTGCCCATCCTGCTCGCCGGCGAGCCGGGCACCGGCAAGGAGCTGTTCGCGCGCGCCGTCCATCGCCTGAGCCCGCGCGCCGCCGGACCGTTCGTGGCCGTCAACATGGCCGCCGTCCCGCCCGAGCTGTTCGAGAGCGAGCTGTTCGGCCACGTGAAGGGCAGCTTCACCGGCGCCGTCGCCGACCGTAAGGGCCACTTCGAGCAGGCCGATCGCGGCACGATCTTCCTGGACGAGATCGGCGAGCTGCGCGCCGATCAGCAGGGCAAGCTCCTGCGCGTGCTGCAGGAGAAGACCTTCCATCGCGTGGGCGCGGCGAAGCCGACGACCGTGGACGTCCGGGTGGTCGCCGCCAGCAACCGCGACCTGGCGCGGGGCGTGAGCGAGGGCTGGTTCCGCGAGGATCTCTACTTTCGCCTCAAGGGCCTGGTGCTCGCGCTGCCGCCGCTGCGCGAGCGGCGCCGCGACGTCGAGCCGCTGGCCGCACGCTTCCTGGAGGAGGCGGCCGCCGAGACGCACCGCAGCGTCAGCCTGTCGGAGGCGGCGCTGCAGGTCCTCGAGCGCTACCACTGGCCCGGCAACATCCGCGAGCTTCAGAACTGCCTGCGGCGCGCCGTCGCGCTGACCGAGCGCGCCGTGCTCGCTCCCGACGACCTCGGCCTGACCGCGCCGGCCGAGCCGCGCGCGGAGGCCGGCAGCGACGCGGCCGTGCTCGCGACGCTGCGCCAGCAGGCCTTCGACATGCAGGCCACGGCCCGCGCGCTGGGCTGGGACCGCAGCACCGTGACCCAGCGGCTGAAGGGCCTCGGCTTCCGCGCGCTCGTGGACGCCGGGGGCGATCGCGCCAAGGCCGCGCTCGCCCTGGCCGGCGAGCCCGGCCTGGCCTCCACCGTCGAGCTCAAGCTGGCCGAGTATCACGAGCACCTGCTGCGCTCGGTGGCCGGCTTCGACTCCGCCGACGCCGCCGTCGCCGCCTGCCGCCGGCGCTTCAAGAACCTGCCCGACCGCCACTTCCGCTCGCTCGAAGTCCTCGTCCGCGAAAAGTTCGCGCGGTAGCGCGGGGGCCATGCGGGGATGCGGGGACGTCCCTGCCTCCGCGCATCGCGCTTGGTCGATAACGTCCCGATTTCGCTTCCAGGACGGCGTGGCGCGGCCGTTGCTCTCCGGGGGACGCCCAGGAGGGCCGCCACATGGCCAATATCGAGATGAAGCCGACAGGAAGCGGGAAGGAAATCGCGTTGCTCGTGGGAGTGCTGATGCTCGTCGCCGCCGGGACCATCGGGACCTACTGGATTCGTGCGAAGGGGGCGGAGGCGTCGAGCACCCGGGCGTCGGTGCCGGCGCCGGAGGGCGACGTCGTGCACGCCGACGTCTACTTCGACTTCAAGAGCGTCCGGCTGCGGGCCGACGCCGTGCGCCTGCTGCAGGACAAGGCCGCGCTGATGGAGCGCACGAGCACCTGGGTCGTCCTCGTCCAGGGCTACGCCGATCGCCAGGGGCCGGCGGAGTTCAACAAGCGGCTGGCCCAGCAGCGGGCCGACGCCGTGCGGCAGTTCCTGGTGGAGCTGGGTGTGCCGGAGAGCGCGGTCAAGGTCGTGACGATCGGGCAGGACGGTGCGCTCTGCGACGAGCCCTCCAAGGAGTGCCAGCAGCTCAACCGCCGCGTGCACCTGGAGATCCGCAAGATGGCCCGGGCGGCGGCCACGCCGCACCCACCGGGCGAGCGCCGGCCGCGGGCGCGTGAGGCCGACCGCCGCGGCCAGCAGCAGCGCGGCCAGCCCGGCCAGGAGATGAAGCGGCGCATCCGTCGCGCCCTGGCCGAGACCGACGACCGCGTCGTACTCCCAGCCGTGCGGCAGGTTGGTCTTCAGCGCGTGCGTGTTGACCGCGGCGTCGCCGGGCCGCGCCGGCGTGACGTCCACCGCCACCAGGCTCGTGTGGCGGCTGACCAGGTGATGGCGCAGCGCCACGTCGATCACGGCCAGGCGCACCTCGTCGGCCGAGGCGCCGGCCGTGCGCGCGTCGAGCAGCGCGTCGATCTTGGCGCGCGCCCAGTGCACGGCCAGCCCGGCCTCCGGCGCGGCCTGGTGCAGCGCGACGTCGTGCTCCCACGGCGTGAGGCCGAAGCGCCCGCGCAGGATTGCGCGCGTGGGCAGCGTGCCGGCCTTCAGCGAGACGACCATCGGCTCGCCGAGATAGAGGTCGGGGATCGGCGTCGGCAGCACGTCGGCCCCCGGCACGCCGGGCAGCTCCAGGCGGACGTCGGACAGCGCCGGCGTCTCGAGCTTGCGGAAGAGCGCCGTCATCTTCGCCTGCACCTCGGTCGGACTGCCGATGTGCGTGAACGTGCCGCGCCCGAGCCGCGCGGCCTCGCGCATGAAGTGGCTGTTGGGCGCCGAGCCGATGCCGATCGTGAAGAGCCGGCTCTCGCCGAGCCTGGCGCGGATCTCCTGGAAGAGCTGGGCCTCGTTGCCGCGCTCGCCGTCGGTGACGTCCTGCGGACGACCGTGGACCGCAACACGGACCGCCCGTGACCCGCGCCGTCATTCTGCTCGCGATCGGGCTGTTCACGGTGGCGTCGGCGTCTCTCGCCGGCGCCGCCGGCATCACCGAAGGCGCGCTGATGTTCCGCACGGCGCCCGGCCAGGCCGCGGTGGCGGCGCCCGTGCAGTCCACCGACGTGGAGATGCGCATCACCGGCCTGGTGGTGCGCGCGACCGTGCGGCAGACGTTCACGAACCCGGCGGGTGAGTGGGCCGAGGGCGTGTACGTCTTCCCGCTGCCCGAGACCGCCGCGGTCGATCACCTGAAGATGCACGTGGGCGACCGCATCATCGAGGGCGTGATCCTGGAGCGGAGGACCGCGAAGGCCGTCTACGAGCAGGCGAAGGCGCAGGGGCAGCGCGCCAGCCTCGTCGAGCAGGAGCGGCCCAACATCTTCACGACGTCGGTCGCGAACATTCCGCCGGGCGCCGCGATCGCCGTCGAGATCCAGTACCAGCAGACCGTGCGCTACGACGCGGGGCGCTTTCACGTCCGCTTCCCGATGGTGGTGGGCCCGCGCTACGCGGCGGGCGCGCCCGATGCCGAGCGCATCATGCCGCCGGTGCAGCATCCCGATCACGGCCCGCTCAATCCCGTCACGCTGCACATCGAGCTCGATCCCGGTCTGCCGGTGGCGGGGATCGAGTCGCCCTATCACCCGATCCATGTGACGGCGCTGGCCGGCGGGCTCTATGACATCACGCTGACGGACGGCGCCGCGCCGGCCGACCGCGACTTCGAGCTGGTCTGGGAGCCGCTGGCGGGCGCGGCGCCGACCGCGGTGCTGCTGACCGAGGCCGAGGGCAGCGACGTCTACGCGTTGCTGATGGTGCTGCCGCCCGCGCCGGCCGCTCGTGAGCAGACGCGCGTGCCGCGCGAGGTCGTGTTCGTCCTCGACAACTCCGGCTCGATGGCCGGCGCTTCGATCCAGCAGGCGAAGGCGGCGCTCAAGCTCGCGCTGGCGCGCCTGGGCGCCGGCGACACCTTCAACGTGATCCGCTTCGATCACACCACCGACAGCCTGTTCTTCGACGCGCGCGAGGCGAGCCGGCAGAACCTGCGCGCGGCCGAGCGCTGGGTGGACGCGATCCAGGCCGACGGCGGCACCGTGATGCTGCCCGCGCTGCGACAGGCGCTCGACGGCGTCCCCGCGCCCGGGCGACTGCGGCAGGTGATCTTCCTCACCGACGGCGCCGTCGGCAACGAGGCCCAGCTCTTCCAGGAGATCCGCGCCAGGCTCGGCGAGAGCCGGCTCTTCACGATCGGCATCGGCTCGGCGCCCAACAGCCACTTCATGCGCGAGGCCGCGCGGCTCGGGCGCGGCACGTTCACGCACATCGGCAGTCCGACCGAGGTGCAGGCGAAGATGACGGCGCTCTTCCGCAAGCTCGAGACGCCGGCGCTGTCCGACGTCCGCCTGGAGCTGCCCGGCGTGCCGGGGGCCGACGTGCTGCCGACGCCGATCCCCGACCTCTATCTCGGCGAGCCGATGGTCGTCTCGCTGAAGGCCGGCACGCTGCCCACGCGCGCAATCCTGCGCGGGCGCTTCGGCCTCACGCCGTGGGAGCACGACGTCGCGCTGCACCAGGCCGCGCCGGAGGCCGGGCTGGCCGTGCACTGGGCGCGCGCCAAGATCGACGCGCTGCTCGACGCGCGCACGGCCGGCGCCTCGGCCGACGAGGTGCGCCTGGCCGTGATCGACGTGGCGCTGCGCCATCACCTGGTCAGCCGCCACACGAGCCTGGTGGCGGTGGACGTCACGCCGGCGCGGCCCGGCGACGCCGCGGTCAACACGCACGCGCTGAAGACCAACCTGCCGCACGGCTGGGAGTACGACGCGGTCGTCGGTCTCGGCCAGGGCGCGACGGATGCGCCGCTTCATCTCCTGGCCGGGCTGGCCGCGCTGCTGCTGGCCGCGGCGGTCGGCCTCACGCGCCCGCGGCCGGCGCTCGCCCGGTGGGTGCGGCGTGGCCGGTAGGTGGACGCGCCTCGCGGTGGTCGCGTTGCTCGCCCTCGGGGTCTGGCAGCTCGGGCACGGCGCGTGGATTCACGCCAAGGCGCAGCTGGCCCAGTATCTCCTGCAGCGTGCGTGGGCCCGCACGCTGGAGGGCGAGCGGGAGGTGCGGCCGTGGCCGTGGGCCGACACGTGGCCCGTCGCGCGCCTGCGCGTGCCGGCGCACGACGTGGACCTGATCGTGCTCGACGGCGTGAGCGGACGCATCCTGGCGTTCGCCCCGGGCCACGCCTCCCGCAGCGCGGCGCCCGGAGTCGCGGGCACCGCGATCATCACGGGTCACCGCGACACGCACTTCCGGTTTCTGGAAGCCGTGAAGCCGGGCGACGAGATCGTCGTCGAGACGCCCGGCCGATCGGCGCGCTTTCGCGTCGTCGACACGGCGGTGGTGGACTCGCGCTCGGCCGTCATCCGCGAGGCGGACGGGCCCGCGCTGGCCCTGCTGACGTGCTACCCGTTCGACGCGCTGCGGGCGGGCGGGCCGCTGCGCTGGGTGGTCACCGCCTTGCCCGTGACGAGCTGACGCAGCGCCTCGACGGCGCGCGAGCGATCGCCCGCGCGCCGCACGAGGTGCGTCGTGATCCGCCACGGCCGCGGGCCCAGCCGGTGGGCGCGGATGGCGCGCCGCGCGCTGGAGGCCAGCAACACCGAGCGCGGCGCCACGGCATAGCCCACGTTGGCGGCCACGCACGCCAGCATCGTGTGGTACGAGGCCACCTCGAAGACACGCGGCGGCCGCACGCCCTGGCCGGCCAGCCACTGCTGGACGCACGCGCGGTAGGTGCAGCCGGCGCCGAACGTCACGAGCGTGCGAGTGCGAAGGTCGCCGGCGGCGGGCCGGCGCAGCGAGGGATGCGTGATGAGAACGAGCTCCTCGACGAAGGCCGGATCGGCGGCCAGGCCCGGCTCGCTGACCTCACCGCCGACGAAGGCCGCGCTGAGCTCGCCGGCGCGCACCTGCGCGACGAGGACGCCGGAGGTCGCGGTGACGAGCTGGACCTCGAGCGCGGGATAGCGGGCGTGCAGCGTGGAGAGCAGGCGCGGCAGGTGCACGGCGGCCGTGGACTCCATGGCGCCGATCAGGAGGCGGCCGCGCGGCGCGCGATCGCCGAGGTCGGCCTGGGCCTCGTCGGCCAGCGCGAGGAGCCGGTCGGCGTAGTCGAGCAGCCGCCGGCCCTCCGGCGTCAGCGACATCCCGCGGCGCGCCCGCACGAAGAGCGCCACGCCGAGGGCGGCCTCCAGCCGCTTCACGCGCGCCGTCACGTTGGACTGCACGCGGTGCAGGCGATGCGCGGCCCGCGTCACGCCGCCCGCCTCGGCGACGGTCTTGAACATCGCCAGGTCGGACAGCTCCAGGCTGCGTTCTCTGGGCGAGATGGAATCGTTCACGAATGATCATTTTACGGACGTGCGGCCGCAAGGCAAGGTGAAGGGCGGAGGTGCCCGATGCCGCTGACCACCGTGCTCACGGAACGACTCCGCCTGACCCATCCGATCGTGCAGGCGCCGCTCGCCGGCGGCGGCGACACGCCGGCGCTGGTGGCCGCGGTGGCCGAGGCCGGCGCGCTCGGCTGCATCGGCGCCGCGTACCTGGCGCCCGCGCAGATCACGGAGGCCGCGCGCGAGGTGCGCGCGCGAACGAGCCGTCCGTTCGGCGTGAACCTCTTCGCCCCTCAGCCGGTGCCCGCCTCGCCGGACGCGGCGCCCGTGCTCGCGCGCGTGGCGCCGTTCTTCGCCGAGGTCAGCCTGCCGCCGCCGGCTGCGCCGGCGCTGCCGGCCGACGCGTTCGAGGCGCAGCTCCAGGCCGCTCTCGACAGCGGCGCGTCCGTCTTCAGCTTCACCTTCGGCATCCTGCCGCCGGCGGCCATCGCCGCGATCAAGGCGCGCGGCATGTTCCTGATGGGCACCGCGACCACCGTCGAGGAGGCGCGCGCCCTCGAGCGCGCCGGCGTCGATGGCGTGGTCACGCAGGGCAGCGAGGCCGGCGGCCACCGCGGGACCTTTGCGACCGAGTTCGAGACGGGGATGATCGGCACCGTCGCGCTGGTGCCGCAGGTGGTCGACGCCGTGCGCGTGCCCGTGGTGGCCTCGGGCGGCATCATGGATGGCCGCGGGCTGGCCGCCGCGCTCGCGCTCGGCGCCGCCGGTGTCCAGATGGGGACGGCCTTCCTCACGTGCGAGGAGGCCGGCGTGCCGGCCGCCTACCAGGAGGCGATCCTGACCGCGCGCGAAGACGCCACGCGGATCACCCGCGCGTTCTCGGGCCGGCCGGCGCGCGGGATCGTCAACCGGTTCATGCAGGAGATCGACGCCGGCGGTGAGGTGCTGCCGTTTCCGTGGCAGAACGCGCTGACGCGGTCGCTCCGCGCGGCGGCCGCCAGGGCCAACCGCGCGGAGTACCTGTCGCTATGGGCGGGTCAGGGCACGCGCATGGCCCGGCGCCAGAAGGCCGCCGACCTCGTGGCCCGCGTGGCCGCCGAGGCCGACGCCGCGCTTGGCCGGCTCCGGCGGGCGCCGGTGAGCAGGTAGCGGATCGCGCCCAGCGGGGGGCGCCGCTCGAAGCGCGCGACGACGTGCGGCGCGAACGCCTCGGTCTCGATGCGCGCCTCGCGGGGCGGCGCGCCGAAGCGCACGACGCACTCGATCGGCACGTCGGTGAAGCGCCGCGTCGCCGCCGCGAACGTCGCCTCCATGATCCGCGTGATGCGCGCCATCTCGCGGTCGGTGTCGGCCACCACCTGGCCGTACTCGTTCTCGCGCGGCGGGGGCAGCGGTTGAATGCAGGCGATGCGCATGCGCGCGCGGTCGCCGCGCGCGGTGGCGATGAGCGCGGGGAGCGCGGCGAGCGCCGCCGCTTCCTGTCCGGGCATGACGAGGGCGAGCAGGCGCGTCATGCGTTGACTCCACAGTGGACGACGACGTCGTAGTGCGCGGGCAGCCGGTCGAACACCGTCGGCGCCGCGGCTCCCACGAGGCCTTCGTACCCGCTCGGCGCCCAGAGCCGCACGCGCCCGCGCCGCCACGCCAGCGGCGGCCGCACGTCGATGGCCAGGAACGTCTCGCCCCCCAGCGCGCGCATCACGCCCGCGTGGATGTCGGCGCGCACCACGCCGGCCTCCAGCGCCCGGCGGTCCTCCACCTGTCGCCATACGAGCAGCCCCACGACCGGCGACAGGCACATCACGAAGCTCACGAGATCGGTCAGCATGCGTCCTCCCTGTCCTTGAATACGAAAAGCGCCGTCAGTAGCCACGGCGCTTTGTAACGAGCCAAGCACGCGACGTGCCACGCGCGCTAGAGGCGCGCCGCCGCCTTATACGATGGTGACTTGCTGCGAGGTGCGCGCGTCCGGTGCAGCGCAGGAACGTGCCGGGGCAACGGGCAAATTGGCGCAGCGTGCCGTTTCTTTCCGCACGCCGGATGGGAGAAACGCGGTCAGTCGATCAGGGCTTGGCGCGGCGGCGGCCGACGTACCCCATGGCGCGATCGCGCGCGTTCCGCCGGGGATCGCGCGAGCGGGCCGGGCCGTACCCGCCGCCGCCGGGGGTGCGGATGAGCACGCGATCGCCGCGCTCGAGGACGTGCTGCTTGCGGTTGTCGACGCGCCGGTTGTTGACGCGCACGTCGCCGAGGCCGCCCGCACCGCCGCCGGCGAGGCCGGGCGCCGGGTACGTGGTGCGCTCCGCCATGAAGCTGACGACGATCGGGCGCGGCGACTGGCTCTCGATGAGGATGTCCTGGCCGACGCCGCCGCGGAAGCGCCCGGCGCCCCCGGAGCCGGGGCGCATGCGCTTGTAGTGGAAGAAGAGCGGGCTGTTGCGCTCGGCCACCTCCACGGGCGTGGACGAGATGTTGCTGGGCCACGACAGCACGTGCTCGCCGTCCTTCACCGGCGTGGCGCCCATGCCGCCGTTGAAGAAGAGCACGGTCGTGTACGGCTTGCCGTCGTCGCGCGTGCCCGACTGGCTCACCGCCCACAGCGGCGAGCCGACGCCCGCCATCACGCGCTCCGGAATCACCTGGTGGAGGGCGCCCAGCACGAGCGCGGGCACGTAGTGGCCGGTGGTCGCGCGGCTCACCACCGCGGCCGGGAAGCGCGGGTTCAGCAGCGAGCCCTCGGGCGCCTTCACCGTGATCGGCCGGTACATGCCCTCGTTGTTCGGCAGCCCCGGCAGCAGCGCGCAGCGGATGGCGTAGGCCGTCATCGCGTACGTGTAGGCGAGCACGCAGTTGATCGCGCGCGGCTGCTGCGGCGAGGTGCCGGCGTAGTCGGCCACGATCTCGTCACCGGCGACGGTGAGGGCGATCTTGAAGTCGAACGGCGTGCCGGTGCCGTCGGTGCGGAACGCGTAGCGATAGGTGCCGTCGGGCACCGCGCGGATCGCCTCGCGCATGGCGCCCTCCGAGCGCGCGAACAGCTCGTCGCCCAGCTCGCTCAGCGTGGTGAGGCCGTAGTCGTCCATCAGGGCGACCACGCGGCGCTCCATCAGCTCGTTGGCGCTGGCCTGGGCCCAGATGTCGCCCATGGTCTGGTCGGGCGTGCGCACGTTGGCCCGGATCATCGCCACCATCGTGTGATCGACCTGGCCGGCGCGCACGAGGTGCGTGAGCGGGATGTGCAGGCCTTCCTCGAAGATCTCGCGCGCCTCGATGGCGCGGATGCGGCCGCCGATGTCCGGCATGTGCGAGGTCGTGGCCGAGAACGCCACCAGCCGGCCCTGGTGGAAGATCGGCTTCAGCACCGAGACGTCGCTCATGTGGCCGGTGCCCATCCAGGCGTCGTTCGTGATCAGCACGTCGCCCGGCCGCATGCTGTCGGCGCCGAGCTCGCGGATGAAGTGCCGCACCGTTGCCGGCAGGCAGCCGATGAACGACGGAATGCTACCGCTGTTCTGGGCCAGCGCGTACCCGCGCGCGTCGGTGAGCACGCAGGCGAAGTCGTTCGCCTCGTTGGACAGCGTGGAGAACGACGTGCGCACGATGGCCTTGGCCGCCTCGTCGACGACCGAGATGATGCGCGTCCACAGGACTTCCAGCGTGACGGCGTCGAGCTTGGCGCTCATGGCAGCGTCACGATGAGGTTGCCGCTCGGCGCCACGCGGGCGGTCCCGCCGGGGCCGATGACGAGCGTGGAGCCCTCCTCTTCCACCACGGCCGGTCCCCTGAGCTCGTCGCCGGACGCGAGCTTGGCGCGGTCGTATACGGTGGTGGCCTCGAAGCCGCGGTGCTCGGGAAAATAGGCCTGGCGCACACCCTTCACCGCGTTGCCGCGGCCGCCGGCCTCGCCGTGGGCGGCCACCTCGGCGCCGGCCACCGGCGCGCGCACGGCGACGCGGATGTTGATGAACTCCACGGGCACGTCGGGCGGCGTGAGCGCGAACTTCTCGCGATACGCGCTCTCGAAAGCCGCGGTCAGGCGCGCGCGGCTCTCGCGCGAGTCGTCGTAAGGCCCGTCGGGCAGGTCCACGACGAGATCGAAGCCCTGGCCCATGAAGCGCCCGTCGGCCAGCCGGCGCACGGTGGCCGACTCGAGCTTGAGCCCGGTGTCGGCCATCACCGCGCGCGCCTCGTCCTCCAGCTTGCGGAAGGCCTGCTCCAGCGCAGCCGGGCTGTCGCGATCGAGCCGCAGGCCCACCGTGGCCACGCGATCCACGCGCGCCGGCGCCAGCAGCAGGCCGAGCGCGGAGGCCACGCCGGCGGCCGGCGGGCAGATCACCTGGCGCAGGCCCAGCTTGCGCGCCACGTAGTAGGCGTGGACCGGCCCCGCGCCGCCGGTGCAGAGCAGCGCATAGTCGCGCGGGTCGCGCCCGCGCTCGGCGATGTGCACGCGCGCGGCGCCCGCCATGTTCTCGTTGACCACGTCGTGGATGCCCCACGCGGCCTCCGTGAGCGAGAGCTTCAGGCGCGCCGCCAACCGCTCGAGCGCAGGGCGCGCGGCCGCCATGTCGATGCGCATCTCGCCGCCGGCGAAGTACTCGGGATTGAGGTAGCCGAGCAGGAAGTCGGCGTCGGTCACCGTGGGCTCGGTGCCGCCGAGGCCGTAGGCGGCGGGGCCCGGCTGCGAGCCGGCGCTGCGCGGGCCCACCTTGAGCAGGCCGATCTCGTCCATCGAGGCGATGGAGCCGCCGCCGGCGCCGATCTCGATCAGCTCGATGGTGGAGATGCGGATGGGCAGCCCGCTGCCCTCGAGGAAGCGCTTCTGCCGCGCCGCCTCGAACGCGTATGCCGTCAGCGGCTCGCCGCCGTCCACCAGCGAGAGCTTGGCGGTGGTGCCGCCCATGTCGAAGGCGAGGAGGTTGCCGCGGCTGTCCTCGCGGCCGAAGAACGCGGCGGCGAGCGCGCCGGCGGCCGGGCCGGACTCGAGCATCTGCACGGGCGTCCGCTCGGCCTCGGCCACGTGGGTGAGGCCGCCGCTCGACAGCATGAGCAGGAGCGGAGCCGGAATGCCGAGGCCGGCCACGCGCCGGGCCATGGCGTCGAGGTACTGGCGCGCGAGCGGCTTGATGTAGGCGTTGGCCACCGTGGTGGAGGCGCGCTCGTACTCGCGGATCTCCGGCGCCACCTCGTGCGACGTCGTCACCGCCACCTTCGGATGGCGCCGGGCGATCAGCGCGGCGGTCTGGGCTTCGTGCCGCGGGTTCGCATACGCGTGCAGGAAGACCACGGCGATCGAGGTGACGCCGGCGTCCACCAGGCGTCTCGCCCGGGCGGTGACCTCGGCGGTCGAGAGCTTGCGCGCCACCGAGCCGTCGGCGCGCACGCGCTCGGCCACTTCCTGGCGCAGCGGGCGCGGCACCAGCGGCTCCGGCTTGGCGATGTTGAGGTCGTAGAGCTCGAACTTGCGCTCGCGGCCGATCTCCAGCGTGTCGGCGAAGCCGGCGGTGGTGAGCAGGCCGGTGACGGCGCCGCGCCGCTCGATCAGCGCGTTGGTGAAGAGCGTGGTGGCGTGGACCACGCGCGTGAACTCGCGCGGCGGCAACTGGTGCGCGCGCAGGATGCCGTCCACGCCCGTGGCGACGGCGCGCGCCGGATCGTCGTGGGTGGTGAGGACCTTGCGGTTGAGCTGGCGGCCGCGCGCGTGGTCGTAGACGACGATGTCGGTGAACGTGCCGCCGATGTCGATGCCGAGCGAGTAGCTCACGCGCGGCACAGTAGTGCCAGTGTGGTGATCCGTCAAGGCGTCGCGCGGACCGCTCAGACGCCCCGGCGTGCGCCCCACAGCATCACGTGCAGGCGAGGGGAGTAGCGCAAGCCGTGTCGGCGGCACGCCTCGACGACCCAGGCCGAGCGCGCCAGGATCTCGTCGCGCCGGATGCCCTCGGGCATCAACAGCACGCGCTCGCGCGGCAGCGCGAACCGCGCCAGGAGGCCGAGCACCTCGTCGACGTCGCCGGGCTCGGCCACGACGAACTTCCACCAGGCCTCGCGCGCGAGGAAATCGGCGATGGCGGCGGGGTTGACGCGCGTGGCCTCGGACACGCCGGAGCCCGCGTCTGCTCGCGGCCGCCGGCGGGATCCCACGAGTATTTCGTGTCACACCAGCGGCAGCCGACCGAGCAGCCCTGCAGGCGGACGAAGACGCACGGCACGCCGGCGCTGACGCCCTCGCCCTGGATCGAGTGGAAGCACTCCGCGATCCGTGGCATGGCGGGTGCCGGCGCGGCTCAGGGCTTCTTGAGCTTCAGGTCTTCGAACGGCGCCGAGTAGGCGTGACCGGGAATGAGCTTGGCGCCGCTGACGTCCACGCGCGGGCCCACGCCCCAGATGAAGGCCAGCTCGTAGATCGGCACGTGCATGACGTGGTCGGTGATCGTCTTCTGGATCTGGTGCACCAGCGCCTCGCGTCTCTTCACGTCCACCTCGCGCGCCTGCTGGACGTAGAGGTCGTCCACCTGGGGCAGCGAGCCGTAGGCGTAGATGCCGTTCTTGATGGCGTACGGCTCGAGGCGGGTGGCCGCGTTGCCCATCGGCGCGGTGACGACGAGGATCATCCCGTGCAGCTTCTTGTCACGCCACGCGCTGAAGTAGGCCGCCCGCTCCATCGTGCGCAGGCGGCTGCGGATGCCGACCTCCTGCAGGTTGCTCAGGACGGCCTCGGCCATGGAGAAGTACGGCGGGAACGGCGTGAAGTCGCCGGCGTCGAAGCCGTTGGGATAGCCGGCCTCGGCCAGCAGCTTCTTGGCCTTGCCGGGATCGTAGGGCAGCGGCTCCACCGGCAGCGCGAACTGGAAGACGCGCGGCACGATCGAGCCGGTCAGCCGCGAGAGTCCGAGCGTCTCGGCCTGGTTGATCGCCTGGCGATCGACGGCGTGATTGGCGGCCAGCCGCACGCGCTTGTCGTGCCACGGGGACTTCGGGTCCCACTGGTCCGGCAGGTCGATCCAGAAGGCGCCGGAGAGCAGCGGCGCCTCCAGACGGAAGTTGGGCGTCTTGCGGATCTCCTCGGCGACGGGCCCCGTGAGCAGGTAGACGATGTCCACCTCGCCGCGCTTGAGGGCGGCGGCGCGCGTGGTCTCCTCCGTCATCGTGCGCATGACCAGGCGCTTGACGCTGGGGGCTTTCCGCCAGTACGCGTCGAAGGCCTCCAGCACGATCTCCACGCCCGGATTGAAGGAGACGACCTTGTAGGGCCCCGCGCCCACGGGCGCCTTCTTGAAGCCGTCGTCGCCGACCTTCTCGACGTAGTGCTTGGGGACGATCCAGCCGGCGCCGGAGGCGGTGGTGCCGTAGAACAGCATGAAGTCCGGCCACGGCTCCTTGAGGACGAAGCGCACCTGGTTCGGCGCCGCGACCTGGACGTCCTTGACCTTCTCCTTGAGGAGGGTGGCGCTCGCTCCTTTGTATCGCTCCCATGAGAACTTCACGTCCTCAGGCGTCACCGGCGAGCCGTCGTGGAACCTGGCGGTCTTGCGCAGCGTGAACGTATAGGTGAGATGATCGGGCGACTCGCGCCACGACTCGGCCAGGCTGGGTGTCGTCATGCCCGCGGGCATCGGCTTCACCAGCGCGTCGTGCACCGCGTACATGATCATGTACGGCGTGTTGAACGCCTCGGTCTCGGCCGGGTCGAGCCACTTGGCGGCGAGCGTGACGTGCAGCCCCCAGCGCAGCTCACCCTCGGCGGCAAAGGCGCCGAGCGGGGCAGCGAGCGCGAGGAGCGTGAGCCCGGCGAGCACGGCGATTCGGCGAGCGGTGGCGGGCGTCATGGGCCTGAACAGTAGGGCTGCCCGCCGCTGAAATCAAGCGAAGGGGGGAGTGCGCATGCGTGACGACAGCCACGGCTCCACCATGGTGCTCGTGCTCGGAGGCCTCTGGCTCGCGGGGGCGACGGCCGCTGCCGCCTTCGGTTACACGCAATCGCTACGCCCGCCGGCGCCGCAGGCCATCGTCGGGGCGCTCACGCTGCTGTCGCTCGTCTCGGTCGCCGTGCTTCCGCCCGTCCGGCGGTGGGCGCGAGGCGTCGACCTGCGCGTGCTGGTCGCGCTGCATCTCACGCGCCTGCTCGCCGGCGCGTACTTTCTCGTCCTCTACCGGCGCGGCGAGCTGCCCTATGCGTTCGCGGTGCCGGGCGGCGTCGGCGACATGCTGGTGGCCCTGCTCGCGCTCGGGCTGCTGGTGGGAGTGACCCCGGACACGCCCGGTGGCCGGCGACTCTATAGCGCCTGGAATCTCGTCGGGCTGGTGGACATCCTGTTCGTGGTCGTCACGGCGACCCGCGTCGGCATCGCCGATCCGGCTGCGCTGCAACCGCTCCTCGAGCTGCCGCTCAGTCTCCTGCCGACGTGGCTGGTGCCGCTGATCATCGCCAGCCACGCGCTCATCGTCTGGCGGCTCGCGCGAACCGCCGGCCGTGCTGCGCGTTAGCCGCGCAGCACGACCGCCGGAATTCCCGCCTTGTCGGCCACCCGCTCGGCCACGTCGGGCGCGAGCACGCGCTGCAGGCGGCCGCGCCTGGGCGTGGTGAGCGCGATGAGGTCGGCGCCGAACGCCTCAGCCTCCACGAGGATCTCCTCCTCGGGATCGCCGAACCGCACGATGCGCTCGACCGGCACGCCCGGCAGCGCCGTCTCGATACGGGCCAGCTCCTCGAGGCCCTTGTCCGTCAGGCGCGCCATCTCCTGATCGACGTAGGCCACCGTGCGGCCGTTGGTGCCCACGATGCGCTCGGGCACGGCGAACACGCGCAGCAGACGGACGGTAGCGCCGGACTCACGCGCCAGCGCCGCCACCAGCGGCACGATGGCTTCGCTGCGCTCTTCGGCGCCGATCGGCGCCAGGATCCGCTTGGTCATCTTTCATTCTCCTTTGCCGATTGAGATGACCGGATTCGCGGGCCCGATTCGGCGCGACAAACGCCGGCGACGGCGGAATCTCCGGCGGCCGGCGGCGCATCCAAGGGGAGTGATGAACTGTCAGGACTGTCGGGAAGGAGGGGATGCCGGCATGCGGACCTTTGTCTTCGTCATGGTCACGCTGCTCGTGCTGGCGCTGGGCGCGCTGGAGGTCGTGGCGTCCCGGAGCCTGCCGCTGCCCTAGGCGCCCGACTCCGGCGCCTCGTCACCCACCTCGGTGAGCAAGACCCAGTCGTCGGGACCTTCGACCGTGGGCCGCTGCTTGGGCGCGGTGGCGGCGACGCGCCCGCGGCTCGCCGAGAACCACTCCCACTGCCCGGCCGGCGCGCTTGCCTGCTGGGCCTCGCCCATCTCGGGGCCGGTGGCGCCCTCGGTGGCCCGCTCGGCCTTGCGCTCGCGCTTGGCTTCTTGACGCGACTTCCGCGTCGCCTCACGCTGCCGGCGGTCGAACCCGTAATTCCTGCGTGCGCTCATCCTGGATGAGCCACCTTATCATGGATGTGCGCCAACTGCCCGGGATCGAGCTCCAACCAGACGGATTCGTTCACCTCGAAGACCTCGTGGGGCCGCGCGGTGACGCGCAGCTGCAGCGCGCTGGCGAGCGGGCGGACGGCGTAGTCCCAGTGCTCGCCGAGATAGGCGCGCTGGACCACCCGGCCGGCGATGACGCACGCGCCTTCAGCCGCGCCCAGGGGCTGCTGGGGCACCCGCACGCGATGGAGATGGATGCTCTGCGGCCGGAGCGAGAAGGAGACCCGGCCGTGCAGGGCCCCCGCCTCGGGGAAGCGGGCCAGGGGGATCGTGAAGTGGTCGAAGAGCACCTTGTCGCCGTGGACCTCGCCGTCCAGGAAGTTCGTGCGGCCGATGAAGCCGGCCACGAAGCGTGTGCGCGGGCGCGCATAGAGCGTGCGCGGCGCGTCCACCTGCTCGATCCGCCCCTGGTTCATGACCGCGATGCGATCGGAGGTGACCATGGCCTCGGCCTGGTCGTGCGTGACGTAGACCGTGGTGATGTGGAACTCGTCGTGCAGCCGCCGGATCTCGTAGCGCATCTCCTCGCGCAGGTTGGCGTCGAGATTGGAGAGCGGCTCGTCCAGCAGGAGCACCGCCGGTTGCACCACGATGGCGCGGGCCAGGGCCACGCGCTGCTGCTGGCCGCCCGACAGCTCGGAGGGATAGCGGTCGCGCAGGTGGCCGAGGTGCACCACCTCCAGGATCTGGTCGACCTTGGCGCGGATGTCGGCGCGCGAGAAGCGGCGGATCTCCAGGCCGAAGCCGACGTTCTCGGCCACCGTCATGTTGGGCCAGATCGCGTAGCTCTGGAAGATCATCGACATGTTGCGCTTCTCGGGCGGCAGCGAGGAGCCGGGTGAGGAGATGACCTCGCCGTCCATCGTGATCGTCCCGCTGGTGGGATGGAGCAGCCCGGCGATCATGCGCAGCGTGGTCGTCTTGCCGCAGCCCGAGGGGCCGAGGAGCGAGACGAACTCGCCCGCGGCCATCGCCAGGCTCAGGTCGTCCACGGCGGCCACGTTGCCGAAGCGGCAGCCCACGCCGGTGAGGACCAGCTTGCTCATGTCGCCGTCCGCCGCAGCATGAAGTCGCGGCCGACCAGGCGGAAGCCGGCCAGCACCATGGCCACCGTGCCCAGCACCAGGATGAGCCCGATGGCCGACAGGTACTCGAAGTTTCCCTCGTCGCTCTTGTCGAAGAGCAGCACGGCCAGCACCTGGGTGCCCGCCGTGCAGAGGAAGATCGCGCTGCTCAGCTCACGCGTGGCCGGGATGAAGACGAGGATGAAGGCGCCCGCCAGTCCGCGCTTGAGCAGCGGCCCCACCACCCGGCGCAGCGCCAGCAACCGGCCGCCGCCGAGGATCCTGACCGCGTCCTCCAGCTCGGGATTGATACTGCGCAGCGCGGCGTCGCTGTTGGCATAGGCGATCGGCAGGAAGCGCGTCGTGAAGGCCAGGATCAGGATCCACGCGGTTCCGTACAGCACGAGCGGCGGCGAGGTGTAGGAGGCGTAGAAGCCGATGGCCAGCACGATGCCGGGGATCACGAACGGCGCCATGGCCACGTAGGAGAGCGCACGCCCGTACGGCACCAGGCCCCGGCGCACGATGTAGGCGATGGCCAGCGCCAGGACCAGCGCCAGCATGGCCGACACGCCGCCGTACACGAACGTGTGGACGGTGGCGGCGCGCGTGAGCGGCTGATCGACCAGCACGAAGCGCAGGTTGTGCAGCGTGAGGTTGTCGAGCGAGAAGCCGCGGCCCCACGCCTTGGCGAAGGCCGCCTGCAGCACGACCAGCATCGGCAGGAAGAACGACAGCGACGTCACGAACAGGCAGTAGCCCAGCACGACCCAGCGCCACCGTCCCAGCCGCACCATGCGCCGCTCCCCGCCCTTGCCCGTCAGCGCGATGTAGCCCTTGCGGGCGATGATGCGCTGCTGGAGCCAGAAGAGCAGCACGGTGATGGCCAGCAGCGGCATGGCATAGGCCGCGGCCACCTCGACCTTCGGCGGGAACTCGAAGAACTGCCAGAGCATGGTGGTCACCACCTGGAAGCGCCCGGGCAGGGCGATGAGCGCCGGCGCGCCGAAGATGGCGATGGCCTCCAGGAAGGCCACGATGAACGCGGCCAGGATGGCCGGCAGCGTCAGCGGCAGCGTCACGCGCAGCGTGGTGCGCCAGAGTCCGGCGCCCAGCGTGGTGGCGGCGTCCTCCATCTCGGAGGAGATGAGATCCAGCGCCGAGCGCGTGAACACGAACATGTAGGGAAACGACGAGGCGGCCACGACCAGCACGAGCCCCGGCATCGAATAGATGTTGAACGGGCCGGCGGCGGCGCCGGTGAGCGCCGTCCAGCTCCGGTTGAGCCAGCCGGCGTTGGGGCCGGCCAGCAGGATCCAGGCGACCGCGCTCAGGTAGTTCGGCACGATGAAGGTGCCCAGCACGGCGATCCACACCAGGCTCTTGCCCGGCATGTCCGTGCGCGATACGGCCCACGCCATCGGCACGCCGAACACCGCGCACAGCACGCCGACGGAGAGCCCCAGGATCAGCGAGTTGCCGAGCGCCTCCACGTAGCGCCAGCGGCTGAACGCGGTGACGTAGTTGTCGAGCGTGAGGCCGCCGGCGCCCTGCACGCTCGTCCACAGCAGGCGCGCGATGGGATTGGCGACGAGCGCCACCAGCACGCCGGCGGCCAGCAGCCAGAGCAGCAGGGAGCGGTCGAGGTGCCGCCAGCGCACCGCGCGTCAGATCCCGAAGGTGTCCCGGAACATCTCCTTGACCTCCGGGATGCCCTTGTCGATCTCCTCGTACGTCGGGCGGATCGTCTTCACCTCGGCCACCGACTTCATGCCGGCCGGCACCTTGACGGTCTTGTTCACCGGGTCCTGGCGGAACTTCACCATGATGTCGTTGCATTCCTTGCCGAGCAGGTACTCCATGAAGAGCTTGGCCGTGCTGGGGGCCGGAGCATTCTTCATGATGCCGCTGGGCGAGATCATCAAGATCGCGCCGTCCTCCGGGTAGACGAGCGCCAGCGGGTTGCCCTTGTCCTTGCTGATGAGCGTGGTGGCCGACGGCCCCGCCGCCACCCAGCTCTCCCTGGCGTTGAGCATCGTCACGGTGTCGTTGATCGAGCGTCCGATGCGCGGCTTGTTGACCTCGAGCTTCTTGAAGTAGTCCCAGCCGTACGACTTGCGCATCTGCACGACCCACGTGCCGACGTAGCCGCTGAAGCCGGGGTGACCGATCGAGATCTTGCCCTTCCACTTCGGATCGAGCAGGTCCGTCCACTTCTTCGGCGCGTCCTTGTCGCTGACCACGCTGGTGTTGTACGTGATCAGCACGAGGCCGGCGGCGGTGGCGATGAAGAGATTGTCGGGATCGTTGTAGGCCTTGAAGCCCTCGATCAGCTCGCCGAGGTTCTTCGGCTTGTAGGGCTGCAGCCACCCCTCCTTCTTCATGTGGCCGTAGTGGCTGGTGTCGGTCGAGCTGAAGACCGAGGCCACCGCGAGGCCGGCCTTCATGTCCTGCGACACGCGCTGGTAGGCCACCTGGGCGGTGGTGCGCACGTACTCGCATTTGAGGCCGGCGTACTTCTTCTCGAAGCCGTTGCAGACGGCGGCGGCGGTCTCGGAGTCGTAGTGGGCCGTGTACCAGGTGAATTGCTTTTCCTTCTTGGCCGCCTCGTAGAGCTCTTTCTCGCCCTCGAAGGCCCAGGCGTTCGACCAGGCAGGGACGGCGAGCGCGACGACGGCGGCGAAGACCAGCGCGAGCACTTGCCTCATGGGGGGCCTCCTCGGGTGGCCCGCATTGTATATGATTGGCCAATATGGACATCGGCTGCCATCTCCCCAACCAGGGTCCGCTCGCCACGCGCGAGGCGCTGGCCACCTTCGCGCGCGCCGCCGACGAGCGCGGCGTCGCGTCGCTGTGGGTCAGCGACCACGTGATCTTCCCGCGCACGGCCACCGGCAACTATCCGGGCGGGCGCTTTCCGCATCCGCCCGACAAGCCGTACCTCGAGCCGGTGATCACGCTGACCGCCGCCGCCATGTGCACGACGCGCGCGCGCCTCGGCGCCTCCGTGTTCATCCTCGGCCACCGCCATCCCGTGGTGATGGCCAAGATGCTGACGTCGATCGACGCGCTCTCGCTGGGAAGGCTCATCGTGGGCGTCGGCGTCGGCTGGTGGAAGGAAGAGCTGGAGATCCTGGGCGCGCCGTTCCACCAGCGCGGACGCCAGGCCGACGAGGCGCTGAAGGTGTTCAAGGCACTGTGGACGCAGGACAACCCGGCCTTCGAGGGCGAGTTCTTCCGCTTCCGCGACGTCGGCTTCGCGCCCAAGCCCGTGCAGAAGCCGCACCCGCCGATCTGGGTCGGCGGCGACAGCCCGGGCGCGTTCCGCCGCGTCGCCACGCTCGGCGAGGGCTGGCACGCGACCTCCAAGACGCCCGCGCAGTTCAAGGAAGCGCTCGGCCGCCTGCGGCAAGCCGCGGAGGCGGC
This sequence comes from Candidatus Rokuibacteriota bacterium, assembly GCA_003220265.1. Classification (GTDB taxonomy): domain Bacteria; phylum Methylomirabilota; class Methylomirabilia; order Rokubacteriales; family CSP1-6; genus AR5. The sequence continues at coordinate 5,301 of QHRW01000127.1, read as the reverse complement.
CGGGCGGCCGCTCGAGTCCATCGAGCTGTCGCTGCGCTTCGGCCTGAGCGACGAGCTGCTGGGCAAGGGCCCGCAGGCCGTCGTCGACGTGCTCGCCGAGTACAAGCGCCTCGGCCTGCGTCACGTGGTGCTCGAGTTCCGCCGCGACGACCTCGGGCGCATGCTGGAGATCCTGGACGTCGTGACGCGCGACGTGCGGCCGGCGCTGGAGCGCGCGTGACCACGATCGCCCCGCGCGTCACCCAGATCACCAGCGGCCTGCGCTTTCCCGAGGGGCCCGTCGCCATGCCCGATGGCTCCGTCGTCCTGGTGGAGATCGAGCGCCAGACGCTCTCGCGCGTGACGCCCGACGGCAAGATCCACGTCGTCGCCAAGCTCGGCGGCGGCCCCAACGGCGCCGCCATGGGCCCGGGCGGCAAGATCTACGTCACCAACAACGGCGGCTTCGAGTGGATCGAGCGCCCCGGCCGGCTCTTCCCCGCCGTGCAAGCCAAGAACTACACGGGTGGCAGCATCCAGATCGTCGATCCCGAGACGGGCAAGTTCGACACGCTCTACGACGCCTGCGACGGCCGCAAGCTGCGCGGCCCCAACGATCTCGTCTTCGATCGCGCCGGCGGCTTCTGGTTCACCGACCTCGGCAAGACGCGCGAGCGGGACAGCGATCGCGGCGCCGTCTACTACGCCAAGGCCGACGGCTCCTCGATCACCGAGGCGATCTTTCCGCTCGAGCGTCCCAACGGCATCGGGCTCTCGCCCGACGAGCGCACGCTCTACGTGGTCGAGACGCCGACCGCACGCTGCTGGGCCTTCAAGCTCTCGGGCGCCGGTCAGATCGAGTCGGCCAACGGTCCGTATCGCGGCGAGAAGGGCCGCGTGGTGGTCGGCCTCGGCGGCTACCAGATGTTCGACTCGCTGGCCGTGGACGCCGAGGGCCACATCGCGGTGGCCACGCTGATCACCGGCGCGGTCAGCGACATCTGGCCGGACGGCAGCCGCGTGGACCAGTACACGCTGCCCGACATGATGGTGACCAACGTGTGCTTCGGCGGCCGCGAGCTGCGCACCGCCTTCGCCACGCTGTCGATGGGCGGCACGCTCGTGTCGTTCGAGTGGCCGCGGCCGGGCCTGCCGCTGAACTATCTGAACCGCTGAGTTACTTGAACGCGGTGATCAGGTAGACGCCGAAGACGATGAGCACGCTGCCGAACACCACGCGCTTGTTCAGGATCTCCAGCCCGCGCAGGAAGAGGAACGACAGCAGCAGGACGAAGATGGGCGAGATGATCGTCAGCGGGGCCACCACGCTCACCGCCCCGAAGCCGAGCGCCACCAGCACCAGGAATACCCCGAGGTTCTCGGCGAGGCCGGCCCCGACGAAGTAGACCAGGCTGCGCCCGCGGCAGCGCGTGGCCTCGAGCTGGCCCGAGGCCAGCAGGAACAGCGTGAAGGCGACGAACGCCATCGTCACGTTGGCGGCGGCGCCGATGACGACGCCGGCTCCGTCGAGCGCCATCTTGCGCAGCACCGCGACCGTGCCGAAGCAGCACGCCGAGCCCAGTGGCAGCAGTAGCAGCACCGGCCGGACGCCGACGGCCCGACCGCCGAGCGAGAGCAACGTGGTGCCCGCAATCGTCACCAGCGTGCCGGCCAGCAGCGGCAGCGTCACGTGCTCGCCGAGCAGCAGCACCGCCAGGCCGGTGGAGACCAGCGGGTTGAGATTGACGAGCGCGGCGCTGATCGACGGTCCAGCCGTCTCGATGCTCATGAAGCGCAGCAGGCGTCCGACGAACGTGCCGATGAGCCCGGCGAGCATGAAGAAGGCGAGGCTCCGGAACGATGGGTGGCCGGGGCCGCCCGTCAGCGCCACCGCCAGCCAGAGGCCGAGGGTCCCGACCAGCATGTTGATCCACAGCGCGGTGTACGCGCCGTAGCGCTGCAAGCCCGCCCGGATGAGGACCGTGGCCATGGCCGAGAGCAGGGCGCTGGTGAACGCGAGGGCGGCGACGGTGCCGGACACGCAGCAGCGATGCTACCATCGTCAGCCCAGGGAGGCCCGCAGATGCGAGACGAGATGGCCCTCGAGCGCGAGTCCACCGAGCTGCTTCGCACGCTGATCCGCAACGGCTGCGTCAACACCGGCGAGGCCGCGTCGGGGAACGAGGCGCGCAGCGTCGATGCGCTGGAAGCCTTCTTCGCCGGCTCCGGGCTTTCCTGCGAGCGCTACACCTCGCGGCCCGGCCGCATGAGCCTCATCACGCGCATCGAGGGCACCGACCCCAAGGCCCCCACGCTCCTGCTGATGGGGCACACCGACGTGGTGCCCGTGAACATGGCGGGCTGGCAGCGTGACCCCTTCGCGGCCGAGCTGGTGGACGGCATCGTGTGGGGCCGCGGCGCCGTGGACATGCTGAACCTGACGGCGACCATGGCGGTGGCGACGCGCCGCTTGAAGCAGAGCGGCTGGAAGCCGCGCGGCACCCTGATCTATCTGGCGGTGGCGGACGAGGAGGCGGGCGGCTTCCTCGGCGCCGGCCACCTCGTCGAGCACGAGGCCGACGCCGTCAAGTGCGACTACGTCATCACCGAGAGCGGCGGCGTGCCCATTCCGACGAAGTCCGGCCACAAGCTGAAGGTGACCGTCGGCGAGAAGGGCGGCAACTGGCGCAAGCTGATCGTGCACGGCACACCCGGCCACGGCTCGCGCCCGTTCCGCACCGACAACGCGCTGGTCACGGCCGCCAAGATCGTCCAGCGCATCGCGGAGTACCGCCCGAAGGCGCGCATCCTGGACGCCTGGCGCGGCTACATCGAGGCGCTCGAGCTGGAGCCCGGCCTCACCGACGCGCTCACGGATCCCGCGCGCGTGTACGAGACCGTGCGCGACTGGGACAACCTCACGCTGGCCCGCGAGGCCCACGCCTGCACGCACACGACCTTCTCGCCCAACATCGCCCACGGCGGCACCAAGGTGAACGTGATTCCCGACCGCGTGGAGATCGACGTGGACATCCGCTCGCTCCCCGGCGTGGAGAACCACGAGGTCGAGGCCATGCTGAAAGAGGCGATGGGCAACCTCGCCGACCGCGTCACCATCGACACGCCTCCGGATCGCAAGCGCGGCGGCAGTGTGTCGCCGACTGACACTCCGCTGATGGCCGCCATCTCCCGCATCGCCACCCGCATGATGCCCGACGCCAGCGTCGTCCCCGCCATCACCACCGGCGGCACCGACGCCAAGTTCTTCCGCTGGAAGGGCATCCCCTCCTACGGCTTCGGCCTCCACTCGCTGCGCATCCCGTACACGGAGTACCCGATCATGTTCCACGGCCACAATGAGCGGGTGGATACGGAGAGCCTGAAGCTGTCCGCGATGATGTGGGAGGCGCTCTGCCGGGACTTCTTGGGTTAGGCCGGGTCGACGAGGGCCACGATCTTGCCGACGGTCTCTTCCAACACGTCCGCCGGCACACGACCGATGCGCCTCGCCTTCCGCACGCGCCAGTCAAGGCTCTTGATCTGGTCGGAAAGGATCGCGCCTTCGACACCGAGCCCGGCCGGAAGGAGCACCTCAAAAGGGTAGCCCTTCACGTGCGACGTGACGGGGCAGCAGATTGCCAGGCCCACGCGACGATTGTAGGGGCCGGGCGAAATGACGAGCGCTGGTCGATGCCCTGCCTGTTCGTGACCGGCCTGCGGATTGAATTGAAGCCATACGAGGTCGCCGCGCGACGGTATATACGAGGCCACTACCAGATCTCGCGCCCGAGCCGCTTGCCCGTCGAGACCTCACCGTGCAAGGTGCGCGGCTTCACCCTCTTCAGGAGGGCGCCGAGCGTGTACTTCCGAGCTCGATGCGGTCGAACCAGGAGGCTGCCGTTCTCGACCGACAGGTCGACGGTCGACCCTTCCTCGACCTGAGCCTCGGCCGCGAAGGACTTGGGGATTCGCAGGCCGAGACTGTTACCCCATTTCTGAATCGTCGTCTGCATCGCGTGTCCTCCCGGATATACAATGAAGATACGCGGCGCCGGCCGAGCACGTCAAGCGCGCGCCCGCTCGCGATAGGCCGCCAGGTTCCCACCCGACTTCAGCTTGCCCGGCAGCGGATGGCCCACCACCTTCTCGGCCAGCTGGCCGGCGGCGATCATCGCGTCCAGGTCGATGCCGGTCTCGACGCCCATCTCCTGGCAGAGGAACACGACGTCCTCGGTGGTGACGTTGCCGGCCGCGCCTTTGTGCGCCGCGAACGGGCAGCCGCCAATGCCGGCCACCGCGCTGTCGAAGCAGTCCACGCCGATCTCCAGCGCGGCGACCACGTTGGCGATGGCCAGCGCGCGCGTGTCGTGCAGGTGGAGCTTGATCGGCGTGCCCGGCCAGCGCTCGCGGACGGCGCCGACGAGGCGCTTGATCTGCAGCGGGTTGGCCCAGCCCATCGTGTCCGCGAGGCCGATGCCGCCCAGGCGCGAGCCGCACGCGTTGGCCTTCTGCTCGACCTTCTGCAGCGTCGTCACCACCTGCTTCGGCGAGACATCGCCTTCATAGTTGCAGCCGAAGGCCGCCATCACGCCCACGTCGAGCCAGTCCATGCCGAGCTTCTGGTAACGCTCGGCCCAGCCCGGCAGCTCGTCGAGACGCTCGTCCACGCTGCGGTTGGTGTTCTTGCGCATGAAGGTGTCGCTGCCCGCCACGCTGAACATCGGGCGCAGCGCGAGCGTGTTGCGGTGCTTGGCGGCACGCTCGAGGCCGGCCTCGTTGAGCCAGATGGCCTCGTAGTCCACGCCGGGCGCGCGCGTGATGCCGGCCACCATCTGGTCGGCGTCGGCCATCTGCGGCACCCACTTGGGACTGACGAACGAGGTGAACTCGATCGACGTCACGCCGGTCTCGGAGAGCGCATCGACCAGCGAGATCTTGTCCTCGACACTGATCGCGCCCTTCTCGAACTGGAAGCCCTCGCGCGGGCCGACTTCCTTGATCTTGACGGATTTCGGCAGGTCGCTCATCCGATCACCCTCCGCGACGCCAGCGCGTCGATCTCGTCTTTCGTGAGCCCGAGCTCCGTGAGCACGTCCCTAGTATGCTCCCCCAGCTCTGGCGCCGGCCGCCTGAGCCCGAACTCGTACGCCGTGCTGCGCACCGGCATCTTCGGCAGCTTGGCCGTCCCGCGCCCGGGCAGCGGCGTGTCCATGAACTGGTTGCTCGCATTCAGGTGGTGGTCGTCCACGAGCTGATCGGGCCGCCGCAGCGGCGCGAACGGGATGCGCGCGCGCTCCAGGCGCTCGGCCAGCTCGCCGCTCG
>QHRW01000150.1 GCA_003220265.1 Candidatus Rokuibacteriota bacterium | reverse complement strand
AACGCGCTCGATGCTTCCGAGGAAGCCGGCATCCTGCCCGACGTCGTCGTCACGCTGGAGGTCGTCGCGACGAACGGGACGGCGCCGCCGGCCAGCCAGGCCACGCGCTTCCGCGTGACGGTCATCGACAACGGTCCCGGCATCGTGCGCCAGCAGATTCCGCCGATCTTCGCCAAGCTGCTCTACGGCTCCAAGTTCCACCGGCTGCGCATGAGCCGGGGCCAGCAGGGGATCGGCATCTCCGCGGCCGGCATGTACGCGCAGCTCACGACGGGCAAGCCGGTGCAGATCATCTCGCGCACCGGCCCGCGCGCGGCGGCGCACTTCTTCGAGGTGTCGATCGACACCAAGAAGAACGAGCCGCGGATCTTCGAGAACAAGAAGATCGACTGGGAGCACCCGCGCGGCACGCAGGTGACGCTCGAGATCGACGGCCGTTACCAGAAGGGCCGCGCCTCGGTCGACGAGTATCTCGAGCAGGTGGCCATCGCCAATCCGCACGTGCAGCTCGTCTACCGCACGCCGGAGGGCGAGACCCGCGAGTACCCGCGGACGATCCAGGAGCTGCCGCCGCAGCCGAAGGAGATCAAGCCGCATCCCTACGGCATCGAGTTCGGCGTGCTGCTGCGAATGCTGCAGGATACCAAGAGCCACTCGCTCTCGGGCTTTCTCGCCGGTGATTTCAGCCGCGTGTCCACCGCCGTCGCCCAGGAGATCTGCAAGACCGCCAAGCTGTCGGCGGACGCGCGACCGCGCAACGTCCACGGCGAGGACGCCGAGGCGCTCTACAAGGCCATCCAGACCACGAAGATCATGGCGCCGCCGTCGAACTGCATCTCGCCCATCGGCGAGACGGCGATCCTTCACGGGCTCTACAAGCAGATCAAGGGCGACTTCTACACGGCGGTGACGCGGCCGCCGTCGGTCTACCGCGGCAACCCGTTCATCATCGAGGCAGGGCTCGCGTTCGGGAAAGGGCTCGTCGACAGCGCCCCGGTGCCGGAAGCGCCGGCGGCGCCGCTGGCAGAGGGTGAGCAGCACGAGGGCGATGACGAGCTGGCGCGCGTGATCCGCTACGCCAACCGCGTGCCGCTGCTCTACCAGCAGTCGGCGTGCGCCACCTTCAAGGCCGTGCTGGAGACCGCCTGGAAGAACTATGGCATCGCGCAGTCGCGCGGCGCGCTGCCGGCCGGCCCCATGGTGATCTTCGTCCACATGGCCTCGGTGTGGGTGCCGTTCACGAGCGAGTCCAAAGAAGCCATCGCCGACTACGACGAGATCCGCAAGGACATCAAGCTCGCGCTGCAGGAGTGCGGCCGCCGGCTCGGCGTGTTCCTGCGCCGGCGCGAGCGGGCCAAGAGCGAGTTCCGCCGGCGCAACATCTTCGAGCTCTACATCGAGGAGGTCGTGGAGGCCTGCGCCCGGCTCAAGGGCGGCAAGCTGCCCAAGGAGAAGCTGAAGAACCAGCTCACGAAGATCGCGGCCAAGCGCACCGGCGGCGCCAAGACCGACGAGATCCTCGGGCGCGAGACCGGGCCGGAAGGGCTGCCGCACTCGATCATCGTGACGCCCGACGGCCCCGAGGGTGAGGCGCCGGTGCTGCCGAGCCCGGTCGTCGACACGTCGCCGGAGCCTGTGGCTGAGGCGCCGGCGCCTGCCGAAGCCGAGCGTCGGGCGAAGCGAGGCAAGGAGAAAGCCGCCCCGGCGGCCAAGGGGCGGCGCGTGGCGAAGAAGGAGGCGCCCGCGGCCAAGCATGCGCGAAGCGCCAAGCATGCTCGCGCGGCCGCCAAGCACGAGCGCGGGTCGGCGAAACGGAAGCGGAAGAGCAGGTAGGACGGCATGGCAAAGACGAAGACCAACGCCGTGGTGGAGAAGAAGCTGATCAGCGTGGCCGACACCGTCATCACGGCCGCCGACAAGAGCAAGGACCCCACGCTCCTGATCCCCGTGCGCAGCCTCGCCAACGTCAACTTCAACGAGAAGCGCGGCCTCATCGAGCTGGGCAAGCGCAAGCAGGAGCGGGCGTTCTTCAACGTCGGCATGGCCAAGAAGTTCATGCAGACGGTGCTGGTGGCCGACGCGCTGGCCGAGCTGCAGCGCGCCGACCTCACGACCTCGCTGCGGGAGATCTACTACCGCACGAAGCACACGATGAAGGGCTCGCACGAGAACACCTTCGACAACCAGAACGAGTCCGACCCGCTGATCGAGGACCTCGAGGTCTCGCTGGCCGCCCTGCGCGAGGAGCTGCACGTGCGCGCGGAGAATGCCGGCAGCGTCGTGGGCCCGCTGGTGCTCGTCGACGACGGCGACCAGGTGAACTGTGCGCGCCTGGGCAAGGGCGGCTACTCCGTGCCGTCGATCGTCGAGCCGGAATACATCGAGATCCGGCGCTGCACGGCGGATTTCGTGCTGCTCGTCGAGAAGGGCACGCAGTGGAACCGCTTGTCCGAAGACAAGTTCTGGCGCCGCTACAACTGCGTGCTGCTGACCGGCAACGGCCAGCCGCCCCGCGGCGTGCGCCGCCTCGCCCGCCGCCTGCACGAGGAGTACAAGATTCCCGTCTACGTCCTCGTCGACAACGATCCCTGGGGCTACTACATCTACTCGGTGGTCAAGCAGGGCTCGATCAACCTGGCCTTCGAGAGCGAGCGCATGGCGATCCCGAAAGCCAAGTTCATCGGCCTCTCCAGCGCCGACCCCGACCGCTACGGCCTGCCGCGCACCGTGGGCATCAAGCTCAACGACAAGGACATCGCGCGGGCCAAGGAGCTGACCAAGTACCGCTGGTTCCAGAAGAAGCACTGGCAGGACGAGATCAAGCGCATGCTGGGCAGCGGGCTGAAGTACGAGCTCGACGCCCTCGCCAACAAGGACTTCCGCTACCTCACCAAGACCTACCTGCCGAGGAAGCTCAAAGAGGAAGACTGGCTGGATTAGCGCGCCGTCCGGTCGCGCCGTTCTGCCGAGTCCGATGTATCCATGCAGGGACTTTTCGAAGCCTCGCCGTCGCTGCTATATGCTGGGCGATGGGACGAGCACGCGGCGAGCCAGGAGGCGCGCAATGGCAGTCGAGGTGGCGGCGACCCGACGGCGGTTCACCCGGCGGGAGTATCACCGGATGGCCGAAGTGGGCATTCTCGGAAAACGCGATCGGGTGGAGCTGATCAAGGGCGAGATCGTCGAGATGTCGCCGACCGGCCGCCGCCACAAGGCCTTCGTCGCCAACCTCGCGCAGCTGCTGATCATGCGTCTTTCCGGGCGAGTCATCGTCTGGGTCCAGACCGGGATCGTTCTCGCGGACGACACCGAGCCGGAGCCGGACATCAGCATCTTGCGCCAGCGCGCGGTGCCGTACAAGGACCGTGAGGCCGACGCCGAGGACGTGTTCGTCCTGATCGAGATGGCCGACAGCTCGCTGGCCTACGACCGCTCGACCAAGATGCGGCTCTACGCGGAGGCGAGCATCCCGGAATACTGGATTGTGGACTGCGACGCGGAGACCGTCGAAATCTACCGGGACCCGGGGCCTCAGGGTTATCGCGACGTCAACCGCATTGCCGGCTCGACGACGCTCACGCTCGACGTCTTCCCCGACGTGACCCTGACGACGGCGGAGATCTTCGCGTAGCCTCTCGCGAGCCGCGGGCGGCTGCGCCGTCCTCCAGCTCGATGCCGAACACCGCCGACAGCCGATCGGCCGCGATGCGCTTGCCTGCGACCGGGCGCCCGCGCGCGATCGCGCCGGCGGTGGCGGAGCCGATCAGCTCCGCCTGATCCACCTGGCGCAGCGCGAAGAACAGCTCCGGCCGCGTGTCGAGTCGGATCGCCACTCCGTACAGCACCGCCGCGACGTGCTTGCAGACCTCCGCGGCATCCGGGCACGAGCAGTCGAGCACCAGCTCGCGCGGCTCGGGGAAGAGCCCGTCCCGGGCGTCGGTCAGCACCGCCAGCACGTCGGCGGACAGCTCGCCGCGCAGCAAGCCGACGAGGGAACCGATGCGGCCGGTGCAGCGCGTGACGACCCGTCGCCACCGCGCCTTGACGAGCGGTGCGATGTCGATCGCCACCCGATACAGCTCGCTGCCCGCCACGTACGCCTCCACGCGGCCGGGCCCGATCGCCAGGTCGAGCACGGAACCGTTGCGGAGATACGTGCGCCCACGCTCCAGGCGGTTGGCGAGGTCGGCGTAGCGCGCAAGGTTATCGGCCCACGCCTGGCCCCAGAACGTCGCGGCAAGCTGTCGCTTGCGGTGGGCGAGCACGACGGGCTCGGCCGTGCGCTTGCTCTTCTTCAGAAGCTTCGCAAGCGCCCGCGCGCCGTGAGCCTTCTTCTCCCCGACCGACATGTACGGCGGGTAGTAGCTCCAGTCGTCGTCGCCGTTCCACGCCATCGCGCTCTCTTATCTCATGCTTCGGCCGTGGCGCGGCGGAGATCGAGGGCCACCATGGCCATCAGATCGTCGTCGCTCATCTCCGTCAGCAGCGTCTCGGCGCCGGCCTCGAGCACGCCACGCGCCATCGCCTGCTTGTCCTCGATAAGCCGGTCGATGCGCTCCTCCACGGTGCCGCGGCACACGAGCTTGTGGACGAGCACGTTGCGGTGCTGGCCGATGCGGTAGGCGCGGTCGGTCGCCTGGTCCTCGACCGCGGGGTTCCACCACCGGTCGAAATGCACGACGTGCGAGGCCGCGGTGAGGTTGAGGCCGGTGCCGCCGGCCTTCACGGACAGCACGAAGAACGGCACGGCCGCGTCCTCCTGAAAGCGCTCCACGAGCCCACCGCGCGCCCGAACGGGCGTGCTGCCGTGGAGCACCAGGCCGGGACGGCCGAAGAGGCCCGCGAGGAATGCGGCCAGCGGCTCGGTCGCCTCGCGGAACTGGCTGAACACGAGCATCTTCTCCTGCCGGGCCGCCACCGGCTCGGCGATCTCGCGCAGACGCGCAAGCTTGCCACTGCCGGCCTCGTCCCACGCGCCCTCGCCCAGCCAGTGCGCCGGGTGGTTGCAGATCTGCTTGAAGCGCATGAGATACGCCAGCACCAGGCCGCGCCGCTCGATCCCCTGCGCCATCCCCGAGATTGCCCGCTCCAGCTCGTCGACCGTCTTCTGGTAGAGCGCGGCCTGACGGCCGGAGAGCATCTTGTCCGGCAGGTCGGCCACGATCGAGCGGTCGGTCTTGAGCCGCCGCAGCAGGTAGGGCTGGATCAGTCGCCGCAGCGGCGCGTAGCTCTCGCTGCGTCGCTCGGCGAGCCGCTTGACGAACGCCGAGAACTCCCGGGCGGAGCCGAGCAGGCCCGGGTCGAGGAAGTCGTAAAGCGACCACAGGTCGCCCAGGCGGTTCTCCACCGGCGTGCCGGTGAGCGCGATGCGCGCGTGCGCCTTCAGCGCCTTGACCGCCTGCGTCTGTCGCGCGCCCGGGTTCTTGATCGCCTGCGCCTCGTCGAGGACCACCAGCGACCACTCGCGCGCGCGCAGCGCCTCGACGCGCGCGAGCGTGCCGTAGGTGGTGATGACGAGGTCGGTGGGGCCGAGGTCGGCGCCGGCGATGTCGGCCACCTCGCGCGCGGGCATCGCGGACGGATGCGCGATCAGCGTCGTCAGCGACGGCGCGAAGCGCTCGATCTCGGCCTGCCAGTTGGCGAGCAGCGACGCCGGCGCCACCAGCAGGTGCGGCGGCTCGCCGCCGCGCGCGCGACGCTTGCGGAGCAGCAGGAGCGCCAGCACCTGGATGGTCTTGCCCAGCCCCATGTCGTCGGCCAGGCAGACGCCGAGCCGCAGCGAGGACGCGAAAGCCAGCCACGAAACGCCGGTCTTCTGATACGGCCGCAGCGTTCCGCGGAAGTCGTCGCCCGGGTCGGCCGAGGCGAGACCGTCCGGTCCGCGCAGCCCCTCGAGCGTGCGCGCCAGCCACGCGCCGGCCTCGACGCGCGACCAGCCCTCACCCGCCGCCAGTACAGCGGCCTCGTCGTCCGTCCGCCCGGCGCCGGCCAGCAGCCGCATGCCTTCGAGGAACGAGAGCCCCCCGTCCTGGGCCTCGCGCCGCACGCGCTCCCAGTGGGCGAGCACCTCGCGCAGCCGCTCGCGGTCGAGCTCGACCCACTGCCCTCGCAGGCGCACCAGCCCGCCCGACGAGGCCAGAAGCTGTCGCACCTCGGCGGCGGTGAGCTTGTCGTCGCCCAGCGCGACCGCCACCGAGAAGTCGAGCAGCGCGTCCATGCCGAGCACGCTCGGCTTCTTGTCGCCCACGCGCACGGAGACCTCGGGGCGCGGCGGGCGCCGGGCGCGCCACCAGTCGGGCACGCGCACGACCAGTCCCGCCGCCTCGAAGGCCGGGATCGCCTGCAAGAACCGGTGGGCCTCGGCCGGTGTCCACGCCATCGCCTCGTAGACGGCGCCGGCATCGACCAGCTCGGCCAGCCACGGCACCTGCTCGGCGGCGCGCTGCAACGGCACCAGCAGGTTGAGCAGCGCCCGGCGGTCTTGGCGCGCAGAGGATTCCTCCAGCGCCCGTGCGAGCGGCCGATGCTGCACCTTGCCGCCGGCGCCCGCCCGCACGGCATAGGTGGCGAGGAAGGCGAACGGATGCTCCTCGTCGCCGCGGTTCTCGGCCAGGTGCAGGCAGACCTTGCCGACCGTGTGCCACGACGGATGCCGCGCGTGGAGCCACGCCGCCACGGGCCCGCGGTGCGCCCGGATCTCGTCGGCGAACGCGGCGTTGATGTCCGCCCACCGGGCGACGACCCACTCGCCGTCCACGTACTCGGCGCCCTCCATGGGCGGCACCGCGCCCGCCAGCCGGTCGCGCTCGTCCGGTGGGCAGTCGATCTCCACGCGCTCGCGGCGCTCCTCGAGATCGGGCGCCGCGCAGAGCCGGGTCACGAACGCGTGGCCCATCTCGCGCAGGAACGCAAAATCCGTGGCCAGTGGGGCGTCGAGCTCGGTGGCGCCGAGATCGAGCAGCGCGTGGCCGGGACCGCGGTCGAAGGCGCGAGCGAGGCGGGCGCGCGCGGCGGGGGCGAGGCCGTCGCTCGTGGCGCGTGGAGCGGGCGCGGTATCGAGCAGCAGCGCGCCGGAGGGAAGAATGGCGACGCGCACGCTAGCTGCGACGCGCGACGGAAGCGTCCTCGGCGTTCATGAGCATCGAGGATAACAGCGGACGGGCCGACACAGTTTCGCAACACCTCGCCAGCCGGAGCCGCGCGCGGTACGCTGCATCGGAAGGAGGACCCCATGGCCAATCCATTCGCACACATCGAGCTCCACACCAGTGATCTCGCGCGCGCCAAGGAGTTCTACTCGAAGCTGTTCGACTGGAAGCTGCAAGACATGCCGATGCCGGGCGGCGGCACGTACACGATGATCGAGGTCGGCACGGGCACCGGCGGCGGCATGACGGTCAACCAGGCGCCGGGCGTGCCGCCCCACTGGATGGCCTACGTCGGCGTCGACGACGTCCGCGCGTCCACCAAGAAGGCGAAAGACCTGGGCGCCAAGGTGGTGGTGGACGTCATGGAGGTCGGCGAGCACGGCATCATGAGCGTGATCGCCGATCCCACCGGCGCCACGCTGGCGATGTGGCAGGCGAAAGGCCACAAGTGATTTAACCGCGAAGCGCCGGGGGGCCCTCCGCAGTATCATCTCCGGCCGGAGGGCCCCATCGTGCGCTACGGCTTCTATCTCCCCACTCGCGGCGGCTGTGCGACTCCCGAGGCGCTGGAGGCGATCGTCCAGCGCGGGGAGGCGCTCGGCTTCCACTCCGTGATGATCGCCGACCACGTCGTCTTCCCGACCGCCATCGCCTCGAAGTATCCGTACACGGTGTCGGGCGCGTTCCCGGGCGGCGGGGATGCGCTCGAGCAGCTCACGCTCATGGCGTTCGTGGCCGGGCGCACGCGCACGCTGCGCCTGGTCACCAGCGTGATGATCCTGCCGTACCGCAACCCGGTGCTGACGGCCAAGATGCTGGCGACCATCGACGTGCTGTCGCGGGGCCGCGTCACGGTCGGTGTGGGTGTCGGCTGGCTGCGCGAGGAGTTCGAGGCGCTCGACGCGCCGGACTTCGAGCGGCGAGGTGCGGCCAGCGACGAGTACATCCGGATCTTCAAGACGCTGTGGACGCAGGACCCCGCCAGCTTCGACGGCGAGTTCTACCGCTTCGACGCGTTGCGCTGCGTGCCCCAGCCGGTGCAGAAGCCGCATCCGCCGATCTGGATCGGCGGCCACAGCGCGCCCGCCCTGCGGCGCGCGGCGCGCTACGGCGACGGCTGGCATCCGGTGGGCGCCAACCCGGCGGTGCCGTTGCGTCCGAGCGAGTTGCGCGCCTCGCTGGATCAGCTCTTCCGGCTGACGGAGGCGGCAGGGCGCAACCCGTCGGCGCTGACCATCTCGTTCAAGGCGCCGGTCTACGACACGTCGGTCACGACGCTCACCGGGAGCGAGCGCCGGCCGTTCTCGGGCACGTCGCAGCAGATCGCCGACGACATTGGCGCTTACGAGAAAGCGGGCGTGAGCGAGCTGGTCTTCGATTTCCGCAGCGAGCGCCTCGACGACGCGCTCGAGCGGATGGAGCGGTTCGCACAGACGATTCGCTGAGCGGGAGGAACGAGACATGCGGTTCGACGGCAAGGTGGCGCTGGTATCGGGCGCGGGCTCGGGAATCGGGCGCGCCACGGCGGTGGGGTTCGCGGCCCGCGGCGCCAGGGTCGGCGTGGCGGACATCGACGGCGCCCGGGCCGACGCGGTGGCGCAGGAGATCACGAAGGCGGGCGGCACGGCCCTGGCCATCGCGGCCGACGCCGGCGCGCCGGACGGGATCGAGGCGATGATCGCCGGCACCGTGAAGGCCTTCGGCGGGCTCGACATCGTGCACAACAACGCCTTCGGCCAGCCCACGCTGCCGAGCGGCCAGCGCCGGCTGGCCTTCCTGGGTGACCTGGACGAGCGCGTATGGACGCACACCATCGAGCTCGGCCTCACCGGCGTGTTCCGCGCGATGAAGCGCGCCATCCCGGAGCTGCTCGCGCGCGGCGGCGGCGCCATCGTCAACACCGCGTCGATCTCGGGGCTCTTCGCCGACTTCGCGATCGGCGCCTACAACACGGCCAAGGCGGGCGTCGTCAACCTCACGCGCGTGGCGGCCATCGAGTACGCTTCGCGCGGCATCCGCGTGAACTGCGTGTGCCCGGGCGCCATCGACACGCCGCTGCTCCAGCCCTCGCTGTCGATCCCCGGCTTCGCCGAGCAGACGCTGCAGATGATCCCGATGCGCCGGCTGGGCCGCCCGGAGGAGATGGCGGGCGTCGTGATGTTCCTGGCCTCCGACCTCGCGTCCTACGTCACCGGCGCCGCGATCGTGGCCGACGGCGGGCTCACCGCCCAGACGGGACTGCCCACGCGGATTCCGCTGCCGTGACGGCCATCACGAAGAAGGTCGAGATTCCCTCCGCGTCGCCGCTCAACTACTATCAGGCGCTGTCGGCGCCCGGCGAGATGCCGCGGACGGTCGTCGACGGCAAGCTGTTCTTGCCGCCGGGCGCCGCGCGTTCCGGCGGCTGGCCGCTCGTCATCGTGGTGCCCGGCAGCCTGGGCGTCGACGCCTCGCACCTGGGGCACGCCGAGGCGCTGGCCGGCGCCGGGCTGGCCGCTTTCGTCCTCGATTCCTTCGGCGCGCGCGGCATCACCTCCACGGTGACGAACCAGACGCAGTACTCGTTCGCGGCCAGCGCGTGGGATGTGCTGGCGGCCTGGCGCGCGCTGTCGGCGCTGCCGGAGATCGACGCGGCTCGCATCGGCGCGCAGGGCCACAGCCGCGGCGGGTCCGCCGTGCTGACCGCGGCGACGCGCCGGTTCGCCGATGCGGCGCTCGGGCCGGGCCTCGGCCTGGCCGCCGTGCTCGCCGCCTATCCGTGGAGCGGCCATCAGTTTCTCGATCCCGCCGTGGGCGCCACGCGCATCCGCGTGCTGATGGGCGATCGCGACGACTGGTGCTCGGTGCAGCAGGTGCAGGGCCATCTGCAGGCCATCCGGCTGACGGGCGGCGCGGTGAGCCTGCGCCTGTTCGGCGGCGCCGCACACAGCTTCGACAAGCGCAGCCCGCTCGTTCGCATCGACGATGCCCGGGTGGCGCCCGGTGGGCCCACTGCTTATCTCGCCGCCGACGGCGCCTACGTCCATCCGTTGACCGGCCGCGCCGATCCCAAGCTGACCGATCGCGACGTGGCGGTCTACAACCTCAAGGCCGGCTACGGCGTGCGCGGGGCGACGCTCGGCGGCACGCAGGCCGAGGCCGACGAGTTTCGCGCCGACATGCTCGCGTTCTGGAGCGCGGCACTCCGCGCCTAGTGCCGCTCGGCGCCTTCCGGCATCGCGACTTCCGGCTCTTCTGGGGCGGCCAGCTCGTCTCGCTCATCGGCACGTGGATGCAGAGCGTCGGACAGTCGTGGCTCGTGCTGGAGCTGACGGGCTCGGCGTTCCAGCTCGGGCTCGTGAACGCGCTGCAGTTCACGCCGATTCTCCTGCTCTCGCCCGTGGGCGGCGCGCTGAGCGACCGCTGGGGCAAGCGCCGCATCCTGCTCGTCACCCAGGCCGCGATGATGGTGCAGGCTTTCGTGCTCGCGCTGCTCGTGCGCAGCGGCCACGTCCGCTACTGGCACGTGGCGGTGCTCGCCGTGATCTACGGGATCGGTCGCGCGATCGACATCCCGGCGCGCCAATCCTTCCTCACCGATCTGGTCGGCCGGCCCGACCTTCCCAACGCCGTCGCACTCAACTCGGTGGTCTTCAACAGCGCCCGCATCGTCGGCCCCGGCCTCGCCGGCCTGCTCATCGCGCGCTTCGACGTGGCCGTCGCGTTCTTCCTCAACGGCGCGAGCTTCATCGCCGTCCTGGCGGCGCTCCTCGCGATCCGGACCGAGGGGGCTCCCGATCCGGCCGGCCGGCTCGGTGTCCGGCAGGGTCTCATCGGCGCGGTCAGCTACGCGGCCAGCACGCCGGCGGTGGCGTTCACGCTCGGGCTGCTCGTCGTCGTGAGCCTGCTCGCGCTCAACTTCAACGTCGTCGTTCCGCTCATCGCTCGCGACGTGCTGAACGAGGGCGCCCAGGGATTCGGGCTGCTGATGTCGTCGCTGGGTGCCGGCGCCATCGCCGGCGCGGTCGGCGTGGCGGCGTTGCGCCGCGGGCGCCCGCCGCTCTCGCTGCTGGCCGGCACCGGCGCCATCCTCTGCGCGGGCGTCATCGTCCTCGCGCTGGCGCAGCACTTCGTGGTCGCGATGGCCGTGCTGGCCGTGCTCGGCTGCTTCCAGATCGTTTTCTCGACGGGCTGCAACACGGCGCTGCAGCTCACGACGCCCGACGCGCTGCGCGGACGGGTGATGGGACTCTACGCGATGGCCTTTGCCGGCATGACGCCCTTCGGCTCGCTGCTGATCGGCACGCTGGCCGAGCGCCTCGGCGTGCGCGCGGCCTGCGCGCTGGGCGGCGCCGCGGGTCTCCTTGCCGTGAGCGCGCTCGTGCTCGTCGCCCGCCGTCGTTCAATCTAGCGGTCGATGGCCGTCCGTGGTACGACCTGGGTACTCTCCAGTCTCGGCGCTCACAGGGAGGCTCCCATGAAGTACGGCGTCGTGCTCCCCATCTGGCAGCTCACCATCGCCGAGGCCGAGTCGCTCGCCGTGAAGGCGGAGGAGGCGGGGCTCGACGGCGTCTTCGTGCCCGATCACATCCTGGCCAAGCCCGCCACCACGCAGCACTACGGCGCCCACTGGCCCGATCCCTTCTCGCTGCTGGCCTACTTCGCCGGGCGCACACGGCGCATTCACCTGGGCGCCAGCGTGATCGTGCTGCCCTATCGCAACGCGCTCGTGGCCGCGAAAGCCGCGGCGACGGTCGATCAGGCCTCGGGCGGCCGGTTCATCTTCGGCGTGGGAGTCGGCTGGGACGAGGCGGAGTTCGCCGACCTCGGGCTGCCCTTCCGCGAGCGCGGCCGGATGAGCGACGACTACATCCGCGCGATCAAGGCGGCGTTCAGCGCCGACGTGCCGCAATACAGCGGCACCTACCTGAGCTTCTCCGGCGCCACGTTCTCGCCGCGCCCCGCGCAGAGCCCACATCCACCTATCTGGGTCGGCGGCATGCCGGGCGCCATCTCCCCGGCGGCGGTGCGGCGCTGCGCCGAGCTGGGCGACGCCTGGCATCCGCTGGCGCTGTCGCTCGACGACATCGAGAAGGGCTACGCGACGCTGCGCGACCTCGCGGTCCGTGCCGGCCGTCGCGACACGCTCGGCCTGGCGCCGCGCAACGCGCTCGACCTCACCGACAGCCCGAAGGGCGCGGGGCGCGCGGCGTTCCAGGGATCCGTGGCCGAGGTGGCGAGCGACATCCGGCGCGTACGCACGCTGGGCGCCGACTGGGTGACGTTCGACCTGCCGCGCGCCGGCGTGCCCGCGATGAACCGCGCGATCGAGCGCCTGGCCCAGGAGGTCAAGCCGGCCGCGGGTTAGGACGGTTGACGAGGGCCGCCACGGCTTCGCCGGGGCGGCCCGAGAGTCTGGGGGGTATGGGGGGCCATTTCGTGGCCCCCCATCCTAATAGACTGTGTTGTGGAGCACGCGCCCGGGGTGGCTGCCCGTGTGCGTGCCCTTCTCCAGCAGGACCTCGCCGTTGACGACCGTGTAGGCGATGCCCTCGGCCAGCTCGCGCATCCGCCAGCCGTTGCTCGGGAAGTCGTGCACCACGTCCTCGGGGACGGGCCGCACGGTGTCGGGATCGAAGACGACGATGTCGGCAGCCATGCCCGGCTGCAGCAGACCGCGGTCGTAGATGCCGAAGGCCGAGGCCGAGTCGAACGTGAGGCGGCGAACGGCGTGCTCCAGCGACATGATGTGCTTCTCGCGCACCCAGTAGCCGAGCAGCCGCGTGGGATTCGACACGTTGGAGTGGAACTGCACGTGCGCGCCGCCGTCGGAGAGCCCGACGACCGCGTAGGGGCTGCCGAGGATCTGCGCGACGGCCTCCGTGTCCATGTTGATCTCACCGAGGCTGAACACCGTGGCGAGATCTTCCTCGACGGCGAGGTCGAGGAAGGCGTCCACCGGGTCCTTCCCCTGCGCTTTGGCGATCTCGGCGATGTTCTGGCCGCGCAGCCCGCGATTCTTCGGCAGCGCCGGCTCCTCGACGATCATCAGGTCCCAGCGCTTCGAGAACGTCGAGTCCGGCGTCAGCGGCGCCTCGACCTCCGCGCGCAGCTTGGCGCGGGTGGCCGGATCGCGATAGGCGCGCAGCTTGTCGGCGTCGGAGCCCTGGAGGATGGGCAGCCAGGTCGGCATGCTGCGGAACACCTGGCAGTTCTTCATCGTGAAGCGGTTGACGACGCTGCCCGGGTTGACGAGCGGAACGGCGCGGATGCCCTGCTTGGCCGTCTCCTCGACGTGGGCCAGGTGCGTGCGCCACCGTCCAGGCTGGCGCGCTTGCTCGAGGAGCGTGTTGTACATCACCTGACGGCCGCACGCCTGCGCGAGACGGCTCAGCAGCTTGTCCTTCAGCTCGGGGTTGGTGCCGCCGCCGCACTGGATGACACCGGTGCCGGCCTCGCGCAGCACGTCGGCCAGCGCGAACAGCTCGGAGTCCGGCGCGCAGGCGGCCGGGATGCGAGTACCGGCCACGTCGAAGTGGTTCATGTTGCGCGTGATCGACAGTCCGAGCGCGCCGGCCTCGAGCGCCTCGCGCACCAGGCGGCGCATCGTCTCCAGCTCCTCGGGCTTCGCCTCGCGCTCGGAGCACGCCTCGCCCATGGCGTAGAGCCGCACCGCGGAGTGACCGACCAGCGTGCCGACGTTGACGCCGAGCCGGCCGCCTATCGTCTGCATGTACTCCGGGAAGCTCTCCCACGTCCACGGCACGCCGGCCTGCAGGACGTCCATCGGGATCGCCTCGACGTAGGACAGCATGCCGGCCAGCTTCTCGCGCTCGTGCTTCTTCACGGGCGCCAGCGCCAGCGAGCAGTTGCCGATGATGACGGTGGTGGCGCCGTGGTGGCAGGAGAACGTGCACAGCGGGTCCCACAGCACCTGGGCGTCGTAGTGGCAGTGGTTGTCCACGAACCCCGGGGCGATCACACGGCCGTCGGCCTCGATCACGCGCCGCGCCGGGCCGTCGAGCCGTCCGAGCTCGGCGATCTTGCCCCGCACCACGCCGACATCGCCGTGGAAGCCCGGCCGACCGGAGCCATCGATGATGCGACCGTTCTTGATCAGGAGGTCAAAGGCCATGACATGTCCTCCTCTTCGGGGTGCGGGCGAGGCCGACTGTACTCCCAACTCGGGTCGCTGTCATGCCGCGCGGGCGGCGAGGGATCGAGGGGCGTATAGTCACGGCCACGTCGGTCAGGAGGTGGCCATGGCGACACGGGGAACCATCCTGGTGGGCACGATCGGCCAGGGCGTCATGATGAGCGCCGACGACGGTGCGAGCTGGACGCGGGCCAGCGTGCGCCAGGGCATGCATTCCGACTGCATCGTCAAGGCCTTGCTCCCCGACGTCCGCAGCCCCGGCGTGGTCTACGCCGGCACCGACCAGGGCCTCTATCGGAGCGACGACGGCGGCGCCAAGTGGCGCCTGCTCGACACGCCGATGAGCGGCGCCATGGTCTGGAGCCTGGCCATCGACCCCGTCGATCCACGCGTGATGTTCGCGGGCGTCGGCACGCCGAGCAAGCCAGGGATCTATCGCTCTACCGACGGCGCCACGAGTTGGCAGCAGCTCCCCGTGGAGATCGCCGCCGAGTGCCCGAACGTCGGCATCCCACGGCCGACGGGAATCGCCGTCGATCCCAGCGATCACCGGCACGTGTGGGTCGGCCTGGAGGTCGACGGCGTCCGGCACAGCGCCGACGGTGGGGAGACGTGGACGCGGGTGAACGGGCAGATCCCGAACCCGGACGTCCACAACGTGCTCGTGGTCGCTGGGCCGCCGAAGGCCGTGTTCGTCGTGGTCAACGACGAGGTCTGGCGCAGCACCGACGACGGCGTCACCTGGCAGGCGGCGCGGGCGCGCGAGGTCTTCCCCTGGCACTACCCACGCGGCATCGCGGCGAGGCCCGACGATCCCAAGACCGTGTTCGTGACGCTGGGCGATTCCACGCCGGGCCGCATCGGCACGCTGGTGCGCTCGCGCGACGCGGGCGCCACGTGGCAGAGCCTCGCGCTGCCCGTGCAGCCCAACTCCGCCGTGTGGACGGTGAGCGTCCCGGCCACGGCGCCCGACCTCGTCTTCGCGGCCAGCCGCTACGGCTACCTCTATCGCAGCGACGACGGCGGCGACTCGTGGCGCAAGCTGTGGCGAGAGTTCGGCGAGGTGTCGTCGATCACCTGGCTCCCTCGATAACCAACAATAGGAGGGGAAGGGGGGAACCCTTCTAGGGTGCCCCCACCCAAGGATTGCGCCCATGCGGGACGGCCTGCGCGCGTTCGACGCCGATACGCATGTCAACCCGGCCGCCGAGGTGCTGGACCGCTACGTCGATCCCGACTTCCGGCCGCGGCTCCCGGAGCTGGCGCCCTACCGGGTCGCCACCGGCCAGATGATGGGCGGCACGCCCGACACCCACCAGTACCGCGTCGCCACCAAGCTCTACCGCCGCATCCTGGGCGACGCCGGCCCCCACGACTCCTTCACGGGCCGGCGCACGCAGTGGATGGGGACGAAGCTACCGCGCGTCGGCGTGCAGGACGACCAGGCCGCCAACCGCATCGCCGACATGGACGAGGAGGGGACCGACACGCACTTCCTGGTGCCGACGCTGTGGGTCAGCGTCGTCGGCCTTCCCGACGTCGCGCTGGAGGTCGGACTGATCCGCGCCTACCACCGCCACGCGGCGGAGTTCTGCGGCCAGTTCCCGGGACGGCTGACGACGGCCATCGTGGCGTCCACGCGCGCGGTGGACGAGGCCGTCCGCGAGATCGAGCGGTGGGGCACGTCGAGATGGGCGGTGGCGGTCCTGCCCGTGCTCGACAAGGACACGCCGATCGACCACCCCGACCTCGAGCCCATCTGGAAGGCGGCCCAGGACCACGACCTCGCCGTCGTGCACCACAGCAACACCTGGAACCCGCCGTACTTCCCGGGCTACCAGGACCTGTGGGACAACATCTTCCTCGGCCGCCTGGCCTCGCACCCGTGGGGCGGCATGCGCTTCATGGCCGCGTTCATCGGCGCCGGCATTCTGGATCGCTATCCCAGCTTGCGCATGGGCGTGCTGGAGTGCGGCTTCGGCTGGCTGCCGTTCTGGGCCAAGCGCATGGACGAGCAGGCCGTGTACGTCGGCGGCGTGGCGCCGCTCAAGCACGCCCCGAGCGAATACCTGACCAGCGGCCGGTTCTTCTGCACGATCGAGCGTCACGAGGGCGAGGACATGTTCAACCACGTCACCAGCGTGCTCGGAGACGACGTGCTGATGTACGCCTCCGACTATCCGCACTCGGAGTGCCAGTTTCCGAACTCCGTCGACAACATCCTGAAGTGGAAGAGCCTCGAGCCGGACGCGCGACGCAAGCTCCTGTGGGACAACGCGGCCCGGTTCTACAAACACACCTGAGAGCAGGACGCCATGCCGCAGATCACCGGGTTGGGCCACGTCGGGCTGTACTGCAACGACCTCGAGCGCATGCGCGACTTCTACGCCAGCGTCCTCGGCCTCACGATCAGCGACGAGGACCTGGACCGTGGCATCTGCTTCCTCAGCGCCGCGCCCGAGGCCGAGCATCACGAGCTGGCGCTCGTGCGCGCCAAGGAGCCCGCGCAGAAGACGCACAACGTCCAGCAGGTCTCGTTCAAGGTGAAGAGCCTGGACGACGTGCGGGGCTTCCACCAGCGGCTCCAGAAGGCGGGCATGCGCATCGACCGCACGATCACCCACGGGATCGCCTGCAGCGTCTACTTCTTCGATCCCGAGGACAACCGCGTCGAGCTGTACTACACGACGCCCTACAAGGTACGGCAACCGCTCGGCGAGCCCATCGACCTCGGGCGTCCTGACGACGAGCTGCTCGCCTTCGCCCAGTCTTTCGAGGAGACCAAGGGGCCGCCGCGCGGCCCGCAGCGACCATGACCCGGTGCCTCGTGACGGCCGTCGCTGTCGTGCTGTACGCCGTCCTCGCGTGCGTCCCCCTGGCGGAGGCCGCGTCGCCCAAGCCGGACGGCGAGATGCGCTGGGCCCTCTACGTGACGCTGGCGCCCCAGTGGTTCGATCCCGGCGAAACCCAGGGACAGCTCACGCCGTTCTGGGTGCTCTACGCGATCCACGACGCGCTCGTGAAGCCGATGCCGGGCAATCTCATGGCCCTCAGCCTGGCCGAGTCGTGGACGGTCAGCCCCGATCAGCGCACGTACGAGTTCAAGCTGCGCGAGGGGCTGAAGTTCCACAACGGGGACCCGTTCACCGCCGAGGACGTGAAGTTCAGCTTCCAGCGCTACAAGGGGTCCAGGGCGTTCAAGGACAAGGTGCGCGAGATCACGATCGTCGATCCCTACCGCGTGCGCTTCCACCTCCACGAGCCCTTCCCCGACTTCATGGCCTTCTACGGCACGCCGGCGACGGCGACGAGCTGGGTGGTGCCCAGGCGGTACATCGAGAAGGTCGGCGACGACGGCTTCAAGAAGCAGCCGGTCGGCCTGGGGCCGTACAAGTTCGTGAGCCATACTCCGGGTGTCGAGCTGGTGATGGAGGCGTTCGAAGGGTACTGGCGCAAGACGCCCTCGGTGAAGCGCCTCGTGTTCAAGAGCGTCACCGAGGCCACGACGCGGGCGGCCATGCTCAAGCGTGGCGAGGTGGACGTCGCCTACCTGCTGGATCCGCCGCAGGCCCTCGAGCTCCAGCGCGATCCGTCGCTCAAGATCGCCTTCTCCGGCGGCATCGGCATCGCGTTCCTCGATTTCTTCGACCAGTGGGATCCGAAGTCGCCATGGGCGGACCGGCGCGTCCGGCTGGCCGCCAGCCTCGCGCTCGATCGCCGGGCGCTGAGCGAGGCGGAGACGCTCGGCGCCTCCAGGCCTACCGGTAGTATCGTCCCCCGAGCCTTCGAGTTCGCGCTGTCCATCGAGCCCCATCCATTCGATCGCGCGAAAGCCCGGCAGCTTCTTGCCGAGGCCGGCTATCCCAACGGGTTCGATGCCGGCGAGCTGCACAACTTCCCGCCCTACACCGCGCGGGGCGAAGCGGTCATGGGTTATCTGGGCGACGTGGGGATCCGCCTGCGCATGCGCCCGATGGAGCGCGCGGCGTTCTTTTCGGCGTGGGCGTCCAAGAAGCTGAAGGGTGTGTGCGTCTGCGGCAGCGGCCTCTACGGCAACGCCGCGACCCGCATGGCGGAGATCGTGCCCGCGGAGGGCACCTACGCCTACGGCGCCTACCCCGACATCGAGGCGCTCTACCGGCAACAGGGGCTCGAGACGGACCGCAAGAAGCGCGAGGCGCTGCTGCACCAGATCCAGCAAACCCTCCACGAGCGCGTCCGCTTCGCCCCGATCTTCGAGTACGTGTGGCCCAGCGGGATCGGGCCGCGTGTGGAGGAGCCGGCCTTCATGCTGATCAATCCCTATCCGTGGTCGGCGCCCCTGGAGGAGGTGCGGCTGAAGAAGAAGTGACTCTACCGTCACCCCTTGAGATACGGCAGCACGCGCTCGCCGAAGAGGCGGATCGCCTTCATGATCTCCGCGTGCGGCGGCCCGCCGGAGTGGGCGTGGCGCAGGCGCAGCAGGAACGTGCTGGCCCCCGTGGTGTTCTGCCAGCGCTGGAACTCGCGCACGCAGGTCTCCGGCTCGCCGAGGATCAGGCGGTCAGGCGCCAGGCTCTCCAGCGTGAACTTCGTGCCCTCTGGCATGTTGGCGAACTCGGCCAGGCGGTGCTCCCAGTAGTAGCGGTACGCCGTCATCACGTGGGGGCCGTACACGGCATCGGCCTCGGCGCGCGTCGAGGCCACCCACGCATCGCGCATCTGGATGACCTCGGCCGGGCGGCCGGCTTCGCGCGCCGCGTCCTTGTAGGCGTCGGCCAGGCGCGTGGCGTTGTCCAGGCCGGTGCTGGGCGTGCCCACGAAGCCGTCGGCGATGCGGCCGGCGCGGCGCGCGGCGGCCGTCACGCTGGCGCCGATCCACAGCGGCGGCCCCGGCTTCTGGAAGGGCCGCGGGCGGACCTGCACGTCCTCGAGCGTGTAGTGCTTGCCCCGGAAGGAGAACTGCTCACCGGCCCAGCACAGACGAACGATCTCGACGCTCTCCTCGAAGAGCGCCAGACGCTGCTCGAAGGGCACGGCGAACGCGCGGAAATCGTCGGCCTGGTAGCCGATGCCGACGCCGAGAATCACACGACCCTTGGAGACCAGATCCAGCGTGATCACGTCCTCGGCCACGCGCACCGGATGGTGGAGCGGCAGCAGGATGACCGAGGTGCCGACGCGCAGCGTCTTGGTGCGCGCGGCCACCGCGGTGGCCACGATGAGCGGCGAGGGCAAGAAGCCGTCGCGATCTTGATGGTGCTCGCCGAAGAAGCAGGAGTCGAAGCCGCACGCCTCGGCGAGCTGGGCTTCGGCGATCACTTCGTCGATCGAGCGCTCCAGGTGCTCGCCGCGCGGCGGGTTGGCGATCGAGCTGTAGAGACCGAATTTCATGCGGTGCCTCCTCGCCTCAGCGCGCGACCTCGCCCCACACGACGTAGCGCCGGTGGGTGCGGCGCTCGCGCCCTTCGTCGACCATGCGCTGCTCCTGGGCCGCGACGAGATCGAGCAGCGGATCGCTGGCGATGCCGATCAGCCCGTGGGCAGCCAGCAGCGCCGCGATCTGCTCGCGCGAGCGACCGGAGAGGAAGGGCAGGTGGTCGCCGATCGTCGCGTACTCCGCGCTGGTGCGCGCGCTTCCGGGTGGCGGCGGTCCGGCGTCGGCGTTGAACTGTCCGTCGACGATCACCAGCCGTCCACCCGGCCGGAGCACGCGCACCCACTCGTCGATCGCGGCCTCGGGATGGGCCAGCGTCCAGAGCAGGTGGCGGCTGATCACGAGGTCGAAGCGGGCGGGTGCGAAGGCGAGCTGCTCGGCGTCGGCCTCCTCGAACCGGATCGACACCGCGCGCGCCGCGGCCTTGCGTCGCGCTTCGGCGATCATCGCGGGCGCGAAGTCCACACCGGTCACGCGGTGCCCGCGCGCGACGAGCTCGAAGCTCAAAAAGCCGGTGCCGCACCCGACGTCGAGCGCGTCGAGCGCACGACCGCGGGGGAGCACGAGGGCGAGGATGCGGTCCCAGGCCGCGCGCTCGGCGGGCGTGCGGATGCTGTGCCCGAAGTCCGCGTCGAAGCCCGCGGCGCGGCGGTCCCAGTGGCCCGCGACCTGTTGCTTGACCACGTCTGCCATGGGCGCTTTATACCTCACTTGACAATCATCCGCGCCGGTCGCATGGTCCGACCTCAAGTATCACAACGGAGTGTGACCCATGGCCGACGCCGAGCCCCTCCCGCTGCCCCTGAGCTGCCCGCTGGTGATCAACGGTGAGGAGGGCAAGGCCTCGAGCGGCCGGAAGTTCT
>QHRW01000149.1 GCA_003220265.1 Candidatus Rokuibacteriota bacterium | reverse complement strand
CGGTGGCGCGCATCGAGCCGCGGTAGGGCGCGCCGGAAGAGAGGTTGATGATCGTCCCCGGCCGGCGGGCGGCCACCATGCGACGCGCGACCTCCTGCGAGCAGACGAACGTGGCCTTGAGGTTGGTGTCGAGCACGCTATCCCACGTGTCCTCGGTGAGCTCGAGAAAGGGCGCGCGGGGGAAGATCGCCGCGTTGTTCACGAGGACGTCGATCGGCCCCAGGACGCGCTCGGCCTCGGCCACGAGCCGCCGCGCTTCCGCCGGCTTGGCGATGTCGGCGGCGAGCGTCGTGGCGCGCCGGCCCAGGGCCGCGATCTCCGCCGCCGCTGACTTCGCCGCCGTCTCGTCGTCCAGGAAGTTGAGCGCCACGTCCGCGCCCGCCTGGGCGAATCGGATGGCGACGGCGCGCCCGATGCCGCGCTGGGCGCCCGTCACCAGGACGATCTTGCCTGCGCACCGCTGGTCGGATTTCATGGTGGCCAAGGTGTACCACAGGACTCGGGGCCGGGCAGGGTTGACGGCCGGCATGCTCGTCGCCGTCGCCTACCTGGCGACGCGCTTCTTCGTCTACCGAATGTTCCCGACCGGGTCGGTCGAGACGATTCCGGGCGTCGGCGTCTTGTACCAGCCGGGGCCGTACGAGTGGTGGGTCAGAGACACCATCATGGACGTCCCCCGCCTGCTGACGTTCGCGCTCGCCTTGTGGACTGGGCGGTACTTCTGGGGCCTCGAGCAGATCGGATGGCACGCGAACCGTCCCGTCCTCGGGCTGATCGGAGGCAGCGTGATCGTCGCGTTCGTGCTCAGCGATGTGGCTTTTCGAACGCGACCGTTCGATCTCCCGCTCTATCAGCTACTGGTCCTTTCCGCGAGCAGCGTGATCGTCGCCGCGTGCGAAGAGACGCTGTTTCGAGGCGTGATCTTCAACGGGCTGAATGACTGGCGCGGAGCGACCGTGGCCCTGTGGGGCTCGGCGGCGCTCTTCGCCATCTACCACGTTCAGGCGCAGCCGCTGGACGCGTGGCCAAAGATTTTCCTGACCGGGCTGTTCGCCGCCGTGTTGCGCTGGCAGGGTGTGGGTTTGGCCTGGCTGGTCGGCGGCCACGCGGCGGCCGATGCGCTCGCCTACCTCGGCAGCGAAGGGCCCTCGCGCTTTGTCTGGTGGCCGACGCTGGCGCTCGCGCTGCAGATCGCCGTGATCATCGGCTATTACCTGTGGGCGACGAGAGCGAAGCGGCTCGCGCGGAGCGCTTCGTCCTAACGGCCCGCCAGCAGGCGGTCATCCGCGCGTCGAACGCCGGCCTGCCACCCGAGCCACGTGATAGCGATGAGGAGGGCGAGCACCACGCCGATGGCCGAGATCCGCGAGACCTGGGCGAGCAGCGCGAGCGTCGTGCTGGAGAGCCCGGCGAACACGAGGGCGACCACCGGCAAGACCGGCGCGCCGCAGCCGACGACACTGCACGGACC
Source organism: Candidatus Rokuibacteriota bacterium (assembly GCA_003220265.1). Taxonomy (GTDB): domain Bacteria; phylum Methylomirabilota; class Methylomirabilia; order Rokubacteriales; family CSP1-6; genus AR5. The sequence goes on along the minus strand of QHRW01000149.1, from coordinate 25,726 downwards.
CGTGGACAGGCCCAGCACGCTCGCGGCGGCGGCAAGGCTGCCGCCGGCGCGCCCGGATCGTGCGCGCCAGCTCGGCCGTCCCGCCGAGCGTCGATCGAGCCAGAGCGCCACGTAGAGCGCGACCAGCGCGGCGGTCACGACGAAACGCACGACGTCCGCGCCGTCGACGGCGAACCCCCACTCCGGCTGCCCGTAGGGGCCGTCGGCCGAGAACCAGAACAGCGCGACGCGCCCGAGAAAATCGAGCTTGTCCGCCCAGGGCGTCGACGAGACGAGGTACTCCGGCAGGCGCTTCAGCCACGGGTTGAAGGTGAAGTAGGTCCACGGCTTGCGCGTCACCGAGAGCAGCAGCGGCGGCAGCAGCACGTCGAGCGCGAGGACCCCCGCGACCGCCAGGAGGGCGGCGCCCGGGCGGGCCCGCAAGGCCCGCCCGATCCCCCGACCGACGGCGCTGACGGCGCTCAGGAACTTCGTCATCGTGCCGCTCATTATAGTCGCGTGTTGACAGTGGTCGGACCACGTGTTACTGCGAGAAGCACTCTGGATTTTCGAGAACGCCCCGATGCGGATGGCCACACCCACCCAACGGAGGGACAAACATGGCGGAAGTGAATCGACGTGACTTTCTGACCGGTCTCGGCGTCAGCGTCGGCGCCTCGCTGGCGGCGCTGCCCGGTTTGCCCTCCGTCGGAGTGGCCCACGCTCAGGGCACCCCGAAGGGCAACATCCCCGACCATCCGTACAAGATCGGCCACATGACCTTCTTCACCGGCCCCGCCGCCGTGCTGGGCGAGCCGATGTTCAAGGGCCAGCAGCTCGCCGCCGAGGAAATCAACGCGACGGGCGGCCTGCTCGGCAAGCGCAAGATCGAGCTGCTCAAGGCCGACGAGAACGCCGGCACCGATGCCAACGTCAAGGAGCTGCGGCGGCTGAAGCTGTCGGAGAAGATCGACTTCTTCTGCGGCATCACGTCGTCCGGCAACACGCCGGCGCTCGGGCCCGTGGCCGAGGACCTCAAGTGCCTCACGATGTTCGTCGACGGCTGCACCGACTTCCTGTTCGACAAGGCGGTGCCCAACCCGCACTACGTGTTCCGCACGACGAACATCCAGTCGGCTGATGGCATCACGACGGCACTGGCGATCGTGCAAACCTGGCCCAAGTCCAAGCGCATCGCCCACATCCACCCCGATTATTCGTATGGGCGCAACGCGTTCGACCACATCAAGATCGTCATGAAGAAGATGATGCCGCAGGCGGAGGTCGTCTCCGAGGGCTGGCCCAAGCTCGGCACGACGGACTTCTCCTCGCACATCACCAAGGCCATCTCGTCCAAGCCGGACCTGGTCGTCTCGTCGGTATGGGGCGGCGACTACGTGGCGATGTACAAGCAGGCGCTGCGCTACGGCATGTTCCAGAAGGCGAAGTTCGCCACCACGCTGGCGCTCGGCGTGGCGCCGCACGCGCTCGGCAAGGATCACCCGGAGGGCGTCATCGCCGGCGTGCACAGCAACTACCACTTCACGTACCCGGGCGGCGACAAGTGGCCCCTCAACAAGACGTTCGTCGAGAAGTACCACGCGCGCTTCAACGAGTATCCGAACTTCCAGGCCGAGGGTGCCTATACGACGACGTACATGCTGAAGACCGCCATCGAGAAGGCCAACCGGCTGGTCGGCGGCTGGCCGGACGATGACGCCATCATCGCGATGCTCGAAGGCATGATGATGGCCGGCCCCGCGGGCTACGTGTACATCCGTCCCGACAACCACCAGGGTTACAAGGACGCGATGATCGGATTCAGCAAGAACACCGACGAGTACCCGTTCCCGATCCTCGATCCGGCGCGCATCATCACCATCCCGATCCGTTCGATCACGGCGCCTCCCGGCTGGCCAAAGGGCGAGCCGACCTCGACGTTCACCTGGATCGACAAGACCTGGCCGACGGCCAAGGTCTGAGCAGTGCTGCCGCGGGGGCCGGGCGTCGCCCGGCCCCCGTCATCTCCCCCGTGAAGGTCCTCGTCGTCGTTGTCCTCGTGCTGGTCCTCGTGCCGCTCGCCTGGGCGGGCCACGAGCTGACGTTCTATCCGGCGTTCTATCCTCAGGAGGTCAGCGTGCGCTGGGTGGAGCCGCGTGCCGCCGCGCCGCTGCTGCGGAAGAACGCGCTGCACGCCTACGCCGGCGCTGACCCGCTGGCCGGCGCGCCCAGCGAGAAGGTGCGCTACGCGGAGTCGCTGCGCGGCTGGGTCGTGTTGACCTTCGCGCGGCCGACCGGCGACGCCGAGGCGCGCTGCGCGGCCGGAGCGGCGCTCGTGCGCGCGCTCGGCCCGCGCGCGCCGTTCGTCGCGCACCCGTGGCCCGTCACGCCCTACCACGACGACTACGTGCAGCAGTACGACCTCGTCCAGCGCGCGCGCGAGCGCAGCGCCGGCGCCGTGCCCCGCGTGCGCGCGGCCGGCCCGCTGAAGTCAGCGCTGACCGCGGCCGGCGTGGGCGTTGCGCCGGACGCCGAGGCCGTCGTGGAAGAGATCACGCTGTCGTCGCTGCTCGACGGCGTCGAGACGCGGTTGGCCGGCTGGCACGGGCCGGCCTGGCTGAAGGAGGGCTGGTTCCAGGCCTGGCTGCTGGAGGCTCCGGCGTTGCCCCCGGCGGCGCGCGAAGCCGCCGAGGAGACGTTCCGGCGCCGCGCCGACGGCGCGCCGCTGCCCGCCGCCGAGCGGGTCAATCTCGAGCGCCGGCTCGTGGGGCAGGCGACGGCGGGCTGTGAGCGCGTGGTGCTCGGCTACACGCTGCGCCACGAGGCGCTCGACGACGACTACAACGAGGGCGTCGAGAACATCGCCGTCGATTCCCAGGCCGGCGTGGCCTCGCCGATCTTCCTGCGCACGGTGAAGCTGAAGGACTTCCCGTGGAACGGCTGGCTGCACGTGGGCGTCGAGGGGGGCGCCCGCTCCGCCTGGAACCCCATCGCGGGCTTCACCGACCCGGCCGGGCGCGTCATCTGGGCGGCCGTCGGGGATCCGGCGCTGCTGCTCGATCCCGACAACGCGCGCTTCGTGCCGAATCGCGCGCGCGTGCAGTCGATCGAGGACGCCGGCAGCGTGCCGGCCGACGCGCTCGTCCCGGTGGCCGGCGAGCTGAAGCCGGCCGGCGAGGGCGTGGCGGCCCGCACGAAGATCGTCTATCGCTCGCTGCTGTCGAATCTGCACGACGGCCAGCCGATGACCGTCGCCGACATCCTCTATCCCTACGCGTTCGTCTCGCGCTGGGGCGTCAGCGGCGCGCGCACGTACGATCCCGAGGTCGAGCGCGCCACCGCCGCGCTCCGCCAGGCGCTGGCCGCCGTGCGCGTCGTGCGCGTGGACACGGAGACGCGGACGGTCGAGGAGCTGAAGCTCACGTACCAGGTGCCGCTGGTCGAGGTCTATCTGAAGACCGCCGTCGATCCGCGCTATGCGCCGGCGCTGGCGCCGCCGTGGAGCCCGGTGCCGTGGCCCGTCATGGCCCTGATGGACCAGGCGGTCGAGCGGGGCATGGCCGCCTTCTCCGAGCGCGAGGCCCGGCGCCGCCACCTGCCGTGGCTGGATCTCGTGCGCGACCCGAAGACGGGCGCCGCCCTCGCGCGACTCGTGTCGGACTTCGAGCGCCGCGCCTGGGTGCCCGAGGCGCTGCGCGGGCTGGTGACGCCCGAGCAGGCGCGGCAGCGCTGGCGCGCGCTCGCCGAGTTTCACCGGCGGACAGGCCACTTCCTGCTCACCGCGGGCCCGTACCAGATGGGGCGCGTCACGCCCGCCTCCGCGACGCTGCCGGTGTTCCGCGACTTCACCTATCCGCTCGGCGTGGGCTCGTTCGACCAGTACGCGATTCCCGTGCGAGCGTACGTCCGGGCGGTCGAGCGTCGCGGCGACCGGCTGGCCGTCCAGGCCGACGTGGAAAACGTCGAGAAGGCCGGGCGCTCGTATAAGATCGTGCGCGAACCGTTCACGCCGAAGCCGCCGGGCGAGGCCACCCGGGAGGCGCTCGCGGTGCACTGGACGGTGGTGGGGCCGGGCGACGAGGTCGTCGCCGCCGGCGCCTCGCGCGACGTGCAAGGGGGACGGCTCGTCGTCGACCTGACCGGACGCGTGAAGCCGGGGCTCTACCGCGTGATCCTGGCGCTGGCGCTCAACGGCAATCTCGTGAACCCGGAGGTCACGGTGGTCGCGTACCGCGCGGGCGGCTGATGGACATCGTCGTCATCCACGCCCTCAACGCCCTGCTCTATGCCTCGGTGCTGTTCCTGATCGCGGGCGGCCTCAGCCTCATCTATGGCGTCATGCGCATCGTGAACCTCGCCCACGGCAACCTCTACGCGTTCGGCGCCTACGTCTCGGCGTGGGTCGTCGGACTGCTGGTCGCGCGGGCACCGGAGGGCGCGTCGCCGTCCACGGTCCTGCTGCTGCTCCTGCTGCCGGCCGGCGCGGTCGCGGCCGCGGCGTTCGGCGCGCTGCTCGAGCCGACGCTGCTGCGTCCGTTCTACAAGCGCGCCGAGGAATACCAGCTCCTGGTCACGTTCGGCCTGCTGATGATCATCGACGACGTCATCCGCTGGCTGTGGGGCCCATACCCGCTGTCGGCCAGCGTGCTCTTCGAGAACTTCGGCAGCCTCGGCATCGGGGATGCGATCTACCCGACCTACAACTTCCTGGTCATCGCCGTCGGCGCCCTCGCGGCCGTCTTCCTGTGGGCGTTCATCTACAAAACGCGCTTTGGCGTGGTGCTGCGCGCCACCTCGCAGAACATGCGGATGTCCTCCGCGCTCGGCGTGAACGTGAACCGGGTCTACGTGCAGGCGTTCACGCTCGGCTGTCTCATGGCCGGCCTGGGCGGCGCCATCATCGTGCCGAGCCAGTCGGCGGTGCTCGGCATGGGCGTGGACGCGCTGATCCTGTCGTTCATCGTCGTCGTGGTCGGCGGCCTCGGCAGCCTGGAGGGCGCGCTGCTCGGCGCCCTCATCGTCGGCGTCGTGCGCGAGGCGGGCATCGCGTGGTTCCCGGAGATCGAGCTGGCCGTGCTCTATCTCATCGCCGCGGCCGTCCTGCTGATCCGCCCGGCCGGCCTCTTCGGGCGCGCATGAGCACGGTGACGACGACCGTCGCGCTGGAGCATCGCTCGCCCGTCCGCACGCTGGGCTGGGCGGTGCCGGCGCTGGTGATCTTGCTGGCCCTGCCGTTCGTGGTGGATCAGTACCAAACGATCCTCCTCGCCTACGGCCTGGTGATGGGGATCGCCGCCCTCGGGTTCAACCTGCTGCTCGGCTACACAGGCCTGCTCTCCTTCGGTCACTCGGCGTACTTCGGCGTGGGCGCCTACACCGTCGCCCTGATGGTGAAGTACCTGGGCGTCACCTCGATGGAGCTGTTCCTGGTCGGCGCCATCGTCGCCTGCGTGCTGGTCACCGCGGTGTTCGGCATCGCGTGCGTGCGCTACACGCGCATCTTCTTCGGCATCCTCACCATGGCACTCTCCCAGGTGCTGTGGAGCCTCGCCTTCAAGTTCTTCTGGGTCACCGGCGGCACCGACGGCCTGCGGGTGCCGACGCCCACGCTGCTCGGCCTCGTCACCGGCAAGGGCGACAAGATCGCGTTCCTGGCGACGGCGTACTACTACTACGTCCTCGGCGTCTTCGTGATCTGCACGCTGGTGATGTGGGTCATCGTCAGCTCGCCGTTCGGCCGCGCGCTGCAGGCGATCCGCGACAACGAGGTGCGCGCGGAGTTCGTCGGCATCCAGATCCGGCAGTACCGCTGGGTGGCCTTCCTTGTCTCCGGCGTCTTCACGGGGCTGGCCGGCGCCCTGTGGGTGCCGCTCAACGGCCTCACGACGCCGGACATCATGCACTGGACGTTCTCCGGTGAGATCGTGTTCATGACCGTGCTCGGCGGCTTCCGCTCGTTCACGGGTCCGATCATCGGCGCGATCGTCTTCAACTACCTGAAGACCTACGCGGTCGGCTATACCGTGTACTGGCAGCTGCTCCTCGGCGTCGTCCTCGTCGTCCTCGTGCTGTCGCTGCCCACGGGCATCGTGGGCACCGCCGAGCGCCTGTGGGCACGCTGGAGAGCACGATGAGCGCTTCTGTACCGAGCCCCGTGCTGCTGGAGACGCGCAAGCTGCTCAAGCAGTTCGGCGAGTTCCGCGCCGTCGACCACGTCGACTTCCGTGTGCAGGAGGGCGAGGTGCTGGCGCTGATCGGCTCCAACGGCGCCGGCAAGACGACGCTCGTCAACCTGATCAGCGGTCTGCTCCGCGCCGACGCCGGTCAGATCATCTTCCGCGGCGCCGACGTCACCGCCCAGACGGTGCACCAGCGCATCGCCGCCGGCATCGCCCGCAGCTTCCAGCTCGTCAACCTGTTCGACCAGCTGAGCGCGCTCGACAACGTGGCGCTCGCGATCTTCTCGCGCCAGGGCAAGACCCGAAAGCTGTTCTCGCTCGCCGACGCCGACCGGCCGGTGTGGGACGAGGCGATGGCCGTCCTGCACCTCTTCCGCATGGAGTCGAAGGCGCGGCTGTCCGCCGGCGGCCTCGCGCAGGGCGAGCGCAAGCTGCTCGACGTGGCCATCGCCTACGCGCTCAAGCCCCGGCTGCTGTTCCTCGACGAGCCGACCAGCGGCGTGAGCACGCGCGAGAAGGCGCCGATCATGGACACGATCTCGTCGGTGGTCCGCTCGGAGCGGATCTCGGCGGCCATCATCGAGCACGACATGGACGTGGTGTTCTCGTACGCCGACCGGATCGTCGCCATGCACCAGGGCACGATCCTGGCCGACGGCACGCCCGACGAGATCCGCCGCAACGAGCGCGTACTGACGACGCTGATCGGCACCCCGGAGACGCGCGGATGAAACACTCCGGGTCAAGCCCGAGGCGCGCCACGGCTACGCCGGGGCGTGCCGAGCGATTGGGGGTCTGGGGGCCATATCGGGGCCCCCAGGACAAATGGTGAGCCAGCCCGCGCCGGTGCTGGAGGTCGAGAAGGTCGAGACGTACCGCGGGCCGGCGCAGATCTTGCGGTCGGTCTCGCTCACCCTCGGGACCGGCGAGTCCGTGTGCCTGGTGGGACGCAACGGCGCGGGCAAGACGACGACGATCGACACCATCATGGGGCTGCTGCCCTCGCGGAGCGGGCGCGTCCGCTTCAAGGGCCAGGACGTCACGCGGCTGCCCGCGCACCAGCGCGCGCGGCTGGGGATCGGCTATGCGCCCGAGGACTGCGGGATCTTCCCTGATCTCAGCGTGGAGGAGAACTTCCAGATCACGGCGTGGCTCGGCCAGGCGGCGGCCGTGACCGCCGACGACCAGGTCTTCGCGATCTTTCCGGAGATGAAGACCTTCATGGCCCGTCGCGGCCTGCATCTCTCCGGGGGGCAGAAGAAGATGCTGGCCATCACGCGCGCCCTGACGCTCAAGCCGTCGGTGCTGCTGCTCGACGAGCCCTTCGAAGGGCTGGCGCCGGTCGTCGTCACGCGGTTCATCGAGGCGGTGCGCGCCATCAAGGCGCTGGGCGTCTCGGTGCTCATCGCCGAATCGCACGTGCAGAACGCCGGTCGCATCGCCGACCGTCTCTACGCCATCGATCGCGGCGAGATCATCTTCGCCGGCCGGCCGGCCGAGCTGCTCGGCAACGCCGAGGTGATGAAGACCCTGCACGGGTGAGCTGACATGCCCAACGCGGTCAGCGCCTTCCTCGACGACACGGTGGCCGGCGGCGCCGCGGACCGGCCGGCCATCGTCACGCCCGGAGGCGCCACCACGTACCGTGAGCTGCTGCGGCTGGCCGGCCGCTGCGGCAACGTCCTGCGCGGGCTCGGGCTCGAGCCCGAGCAGCGCGTGGCGCTGCTGCTGCCCGACGGCGTCGACTGGGCGACGACGTTCTTCGGCGCCCTGCGCATCGGGGCCGTGGCCGTCCCGCTCAACACGCGCCTGGGGCCGGCGCAGTGGGTCGCGCTGCTGCGGGACAGCCGGGCCCGGGTCCTCATCGCCGATGCCGCGCTGCTGACCGGGCTGCGGTCGGCGCTCACCGATCTGCCCCACCTGCGAGCCGTGATCGCGACCGGCAGCGACGCCGGCACCCTCGGTGCGCTGCTGGCGGCGGCGGCGCCGGAGTGCGCGCCGGAGCCGATGAGCGGCGACGACACGGCGTTCTGGCTGTACACGTCCGGCACCACCGGAGGCGCCAAGGCCGCCGTGCACCTGCATCGCGATCTGCTGGCGTGCCGGCACTACGGCCTCGACGTGCTCAAGGTGAGCGACGCCGACCGCACCTTCGCGACGTCCAGACTCTTCTTCGCCTATGCGCTCGGCAATGCGCTGCTGATTCCGTTCTACGTTGGCGCCACCACGTGGCTCGATCCCGCCTGGCCGGAGCCGGAGGGCGTGCTGCGCGCCGTCGCGGCCTTCGAGCCCACGCTGTTCTTCTCGGTGCCGACGTTCTATGGCCGGCTCCTGCGCGCCAAGCTTCCGGCGGACAGCTTCCGTTCGGTCCGGGCCTGCATCTCGGCCGGCGAGCGACTGCCGGCGGAGCTGTACGAGGCGTGGCGCAAGCGCTTCGGCGTGGAGATCCTGGACGGCCTCGGCGCGAGCGAGACGATCTTCATGGTGCTCTCCAACCGGCCCGGGAAGAGCCGGGCCGGCTCGGCCGGCGTGCCGGTGCCGGGCACGGAGGTGCGGCTGCTCGACGCCGAGGGCCGTCCGGTGACGGACGGGGAGCCCGGCGTGCTGCACGTGCGCACGCCGTCGGCGAGCCCCGGTTACTGGAACCGGCTGGATCTCTCGCGCCGCGCGTTCGTGGGCGAGTGGTTTCGCACCGGCGACGTGATGACGCGGGATGCCGACGGCTTCTACCAGCATGTCGGTCGGGACGACGAGCTGTTCAAGGTGGCGGGGCAGTGGGTGGCGCCGAGCGACGTCGAGGCCGCGCTGCTCGCGCACCCGCACGTGGCCGAGGCGGGAGTGGTTGGTGTGCCGGCGGAGGCGGGGCTCGTGAAGCCGGTGGCCTTCGTGGTCGGACGCGGCGGCGGCGAGCCCGAGGCGCTCGCGGAGGCCTTGGAAGCCCACCTCGCGGCCACGCTGCCGTCGCACCAGCGGCCGCGCCGCATCGCCGTGGTGGACGAGCTGCCGCGCACGGTGACCGGCAAGCTGCAGCGCAACGTCCTGCGCGAGTGGGCCGAGCGGACACTGTAGTGCGACGCCGAGACGCCGCTCGGGGCGGCGAGGCTAGCCAACGAAAAGTCGTGCGACGCCGAGACGCCGCTCGGGGCGGCGAGGCTAGCCAATGAAAAGCCATACGACGGAAATCCGTGTGCGCTGGGGCGACGTCGACTCGGCCGGCATCGTCTTTTACCCGCGCTTCTACGAGTGGTACGACCTCGCCTGCGAGGCGCTGTTCGACTCGCTCGGCCTGCCGTGGCCCCAGACCTTCCCGCGCTATGAGATCGTCGGCGTGCCGATCGTGGAGTCGGGCGCGCAGTTCGCGTCGCCGGTTCGCTACGGCGACGTCATGCGCATCCGGGCGACGGTGGCCTGGGTGAAAGCGAAGACGTTTCGGATGGAATACGAGATCACGGTGGACGGCCGCGCCTGCGCCTCCGGCTTCGAGGTCCGCGCGTGGGTGCAGCGGCCGTCCGCGCCGGGCCAGCGGCTGCACGCCAAGCCGATTCCCGACGACGTGGCGCGCCGGCTCCGCGGCGACGACGCATGAGGTGGCCACGCGTTCGTCGCGCTCGTCGGTGGGCGCGTGCAGGCGGCGCCCGACGCGCCGGCCATCGACGACGGCGTCGTCCTCATCGAAGGTGGCAAGATCCGCGCGGTCGGCCGGCGTGCCGACGTGGCCGTTCCGTCCGGCGCCGTCACGCTGGACTGCGCCGGGGCCACCGTGAGCGCCGGGTTCTGGAACAGCCACGTGCACTTCACGCAGCCGGTCTGGAACGATGCGGGCACCGCGCCGGCGGAGCGGCTGGCCGCCGGACTGCGGGCGATGCTCACCTCGCGCGGCTTCGTGCGGGTCGTGGACACCGGCTCGTATCCGCCCAACACCGTGGCGCTCCGGCGGCGCATCGAGTCCGGCGAGATCCCCGGTCCCGCGATTCTCACCGCGGGCGGCGGCCTCGCCCCCGTTGGCGGCAGCCCGTTCTACATCAGGCCGGCCCGGCTGCCGGAGCTGGCGAGCCGTGACGACGCCGAGCGGCTCGTCACCCTGATGGTGGGCCTGGGCGCCGACGCGGTGAAGCTCTTCACGGGCTCGTTCGCCGAGCGCGGCAGGATCGTCGTGATGCCCGTCAGCATCGTCAGGGCCGCGGTGGACGAGGCGCATCGCCGCGGCCGGATCGTGCTCGCGCATCCGTCCAACAGCGCCGGGGCCCGCGCCGCGCTGGAGGGTGGCGTCGACGTCCTGGCCCACACGTTTCCCTCGGAGTTCGACGGCCCGTGGGACCGCGCCCTGCCGGCGCGGATGCGCGAGCGCGGCATGGGGATGATCCCGACGCTGAAGCTGTGGCCGTACGAGCTGCGCAAGATGGGGATGACCGCCGAGCAGCAGCAGGCGCTGCTCGCCAACGGCCAGGCCCAGCTCCGGGCGTTCGCGGAAGCCGGCGGCCAGGTATTGTTCGGCACTGACGTCGGCTACATGACCGACTACGACCCGAGCGACGAGTATGCCTACATGCAGCAGGCCGGGCTGACGTACGCGCAGATCCTGGCCGCGCTGACGACGGCGCCGGCCACGCGCTTCGGCATGGCCGCGCGCGCCGGGCGAGTCGCGCCGGGGCTGGACGGTGACGTCACCGTGGTGGACGGCGAGCCCGAGCGCGACATCCGCACGCTCGCGCAGGTGCGCTACACGCTGCGCGGCGGCCGTCTCCTCTACGACAAGACGCGCTGATCCCAGGGAGGACGTCACGTGAAACCGGAAGTCGTGTACACCAAGGCGGCGCCCACCACCGGCTTCTCAACGGGCATGGAGTCGCCGATCGCGCAGGGCGTGAAGTGCGGCGATTTCGTGTTCGTCTCGGGGCAGGGGCCGCTCGATCCCGTCACCAAGCAGGTCGTCTCCACCGACATCGCCGAGCAGACGCGCGCGACGCTCGACAACGTGCAGAAGGTGCTGGAGGCGGCGGGCACCTCGCTGCAGCACGTGGTGAAGGTCGGCGTGTTCCTGCGCGACATGAAGGACTTCGACGCGTTCAACCGGGTCTTCCGCGACTACTTCAAGGGCGTGCAGCCGGCCCGCACGACGGTGGAGGCGAGCGCGCCGCGCGCCGGCGTCAACGTGGAGATCGACGCCATCGCGTGGATCCCGCGGTAGCATGGCCCGCCGGCTGCGTGTGCTATCATCGCGCGCCAAACCCAAGGAGGTCCCCGTGCGCACACTCAGAGGAGCCGCCGTCCTCGCGCTCGTTGCCGCCCTCATGGCCGTCCAGGCTCGCGCGGCCGAGCCCGTGAAGATCGGGTTCATCACGACGCTGTCCGGTCCCGCCGGCGTCATCGGCAAGCACATGAAGGACTCGGTCGAGCTCGCGCTCGACCATCTCGGCCGCAAGGTCGGCGGGCTCGACACCGAGGTGATCTACCGTGACGACCAGCGCAAGGCTGACGTCGGCAAGCAGGTGGCCGACGAGCTGCTCAAGAAGGACCGGGTCAACTTCGTCGCCGGCATCATCTGGTCCAACGTGATGCTGGCGGTGGCGCCCACCGTCACGGGCGCCGGCACCCTCATGGTCGGTACCAACGCGGGGCCGCACGAGCTGGCCGGCAAGATGTGCAACGAGCTCTACTTCACGACGTCGTGGCAGAACGATCAGACGCCCGAGGCCATGGGCAAGCACATGCAGGACCAGAAGATCACGGACGTCTACGTGATGGCGCCGAACTACGCGGCCGGCAAGGACATGGTCAACGGCTTCAAGCGCTACTTCAAGGGCAAGCTCGTCGACGAGGTCTACACGAAGCTCGGCCAGCAGGACTACCAGGCCGAGATCACGGCGCTGCGCGCCGCCAACCCCAAGGCCGTGTTCGTGTTCTACCCGGGCGACATGGGCATCCAGTTCCTCAAGCAGTACGCCCAGGCGGGGCTCCGCGACCAGATCCCGCTCTTCTCGGTGTACACGGTCGACGAGACGACGCTGCCCGCCGTGGGCGACGCCGCCCTCGGCAACTTCGAGGCGCGCTACTGGAGCCCCGACCTCAAGAACGAGGCGAGCCAGAAGTACGTCGCGGACTTCAAGAAGAAGTTCGGCTACACGCCGTCCTACTACGGCGCCCAGAGCTACGACGGCATCCTGCTGATCGACTCCGCCATCCGCGCGGTGAAGGGCGATCTCGGGAACAAGAAGGGCATGGTCGCCGCCATGCGCAAGGCCGACTTCAAGTCCACGCGCGGCAAGTTCACCTACAACGTCAATCACCACCCGATCGAGAACTTCTATCTCCTCAAGGCCGTCAAGGGCGCGAGCGAGGTGGAGATGCAGATCCAGAAGACCGTCTTCGAGAATCACAAGGACGCCTATTACCAAGACTGCCCGATGAAGTGGTAGTCCCGACGCGTTCGTGAGCTGGCTGCTCGTCCTCGAGCAGTGCCTCAACGGGCTCCAGTTCGGCGTGATGCTGTTCCTGATGGCGGCCGGGCTGACGCTCGTGTTCGGCATCATGAACCTCGTCAACCTCGCCCACGGCTCGCTCTACATGGTGGGCGCGTACTTCGCGACGGCGGCCTTCGGCTGGACGGGCTCCTTCGTACTGTCGGTGGTGTTCTCGCTGCTCGCCACGCTGGCCGTGGGCATGGTGGTGGAGGTCGTCGCGCTGCGCACGCTCTACGAGCGCGATCACCTGGACCAGGTGCTGGCCACCTTCGGCCTCATCCTGTTCTTCAACGAGGCGGTGGCCATGGTGTGGGGCCGCACCGCGCTCTTCACGACGGTGCCGAAGGCCCTGTCCGGCCACCTCCAGCTCCTGCCCGGCCTGCGCTATCCGGCCTATCGCGCCGTCATCATCCTGGTCGGGCTCGCCGTGGCGCTGCTGCTCTACGTGGTCGTGAGCCGCACGCGGCTGGGTATGCTCATCCGCGCCGGCGCCAGCAACCGCACGATGGTGGCGGCTCTCGGCGTCAACGTGCGCCTGCTCTACACGATCGTGTTCGGCGTCGGCGCCGCGCTGGCCGGCCTGGGCGGCCTCATGGCGGGCCCAATCTACACCGTGCAGCCCGGCATGGGCGACGACATCCTCATCCAGGTCCTGGTGGTGATCGTGATCGGCGGCATCGGCTCGATCCGCGGCGCGCTCGTCGGCGCCGTCGTCGTCGGCATGGTGGACACGCTCGGCCGCGCGTTCCTCAAGCCCATGCTCAGCACCACCATCGGCCCGGCGGCCGCCAACGACGCAGGCCCGGCGCTGGCCTCGATGCTGATCTACATCCTGATGGCCGCCGTGCTCTCGTTCCGTCCGCAGGGCTTGTTCCCGGCCGCGCGCGGCTGATGCGCACTCCGCGCACGCTCGCGCTGGCCGTCGGCTTCGTCGCGCTGGCGCTGGTGCCGGTGGTGGCGGCGGCCCTCAACCAGCCCTTCTATCTGGACCTCGTGCGCCGGATCATGATCTTCGCCATCGCGGCGGTGAGCCTCGACCTGATCCTCGGCTTCGGCGGGATGGTCAGCTTCGGCCACGCCGCCTACCTCGGCGTGGGCGCCTACGCGGTCGCGATCCCGGCCTTCTACGGCGTGCACAGCGGCTTCGTGCAGTGGCCGCTGGCGGTGGGCCTGTCGGCGCTGGTGGCGCTCGTCATCGGCACGCTGTCGCTGCGCACGAGCGGCGTGTACTTCATCATGATCACGCTGGCGTTCGCGCAGATGCTCTACTACCTCGGCATCTCGATCAACGCCTGGGGCGCCGACGACGGCATGCGCCTGGCCCGGCGCAGCCAGTTCGGCGGCGCCGTCGATCTCGGCAACCCCTACGTCTTCTACTACGTGGTCTTCGGCCTGCTCGTGCTCCTGCTCTGGCTCGGCCACCGGCTGATCCACGCGCGCTTCGGCATGGTGATCCGCGCGGCGCGCTCCAACGAGCCGCGCCTGCGCGCGGTGGGCTTCGCCACGTTCCGCTACAAGCTGGCCGCCTTCGTGCTGGCGGGCGCCGCGTGCGGGCTGGCCGGCGCGCTGCTGACCAACCAGACGGAGTACCTCACGCCGAGCTACATGCACTGGACGCGCTCGGGGGACATCATGGTCATGGTGATTCTCGGCGGCATGGGCACGCTGTTCGGGCCCGTGCTGGGCGCCATCGTCTTCCTGCTGCTGGAGGACGTGCTGGCGGCGTGGACCGTGCACTGGCAGGTGGTGCTCGGACCGCTGCTCGTCCTGATCGTCCTCTACGCGCGACGCGGCCTCTGGGGTCTGCTGGCCGGCCGTGGCTGAGCCGCTGCTCTCCGTCCGCGGGCTACGCAAGCGATTCGGCGGCCTCGTGGCCACCGACGGCGTGGACCTCGACGTGGCCGAGGGCGAGACCCTGGCCGTCATCGGCCCGAACGGCGCCGGCAAGACGACGCTGATCGCCCAGCTCTCCGGCGACCTCGCGCCCGACGCCGGCACCATTCGCTTCGCGGGCGAGGACGTCACGGCGCTGCCGGCGCCCGAACGATCGGGCCGTGGGTTCGCGCGCTCGTTCCAGGTCACCAGCATCTTTCGCGAGTTCTCGGCGCTCGACAACGTCGCGCTGGCCGTGCAGGCCCACGCCGGGCACAGCTTCCGCTTCTGGCGGCGCGCCCGCGAAGAGCGCGCGCTGCGCGAGCCCGCGCGGGCCGTGCTCGCGCAGGTGGGCCTCGCCGCGCGCGCGGACGTGGAGGCGGGCGCGCTGGCGCACGGCGAGCAGCGCCAGCTCGAGATCGCCATGGCGCTGGCCACGCGTCCGCGGCTGCTCCTGCTCGACGAGCCGGTGGCCGGCATGGGCATCGACGAGTCGCAGCGCATGGTCGCGCTGCTGCGCACGCTGCGCGGCCGCCACACGATCGTGCTCGTCGAGCACGACATGGACGTCGTGTTCGCGCTGGCCGATCGGATCAGCGTGATGGTCTACGGCCGTGTCATCGCCACCGGCGCGCCGGAGGCGATCCGCGGCAACGCCGAGGTGCGCCGCGCCTATCTCGGCGAGGAGGTCCGGGCCTGATGCTGGCCGTCGAGGGGCTCGAGGCGGCGTACGGGGTCAGCCAGGTGTTGTTCGGCATCGATCTCGCCGTGGAGCCCGGCCGGCTGGTGACGCTGCTGGGTCGCAACGGAATGGGGAAGACCACGACGGTGCGCGCGATGATGGGGCTGCTGCCCGTGCGCGCCGGCCGCGTGCGCTTCGAGGGCCGCGCCCTCGAGGGGCTGCCGCCGCACCGCATCGCCCAGGCCGGGCTCGGGCTCGTGCCCGAGGGCCGGCAGATCTTTCCCAACCTCACCGTGCGCGAGAACCTGGTCGCCACGGCGGCCAACCGTCGCGGCGCGGCGGCGCCGTGGACGGTCGAGCGCGTCTTCGAGCTGTTCCCCCATCTCGCGGCGCGCGCGCGCAGCATGGGCGGCACGCTCTCCGGCGGCGAGCAGCAGATGCTGGCCGTGGGCCGAGCGCTGATGACGAACCCGCTCCTGCTGATCCTCGACGAGGCTACCGAGGGGCTGGCGCCGCTGATCCGCGGCGAGATCTGGGCGTGCCTCGAGCGGCTCAAGGCCGGCGGGCTCTCGATCCTGCTCATCGACAAGAACGTCGAGGCCCTCACCCGCCTGGCCGATCACCACTACGTGCTCGAGAAGGGCCGGGTGGTGTGGAGCGGCACGTCGCCCGAGCTCCGCGCCCGCGCCGACGTCCAGCATCGCTATCTCGGAGTATGATCTCCGCGTGAGCTGGATCGATTCCGCATTTCCGCGCACGGCCACGCCCACGTCGCTCGTCGGGCGCGTGCTGGGGCTGAACCCCGGGATGATGACGGGGCCGGGGACGAATACGTACTTGATCGGGCGGCGCGAGCCGATCCTGCTCGACACGGGGGCGGGCGTGCCGGATTACCTGCCGCTGTTCGAGCGCTACATGGCCGAGCGCGGCTGGTCCCAGCCCTCGCGCGTGGTCCTGACGCACCGCCATCGCGATCACCTGGGCGGTGTCGAACAGCTTCGCACGCGCTATCGCGGCCTGCGCGTGGCGAAGATGATCTATCGCGACGCGGGGCTGCCGGAGCAGGTGGAGAACCTGCGTGACGGCGACACCATCGAGGGCGACGGCGTGACGCTGGTGGCGCTGCACACGCCCGGCCACGCCTCCGATCACCTCTGCTACTACCTGCCGCAGGAGAAGGCGGTCTTCACGGGCGACGTCGTCCTCGGCGGCTCCACGACAGTGATCCCGGCCGAGGACGGCGATCTCCTCGACTACATGAGCTCGCTCAAGCGGCTGCAGTCACTCGACGTGCGGCGCATCTATCCGGCGCACGGACCCGTCATCGAGGACGCGCAGGCCAAGCTGACCGAGTACATCGAGCACCGCCTGCTCCGCGAGCGCCAGATTCTCGAAGCCCTCGGCGACGGCCTGCGCACGATTCCCACGATGGTCGAGCGCATCTACAAGGACGTGCCCGTCACGCTGCACCCTGTCGCCGCCCAGTCGGTCGCGTCCCACCTCAAGAAGCTGGCGCGCGAGGGCCGCGTGCGCGAGCACACGCAGGGCAGCGCCCCCTCGCGCTGGGAGCTCGTATAGCGCGCGGCCCCGCCGGCTGGCTTCGCCTCTGGTTCGGTCTTCGCGAGCCGGTCGGTCCCCGCGTCTACTTCGCCAGCGGCCTCGCGCTGATGCTCGTGAAGTACGCGGTCGACGCCGCGGCGGTGTGGCTCGCCACCCGCCAGGTGTGGTCCCCGCTCGACTACCTGCTGCCGTCGATGACCCTGCGTGAGCCGAAGCTGCGTCTGTTTCCGGCGTGGCTCATCGTGGCCATGCTGCTCTGGTCGCTGCCGTTCCTGTGGATCGGCGCCTGCATGACGGTACGCCGCGCGCTCGACGCCGGGCGCTCGCCGTGGCTCGTCATCCTGTTCTTCGTGCCGATCGTCAACTACGTCACCATGCTCTGGCTCAGCATGCTGCCGTCGCGGCCCGCCGCCGCGCTCCCGCGGCAGCCGACCACCCTCGGTCCGGCATCCCTGCGTGCCGCCGTCCTCGCGCTCGCCGCAAGCATCGCTGTCGGTATCGGCCTCGTCTTCGTCATCACCTTCGTGCTGCAAGAGTACGGCGTCGCCCTGTTCCTCGGCGTCCCGTTCGTCACCGGCGCGACCAGCGCGTTCCTGCTCAATCGCGAGCAGGTCACGGACGAGTCGGCGACGCTGCGCCTGGCAGCGCTGACGGTCCTGCTCGGCAGCGTCGGGCTGCTGCTGTTCATGCTGGAAGGCCTGGTCTGCGTCGTCACCGCCTTGCCGCTGGCGATCCCGACGGCGCTCCTCGGTGCCACCGTCGGCCGCGTCATCGCGCTGCGACGACCGGGTGCGGCGCTTCACGCCGTCGTCCTCGTGCTGGCCGTGCCCGGCGTGGCCGCTCTCGAGACGGCCGGGCCTCCGCCGGTCGTGCGCGAGATCGTCTCGGCGATCGAGGTCCAGGCGCCTCCCGAGGTCGTGTGGCGCCACGTCGCGGCGTTCCGCGAGATTCCCGACACCCCGGCGTGGTTCTTCCGGCTGGGCATCGCGTACCCCCTGCGGGCCGTCATGGACGGCGAGGGTGTGGGCGCGCTCCGGCGCTGCGAGTTCTCCACCGGCGCGTTCCTGGAGCCGATCACCGCCTGGGACGCGCCACGGCGGTTGTCATTCGACGTCGCGGCACAGCCAGACCCGATGCGCGAGCTGACGCCCTACAGCGGTGTCCATCCGCCGCATCTCGACGGGACCTTTCGCGCGCGGCGCGGGGAGTTCAGGCTAGTTGCGCTGCCGGACGGTCACACGCGCCTGGAAGGCAGCACCTGGTACACGCTCGACATGACGCCGAACGTGTACTGGGGCTTCTGGGCCGATTTCCTGGTGCACGCGATCCACGATCGCGTGCTCGCCCACGTCAAGCGGCTGGCGGAGAAGGACGGCCATTCGGGGCCCCCATGTCAATCAAGCCCCCAGGCCGCGCAGGTAGGCGAGGACCTCGGTCTCGAACTGGGGGATCGACTGGCCGAACGTGCGGGCGAAGGCGCGGTCGCGGTCCATGACCCGGCAATTGCGGAAGTAGTCGAGCACCACCTCCAGCCCGTCGCGCTTGACCAGGTAATCGGCCATCAGGAACGAGAGCTGGTAGGTCTCCAGCGAGCCGTCGCGCTGATGGCGCAGCGTGAACTCGCGCGGCGAGCCGAGGGCGGCGAGGTCCAGACGGCCGTTGGCGAAGCCCGGGTGCTTGCGGGCGCCGGAGATCGCCCGGTCGCGCCGCTCGGCGAGCGAGTCGAGGCCCAGGCGCTCCAGCACCTCGAAGGCGACCCGCTCGGCCAGGCCCTCCGCCAGCCACTGGTCGGCGCGGCCGTCGCCGCCGGCGAGGTTGAACTGTACGACGTGGGTCAGCTCGTGGGCGATCAGCCGGCGCCACTCGAGCCGCCCGCGCGTCGCCCGCGCGTGCAGGAGCACGCGCCCGGGCCGGGCCAGGCCTGCCGCGAACGACGCGATCTCGTTGACGCGGTTGGCTGCCACGTAGCCCTCGTCCATCAGGCCCTCGCGGAACGAGGCCCGTGAGTCGTAGACGAACACGCTGACCCCCTCCGGCACCGGCAGGCCGAGGTCGCCGCGCATCACGCTCACGATCTCCTCGACCGCCGCGCGGTGCGCGGCCGGCACCTGGAGCCCGGCGCTGGTTGTGCTGGCGGTCACCGGCGCGATCGGTGCGGCACCGCAAGCGGACACGAATAGCAGCGTGACGAGAGGCAGTCGGGCGAAGATCTTCAGCATGGCGGCAGTCGTAAGGGCAACGATCTTGCCAGTCCCAACCGCTCGATTCAACAAGGATTGTAAGAGGTCGAATTCGGGCAGGCTAGGAGTTCGTCCGGGGAGCCCCCGGGTATTTCTCCACCGCCGTTCGAAGCGACGCGAGCGCTAGCGCGGTCGGCGACGGGCGGCTTCGACGATGGCCGTGAAAAGATTGCGCGCGGCCTGGTCGTGCCCGACGAGCTCTTCGGGGTGCCACTGCACGCCGAGCACGAAGCGCGCGTCGCCCGGCATCTCGATGCCCTCGATGATCCCGTCGGGCGCCCAGGCGACCTCGCGCAGGCCCTCGCCGAGTCGCTTGATCGCCTGGTGGTGCATGCTGTTGACCTCGACTTCGAGCCGGCCCAGCACGCGGCCGAGGCGCGTGCCCTCGCCCATCACCTTCACGGCGTGCGTGGCCTGGTGACGGGGCTCGGTCTGGGCGTGTGCGATCGGCCCCGGCCGCTCGCTCGGAATGTCCTGCACGAGCGTCCCGCCGAGCGCGACGTTGAGGACCTGGATGCCGCGGCAGATTGCGAAGAGCGGCACGTTGTCGGCCAGCGCGCGGTGCGTGAGGCCGATCTCGAGCTCGTCGCGCGCGGGCGCCACCTCCTCGGTCTTCGGGTGGCGCGCCTCGCCGAAGCGCGCGGGCTCGATGTCGCCGCCGCCGGTCAGCACGAGGCCGTCGAGCCGTTGCCAGAGCGCGGCCTGGACCTCGGCGGTGAGATGCGGTGGCAGCAGCACGGGGATCCCGCCGGCGTCTTGCACGGCTCGGAGGTAGGCGATGTTGACGTAGGCGCGCTCCGGCGACTTGTCGACGGTGAGCGAGGTGGTGACGCCGATCAGCGGGGCGGACATACGCGCAGCCTAAACTTTCACGGTATGATGGCGCAACCAACATGAGTCTCGACTCCGCCTCGTCACAGCAGGGCGCGCCCCGGCATCGGCCGACCGCCACCGTCCAGGCCATCGGCACCCAGTGGGCCGTCTCGGCCGGCCATCCGCTGGCCGCCGAGGCCGGCGCGCGCGTGCTCGCCGCCGGCGGCAACGCGATCGACGCGGGCGTCGCCGCCGGCATCACGCTGGGCGTCGTCCATCCCGACATGGTGAGCGTGGCGGGCGTGGCGCCGATCCTCGTTCACGTCGCGCGCACGGGCGAGACGTGGCAGGTGTCGGGCGTCGGTCCCTACCCGCGCGCGTCGAGCCGCGAGTACTTCGTCACGCGCCACGGCGGCCAGATTCCGCCGGGCCTGCCGCGCACCGTGGTGCCCGCCGCGCCCGATGCGTGGTGCACGGCGCTCGAGCGCTGGGGAACGATGTCCTTCGCGGACGTCGCCGCCGCCGCCGCCGGGCACGCGCGCCGCGGCTTCCCCGTGTCGGCCTTCTCGGCCTACCAGATGGGCACGCACGTCGAGAAGTACAAGCGGTGGCCGAGCTCGGTCGCCCTCTACCTGCGCGACGGCCGTGCCTATCGCCTGGGCGAGGTGCTCGTGCAGAAGGAGCTGGCCGACACGCTCGACCGCATGGCGGCCGCCGAGAAGCGCGCGGGCGGCTCGCGCGCCGCCGGCGTGCGCGCCGCGCGCGACGAGTTCTATCGCGGCGAGACTGCCAAGCGCATCGCCGAGTTCCACCGCGCCAACGAAGGGCCGTTGACGGCCGCCGACCTCGCGGAGTTCGGCGTGGAGGTCGGCCCCGCGCTGCGCACGACCTTCGGCGCATACGAGGTGGCGGCGTGCGGCTTCTGGTGCCAGGGCCCCGTCCTGCTGCAGATCCTCAACCTGCTCGACGGCGTGGATCTCGCGGCGCTCGGCCACAACACGCCCGCGTACCTGCACCGGCTGGTGGAGACGATCAAGCTCGCGTTCGCGGACCGTGACGCCTATTACGGCGATCCGAATTTCGTGAACGTCCCCGCCGAGCGCCTGCTGTCCAAGGCGTACGCGGAGGCGCGGCGCTCGCTGGTCGGCGACCGCGCGTGGGCCGAGATGCCGCCGGCGGGCGATGCGCTACCGCGCCGCGAGCTGCTGCCGCTGGCCGGCGGCTCGTCGGACGCGCTCGACACCAGCTACGTCGCGGTGGTGGACGCCGACGGCAACGGGTTCTCGGCGACGCCGAGCGATCCCAACGTGGATTCGCCGGCCGTCTCCGGCGTGGGCTGCGTGGTCTCGCCGCGCGGCTCGCAGGGCTGGCTCGACCCCACGCACGCCAGCGTCGTCGCGCCCGGCAAGCGTCCGCGCCTCACGCCGGCGCCCGCCATGGCGTTCACCGGCGGCAAGCTGCTGATGCCGTTCGGCACGCCCGGCGGCGACGTCCAGCAGCAGGCCATGCTGCAGGTCTTCCTCAACACGACGCTGTGGGGCATGCCGCTGCAGGAAGCCATCGAGGCGCCGCGCGTGGCCTCGCGCTCGTTCCCCGACTCCTTCTGGCCGCACGTCTACTCGCCCGGCAAGCTCGAGGTCGAGGGCCGCCTGCCCAGGAGCACGCGCGACGGCCTGGCCGAGCTTGGCCACGCGATCGCCGAGTGGCCCGACTGGGAGTGGCGTGCCGGCGCCGTCTGCGCCGTCAAGGTCGGCCCCGAAGGCACGCGCTGGGGCGGCGCCGACCCGCGCCGCGGCGCCCTCTCGATCGCCCGTTAAGAGCCATCCGCGGGCTCGTTGACCGCCGTTCGCGCAAAACGCTAGACTTGCTCCGCTGACGATGGGCCGGCACTCGGTATCGATCGGCGTCCTGCTCCTGCTGAGTGTCTGCGGGACCCTGTCGTTTGCCCAGCCGTCCTCACCCGATCCCGCCGTCGTCGAGCGCCCCGTGTTCTCCCCCGGCGACTGGTGGGAGTTCAACGATCCACGCTGGGGACGCTATCGGACCACGGTCGTCAGCGGCGACTCGGACTCGTACCTCCTGGTCAGCAGCAAGCCCGGCGTGGCCGGCAAGAATTCACCGCAGGCCGTCAAGCTCCAGGCCGACCTGGACGGGTGGATCTCCAGGAAGACGGACCCCGACGGGACCGTGACCGATTTCGGCGACAAGCGCGAATGGGTCCGGTTCCCGTTGACGGTCGGCAAGCGCTGGTCGTTTGCGATTCAGACCAACCCGGTGCGCGGGAACCGCACGCACTATCTGTACTCGTGCAAGGCCGACGGCTGGGAGACCATTCGCGTCGGCGCCCGCAGCGTGCGCGCGCTCAAGATCGTCTACGAGTCCCGCAACCGCGATCAAGGCGGCTCCTATTCGCACACCGGGTGGTACGCGCCCGAGGTCAGGCAGGTCGTGAGGCTCGTCTCGAACTACGTCGGGGGCCCCGGGTTCGAGATCACGGGCTGGGGCACGTCGTCCGCTCCCGTGGTCGTCGCCACGCCGCCGACGATCAGCCTGCTCGATCCCAAGCCGGGCAGTCTTCTGCGCACCGCGGACGCGCGCCTGAAGCTGGAGGTTCGCAGTCCGTATCGCCTGCGCGAGCTGAGCGCGGGGCGCGAGGGCGACGCGGCGACCACGGTGAAGCCCGGCGCCGAGCTGCGGCCCGGGCAGCCGTGGACGACGGAGGCCGTCGTCCCGCTCAGGGAAGGCGACAATCGCATCCGCCTGCAGGCCACCGACGAGCACGGCACCCGCGGTGAGCAGGTGATCACCTTGCGACGCGAGAGCGTGGTCGCGTCCGTGCCGCAGGCGGCCCCGACCGGCGACAGCGAGGCGCCCCGCATCGCCATCAACTATCCGCCGGCGGAGGCGCGCGTCGACCGCGAGCAGATCGTCGTGCTCGCCCTCGTCACCGACAACGTCGCCCTCGACGTGGTGACCGTCAGCATCAACGGCACGCTGATGACCACGGGCGCCGAGCGGCAGGCGAGCGGCAAGAGCTACTCGGTGCGGACGCCGGTGACCCTGCAGCCGGGCGAGAACGTGGTGGAGATCACCGCCATCGACAAGGCGGGCAACGCCACCCAGATCGTGCGCACGGTGACGCGGGCGGCGCCGGCGCTGGCCACGCCGCTGCCCTCGATCGGCAATCGGTGGGCGGTCGTGATCGGCGTCGGCAAGTACGAGAATTCGCAGATCCCGAGCCTGCGCTACACGGTGGCCGACGCCGAGGCCATCTACAAGACGCTGGTGGGACCGGCCGGCTTCAAGAAGGACCACGTGCTGCTGCTCACGGACCGCAGCGAGCGCAAGCCGACGCTGAAGAACGTCAAGTACGCGCTCGGCACCTTCCTGGCCCGCAGCGCGCAGAAGGACGACACGGTGCTGATCTTCTTCGCCGGCCACGGCGCGCCGGAGACCGACCAGCGCGGCCTCGAGCGCGACGGCCTCGCCAAGTACCTCATTCCCAGTGACGCCGACCCCGAGGACCTCTACTCGACGGCGCTGCCGATGGACGAGCTGCAGACGATCTTCGGCCGCCTGGAGTCCGAGCGGATTGTCGCGTTCCTCGACGCGTGCTACTCCGGCGCCGCCGGCGGCCGCACGTTCGCCGCGCGGAAGACGCGCGCCGGTGGCGTCGACGACCTCTTCCTCGAACGGCTCACGCGCTCCAAGGGCCGCGCGATCATCACGGCGTCACGGCCGGCGGAAGTCTCCATCGAGCTGCCCGAGCTCGGCCACGGCATCTTCACCTACTACATGGTGGAAGGGCTGAAGGGCGCCGCCGACGCCAACCGCGACGGCATCGTGACGCTGCAGGAGCTCTACGAGTACGTCGAGGCGCAGGTGAGCCGGAAATCGCGGGCGGTCGGCGGCAACCAGCACCCGGTGATGAAGGGTGAGCTGGAGGGCGTGCTGCCGCTCACCCGCGTCGCGCGCTGACCGCTAGGTCGTCGCCACCGCCGGCTGGAGCGGACGCGCGCGGATCGGATCTTCCCGGATCATCAGCGCGAGGCCCGCCGCCAGGAATCCCATCAGCGCCGCGGAGACGAAGGCCGGCGAGTAGGAGCCGGTCCACTCGAAGATCCAGCCGGCGAGCGCGGCGCCGAGGGCGGCGCCCACCTGGTGTGCGAAGTAGATCCAGCCGCTGAGCTCGCCGACCGAGAAGCGGCCGTAGATGTTCGCGGTCAGCGTCGTCGTGGGCGGCACGGTCGAGATGTAGTTGAGCCCGAAGATGGCCGCCCACAGGTGCAGCGACGGCACGTTCCAGACGTAGAGCAGGAAGACCAGCGAGACGCCGCGCAGGAAGTAGTAGGTGGCCAGCGGGCCGCGGCGCCCGAAGCGATCGCAGATCCAGCCCGAGGCCATCGTGCCGACGACGTTCATCGCGCCCATGACGCCGAGCGCGGCCGAGGCCTGGAACGCCGTGAAGTTGTGCTCGAGCGCGTGCGGCATGAAGTGGGTCAGCACCATGCCGTTGGACGTGTAGCCGCACACGAAGAACGTCGCCAGGAGCAGCCAGAAGGGCATCGTCTGCGCCGCCTCGGAGACCGACACGCGTCCGGCGGCCTGCGCGGCGGCAGCCTGCGCGGCCGTCTGTGTCGCGCCGGTGGCGCCGTAGGGGCGCAGGCTCCGGTCCTCCGGGTTGTTGCGGATGAGCCACGCGGCCAGTGGCAGCACGAGGACGAGCAGCCCCACGCCCAGCCAGAGATACGACGTCCGCCAGCCGGAGTAGAACGTGATCGCCTGCGCGAGCGGAATGACGATGAGCTGGCCGGCCGACATCCCGCCGGCCGCGATGCCGATGGCGAGGCCGCGCCGGCCCTCGAACCAGCGCGCGATCACCGAGGAGCCCGTGGTGAGCGCGACGCCGCCGGCGCCCAGGGCCATGAAGAGACCGGCGGTCACGTAGACGTGCCAGAGCTGCTGCACGTACGCCGACGCCATCGTCCCCACGCCCAGCAGGAGCAGCGCGAGCACGATGACCCGGCGCGGCCCCCAGCGGTCGGCGAGCCGGCCGACGAACGGACCAGCGGCGCCGAGCAGCAGCAGCGAGATCGCCGCTGCCCCCGAGAGCGCGCCGCGACTCCAGCCGAACTCGGCCTCCATCGGCTTGATGTACACGCCGAACACCGCCCGCAGGCCGGAGGCCGCCATCATGGCCACGGTGAGCGCGCCGAGGACGATCCAGGCGGGATGCAGCCGGCGCGGAGCGATCATGCGAGTTAGATGATGTCACGCCAGGCGGGGGATTCACCGGGCCAATCGGCATTTTGATTTCGCCGATTGGCCCGGGTGCAACAGTGGCCGGGTGTTCTAGTCGGTGACCTCGGCCGTGACCTCCTTGCGGAAGGCGATCTCGTCGCCGTGCGCGTCCACCACGACGGTGTCGCCCTCCACGAACTCGCGCTCGAGCAGCCGCAGCGCCAGCGGGTCCTGCACGAGACGCTGGATCGTCCGCTTGAGCGGCCGCGCGCCGTACGTCGGGTCGTACCCCTCGCGGGCCAGCAGCGTGCGCGCCGCCTCTGTGACCTCCAGGTGGATGCGCCGGTCCTGGAGCCGCTTGCGCAGGCCCGCGAGCTGGATGTCCACGATCCGCGCGATCTCCTCGCGCCCGAGCGCGTGGAAGATCACGATCTCGTCGATCCGGTTCAGGAACTCCGGACGCAGCGTGTTGCGCAGCTCCTGCATGAGCAGCGGCCGCAGCTTGTCCACGTTCTCGTACTCGCGGAAGAGGTGGCTGCCCATGTTGGACGTCATGATGACGACGACATTGCGGAAGTCCACCGTGCGGCCCTGGCCGTCGGTCAGCCGGCCGTCGTCCAGGAGCTGCAGCAGGACATTGAAGACGTCGGCGTGGGCCTTCTCGATCTCGTCGAACAGCACGACGGAATACGGCCGCCG
>QHRW01000126.1 GCA_003220265.1 Candidatus Rokuibacteriota bacterium | reverse complement strand
CGAGGCGCTCGGCCTCATGCGCAACGCCGCCGACGTGGAGGACCGCAACGAGAAGCACATCGTCACGCCCGGGCGCATCCTGCCCGCGCGCGAGCTCCTGGGCGACATGCTGCTGCAGCTCAAGCGTCCGGCGGACGCGCTGAAGGAGTTCGAGACCGTGCAGGCCCGCGAGCCCGAGCGCTTCCGCACCTACTACGGCGCTGCGCAGGCGGCGGCCCAGAGCGGCGACAAGGCGAAGGCCAGGCGCTACTTCGCGAAGCTGGTGGAGCTGGCCGGCGAGGGCACGCGGCCCGAAATCGCGCAGGCCCGCGCGTTCCTCGCAGCAAACCCGTAGGAGGTGAGCCATGGCCCACGGCGCCTTCAAGGTTCTCGACAGCGACATCCACATCATCGAGCCGCCGGATCTCTGGCCGCGCTATATCGATCCGGCCTTCCGGGATCGCGCGCCGGTCGGCCTCACGGAGGACGAGGGCGACCTGCGGCTCGCCCTCGCCGGTAAGCCCTGGGGGCGGGTCGCCATCGACGCGGATCGTAGCCGGCGACGGCAGGGCCGCAACTACGCGCTGAACCAGGAGCGCTGGCGGCCGTACGCGGAGCGCGGCTGGACGTCCAAGGTTCAGCTCGAGGCGATGGACATCGAGGGCATCGACGTGGCGGTGGTCTATCCCTCGCGCGGTCTCTTCGCCCTGACGATCCCCGACATGGACCCGCGCCTGGCCGCCGCCATGGCGCGCGCGTACAACGACTGGCTCCACGAGTTCTGCCAGGAGAATCCGGAGCGACTGCTCGGAAGCGGCATGATCTCACCGTTCGACGTCGACGACGCGGTGGCGGAGGCCCGGCGCTGCGTGCGGGAGTTCGGCTTCCGCGCGATGTTCCTGCGGCCGAACGAGGTGAACGGACGGAACTGGCACGATCCGTACTACGAGCCGCTGTGGGCCACGCTCGAGGAGCTGGAGGTGCCGCTGGGATTCCACGAGGGATCCGGGTCGCAGCTGCGGCAGGTGGGCGAGCAGTTCGGCGCCAACACGATGCTGAAGCACATCTATTCTCACCCGGTCGAGCAGATGCTGACCGCCGGCGCCTTCTGCGCGGGCGGCATCCTCGAGCGCCATCCGCGGCTGCGCGTGGCCTTCCTGGAGGGGAACTGCAGCTGGGTGCCCTTCCTGCTCTGGCGCATGGACGAGCACTGGGAGTGGCTGGGCGACGTCTATGCGCGCGAGCTGACGATGGCTCCCAGCGCGTACTTCAAGCGGCAGTGCTTCGTGTCGGTCGAGTGCGACGAGGAGCCGGTGAAGCACGTCATCGACGCCATCGGTGACGACCGGATCGTCTTCTCGACGGATTTCCCGCACGGCGACTCGAAGTTCCCGCGGGCGGTGGAGTCGTTCCTGCGGTTGCCGATCTCCGAGGAGAGCAAGCGCAAGATCCTGTGGGACAACTGCGCGGCGTACTACGGCCTTCGGCCCTGACCGTTAGAGGAGAGCTTCGATGATGACGCACAAGCTCATCTCGGCCGATTCTCACATCGTCGAGCCGCCGGACCTGTACACGAAGCGAATCGAGCACCGGTTCCGCGAGCGGGCGCCGCGTCTCGAGCGGCTGGAAACGCCCACCGGCCGCAAGTTCGACGCCTGGGTCATCGACGGGCAGCAGGCCGGTACGCTGGGCGCCGTGATCCAGGCCGGACAGCGGTTCGAGGATCCCTCGCAGATCGATTTCCTCGGCACGTGGGAGGACGTCAGGCTCGGCGCCTACGATCCGCACGCGATGGTCAAGGAGAACGAGATGGACGGCGTGTGGGGCTCGTGCCTGCAGCCGAGCCAGGGTCTCTTCTGGTACCGCATTCCGGACAGCGCGATGCTGACGGCCATCTGCCGCGTCTACAACGACTGGATCGCGGACTTCTGCAAGCCCGTCCCCGATCGCCTCAAGGGCATCGCCATGCTCAACGTGGACGACGTCGAGGAGGCCTCGCAGGAGCTCGAGCGCTGCGCGAAGCTGGGGCTGGTCGGCGCGTTCATCCCGGTCTCGCCGCTGGCCGAGCGACCGTATCGTCACCCGATCTACGACCGTCTCTGGTGGACCGCGCAGGACGTCGGCGTTCCGCTGCTGCTGCACATCGGCACCCCGCGCGGCGGCGTCCCCGGCTGCGAGTTCACGATGAACCTCGGCGAGCTCACCGGAGCGGGCCGTTCCACCACGGACTACTGGGTGCGCTACTCGCTGTCCGCGATGATCTTCGCGGGCGTCTTCGATCGCTATCCGAGGCTGAAGGTCGGCTCGGTCGAGCACGAGGCCGCCTGGATTCCTCACTGGCTGAAGCAGATGGACTTCACGTATCGCGAGCGGCCGGTGTTCACCAAGGGCTGGCGGTCGAAGGAAGGGCTGCTGCCGAGTGACTACTGGCGCCGCAACATGTTCGTGGAGTTCATGGAGGACGATCTCGGGGTCCAGCTCCGTGAGGCGATCGGCGTGGACACCATGCTCTGGGGCAGCGACTTCCCGCACGCCGAGTCGACGTGGCCGAAGTCGCGAGCCTTCCTGGACCGCATGTTCGCCGGGGTTTCCGAGTCGGACCTGAAGGCGATCACCTCGGAGAACGCCGCGCGGATGTTCGGCTTCGAGCTCAACTAGGACATGAGACTTCGAGGGGCGCCACGGCTCCGGTAAAACCAGACTTCGTGCCGGTGACCACGGCGTCCGGGCTGGCGCCGGGGGCGATGACGTGGGTGGTCGTCGATCGGGAGCGGGTGCTCCTCGCGAACGTCAACGGCGCCTTCTACGCTCTGCAGGACGCGTGCGGTCACCGGCAGATGCCGCTGTCGAAGGGGACGCTCGAGGGTCACGTCGTCGAGTGCCCGCTGCACTTCGCGACCTTCGACGTCCGCACCGGCAAGCTGCTGAGTGGACCCAGCGCCGCGGACGTCCCCACCTACGAGGTGCAGGTGAAGGACGACACGGTGTACGTGAAGCGAGCCCGGCCGCGGTGAGTTCGGTTATCGTGCAGGCATGCCCCGTCTCAAGCCCAAGAAGCGAGCCCGGCTTCCCGACAGGGCCTTCGCCTACGTTGACTCTCGCGGCCGGCGGCGGCTGCCGGTGCACGACAAGGCGCACGTGCGGAATGCACTCGCCCGGTTCAACCAGGTCGCCTTCGACGACGATGCGGCCCGGGAGCGCGCCCGCAAACGGCTGCTGAACGCGGCGAAGAAGTACCGCATCGTGCCCGTCGGGTTCATCACCGGCCAGCTGCGAGCAGAGCAGCGACACGCGACGGCCGGTCGTCTCGTGATCGAGCTGGGCCGGAACCCGGCCCCAGGGGAGCTGGAACAGCGCCTGCGAACCGTCCTCCGGGATCCGACCCTCGCGGTCCTGCACTGGTCTGATGCTTCGGGGGCCTTCCTGGACAGCACGGGCAAGCCGGTCCCGCTTCCCGCCGAACGAGACCGGCAAGGCGTGACCTACCTCGAGCGCCGGGGTCGGCCGATCACGGCGCTCGTGCACGATCCAACGCTCCTCGCCGACCCGGCGCTCGCGGAGACAGTGCTGGACGCCGTGCGCTTCGTGGTCGAGAAGGACCGGCTGCACGGCCAGATTCAGGCCACGTCAACCGATGCGGCGGCGCTGCCGACCGGGTTCGTCGCGCTGCTGATGACCGATATCGAGGACTCCACCGTCCTGCTCCGCCGGTTGGGGGATCGCTATGGCGGCCTCCTCAACGACGTGAGGGGAGTCCTCAGGGCAGCAGTGTCGCGAGCGGGCGGCCGCGAGATCGACGCTCGCGCCGACGAGCTCTTTGCCGTGTTCGAGCGGGCCGCGGCCGCTATCGAAGCAGCGGTGGCGATCCAGCGCGAGCTCGGCAACCGGACCTGGACCGACGATCTGGAGGTCCGGATCCGTGTCGGCATCCATAGCGGCCGCCCGACATTGACGGACGCCGGGTACATCGGCCTGGCCGTTCACACCACTGCTCGCGTCTGCTCGGCAGCCCACGGAGGCCAGATCGTCGTTTCCGCCGCGACCAGGGCAGCGGTCGGGGCATCCGCATCCACCGGCATCCGGTTCCGTGATCTCGGTCGACATCGCCTGGCTGGTCTTCCAGATGCCGAGGCGCTCTTCCAAATTCAGGCGCAGGGACTACGCGTCA
Source organism: Candidatus Rokuibacteriota bacterium (assembly GCA_003220265.1). GTDB lineage: Bacteria > Methylomirabilota > Methylomirabilia > Rokubacteriales > CSP1-6 > AR5. The sequence goes on along the minus strand of QHRW01000126.1, from coordinate 67,486 downwards.
AATTTCCACGGCCACGGATCGGCCGTCGCTCGGTCTCTCGCCGGCAGTCCGATGACCGGATGCGCCCTGAGGCTGGCCAGCTCGAGTTGCCCAGCGCCTAGCCCTCACTCGAACGGGCGGCCATAGCGCTCGAGGTGCGCCACCTCGCGCAGCGGCTTGCGCTGCTTCTTGCCTTTTCCCACGGCGCGCGCCGGGTAGCCGAACGGTAGGATCGCCAGCACGTCCAGGCCGGCCGGGATGTCGAGCACGGCCTTGACCTTCTCGAGCCCGCCGAAGCCCACCCAGTTCGAGCCCACGCCCTCCGCCCACGCCGTCAACAGCATCGACTGGATCGCGCGGCTCGCGTCCGAGACGGCGAACCGGCTCTTGTCCGTGGCCACGACGATCGCCAGCGGCGACTGCGCGACGTAGGGCCCGCTCGAGGCCAGCGCGCCGAGCTTTCGCAGGGTCTCGGCGTCGCGAACCACGATGAAGTGCCACGGCTGCCCGTTCATCCCGCTGCCCGTGAGGCGTCCGGCCTCGACGATCTTTCGGATCAGCGCATCTGGCACCGGCGTGCTCTGGTAACTCCGCACCGCCAGGAGCGTGCGAATGGCGTCGAAGATATCCTTCGGCGTCATGCCAGCTCGTGCGCCTCGCGCTCGAGGCGGCGGTCGATCTGGGCGGTGAGGTCGAAGGCGCCATCGATCAGGCCCCAGCTGGCCATCCACTCCCATGCCCAGCGCGCCTCGTGCTCGGGGATGGCGGTGGGCTCCTTCAGCTGGATCCGGCCCAGGTTGAAGTCGTCGGGACGCAGCGCGTCCACCTCGGGATGGCCGGCCCAGTCGCGCATGAAGTAGGAGACGTACCGCCGCTTGTCGGCGTTGATGCGGTGCACCGCATTGGTGATGCCGCGCAGCAGGGCGGCGTAGGCGTCGGGGCCGACGTCGGGGGTGGCGACCCAGGTCCCGTGAAAGAACGTGGTCGAGACCAGGCGGCATCCCGCCTTCTCGGCCACCGTGATCCAGGGTTCCTGCAGCACGGTCGCGGCGAAATCGCCGCGCATCACTCCGGCGAATCGCTCGGCGGGACTGGTGGCGGCGGCGCAGGTGGTGACGGCCTCGCGCGGCATCGCGCCCTCCAGCATCTGCAGGCCGGCGTAGGCGGTGCCGTTTCCATAGTCGAGGGCGACCAGCTTGTGGGCGAGCTCTTGCGGCGTGAAGATCGTCGAGCCCGGCGCGACGACCAGGGCGCCGCAGACGATCATGGCGCGGCGTCCGACCTGCCGCGCGCCTACCGTGCTTTCCGCCACCCGGCGGTTATTGCCGCACTCTCAGGCCTGGAACATCTGCGATTCGCCGCGTGCCTGAAGCTTCCCCTGATTCGTGGTGGGCTTCGCCGGGGAGCCCTCGGCCGCGGAGCGGATCTCGTCCGCAGGGAGCGCAGCGATCCGGAGGTCGAGGCCCTCCGCCGCGAAGAGCCCCTCGTCCCGCGCCACCAGGACGTCGAGACCCATGAAGGCCATCACCCGTTCGATCGTCAATGTCATGGCCATGGTCGTCCTCCTCCACGGGTTCGAGGTTTGCGGAGCGCCAAGCGTAGCCCTCGCGCTCGGAGGCGTCAACGGCCGCATCGGGGTTTTCCCCTATGGCGGCCGTTGACCGTCTGCAGTGAAATGTCTCTCCTGGCAACGTCAGTCGCCCGAGAAGGCTCGAACCAGTTGCTCATGGGAGATGCCATGTCAGCCGAATTCCAGATCAGTGCTCAGAATGCGGCGGCGCTGTTCACGCTCGAGCTCCACCGGGGCGACGGCATGGCTCTGCTGGCCATGAACTGGAAGAGCAGCAAGCCCCCACAGGATTTCGTGGGCTTCGCCATCGAGTACCGGGAGCCTGGCGGAACGGCGTTTTTCCCCCTCAAGAACCGGCTCGCTTTCGGCCCCGTGGCGGGCGGCGTCAACGACGAGGCGCTGTCGACGCGGCTGTCCCCGATCCAGAAGTTCCGCTGGGTGCATTTCCCGCGAAACGCCGAGCTCCCCGGGGCGTTCCTCTACAGGGTCACGCCGGTGTTCATGGACGACCGCGACCGACTCGGCTATGGCGAGCCGCAGGAGGCCGCGATCGAGCTCCGGCGCGAGACCTATCCTGGTCAGCTCAACGTCGCCTTCACGCGCGGCTTCGTTTCGTCGCAGGCGTTCGTCGATCGCTACGAATCCAAGGGGCCTATCGAGACTCTCTTGCCGGCGAAGGCCGATGACGGCTTGACGTTCGTGCCGACGCACTCCGAGACCCAGGAGGCCCTGGCCTGGATGGGCTTCGAGGCCCGCAGTGCGATCCTCGAGGTGCTCGACCAGGCCATCGCAGATCCGCAGGCCCGCGTCCGCGTGGTGGCATACGACCTGAATGAGCCGGAGATCGTGTCTCGCCTGGAAAAACTCGGGACTCGACTGCGCGTGATCATCGATGACGATGGGGCCCACGGCAAGTCGAAGTCTGCCGAGCGTCAGGCCGCTCAGCGCCTTGTGGCGTCGGCCGGAGCGAAGCAGGTGAAGCGGCAGCACATGGGCAAGCTGCAGCACAACAAGACCATCATCGTGGACGGCCCTGCCGGGCGGGCCGTCGTGTGCGGCTCCACCAATTTTTCCTGGCGGGGGTTCTTCGTGCAGGCCAACAATGCAGTGGTCCTTCGCGGCAACCGCGCGGTGGCCGTCTTCGTCGCGGCGTTCGAGGCCTACTGGGGCAACGACGACGCGGGAGCCTTCGCCAGGACGCCCGCGGCGGAGTGGGCGGACCTCGGCCTCACCGGCATCGACGCCCGCGCGAGTTTCTCCCCCCACGGCTCGAAGAATGCGCTCCTGGCGAAGGTGGCAAGCGACATCAAGGACAAGACGACGTCCAGCCTCTTCTATTCGCTGGCCTTCCTCTTCCAGACGCCCGGAGCCATCCGGACCGCGATCAAGAGCGTGATGAAGGATGACGATCTGTTCGTCTACGGTATCTCCGACCGCAAGGTCGGCGGCCTCGATTTGCAGAAGCCCGACGGCAACATCGCGCCCGTGATGCCAGCCGCCCTCAGCAAGAACGTGCCTCAGCCCTTCAAGGCGGAGCCGGTAGGCGGCGGGGGCACGCGCATGCACCACAAGTTCGTCGTCATCGACTTCGACAAGCCGTCGGCCCGCGTCTACCTCGGCTCGTACAACTTCTCCACGGCGGCCGACAGGCAGAACGGTGAGAATCTGCTGCTCATCCGAGACCGGCGAATCGCCGTGTCCTACGTCGTCGAGGCCTTGCGCATCTTCGATCACTACCACTTCCGTGTTACGCAGCAGGAGGCCAAGAAAGCCAAGAAGGAGCTCGTGCTCGCCCGGCCGCCGCGGAAGCCCGGCGACAAGCCGTGGTGGTCCGAGCACTATACTGATCCCCGCAAGATCCGCGATCGCAAGCTCTTCGCCTAGATCAGGAGGAACAAACGATGACCACGACACTCCGGTTCGCGCTGCTCGTCTCTGCCGTCGGGCTGTCCCTCGTGTCCGCCGCGCACGCGCAGTCGCCCGACATGACCTTCTTCATCACCAGCGTCGGCTCCGGCAAGGGCGCCGACCTCGGCGGCCTCGCCGGCGCCGACAAGCATTGCCACTCGCTCGCTCAGGCGGCCGGCGCCGGCAAGCACACGTGGCATGCCTATCTCTCGACGCAGGGCGCCGGCGGCCAGGCGGGCGTCAACGCGCGCGATCGCATCGGGCGCGGGCCGTGGAAGAACGCCAAGGGCGAGGTGATCGCGAGGAGCGTGGACGACCTCCACGGCGCCGGCAACAAGCTGAACAAGCAGACGGCGCTCACCGAGAAAGGCCAGCCGGTCAATGGGCGCGGCGATGAGCCGAACCAGCACGACATCCTCACGGGGTCGCAGCCCGACGGCACGGCCTTCAGGGCCGCCGAGGACCGGACGTGCAAGAACTGGTCGAGCAGCGGCGATGGGGCCGCGATGGTCGGCCACCACGACCGGCAGGGGCTGCGCGACGACGACGCGTCGAAGTCGTGGAACTCCTCGCATCCCTCGCGCGGGCAGGGTGGCGGCTGCAGCCAGGAGGCGCTGCGCGGCACCGGCGGGGCGGGGCTCTTCTACTGCTTCGCGACGAACTGAGCGAAGAGCCAGGCCGCTCCCGCGGCGCAGAAAACGCAACGGTGATATATAGCGGGTCGTGACCAGCCGACTCGCGGCAGCGCTCGTCCTCGCGAGCTTCGTCGCCACCGGCTGCGCCACGGCCGTCGGCCGGCCGTCGGCCTCCGCCCTCGACGAGCCGCTCGCCGTTGTCGAGGACCGCCCCACGACGATTCGCCACGGCTGCCATCGGTCGGCCGCCAGCGCCGTCCACGCGGAAGTGATCCTGGCAACGCTGAAGCTCGGCGGGCTCACGAGCGCCTACCTGCTCCTGCGGGGCGAAGCGGACGGCGCGTTCTGGGGCTCGCTGACCGGCGAGGAGCGCGATGCCGAGCCCGGCGCGTGGATTGGCCGGATCGTCGGTGTCGGGCTCGCGGGCGTGGGCGCGGCGCTGGGCGCGGTCGTCGCCGTCGGGGTGGGCGTCAGCGAAAGCGTCGAGGCCTACGGTCGCTATCGGGAGAAGTTCGACAGCTGCGTCGCGCGGCGGCTGGACGAGGACTGGCTCGCCATCAGCATGCCCTCCGACCGGGCCTGGTAGCCCCAGAACCCGCCCCGACGCACGCCCACCGAACGTGTTAGCCTCCGCGCATGCGCCGCGAGCGTGAGGAGGGAGCTTGATGGATCTCGGCCTCCATCGTGCACTTCCTGTAGTGGGATTCGGGCTCAACATCCTTCTGCTTGTGGTCGCCCTGGTGGCCGACCGCCGGGATCCCCGCAATCGGGCCTTCGCCGGGTTCACCGCCGCCCTGGCCGCCTGGAACTTCGGGGTGATCGGGCTGCGCTCGGCGCCCGATCCGGCCTCCGCCCTGCGCTGGGAGTGGCTGATCCACGTGGCGATCGCGGTGGTGCCGGTGCTGTTCGCGGAGTACGTGCGGGCGTTCCTGGGGTGGCGGCACCGCAGTCCGCTGCTGGCCGCGGCCTACGTGCTCGCGGCGATCTTCATCGCGATCACGCCGACGCGGTCGTTGATGGTGGGCGTGCAGGAGACCGTGTGGGGCTACGCGCCGGTCCCGGGAGCCGCCTACGGGCTGTTCCTCGTCTACTTCTACGGCTATCTCGTCGGCGGCGCGGTGGCGCTGGCGGCGGCCGCCCGCACGCTGCGTGGCGCGCGCGTGACGCGCGCGCGCTGGGTGGCGGCGGGCATCCTCTTCGCGCTGCTGGGCGGCGCCGCGGACTTCGTGCGCTTCGTCGCGGGCTGGGAGCGGCTCTATCCGGTCGGCATCCCGGCCAACATGGTGTTCGCCGTGGCGCTCGGCGTGGCCATCGTGCGCCATCGGCTCGTGGAGATCACGGTCCTCATGCGACGGGCCGTCCTCTACGCGCTCACCAGCCTGGCGCTGGCGCCGTTCGCCGTCATCGCCATCAACGCGGCGGCGCGCGCGGGCGAGGGCGATGGCGTGGGCACCGCGGTGAGCGCGCTGATCGCGGTGGGCGCGCTGGCGGCGGGCCTGCCGGTGCTGCGCAAGCTGGAAGCGCTGCTCGAGCGGGTGATGTTCCACCGCGAGCACGGCGTGCGCGACGCGCTGCTCGAGCTGGCGCGCGAGCTGGGCACGGTGACGCACGTGCGCGGCGTGGGCAGCGTGCTGACGCGCGGCCTGGTGGTGAAGGTCCCGCTGCGCAGCGCCGGGCTCTACGTGCCGGAGCCGGGCGATCGCCGCTTCCAGTGCCTGGCCCGCTACGTGGCGGAGGACGACGACGTGCAGTCGCCGCCGGACGCGATCGACGACGCGCTGGTCGAGTGGCTGGCCGCGCGGCGCGAGGCCTTCATCGCCGAGGACGAGATGCTCCACGCCGGCGACGGGCCCGCGGTGGTGGAGGGGGGGCGCAGCCTGAGCGCGGCGCACCTGGCCCTGGCCGTCCCCATCGTGGAGGACGACGCGCTCTCGGCCGTGGTCCTCGTGGGCGAGAAACGCTCGGGGGCGGCGTTCAGCCGCGATGAGCTGCAGTTGCTCGAGGCGGTGGCCGCCAACACGGCCATTGCGCTGCGCAACGCGCGCCTCTACGACGACCTGCGGCGCCGCATCGAGGACGTGCAGGCCGCCCACCAGCAGCTCTCGCAGTCGGCCAAGCTGGCCGCCATCGGCGAGCTGGCCGCCAGCGTCGCCCACGAGGTGAACAACCCGCTGCTGGTGATCCTCACGCACGCCACGCGGCTGCGGCGCGAGCTGCCGGACAGCTCCGTCACGCGCTCGCGCCTGGACGCCATCGACGAGCAGACGCACCGCGCGGCCAAGATCTTGCGGCGCCTCCTCGACTTCGCCCGCCGGCGCGAGGCGGCGCTGCGCCCGATGGACATCTGGGACGTGCTGCAGCGCTCGCTCGACCTCGTGGGCCCGCGGCTGGCGCGCGCGGGCATCGTGACCGACGTCGAGGTGCTGGACGGCGTCTCGCGCGTGGTCGGCGACCGCGACGAGCTCACGCAGGTGTTCGTCAACCTCTTCAACAACGCGCTCGACGCCATGCCCGACGGCGGCACGCTGCGCATCCGCACGGAGGTGCGGGCGGCCGACGGGATCCCGTGCCTGACGATCTCCGTGGCCGACAGCGGCATCGGCATCTCGCCCGACGAGCTGAAGCACGTCTTCCAGCCGTTCTACACGACGAAGCCGGAAGGCATGGGCACCGGGCTCGGCCTGTCGATCAGCCAGGGGATCGTGCGGCGGCACGAGGGCACGCTGGAGGTCGTCAGCGAGCGCGGCAAGGGCAGCACGTTCTTCGTCAGCCTCCCGATCAGTCGCGACCCGGCCTGACGCTACTGCGGTAGCACGAACCTCGAGCCCTCCTCCGCCCGCTGCGCGCCCTCGGCCAGGGTGCGCGCCGCCGTCTGGTCCCGTAACCGCTCGCTCAGCACGGCGGCGATGTTGCGATAGAGCTTGGCGGCCGTGAAGGGAAAGCGGCGCTGGATGCGCTCGAGGGCGGCGTCGCTGATGACCAGCACTTCCGTGTCGGTCTCGGCGACGACGTGGGCCGAGCGGACGCGGTCACCGAGGACGGCCACCTCGCCGATCACGGAGGCCGAGCCCAGCTCGCGGAAGGTCACCTCGCGGCCGTCGGCGCCCACGTCGAAGGCGCGCAGGCGCCCGGACACCACCATGTAGAGCTCGTTGCCCGCCTCGCCCTTGCGTACCAGGTAGTCGCCCGCGCGCAGGGGGCGCAGGCCGCCCAGGAGGACGAGCTTGCGGGCCTCCCACGTGGAGAGGCCGCGCAGCAGCGGCGAGCTGCGCACGACGTCGCGCGGCATCTTCACGTGCAGCACGTTCCACAGCGTGACCAGGCGCGTGGAGTGCATCAGCAGCGGCGTCAGCACCAGTTCGGCCACCATGGCCAGCAGCATGACGACGCCGGAGAGGAAGCCGAGCTGCCGGGTGGGCACGAAGCTCGAGAACATCAGCACGAAGAAGCCGGCCGCGAGGGCCAGCGACACGTAGATGATGGGGCGGCCCTCGGCCTCCAGCGTGGCCACCATGGCCTTCGTCTGGTCGTTGTGCAGGTTGAGCTGGCGGTTGTACGTCACCATGTGGTGGACGGTGTCGTCCACGGCGATGCCGATGGCCACCGTGGCCACGAAGGCGGTGCCGGTGTTCAGCGGGATGCGCAGCAGGCCCATGATGCCGAAGCTCGCCACGATGGGCAGCACGTTGGGCACCAGCGAGAGGCCGCCCGCGCGCACCGACATGAAGAGCAGCGCGTGGATGATGCCGATGATGAGCAGGGTGGAGCCGAAGCTGGTGAACTCGTTCACCGCCATGTAGTCGGCGGCGTTGTTGACCAGGATCGTTTCGCCGGTGGCGCGCACGCGCACGTTGCGAGGGAAGGTGGCGGCGGCGAACTGCTCGATGCCGGCCAGGAGCTTCGACACCTCGAACGAGCTGGTGACGTTGTGGCGGACGACGATGTTGGCCGTGGAGGCGTTGAAGTCGACGTACTTCGCGAGGTCCTTGCCCTCCAGCAGCAGCAGGTACTGGGCGATCAGGTCGGGCGAGTCGGGGATCGTCTCGAACGCCCGGTCGCCGGCGTGCATCTCGCGGTTCATCGTGCGCACGTAGTCGGCCACCGACACGCTGGCGTCGATGCGCCCCGTGCGCGCCATGTAATCCTGGAGATCGGCGATCGCGCGCAGCACGCGCGGGTTCTTGACGCCGTCCTCCATGCCCGTGTCCACCACGAGGTAGAACGTCACCGAGCCGGCCAGCGAGGCGTGCAGCTCCTGCGCGCGCTGGCGGATCTCGGAGCGCTCGGGGAAGTAGCTCATGAAGTCGGTGTCCACGCGTAGCGCGGACCAGCCGGCCAGCGAGCCGGCCGTGATGAGCGCGGTCAGCAGCCACACCATGCGGCGCCGGCGCACGATGAAGCCGGCCAGCCAGTGCATCAGCGGCGGGATCACGCCGCGCGGCGCGTGCGCCTCGCCGGCCGGACGGTGCAGCCGCCGGGGGATCGGCCACAGCAGGAGCAGCAGCGGCACGCCCAGCATCGTGATGATGAAGTTGGCGGTGAGGCCGATCGAGGAGGCCCAGCCGAACTGGACGAGGCCGGTGACGTTCGTGAACACCAGCGTCACGAAGCCGAGGACGGTGGTGGCCGAGGTGACCAGCAGGGGCAGGCTGCTCTCGGCCAGCATCGTCCGGATGGCGGTGAGCTTGTCGCTGCCGCGCTCCACCAGCTCCTCGTAGACGGCGATCATGTGGACGTCTTCGGTGAAGCCGATCGCGATCAGCAGCGAGGGGACGGCGGCGGTCATCGCGTTGAGCGGGATGCCCAGCACGGCCATGAGCCCGACCGTCCACACGATGCTCAGCACGCCCGTGATCAGCGGGATGAGCATGGCCTCCAGCGTGCGGAAGGCCAGGAAGAGCACGACCAGGAGGACGGCGATCGAGAGCGGGATCAGCGTGAGCTGGTCGCGCTCGATGTAGCTGGCATAGGTGGTCTTGGAGAACGGCTCGCCCATCTGGAAGATGCGCAGGCCCGGCGCCGCCACCTGGGCGATGAGCCTGTCCACCTGCACGGTGAAGGCGCGGTTGAAGTGGGCGGTGCCCGCGGTGTAGACGACGACGGCGGTGGCCCGGGCGTCCGGCGAGACGAGGTTGTGGACGAGCACGCGGTTGGAGAGCGCGTCGGCGCGGATGCGCGCCAGCGCGGCGGCGTCCGTGGGAATCTTCGGCCCGATCAGCGGGTCGGTGTTCAAAGTGCCGTCGTCGCCGCGGACGTTGTTCACCGTGGTGAGGCTCTCCACGCGCGTCACGCCGTCGAGGCGCTCGAGCGCGTCGGACAGCCGCTTCACCGCCTGCAGGGCGGGCACGGCGAAGACGTCGTCGGCCTTCACGAGCACCACGGTGAGGTTGTCGCTGCCGAACTTCCGCAGGGCCTCGTCGTAGAACGCGCGCGCCGGGTCGTTCTCCACCATGAAGCTCTCGGCGGACGTGTCGAGCTCGATGCGCACCACCTGGCTCGCGAGCACGAGGCTGACGCCGGCCAGCAGCGCCGCGCCGATGGCGGGATGGTCAACGACCCAGTGGAGCAGTCGCGTCACGAGCCCTCGCGGGCCAGCTCGGTCTCGGTGAAGAGGCTGTCCTTGAGCCCGGCGTCGAGCGCCCGCTTCTCGAGCGTCAGGATCGTGCGCCCGTTGCTCTGCACGTCGTGCATCTCGATCTCGTCGGCGCGCCAGAGCGGGCCCTTCACGTTCACCAGGCGGCGGTCGGTCTGCACCTTCTCCAGCCGGCCCTTGGCGTCGTAGAACTCGCGCTTGACGATCTGCGTGATGTCCTTGCGCACCCACAGCCGCCGCTTGCTGTAGCCGGAGTCGGCGGCCTGGCGCTCGGTGGCCGGCACCGCCTCGATGATCCAGCAGTCCTGTCCGTCGATCGCTTCCGAGCCGGCGCTCTCGTAGCGGTGGGCGGCCAGCGCCTCGGGCCGCAGGTCCTCGAAGGAGAAGTCGGTGCCCAGGAAGCGGTTCTTCTTGCCGCTGGCCGCGATGCGCTTGACCTTCTTGACGCCGGGCAGGTAGAGCCACTGGTCGTCGTCGCCGTTGCGCGCCTCCCAGATGAGGAGGCCCGTGTTGGCGATGTCGCGCGGCGCCACGAAGCGCACCAGGACCTTGCTGAGCCCGTCGGGCGCGGTGGCGGTATAGCGCACGAGCCGTCGCTCCTTGATGGCGCCGCGGCGGTCCACGATCTTGACGGCGAGCGTCTCCTGCTCGTCGGCGGCGCGGTGCAGCTCGCGCTGCTTCTGCATGATGGCCAGCGCCGACTGGGCCCACGCCGTGGGCGCGCTGCCGGCCACGACGAGGACGACCCCGAGCATCGCGAGCGTTCTCTTCATGATCTCCCGCCTAGAAGAAGTACTTCACGAACACGAACACGCGGTTGTTGTGGCGAAAGCGGCCCCAGTGGCTCTGGGGCTCGCCGGCGAAGAGGTCGAGGCCCGCTTCCACCTGGAGCGCGTCGGTCAGCTTGTGCGTGACCTTGGGCTGCACGTAGGCGTTGGGGGCGGCGTCGAGATCGAAGACCGAGGTCAGCTTCACCTGGGTATCTTCGCTCAGCTTGACCAGCGCGCGCCCGATGAGCGCTTCGCGGAACACGGTCGACGACACGAGGTCGCCGAGCCCGGGCAGGGAGTCGAGCGGCAGGAAATTGGAGCCCGAGCGCGAGCGCAGCGTGACCTCGCGCGCGTACTCGGCCAGGAACACGATCTGCTCCACGCCCGGCAGCGGCGGCGACTCCCACGTGTAGTTGAACCCGGCGATGCCCTGCCAGCGGTCGTCGCGCCCGTTCGACTCCACGAAGCGCGCGGCGGTCTCCGCGTGGAGCTCGAAGCCGCCGTACGTCGTCGAGACGTCGAGCCCCGGCACCTTCACGCGCGTGTAGACCGGCGTGAAGCGCGGCAGCACCACGCCGGGCGCGACCGCCAGCGACGACACGCGGAGGACGGGCACGTGCTCGAAGCCGTCGTAGTAGCTCGCGGAGACGTCCACGCCGCGCACGGTGGTCCGCACGCGCGCCGCGTACTGGAGATTCCCGGCCGTCACTCGCGGCACCTCGGGGTCGTCGGCCACGCCGACGAAGCCGGCGGGCAGCGACGGCGTCCAGCGGCTGCGCGGCAGCGGCAGGCGGCTGGGCACGAAGGCGGGCACGACGACGAAGGTGGCCGTGGTGGCCGCCGCCGTCAGCCGCAGGGCGGCCGACCACAGGCCGAGCTTCTCGTTGTCGATCACGTCGAGGTAGTCGTAGGCGTTGAGGTTGTCGGTCGGGTTGAACGTGTCGGCGGTGCCCCAGGCGTAGATCTGCTTGCCCAGCCCCGCCTCCAGCGGACCGCCGCGCAGCGTGAGCACGGCTTCCTTGAGATCGAGCAGGCTGCGCCGGCGGTTTTTCTCCTGGATCTGGAAGCTCACGCCGTCGGTGAGGTCGTCGTCGTCCTTGCGCAGCTCGCCCACCACCTTCGCGTCGCTCCACGGCGCCAGGCGGCGGTTCACCTCGAGGCGCACGAGGCCCTCGTTGCGGATGAGCTGCGGATCGTCGCGCGTCGTCTCGAAGTGGGAGAAGTTCTTGTAGACCGCCGTGCCCTTCACGCCCAGCGACGCCAGGCTGAACGCGTCGTCCTCGGCCGAGGCGCCGGCGGCCGTCAGCCCGGCCAGCGCGGCCACGACGGCGAGCAGCGCGCGGGCGCCGGGCAGGTCAGGCACGCGCGAGCGCCCACGTCAGCACGCTCTTCATCGAGCGCGTGGAGGCGAAGCGCAGTGCCCAGTCCAACACCGGTGTGCGCGTGACGGCCAGCAGCGCCTGCCCCGTCCAGAGACCGGCGCCCAGCCGCCGGCGCACGCGCGCCGTGTGCGGCGCCAGGCGCTCCGCGGTCGGCTCGAGGCCGCGGGCGAGGACGTCGCCGAGCATCTCGCCCGCGATGAGCCCGGTCGCCATCGCGTGATGGATGCCCTCGGCCGTCACGGGATCCACGAGCCGCCCGGCCTCGCCGGCCACCAGCGTGCCGTGCTGCGACAACGCCGCCGGGCGATACGTGGTCGCGATCGGGTGGCCCACGAGCCGGCCGATGCGCGTGGCGTGCCGGGCGCGTCGGCCGAAGCGCGTGGCCACGAACGTCTCGAAGCGCTCGAGCGCGTTGGGCCCGCCGTCCGTGGGCGCGTAGCAGATGCCGATGTTCACGCGCCGCGGGCTCTCGGGGAACAGCCAGCCGTAGTACGGCTTCACGACGGGGTCGAAGTACAGCTCGACGGCGTCCGAGATTCCCTCGACGCCCTCGTACCAGCCCATGATCGCGTTGAGCGTGCGGCCCGGGCGCGACGCCGGCGCCAGCGTGCTGGTGGCGCCGTTGCAGACGATGGCGGCGTCCACCTCGAGGTCGCCGCCGGATGTGCTCACGCCCACCAGGCGCCCGGCGTGGCGCGCGAGCGCGTCCACGCGCACGCCCTCGCGCAGGTCGGCGCCGCGCCGCGCCGCCTCGCGCGCCAGCAGCATGTCGAAGTCCGAGCGCAGGTAGATCGCCGCCTGGTAGCGGCTGCGCAGCTCCACGGGGGCGCCGAGCCCGGCGCCGATCAGCGCCGCGCGGATCGGATAGGCGGCGGCGCGGATCGCGCGACCCAGGCCGAGATCGTCGAGCGTGTCGAGCGCCCACGGCGAGAGCCCGCTGCCGCACGCCTTCGCGCGCGGAAAGGTCTTGCGCTCGAGCAGCACGACCTCGACGCCGGCCGTGCGGCGGAGCGCGATGGCGGCGGCGGAGCCCGCGGGACCGGCGCCGATGATCGCGACGCGCTTCACGACGCCTGGGTCGGCCTCGACGAGCCCGACGCCACCTCGACCAGCGCCGGCTGCGGGAGGCGGCCGTGCGCGACGGGGCTTGCCCGGCGGGCGAGGCCGCTCAGCATCGCGGCCAGCCGCGCCGTCCGCGGGCCGCCGGCGGGGCGGAGGACGCCGACCAGCGCCTCCATGGCGATCCACGTGAGCCGGCGATGGAGATAGAGGAGCACGCGCATGCCGTGCGGCCAGCGCTGCGTGGAGCGCGCCTCGTGGATCACGCGCGCGGTGGTCATCGCGGCCGCCGTGAGGAAGGGGCGGCTGAAGCTGAGCACGCCGGGGTCCTCGGCGGCCAGCAGCCGCATCGTGCGATCGCAGGCGGCGGCGTCACCCCGCAGCATGCGGAACGTCGCCGCGTGCATGGCGCGCGCGCCGCCGTCGCGCGCGGCGAACACCTCGTACAGCACCATCGCCATGATCTCGGGCACGTGGCTCAGCGCCGCCCGCTCGCGCCGGTACGCCTCGAAGCTGCCGCTGCGCGCCAGGCACTCCGCGTCCTGCAGCCCCAGCGTGAGGCCGACGGCCGTGAGCGGATGGAAGTGGCCGACGGCGTCGCCGACGAGGGCGAGGCCGGGCCGGCCGTACGAGGCGCGCGCGCGGAAGTAGTTGGCGGCCCACATGATGGGCCGCTTCTCCAGCGCGCGCTGGAAGGCCGGCCGCAGCGACTCCGGCAGGCTCGGACCGTACGCGTGCCAGAGATACCGCGCGTGATCGACTCCGCGCGGCACGCCGGCGGCCACGTCGAGACACGCGCGCACGTGCCGCGGCCCGATGCGATAGAGGAAGGCCGGCCCTGGGCCGTTGAGCAGGAGATGGCCGAGGCCCTCGTGCGGCAGGTCGACGTCGTCCAGCAGCAGGCCCGCCGTGCACGAGACGGCCACGCGGTCCTCGCGCAGGCGCAGCCACTTACGCGAGACGGCCGAGCGCCCGTCGGCGCCGACGATCGCGCCGGCCGTCACGCTGTCGGCCGCATGGCCCTCGCGCTCGAACGTGAGGCGCTGGCCCTCCAGCCGGACGGGATGCGCGTGGGGCAGGTAGGTGACGTTCGGATGCGCGGCGGCCGCGTCGCGCAGCGCCGCGATCAGCGCCGCGTGATCGCACGTGAGCGCGACGGCCTCCTCCGGATATTCCAGGCGGATCGCCGGCGCGCCGTCGGCCGGCACCACGATGAAGCCGCGACCGGGCGGGTGCTCCGCCGCGGCCGGGATCTCGAGCCCGAGCGATTCGAGAACGCGCACGCCGGCCGGATGCAGCCACTCGCCGGCCAGGCGCGTGGAGGCGCCGGGGTGCGCCTCCAGCAACAGCACGCGCGCGCCGCGCCGGGCGAACGCCAGCGCGGTGACGCATCCGGCGGCGCCGCCGCCGATCACTGCGACGTCCATGAATCCCCTCGCGAGCCGGAGGCTCGGCGTTACTCGCCGATGACCTGGACGGCGAGCTCCCGCTGACGGGGGCCGTCCAGCTCGGCGAAGATGATCGATTGAAACCGGCCCAGCACGAGCTCGCCGTCGCGCACGCCGAGGGCGATGCTGCGCCCGAGCAGCGCGTTGCCGAGGTGCGCGTCGGCGTGCCCCAGGCGCGTCACCAGCGCCTTCAGGTCGTCGACCAGCGCGCCCTGGAACTCGTTGACGAAGAGCGCGCACGTCGTGTGCAGCGCGTTCACGACGGCGATGCCCTGCCGGATCCCGGAGTCGTGGACCGCGCTGGAAACGCTCTTGGTGACGTCGCTGATCTCGAAATGCTCCTCGCCCCGCACGGTCACCGACGCGTGGTACACCCTCATGACGCCCCCCTCCGCGCGCGTGGCACGTCTTACACGCGCTGCAGCGTTCGATCACGAGAGCTAGGCGACTCTACCGAAGCGGTGGCGGGCCGTCAACGGCTGTCGTAGAGTGTGAGGCTCATGACGGTCCTCGTCACCGGGGCCAGCGGACATCTCGGCGCGAATCTCGTGCGGCGACTGCTGGACGAGGGCACGCGGGTGCGCGTGCTCGCCCGGCCCGAGGCCGGCAACGCCGCCCTCGCCGGGCTCGACGTCGAGACGGTCTGGGGCGACCTGCGCGATCTCGACGCCACGCGCGCGGCGGTGCGCGGCTGCCCCCGGGTCTATCACTGCGCGGCCAAGGTCTCCACGGGCACGGGCCAGGTGGCGGAGATCCACGGCTGCAACGTCGTGGGCAGCCGTCACCTGCTGCGCGCGGCCCTCGAGGCCGGCGTGGAGCGCGTGGTGGTGACGGGCTCCTTCAGCGCCGTGGGCCACGTGCCGGGACGGCCCAGCGACGAGACGGACGCCGTGAATCCGTTCGAGCGAATGCTGCCGTACCAGCGCTCGAAGGTGGCCGTCGAGCACGCGTGCCTGACGGCGGTCGCCAATGGCCTCGACGTCGTGATCGCCACCTCGTGCGCGATCGTGGGGCCGCACGACTACAAGCCCTCGCCGATGGGGCGCGTGCTGCTCGACTTCGCGCGCGGCCGCCTGCGCGCCTACATTCCGGGTGGCTTCGAGTTCGTGGCCGCGCGCGACATCGTGGAGGGTCACCGGCTGGCCATGGACAAGGGCCGTACCGGGCACAAGTACATCTTCAGCAGCGGCCACACGAGCGTGGACGAGCTGATGGCGTACTACGAGGAGATCACCGGCCGGCCCCGGCCGCGCTGGCGGCTCTCGCCGCCGCTGATGGCGGCGCTGGCCGAGGTGACGAGCTTCGTGACGACGCGTCTCCGACCCGACGCGCCGCTGCGCTTCACGCCGGGCGCGGTGCGGCTGCTGCGCCTGGGCCGGCGCGCGGACACGACGAAGGCACGGACCGAGCTCGGCTTCACGCCCACGCCGCTGCGCGAGGCGGTCCGCGAGGCGTACGCGGACTTCGCCCGCCGTGGCCTCGTGCCCCCGCGGTGAGCGCCGGCGGCCGCGCGCTGGCGCCGATGCTGCCGGGCGGGCTGCCGTGGCTCGGCCACGCGCTGCGCCTGCGCGAGGATCCCGTGGCGCTCCTGCGCGAGGGCGCAGCACGCTTCGGCGACGTCTTCTCGATCCGCCTGGCCGGCACGCGCGTCACCGTGTTCCTCGGGCCGCGCGCGCAGTCCGTGTTCTTCCAGGCGCCCGAGACGCGGCTGAGCGCGCGCGAGGTCTATCGCTTCACGACGCCGATCTTCGGGCGCGGCGTCGTCTACGACACGACGCCGGCGGCGATGGACGAGCAGATGGGCTTCCTCTATCCCGCGCTGCGCGACGAGCGGCTGCGCGCCTACACGCGCGCGATGCAGGAGGAGGTCGAGGCCTTCGTGTCGGGCTGGGGCGACGAGGGCGAGCTCGACCTCGCCGCCGCCATGAACGAGCTCACCGTGTTCGTGGCCAGCCGCTGCCTGGTGGGCGAGGAGTTCCGCCGCGCGCTCACGCCCGACCTCGCACACCTCTTCCACGACCTCGAGGGCGGCATCAACCTGCTCGGCTTCATCAACCCGTGGCTGCCGCTGGTGCCGGCCTTCCGCCGCCGTGACCGCGCGCGCGCCCGGCTGGGCGCGATGATCGGCGAGGCGCTCGCCGCCCGTCGCGCACGCGCGCACGCGAGCGTCGATTTCCTGGACGCGCTGCTGGAGGCTCGCTATGCCGACGGCCGCGCGCTCACCGACCACGAGATCGTGGGCCTGCTCGTCGCCACGATCTTTGCCGGCCAGCACACCAGCGCCGTCATGGCCACGTGGACCGCGGTGCTGATGCTCGAGCACCCGGACTACCTCGCGCGCGTGCTCGACGAGCAGTGCCGGGTGCTCGACGGCGAGGCGATCACGCTCGAGCAGCTCCGGCGGCTGGCGGTGCTGGAGCGGGCCATCAAGGAGGCGGAGCGGATGCACCCGCCGCTGGTGATGCTCATGCGGCGGATCCTGGAGGACGTCCACGACCGCGACCTCGTGGCGCCGGCCGGCGGGCTGGCGATGGTGTCGCCGGCCGCGGCGCACCGGCTGCCGGAAGTGTTCGCCGAGCCGGACCGCTACGATCCCGACCGCTTCGCGCCCGGCCGCGAGGAGGACCGCCGCGCGCGCAACGCGCTGATCGGCTTCGGCGGCGGCCACCATCGGTGCATCGGCTCGGCCTTCGCCCAGCAGCAGATCAAGATGATCTGGAGCGTGATCCTGCGGCGCTTCGAGCTGACGCTGGCGACGGCGTCGCACCGGCCCGACTACGCGACGTTCGTGGTGGGCCCGCGCCCGCCCTGCCGGCTGCGCTATCGCCGCCGCCGTCGCGTGGCCGTCGCCGTGCCCGCCGCGGGCGTCGGACAGCCCGCATGAGCACCACGTCGATGCCGCCGGTCTACGAGGACGCGCGCACGCGCCGCCACAAGGCCCGCGCGGCCGGGCTCCATCCCGACTACTGGTACGCAGTCGAGTACGAGGCACGCGTGCCGCGCGGCCGCGTGGTCGAGGTCACCTTCTGGGGGACGTCGATCGCGCTCTACCGCGATCAGCGCGGCGCGCTGCATGCGCTCGAGAACCGCTGCGGCCATCGCCAGCTCAAGCTCTCGCTGGGCTCGGTCGAAGACTGCCGGCTGACGTGCTCGTATCACGGCTGGGGCTACGATCCCGACGGGCGGCTGGCGGGCGTGCCGCACGACCTCTTCGGCCATCCGCTGCCGGACGTCCGCGTGCGCGCGTATCCGGTGCAGGCGCGCTACGGCCTGGTGTGGATCTTCCCCGGCGACCCGGCGCGGGCGAGCGAGCGGCGGATTCCCGACATCCCGGAGCTGGAGGGCCCGGATCGGTGGGCGTGCGTGCCGGTGGACTTCACGTGGCCCGCGCACCACTCGATGATCGTGGACAACGTCAGCGACTTCACGCACGCGTGGCTGCACCGAAAATACCAGCCGTTCTCCGGCGCGCGCCTCACGCGCTGCGAGACCGTGGGCGACCGCGTGCACGTCGCCTACGACACGGAGGTGGGCCGCGGCCGTATCTCGGGGATGTTCGTCGATCGCCGGCGCGTGAACACGAACGCGATGGACCTCTGCTACGACTATCCGTACCAGTGGTCGTCCACGGACGGGAAGATCAAGCACTGGTGCTTCTTCCTGCCCATCGACGAGCGCACGACGCGCACGTTCTTCCTGTTCTACTTCGAGTCGCTCAGGATCCCGCTCACGTCGCTTCGGGTGCCGCGCTGGCTGATGACGCCGCTGCTGCGCCTGGCCAACCGCTGGCTCATCGTGCCGCTCCTGCGCCAGGACGGCGTCGCGGTCGAGGCCGAGCAGGAGGCGTGGGACCGGCACTTCGACCGGCCCGTGCCCGATCTCAATCCCGCGGTCGGGCTGTTCCAGGCGCTGACCGTTCGCAAGTGGGACGAGCACCTGGCGATGCGCTGAGCGCGGCGGCCACGCACCTGCTGGCCCTCCAGTCGCCGCGCGGCGACTGGGAAGGCGAGATGGTGTGGTGCCCGATGATCACCGCGCAGTACGTGATCGCGCAGCGGGTCGTCGGGCGCGCGCTGGCCCCGGAGCGGCGCACGGGCCTCGAGCGCTACTTCCTGGGGACGCGCGCCGCCGACGGCGGCTGGGGGCTCCACCCCGAAGCGCCCGGCTCCGTCTTCGTCACCGCGCTCGTGTACGTCGCGCTCCGCCTGCTCGGTCTCGGCCGCGACGAGCCCGTCCTGAAGGACGCGCGGCATTGGCTCCAGCGCGACTCCGGCGGCGTGCTGGCGATTCCCACCTGGGGCAAGTTCTGGCTGGCGCTGATCGGCCTCTACGACTGGCGCGGCGTGAACCC
This sequence comes from Candidatus Rokuibacteriota bacterium, assembly GCA_003220265.1. Taxonomy (GTDB): domain Bacteria; phylum Methylomirabilota; class Methylomirabilia; order Rokubacteriales; family CSP1-6; genus AR5. The sequence goes on along the minus strand of QHRW01000126.1, from coordinate 48,791 downwards.
GACGCCGCCCGAGCTGTTCCTGCTGCCGCGCGCGCTGCCCTTCCACCCCTCGCGCTGGTACTGCCACACGCGCGCGATCTACGTCGCCATGGCCTGCCTGCACGGCCGGACGCTGACGAGCGCGCTCGGAAGCTTACGCGACGAGCTGCGCGAGGAGCTGTACGGCGCGCCGTGGAGCACGCTGGACTTCGCCGCCCATGCCGGGGACGTCTCGTCCGTCGATCTCCACGCGCGCCCGAGCGGCCTCTTGCGCGCGCTGCAGAACATGCTGCGCGGCTATCGGCCGCGGCCCGGGCTGCGGCGGCGCGCCCTCGACCGCTGCCTGCAGCGCGTGATCGACGAGCAGCGCGCCAGCCGCTACCAGGCGCTGTCGCCGGTGAGCGGGCTGCTGGCGTGCCTCGCGCTGTACGCCGACGATCCGGCGCATCCCGACCTGGCGCCGAGCCTCGACGGCGTGGAAGCCTGGCGGTGGGAGGACGAGGCGGGCGTGCGCTACGCCGGCGCGCGCTCCAACGCGTGGGACACGGCGTTCACGCTGCGTGCGCTGTCGTCGGCGCCCGGCACGCGCGCGGCGACGGCCTCGGCGCTGCGTCGCGGCTACGCGTTTCTGCGCGACACGCAGATGCGAACGGAGCTGACCCATCATCGCGCGCAGGACCGGGACCCGATCGCGGGCGGCTGGTGCTTTTCGGACGGCGCCCACCGCTGGCCGGTGAGCGACTGCGCCGGGGAGGCGGTGAGCGCGCTCGTGACGCTGCACGGGCAGGTCGTGCCGGCGGCCGAGCGCATCGACCGCGAGCGCTTGCGGCTCGCGGTGGCGTTCATCCTGTCGCGCCAGAACCGCGACGGTGGCTTCAGCACCTACGAGCGGCGGCGCGCGCCCGCGTGGCTCGACCGGCTGAACCCGTCGGAGATGTTCGGACGCTGCATGGTCGATCCCTCGTACGTCGAGTGCACGGCCTCGGCGATCGGCGCGCTCGCCCGGCTGCGCGCCACCGAGCCGTCGCTGGCGAGCCCCGCGCTGGCGCGGGCGATCACCCGCGGCGTGCGCTACCTGCGCCGGCGCCAGCGCGCCGACGGCTCGCTGCCCGCGGCGTGGGGCATCAACGTGACGTACGCGATCTTCCACTTCACCGAGGGGCTGCGCGCCACCGGCGTGCCGGCGAGCGATCCGGCGCTGGCGCGCGCGGCCGCCTGGCTCGTCGCCCACCAGCGCGGGGACGGCGGCTGGGGCGAGCACTGGACGGGCGCGCGCGACGGGCGCTATGTCGAGCACTCGCAGAGCCAGCCCGTCATGACGGCGTGGGCCCTGCTGGCGCTGCTCGAGATCCTGGGCCCGCGAGCGGATGCGGTGACGCGCGGCGTGCGCTGGCTCCGCGACCACCAGCGACCGGACGGCGGCTGGCCCGCGGGCGCCGTCAACGGCGTCTTCTTCGGCTCCGCGATGCTCGACTACCGCCTCTACGCCGCCTACTTCCCCACGTGGGCCCTCGCCCGGTTCGAGTCGTTATAGTGGGGGGCCCCGATATGGCCCCCCACACCCCCCCGACGCTCGGCAGCGGCCCCGGCGGAGCCGTGGCGCTCCTCGGCCGGCGCAGTAGGTCAGCGGCGGTAGATCGTCTCGCGCGTGGCCGGCGCGTCGCCGCGCGTGCGATCGCCGTGCTTCTGCAGCAGCACCTGGTAGAGGCCGATCGAGCTGGTCTCGAACGCCACCACTGAGCACGTGAGGTAGAGGAGCCACGTCCGGTACGTGCGCTCGCCCACGATGGCGCGGGCCTCGTCGGCGTGCGCCTGCAGGCGCTCCACCCAGTGACGGCACGTCCGCGCGTAGTGCAGGCGCAGGCACTCGACGTCGAGGATCTCGAAGCGCGACCGCTCCATCTCCACCAGCGTCTCCGTCAGGCTGGCCAGCTCGCCGTTGGGAAACACGTGGCGCGTGAGGAACTCGGTCTGGCTCGTCGGCTTCCAGTGAAAGCCGTGCGTGATGCCGTGGTTCAAGTAGAGCCCGCCCGGCTTGAGCATGGCGTGGACGCGGCCGAAGAACGCCGGATAGTTCGGGATGCCGACGTGCTCGATGACGCCGACGGCGGCGATCTTGTCGTAGCGCGCCGAGTCCGGCAGGTCGCGCAGGTCGAGGTGCTCCACGCGGCAGCGGTCGCCGAGGCCCAGCGCGCTGATGCGCGCGGCGGCGTAGTCGGCCTGGGCCTTCGACAGCGTGACGCCGTGCGCGCGCGCGCCGTGGTGCTGCGCCGCCCAGATGGCCAGGCTGCCCCAGCCGCAGCCGATGTCGAGCAAGCTCTCGCCGGGCGCGACTCGCAGCTTGCGACAGACGAGCTCGAGCTTGTCGGCCTGCGCCTGCGCGAGCGTGCCGTCGGGCTCGCGATAGTACGCGCACGTGTAGACCATGAGCGGGTCGAGGAAGAGCGCGTAGAACTCGTTGGAGACGTCGTAGTGATGTGCGATGGCGAGGGCGTCGCGGGTCTTGGCGTGCGTGCTCATGACGCCGCTTCCTTCATGCCGAAGATGGCGTCGAACACGATGCGCCGCCGCGCCACGCCCGCGCCCAGCACGAGCCGCACGACGGTTCGCGCCACTGCGTCCGGAATCCGCGCGAGACGCCGGCCGATCCAGCCGGGCTCGCCGCGACCATAGAGCCGCTCGATCTCGCGCGCATAGCCGTCGAGCGCGACGCCCTCGTGCAGCCACGCGAGCACGGCGTCGGCGGCCAGCCGACCGCTCCGGATGGCGGGGCCGATGCCCTCGCCGCTCAGATCGCGCGCGAGCCCGGCGGCGTCGCCCACGAGGCAGAAGCGCGGCCCGGCCAGGCGCCGTGGCGCCTGGCGGCGCACGACGTAGGCGTGCCCCTTGAACGGCGCGATGGGCACGTGCGCGGGCAAGCGGCCGGAGGCGCGCAGCGCGCTCAGCAAGGCCTCGCGGCGCTGCGGCAGGCTGCCGTCGGTGCCGCCCGTGACGCCGATGCCGACGTTGACCCAGTCGCCCTTGGGGAAGTACCAGCCATAGCCGCGCAGGTCCGGCTCGACGTAGAGCTCGGGCGCGTCCATGAAGCGCGCCAGCGCGGCCGCGTCCGCCGGCGCCAGCTGCGTCTCGCTCTCCTGCGCCACCACGACCTCCTCGCGCGACGAGATCTCGCCGAGCGCGGCCGCGACCGGACAGCGATGGCCGCCGGCGCCGATCACGACGGGCGCCTCGAACTCGCCGCGGTCGGTCGCGACGCGAGCCGCGCGGGTCGTCACGCTCACGCCGGTCACTCGCACGCCGCAGCGCACGTCGGCTCCGGCGGCCGCGGCGCGCTCGAGGAGGTAGTGATCGAACTCGCGGCGAAGGATGCCGTAGCTGGCCGCGCCGGCCCAGCGCGTCTCGTGGCGCGCGCCCTCGAAGGCCAGCCGGCAGGCCGTGAAGGGCTGGATGGTGAGCGGGTACTTCGCCGGATCGATCTCGACGTCGGCGAGCGCGGCGGGTGTGACCCACCCGGCGCAGATCTTGACGCGGGGAAACACGGCGGCGTCGAGCACGAGCGGCCGCCGTCCCGCCGTGGCCAGGCGCCACGCCGTGGTGCTGCCACCGGGTCCGCCGCCGACCACGATGGCGTCGTACGTCACGCGCGTCCGTTGTGCCGGCGCGCCCGGAGGGCCGCCGGCCCGATGGCGAGCAACAGCCGCAGCCGCTGGGCCAGCGGCAGGCGCAGGTCCTCCAGCGCGTTGGCCACGTGCATCGCGGCGAACATGTCGCCCTCGATGTCGATGGCGCCGCCGACGTAGGCCTCACCGAAGACCAGCGGCGTGGGATCGCGCATCAGCCCCAGGAACGTCTCGGGGGCGTGAATCACGACGGTGAACGCCGGCGGCCCGGCGCCGAAGGGCACGAGCGCGCCATCCCAGAGGCGAAAGGCGAAGTCCCCGTCGACGCTCGCGAAGACCTGCCGGAGGACGTCGCCGGCCCGCGCGGAGAGACGAGCGACACCGGCATCGGGAATCATGGGTGGGCCCGCCCTCATTGTGGCCACGGGCGCCCGGGTGTCAAGGCTTCCTGCATAGCCGATGTCTACTATCCGCGGCATTGACCCGGCTTGGCGAAGCGTTACCTTTTAAGGTAACATCACCGTGGGGGAAGGTCCGACGCGGCGGGTACGTGTTCATCAGCTGGAAGAGCGACCATCCCCCGCGCCACGTGCATGTGTATCGGGAGGCAAAGCTGGTCGTGAAGTGGGACCTGGACAATGGGAGCGCGATGAAGGGCTCGATCTCACAGGAGATTCTCGACCTCATCCGGACGCTTCAAGCGGAGGGACGCCTGTGAAGATCCGCGGCGTCCGCATCAACAACCGACGCAAAGCGTTCGAGGTCCGCACGTCGAGCCGCCGCATGCTGCTGCCCTTTGCGAAGGTCGCGCCCAAACCGACGGCGACCGATCCGGTCGTGCAGGTGTTCGTGGACAAGGAAATCGGCTCCGAAGGGTTCGGCTACGTCCTGCGCTCCGGCCGCGCAGGGACCGCGCACATCGAACAGGTCCTCGAGTACAACAAGGATCCCGATCACCTCCGCGATCAGCTCCTGTACAAGCTCACGATCGAGGTCCAGAAACGACTCGCGGCCAGCGCGCTGAGCCGCCGTGAGCTCATCCGGAGACTGGGAACCTCGGCCACGCAGTTCTATCGGCTGCTGGATCAGACGAACTACCGGAAGTCGGTGGATCAGCTGGTGTCGCTCCTTCAAATCCTCGACTGTGACGTCCAGCTCGTCGTGCGACCGAAGACCGCGTAAGCTGGCCTCCGGCCGTCATGCAACGCGTGGACAGTCGCCTGGTCCTCTCGCCCTCCGACCTCAACGACTACGTCGAGTGCCCGCACCTCACCACGCTCGCGCTCGAGGTCGCCCGTGGCGTCCGCCCGCGGCCCTACGTCCCCAACGAGCACGGCGATCTCCTGCGCCGCAAGGGCCTGGAGCACGAGGCCAGGTACCTCGCCGAGCTGCGGGCGCAGGGGCGGCAGATCGTGGACGTCACGGAACGGGATTTCGACGGCGCGGCCCGCGCCACCATCGAGGCCATGCGGGCGGGCGCCGAGATCATCTACCAGGCGACGTTCGTGCTCGGCGCCTGGCGGGGGCGTGCGGACTTTCTCGAGCGCGTCGAGCAGCCGACGGACCTGGGCGCCTGGGGCTACGAAGCGCTCGACGCCAAGCTGGCGCGCGCGGAGAAGCCCACGTACGTGCTCCAGCTCTGCTTCTACAGCGAGGCGATCGCGGCCGTCCAGGGCGCCAGGCCCGCCAACATGCACGTACTGCTCGGCATCGGCGAGCGCCGCCCGCTGCGCCACGACGACTTCGCCGCCTACTACCGGCGCGTGCGCGCCGGCTTCCTGGCCGCGCTCGACCGCGGGGCGCCGACCGAGCCCTACCGCGTCGAGCACTGCGCGCTGTGCGAGTTCCGCGGCGTGTGCGACGAGCGCTGGGCGCGGGAGGACCACCTGGTGCTCGTGGCCGGCATCCGTCGCGACAACGTCACGCGCTTGCGCGCGGCGCGCATCGGCACGCTGACCCAGCTCGCCCACGCCACGCCGGCGACGAAGGTTCCCGAGCTCGCCGCGCATACGTTCGAGACGCTCAATGACCAGGCCGGGCTGCAGCTCCACCGGCGCACGACGGGCAAGCTGACGTGGCATGCCTTGCCCATCGAGAGCGGGCGGGGCTTCGACCGCTTGCCGCGGCCCTCGCCGAGCGACGTCGTCTTCGACATCGAGGGCGATCCGTTCTGGGAGCCGGCGCGCGGGCTGCACTTCCTCTTCGGCCTGCTGACGGCCGACGCCGGCGCGTGGACGTACCGGACGATCTGGGCGCACGACCGTGCGGACGAGCGCGCGCAGTTCGAGGCGCTGATCGACCTCTTTCACGAGCGGCTCGCGCGGCATCCCGACATGCACGTCTATCACTACGGCGCCTACGAGCCGACGGCGCTCAAGCAGCTCATGGGCGTCTGCGCGACCCGCGAGGACGCCGTGGACGAGCTGCTGCGGCGGGAAGTGTTCGTGGATCTCCTCGCCGTCGTGCGCCAGGGCCTGCGGGCCGGCGTGCCGAGCTATTCGCTGAAGGAGGTCGAGGCTCTCGCGGCATTCCAGCGCCAGGCGGAGGTCAGGAGCGGCACGCGCGCGGTGCTGGCCTACGAGCGGTGGATGGCCACGCGCGAGCCGGCGCTGCTGGACGAGATCGCGGCCTACAACGACGAGGACTGTCGAGCGACGCTGGCGCTGCGCGACTGGCTGCTGGCGCACCGGCCGGACGGCGCCGCGTGGGCCGAGCGGCCCGACGTGCGGGCGATCGACCAGGACAGGCACGCGCTCGACGCCCAGCGCGAGAAGCTGCGCGCGGACCTGCTGGACGGCGCGCAGGTCGGCTCCGCGCCGTGGCTCGTGGCCGAGCTGCTGGAGTATCACCGCCGCGAAGCCCGCCCCGCGTGGTGGTGGTTCTTCGCGCGCTGCGGGATGTCGGCCGACGAGCTGGTGGACGACGCCGAGTCGATCGGCCGGCTGACACCGGACGGCGCGCCGCGACGGGTGAGGAGCGGGCTGGATCAGCGCTTCCAGTTCCCGGCCCAGCAGCACAAGCTGGCGCCGGGCGATCAGCCGATCGATCCGGCCACCGGCGGGAGCGCCGGCACCATCGTCGAGCTGGACGACGAGGCCGGTGTTCTGGTCCTGCACCGCGGTCCCAAGGCTGCGGCCGGGCCGCCGCCGACCGCGCTGATTCCCGGCCGGCCGTTGCCGACGCGCGAGCAGCAAGGCGCGGTGGCGCGCGTGGGCGCCTCCGTGCTGGCGGGCGACGGGCGCTATCGTGCCCTCGAGGACATCCTGGCCCGAGCGCAACCGCGGCTGACGGGGGCGGCGATGGAGACGATCCAGACGACGGATCTCGTCGACGTGCGCGATCGCGCGGCGCGGCTCGACGGCAGCTACCTCTTCATCCAGGGGCCGCCGGGCACGGGCAAGACGTGGACGGGGGCGCGGATCGTCGTTGACCTCATCCGCCGGGGGCGGCGCGTGGGCGTCGCGGCGAACAGCCACAAGGTGATCCACAACCTGCTCGACGCGATCCGCGAGGCGGCGGAGGACGAGCATGTCACGTTCCGCGGCCTCAAGAAGTCCAGCGGCAGCCCGGAGACCGAGTACGCGAAGGGCTCCATCACCCACCTCGAGAAGATCAACGAGCTGGTGGCGGCGGCGCCGAACGTCCAGCTCCTCGCCGGCACCGCGTGGCTGTTCGCGCATCACGACCTCGACGGGATGCTCGACGCGCTGGTGATCGATGAGGCCGGACAGGTGTCGCTCGCCGACGCGATGGCGATGGGCGCCGTCGCGCGCAACGTGATCCTGCTCGGCGATCCGCTGCAGCTCGCCCAGGTCTCGCAGGGGACGCATCCACCGGGCGCCGGCGTCTCCGTCCTCGAGCACTTGCTGGACGACCACGCCACGGTGCCGCCGAGCCACGGCATCTTCCTCGAGCGCACGCTGCGCATGCACCCGGACGTCTGCCGCTTCGTCTCCGAGATCGTCTACGACGGGCGGCTCGCGTGGATTCCCGACGTCGCGCGCCAGACGACCGACTTCGGGACGGGCCTGCGATTCCTGCCCGTGGATCACGTGGGCAACGCGGCGGCGTCGCCCGAGGAGGCCGAGCGGATCGCGCGCCAGATCCGCGCCATGCGCGGGGCGTCGTGGACGAACGCGCAGGGGAGAACGCGCCCGCTCGGCGACGAGGACTTCATGGTGGTCGCGCCCTACAACGCCCAGGTGCGACGGCTGCGCGAGACGCTCGAGCGCGCCGGGCTCGACGGCGTGCCGGTGGGCACCGTCGACAAGTTCCAGGGACGCCAGGCCGCGGTCGTCTTCTACTCCATGGCGACCTCCAGCGCCGAGGACGTGCCGCGCAGCCTCGACTTCCTCTTCTCGCGCAATCGCCTCAACGTGGCCGTCTCGCGCGCCAAGTGCCTGGCCTGCGTCGTGGCCAGCCCGCGCCTGCTCGAGTCGCGCGCGCGGACGATCGAGCAGATGCGCCTGGTCAACGCGCTGTGCCGGTTCGTGGAGATGGCCACCGAGGCCTGAAAGGACCGCGCATGCAGTTCGGCATCTGCGTCATGGCCGACGTCGAGGAGATCGATTTCTTCGCGCACGCCGAGCGGCTCGGCTACGACTCGGTGTGGGTCACCGACAGCCAGATGATCTTCTCCGACTGCTACGCGGTCCTGGCCCTCGCCGCCGAGCGGACGCAGCGGATCCGCCTGGGCACGGGCACCTCCATCTGCGGCACGCGCATCCCGCCCGTCCACGTGGCCGCGGCGGCGACGCTCAACCGCCTGGCGCCGGGCCGCGTGCACCTGGGCATCGGCACCGGCAACACCGCCATGCGCACGATGGGACAGCGCCCGATGCGCATCGCCGACTACGACGAGTACCTGCGCGTGCTGGCCGCGCTGCTGCGCGGCGAGGTGGTGGACTACCGCTACGCCGGCCGCGTGCGCCCGGTCGCCATGCTGACGAACCACAAGAAGTACCTGAGCCTCGAGCCGAAGATCCCGCTCTACGTCTCGGGCTTCGGACCGCGCGCGATGGAGCTGGCGGGCAAGCACGGCGACGGGCTGGTGTTCGCCATTCCGCCGCGCGGCGTCGCCGTCGCCGAGGCTCTGCAGCACGCCGCCGCCGGCGCCGCGCGCGCGGGCCGGCGCCTCGACGGCTTTCGCAACTGCGCGCTGACCAACGTGGCGCTGCTGGAGCCCGGCGAAGCGATCGACGCGCCGCGCGTCGTGCGCGCCGTCGGGCCCAACGTCATGGCCTCCGTCTATTACTTCTACGACGAGGTGCAGGAGAAGGGCATCGAGCCGCCGGAGTTCCTGCGGCCGATCTGGAAGCGGTACTGCGCGCTGGTCGAGCAGACGCCCGCCGAGCACCGCCACTTCCGGACCCACGAGTTCCACTACACGTATCTCCACCCGGGCGAGGCCGAGCTGATCGACGCCGACCTCATCCGGGCCACCTGCCTGGTGGGCACGGCCGACGCGCTCGTCGAGCAGGTCCGTGAGCTCGCGCGCCAGGGGTTGCAGGAGCTGATGTTCGCCACCGGCGTCGACGACAAGTGGCGGATGGCCGAGGCGTTCGCCCGGGGGGTGATCGGACGGGTGTGAGGAAATGCAGAATTTATGATGGTCCCGGGCGGCCTTGCAGCGAAAATCGTGGGCAAGGAGGGACTCATGAAAGCTCGAGCGAGTGCTGGACAGGCGCGGCTTCGGAGACGGCAGAACAAGCTCGACGGCAAGATCAATCGTGGCAAGCGCCAGGTCAAGACGCTCCAGAAGCGGCTCAAGACGGCGCTCGGCATTCTCGGCCGGCGGCAGAAGGCGCGGAAGCGGATGAAGTAGCCGAAGCTCGGGGCAGGCCCCGGCCCGGGCGCGCGCCTGCACAATCCCCTTTCGCGCCCGGGCTTTGTTGGGTACATAATCGGCCCAGCTTGTACGCGTCACACTTCGGGCTCGCAGAGCAGCCGTTTTCGATCGCGCCGGACCCACGCTACCTCTATCTCTCCGACGGCCACCGGGAGGCGCTCGCGCACCTGCTCTGGGGGCTGAGCGAGGGGGGCGGCGGGTTCGTCCAGCTCACGGGTGAGGTGGGGACGGGCAAGACCACGCTCTGCCGTGCCCTGCTCGAACAGCTCCCGCCCGCGGTAGACGTGGCGATGGTCTTCAACCCCGCGCTGACGTCCGTCGAGCTGCTGGCCACCGTGTGCGACGAGCTGCACGTGGCCTACCCGGCCGGTGCCCCCAGCCTCAAGGCGCTCGTCGATGCGCTCGATCGCTACCTGCTCGACGCGCACGCCCGTGGGCGGCGCACGGTGCTGGTCATCGACGAGGCTCAGAACCTCAGCCGCGAGGTGCTGGAGCAGCTCCGGCTGCTCACCAACCTCGAGACGACACGCGAGAAGCTGCTGACGATCATCCTGATCGGCCAGCCCGAGCTGCGGCAGGTGCTGGCGCGGGAGGACCTGCGCCAGCTTGCCCAGCGCGTGACCGCGCGCTACCACCTGCGGCCCTTCACGCCGGCCGAGACGCACGCCTACGTCATGCATCGCCTGCAGGTGGCCGGCCAGCGGCGGCCGATCTTCCGCCCGAGCGCGCTGCGCACGCTGCACCGGCTCTCGCGCGGGATTCCGCGGCTCATCAACACGATCTCCGATCGCGCGCTGCTCGGCGCCTACGCGGGCGGGCGCGCGCTGGTCGATGCGCCCACGGTCCGGCGCGCGGCGCGCGAGGTGCTCGGAACGCCGGCCCGCCTGCGGCGCTGGGTGCCGGTGGCGTCGGCCGCGGCGCTGGTCGCCGCCGTCGCCACCGGCGCCGTGCTGGCGACGACGCGGCTCAACGTGCTCGGGGCCCGTCCGGTGGCGGCGACGACGCCGGCGGTGGTGGCGCCGGTGGAGCCGCCGCGCGCCGCGGAGCCACCGCGGCCCAGCCTGGGCGAGGTGCTGAGCGAGACGCCGGTGGATCACGACCAGACGGCGGCCTTCCAGGCGCTGTACGCGCGCTGGCACGTGGACTATCGCGGCAAGTCCGGCGAGGCCGCCTGCGATCGCGCGCGCGAGGCCGGGCTGCGGTGCCTGTTCCGCATCGGCACGTGGAGCGTCGTGCGCCGGCTCGATCTCCCGGCGATCCTCGAGCTCGACGCGCCCAGCGGCGACAAGCGCCACGCGGTCCTCACGAGCCTGGCCGACGACACGGCCACGCTCGAGATCGGCGGCCGCGCGCTCACGCTGCCGCTGGCGGAGATCGAGCGCGCGTGGGACGGCGCCTTCATCGCGCTCTGGCGCCCGCCGTCCCCGGCGGCGACCGCGCCGCTGGCGCCCGGCGCGCGCGGCACCTCCGTCCTCTGGGTGCGCGATCGTCTCGCCGAGATCGAGGGGAAGCTCGCCGGGCGCTCCGAGCTCTACGACGACGAGCTGAAGCGGCGCGTGACGAGCTTCCAGCGCGCGCAGCACCTCACGCCCGACGGCATCGTGGGCGAGGAGACGCTGGTCCGGCTGGCCACGCTGGCGCGGGATTCGACGGCGCCGTCGCTCTCGACGGGCGTGCGCTAGGCCGTGTCCTACATCCTCGACGCCCTCAAGAAAGCCGCCGAGCAGCGCGGCGTGGCTACCACGGCGTTGCTGCGGCCCTCGGCACCGGCCGCGCGAGGCGCCCGGATGCGACGACTGCCCTGGATCGTGGCCGCCGGCCTCGTGCTGCTCAACGTGGGCGGGTTGATCTACATGCTGCGCCCCGCGCCCGACAGCGCGCCGCCGCCCGCCGTCACCGAACGCCCGGCGCCGGCGCGTCCGGTGACGGCGATCCGCGAGGTCTCGCCGGCGGCGCCCAGAGCCAGGCAGGTCATCGAGCCCACGCCGCCGCGGCGCAGCGCGCCCGCCAAGCCGGCGGCGGTGAAGCCGCCCGAGGCGGAGGCGGCGCGGCCAGCGCCCGAGCCTCGCCTGGCGGTGACGCCGCCCCCGATTGCCCCGGCGCCGCCCGCGACAGCACGCGCGAACGCGAATACGTCGAAGCTCAGGCTGGAAGTGCTGTCGTACTCCGACGTCCCCGCGCAGCGTCTCGTCTTCATCAGCGGCCGCCGCTACAGGGAAGGCGACACGGTCGAGGGCGGCGCGAAGGTGGAAGAGATCCGCGAGGACGGCGTCGTCCTCAGCGATCAGGGCCAGCGCTTCACCCTCCGCTAGCCGCTCTCGGATGCCCACCGATCGAGCACTCGGTGTGGCGTCATTCCTGCATCCCCTCCCGCCACCATGACGCCTACGCCTCCGATCATCCGTCGCTCGCTCGAAGTCGCCGGCCGCCGCGTGTCCTATCTCACCATCGACGACGTGACGAATTCGAACACCGACAGCGTCGGCGGCGTCACGGCGCGGGACACGCTGTTGCTGATTCACGGGGCAGGCGTCAGCGCACGGACGTGGGTGAACCAGCTTCGCGGATTGGCGGGCGTCGTCCGGCCGATCGCGATCGATCTCCCAGGGCGGCGTGAATCCGACGCGGCGGACCCGACACTCGCCACATATGCGGACACTGCGTACGAGACGCTGCGACGGCTTCACAGCGGTCCGGCGTTCGTGGCCGGTCATTCGCTGGGCGGCGCCGTGGCGCAGGTGCTGGCCGAGCGCCACCCGGACGTCGTGAAGGGGCTCGTGCTGATCTCGACGTGCGCGAGCATGCCGCCGGCGGACGGCGCCACCCGCGTGCTCGGCTCGGTCCCGTGGCCATTTCGGCGTGCCGTTCTGCAATGGGTGGCCAGACGGACACTGTTCGCGCCGTGCGCGCCTCCCGACGCCGTCCGGTTGACCCTGGACGAGCTTCGCGAGTGCCGCGTCTCGACGATCCAGAGCGACACCGCGATGGGACAGGCGATCGACCTCGAGGGCGTGGCGCAGCGGCTGCGCGTTCCGACGCTGATCCTGTGCGGCGAGCGCGACGCGCTGACCGCGCCCGCGCTGTCCGAGCGGCTCGGCGTGCTGATCGCCGGCTCATGGCTGCAGATCGTGCCGGCCGCCGGCCACATGCTGCCGCTCGAGGCTCCGGAGCTCGTGAATCGCGCGCTCGCGGATTTCGTCCACGCCGTGACGCGCACGGCCGCGGTGGCCGGCGCGCCGCCCGTGGCCACGAGACGCTACGATTTGCGCGGCGCCGCCCAGCGCCTCGTCGAGATGCTCTGGCGGCGGCCCTGGCGGTCCGCCACCGAGACGTGAGCCCGCGCTCAGACCTGGTCGGGATCCACGGGCGCCGGCCAGGCCTCCGGACCGTCGGCCGGCAGCTCCACCAGCGGCGTCAGGGCCTCGATGAACGCGTTCAGGCGGTGCGTGACCTCCGCCGCGTCCTCGTCGGTCAGCGGCAGCTCGAGCGCGTGGGCGAGCGCGCGCACTTCGCTCTCGGTCAGGTCGGCCATCCGTTTGACACCTCGCGGGACGCAAGTGTAGCCTGACCGCGCCCCGCGGGGTAGCTCGCCGCGAGATCGAGGCCCGCTCCGCGAGATCGAGGAGGGTTCCATGAACCGTCGCGCATTTTTGAAAACGGCCGGCGCCGTCGCGGCGCTCGGTGTGGTGCCCTCCATCGGCCGCGCGCAATCCAGGGAGGTCAAGCTCGGCTACATCCTGCCGGTCACCGGCCCGCTCGCGTTCGAGGCGCAGCTCTCGCTCAACGGCCTGCAGCTCGCGGTGGACGAGATCAACGGCGCCGGCGGCGTGAAGGCGCTGGGCGGCGCGAAGCTCGCCCTGCTGCCGGGCGACACGCAGCAGAAGGTCGAGCTCGGCAACTCGGAGGCGACGCGGCTGATCGACCAGGGCGTGTCGGCGCTGATCGGGCCATTCTCCAGCCTGGTGGCCTACTCCGTGCGGCAGATCACCGAGAAGAACAAGACGCCGTTCGTGCTGCTGGCGGCGGTTGCCGACAATCTCACCGAGGGCGGGCTCAAGTACGTCTTCCGCGTGCAGCCCAACGGCAAGGCCATGTCCACGCTGACGATGAACAACATGCTGGAGATGGCCAAGGCCGCCAACGTGGCCATCAAGCGCGTGGCGATGATGCACGAGGACGGCAACTTCGGCACGACGATGGGCAACCACGTCGAGGCGTTCGCCGGCCAGCTGGGCTACGCGATGGTCCAGCGCATTCCCTACAGCCTCAAGTCGCCCGACTTCACGGCCGAGCTGTCGAAGGTGAAGGCCTCCAGGCCCGACCTGCTGGTGATCAGCGGCTACTACGGCGACTCCAAGATCATCGCGGAGACGGCCTCCAAGCTGCGCATCGGCGTGCACGCGCTCGTGGGGCTCGCCAACGCGGCGTACTCGAATCCCAAGTTCATCGCCGACAACCGCGAGCTCACCGATCACCTGCTCGACGGCAACTACTGGCACAACCCGCAGTCGGCGCGCGCCAAGGCCGTGTTCGCCGCCTACGAGAAGCGCTTCAATTCCACGCTGACCTCGCACGGCGTGCAGGCCTACACGGTGATCCACGTGGTCAAGGACGCGCTCGAGCGCGCCGGCTCCGCCGATCGCGACAAGCTGCGCGACGCGCTGGCCAGGACGAACGTGACCGATCACATCCTGCCGCAGGACGCCATCAAGTTCGACGACACCGGCGAGAACGTCAACGCCACGCCGGCGCTGCTGCAGGTGCAGGGCGGCAAGCCCCTCGTCGTCGGCCCGGCGCGCTTCGCCGAGGCCAAGCCCGTCTTCCCCGTCCCCAAGTGGCACGGCTAGAGCGCGCTGCTCGACCTGACCGCTGACCTTCTTCTGCAGGCCGTCATCAGCGGCCTGCTGCTGGGCGGCGTGTACGGCCTCGTCGCCTGCGGGCTGTCGCTGATCTTCGGCGTGCTGCGCATCATCAACTTTGCCCACGGCGCCGTGATGATGCTCGGGATGTACACGACGTACTGGCTCTTCACGCTGCTGAAGGTCGATCCCTATCTCTCCATCGTGGTGACGGGACCGGCCTTCTTCGTGCTCGGCATGGTCATCCAGCGCACGGTCATCGAGCCCAACCGAGTCGCGGCCGAGCACAACCAGCTCCTGCTCACGCTCGGGCTGGCGCTGTTCCTCGAGAACCTGGCCCTCGTGCTGTGGCAGGGCGACTTCCGCACCGTGCGCCCGCCGTACGCGGGCGCGTCGTTCGTGCTCGGCGAGGCGCTGGTGGAGGTGCCGCGGCTCGTGGCCTGCGGCGGCGCCATTGTGATGGCGCTGGCGCTGTTCGCATTCTTGCGGACGACCGACGTCGGCAAGGCCATCCGCGCGCTGGCCGAGGAGCCGGAGGGCGCCCTGCTGATGGGCATCGACGTCGGGCGCATCCGCGCGGTGGCCTTCGGCATCGGCAGCGGCTGCGTGGCGGTGGCCGGCGCGCTGGTGACGCCGTTCTTCTACGTGGCGCCCGACGTCGGCGAGTCGTTCAACATCATGGCGTTCGTGGTGGTCGTGCTGGGCGGCATGGGCAACTTCGTGGGCGCGCTGCTGGGCGGCTTCATCGTGGGGCTGGCGGAGTCGCTCGGCGCCACGCTGCTGCCCGGCTCGCTCAAGCAGCTCGTGGTCTTCGCGCTCTTCGTGCTGGTTCTGCTCTTCCGGCCGGCGGGACTGTTCGGGGGCGGCCGTGGGCGCTGAGGTACTGCTCGGCCTCGCGCTCGGCGCGCTGCTCCTCGCGCCGCCGTTCCTGCCCCCGTACTTCCTCGAGATCCTCATCAGCGTGATGCTGTTCGGCTATCTCGGCGCGGCCTGGAACATCCTGGGCGGCTACGCCGGGCAGTTCTCGTTCGGCCACGCGGCCTACTTCGGCATCGGCGCCTACACCTCCACGCTGCTCTTCCTCAACCTCGGCGTCACGCCGTGGCTCGGCATGCTGGCGGGCGGCGTGCTGGCCGCGGCGTTCGGCCTGTTCGCCGGCTATCTCTCCTTCCGCTACGGGCTGCGCGGGCCGTACTTCTCGCTGGTCACGCTGGCCTTCGCCGAGATGCTGCGCGTCGTCGCCGTCAACACCAAGGCGGTCGGCTCGTCGCTGGGGCTCGTCATCCCCAACCGCGAGCCGGCCGCCGTGAATTTCATATTTGCCGGCAAGCTTCCTTATTACTACGTGATCCTGGCCATGGCGCTCGCCGCGGTGTGGATCACCCGCCGGCTGGAGCGGAGCAAGCTCGGCTACTCGCTGCTGGCCATCCGCGAGAACGAGGACGCGGCCGAGGCGGCCGGCGTGGACGCGCTCGGCATGAAGCTGCGTGCGATGGCGCTCTCGTCGTTCCTCACGGCGCTGGGCGGCACGTTCTACGCGCAGTACTTCGCCTACATCGATCCGACGATCACGTTCGGCCCCTCGGTCTCCATCCAGGGGTTGCTGCAGGCGATCGTCGGCGGCGCCGGCACCGTGCTGGGCCCCGTCGTCGGCGCCTTCGTGCTGACGCCCGTGTCCGAGCTCTCGCGCGCCGCCATCCGCGGCCGCGCCGGCGTCGACGTCATGCTCTACGGCGTCGTCCTCGTCCTGGTGATCTCGTTCCTGCCCCACGGACTCATGGGATTACGGAGGGGAAGGGGGAACCCTCCCAGGGTTCCCCTTCAATAAAGATGGATACTCGCCTCTCGCTCCTGCAGCTCGACTCCGTCACCAAGCGCTTCGGCGGGCTCACCGCGGTGAGCCGCTTCAGCCTGACCGTCGGCGCCGGCGAGATCGTCGGGCTCATCGGCCCCAACGGCGCGGGCAAGACGACGGTCTTCCACCTGCTGTCCGGCTTCCACGCGCCCACCGAGGGCGCCATTCGCTTCAAGGGCGTCTCGGTCGTCGGCGCCAAGCCGCACCAGATCTGCCGCCGCGGCCTGGCCCGCACGTTCCAGATCGTCCAGCCGTTCGTCAATCTCACGACGCTCGAGAACGTGATGGTGGGGGCGTTCAATCGCACCGACGACGCGGCGGCGGCGCGCGAGCGCGCGCTCGAGGTGCTGGAGTTCGTGGGCCTCGGCGCGCGGCGCGACGTGCCGGCGCGCGCGCTGACGCTGTCCGACCGCAAGCGGCTGGAGATGGCGCGCGGCCTCGCCACGCGGCCCGAGCTGCTGCTACTCGACGAGGTGATGGCCGGGCTCAACCCGACGGAGATCGAGGCCATCATCGGTCTCATCCGGCGAATCCACGCCCAGGGCGTCGCGCTGCTCATCATCGAGCACGTGATGCAGGCCATCATGGCGCTGTCCCAGCGCATCGTCGTGCTGCACCACGGCGAGAAGATCGCCGAGGGGCGGCCGGACGACGTTGCGCGCGATGCGCGCGTGATCGAGGCCTACCTGGGAGCGCGGACGTGAGCCAGCTCGAGCTGGCCGGCGTGGACGTGGCCTACGGCGACCTGCCGGCGCTGACCGGCGTCGATCTCGTCGTCGAGCGGGGCGAGACGCTGTCGGTGGTCGGCGCCAATGGCGCGGGCAAGACGACGATGCTGCGCACGATCTCGGGCCTGCTGCGCCCGCGTCGGGGCGAGGTGCGCTTCGAGGGCGAGCGCATCGATCGCCTGCCATGCCACCGGGTGGTCGAGCGCGGCGTCATCCACGTGCCCGAGGGACGGAAGGTCTTCCCGAGCCTCACGGTGCGCGAGAACCTCGAGCTCGGCTCCTACACGCGCGCGGCCCGGGCGCGGCGGGCGGAGAGCCTCGAGCGCGTCTTCACCCTCTTCACGCGGCTGCGCGAGCGCGCCGGGCAGGCCGCCGGCACGCTCTCCGGCGGCGAGCAGCAGATGCTGGCCATCGGCCGCGCGCTGATGGGGCTGCCGCGGCTGCTGATGCTGGACGAGCCCTCGCTGGGCCTGGCGCCGATCGTCGTGGCCGAGATCTTCCGCACCATCGCCGAGATCAACCGCGCCGGCACCACCGTGCTGCTCGTCGAGCAGAACACGCGCCAGGCCCTGGTGCTCTCGCGCCGCGGCTACGTGCTGGAGAACGGCCGCGTCGTGCTCGTGGGCACCGGCGCCGAGCTGCTCGGCAACGAGCACGTACGGCGCGCGTACCTCGGCATGTAGTCGGGCGAGATCCAGAGGGGTGCCCCGGCTCCGCCGGGGCACCCCGAACGTATGGGGGTATGGGGGCCCTTCTAGGCCCCCCATTCAGGACGGCGGCGGTGCCACTCGGTCGTACGCTCGTACGCGTCGCCGACGCGCAGCACCGTCGCGTCGTCGAAGCGCCGCCCGAGGATCTGCAGGCTCAGCGGCAGCCCGCGTGAGCTGAACCCGCAGGGCACCGCCATGGCCGGCACGCCGGCGAGCGACGCGGGCGTCGGGAAGGACCGCCGGGTGAAGAAGTGCGTCACGGCCTGCGCGGTGCTGGTGATCGGCGCCGTGTAGTTCGCGATCGTCGGCGCCGGCCGCGGCGAGGTGGGCGCGACCAGCACGTCGTGACGGCGGAGCGCCTCGACGATCTGCGCGCGGATGAGCGCACGCGCCTGCTGGGCCTTCTGCACGAGCCCGGCCGGAAGGAGCGCGGCGGCGAGCAGCCGGCGGCGCGTGCCCTCGTCGTACTCGCCCGCGCGCGTGCGAAGCGTCTGCAGGTGGCGCGCCGCGCCTTCCGAATCGCAGATCGCCATGAAGGCCGCGCCTGCCCGCGGGATCAGCGGGAGGGAAACGTCGTCCACCCGCGCGCCGAGGTCGGCGAGCACGCGCGTCGCCGCGAGCACGCCGTCGCGCATCTCCGGATCCGTCTCCGGGCCCGTCGTGAGCTCGCTGATCACGCCCACGCGCAGTCCGCGGATGTCGCCGGTGAGCGCCGCGCGGTAGTCCGGCGTCGGCCGCCGCGTGGTCAGCGCGTCGTGCGGGTCGTGGCCGGCGATGACCTGTAAAACGAGAGCGCAGTCCTCCACGGTGCGCCCGAGCGGCCCCGGCGCGTCGAGCGACCACGCGAGCGGGATGCAGCCGTGGCGCGAGACGAGCCCCCACGTCGGCCGGTGTCCCGCCACGCCGCACCACGAGGCCGGCGAGCGGACCGAGCCTCCCGTGTCCTCGCCCAGCGAGACGGCGCACAGCGCGGCGGCCACGGCGGCGCCGGAGCCGGCCGACGAGCCGCCGGTGTCGTGCTCGGTGTTCCACGGATTGCGCGGCTGGCCGAACGGGTAGTGGATCGTGCCGCCGAGCGCGAACTCCGTGAGGTTGAGCTTGCCGAGGAGGATACCGCCGGCGGCGATGAGCCGCGCCACCACGGTGGCGTCCTCGCCGGGTACGTTGTCGGCCAGCAGGCGCGACCCCGCCGTGGTCCGCACGCCGCGCGTGGCGAACTGATCCTTCACCGCGAAGGCCACGCCGTGGAGGGGCCCGAGCGGGCCGCCGGCCATCACGGCGTGCTCGGCCTCGCGCGCGGCAGCCAGCGCCGTCTCGCGCGTCACCGTGATGTAGGCACGCAGCCGGCCGTCGAGGCGGTCGATCCGCTCGAGGTAGGCGCGCATCATCTCCACGGGCGAGAGCTGCTTGATGCGGATGAGCGCGGCCTGCCGGGCCGCGCTGAGATAGACGCGATCGTCGGTCACGGTGTCGGATCGTAGCATCACGAGCTGCCGCCGGTCAGTCCCCGGATGAAATGGTCCATGTAGAGCATGAAGAGGATCGCCAGCGGCAACCCCACGAGCAGCCCGGCCGCCATCAGGGCGCCCCAGTAGAAGATGTCGCCCCGGATCAGCGTCGACGCGATGGCGACGGTCACGGTCCGTTCCGTCCGCGGGCCCACGTAGACCACGGCGTAGAGCACCTCGTTCATGGCGAAGGTGATCGGAAAGATCGTGGCGATCACGAGGCCGGGACGGCTCAGTGGCACGATGACGCGCACGATCCCGCCCACGAGGCCGCAGCCATCCACAAGGGGACCCCGCCCATCCGGTAGAGGTCGGCCTCCTCCTTGAACGCGGTGATCGCCATCCACAGGACGGGGAACAGGCTCACGACGACGAAGGGGAGCAGGCCGGCGTAGATGAGCACGTGCCGCCGGACCTCCCGCCACGCGCGCCGCTTCTGCCCGACCGCCAGGAAGATGGCGATTGCCCCCTGTCCCGATGTCGTGGGCGCTCAGGCTAGCACGGCGTTGACCGCGCGCGCCCGCTCGGCTAGGCTCCGCCCATGCTAGACACGGTGATCGCCAACGGACAGGTGGTGACTCCCCAGGGCGCCGGCGCCTGGGAGATCGGGATCAAGGGCGAGCAGATCGTCGCCGTGGGCCTGCCGGGCTCGCTGCCGCGGGAGGGGGCGCGGGTGATCGACGCCGCCGGCAAGATCGTGGTGCCGGGCGGGATCGATCCGCACACGCACCTGGCGCACGCCATCATGAGCCATCCCGACCAGCCCTCGGCCACGCTCGGCCCCGAGGACGACACGCGCGGGATGGCGTACGGCGGCACCACCACGCACATCGACTTCGTCTACGTGCGCCCCGGCGTGGACAACATCCAGGCCGCCATCGAGCAGCGCGCCGCGCGCTGGAAGTCGAACTCGCACGTCGATTACGCCTACCACATCACGCTGTCCGGGATGCTCGATCTCAAAATCTTCGAGCAGGTCCCCGAGGCGATCCGGGCCGGCTACCCGAGCTTCAAGGTCTTCACGACCAGCGTGCTGCCGCCGCATCCCAAGCGGCAGTCCAACCGGCTCGACTTCGGCCGCATCGGCTACACCATGGAGAAAGTGGCGCCGGCCGGCGGCCTCATGGTGGTGCACGGCGAGGACGAGGACCTCGTGCAGTTCAACTACGAGCGCTTCCGTCACGAGGGCCGGATGGACGGGGCCAACATGCATCTCGTCCACACCAAGCTCTCCGAGCTGCTGGCCTTCCGCCGCACGGTGGCGCTGGCCCGCGCGCACAGCGCGGCCGTCTACTTCGTGCATACCTCGGCCAAGGAGGGCGTGGACACGATCGCCGAGGCGCGCGGCAACGGCCAGCCGGTCTACGGCGAGACGCTGCACCAGTACGCCTGCTTCAACGCCGAGTACTACAAGACGCCGCGCGGCTTCTGCTCGCACACCTATCCGTCGCTGAAGTTTCCCGAGGACCAGGAGGCGCTCTGGCGCGGGCTCGTGCACGACGGGCTGGCCACGCTGGCCACCGACGAGTACCCGACGTCGCTGGAGCTGAAGCTGCGCGGGCGCACCATCGAGGACGTGACCGGCGGCAACGTGGGCGCCGAGGCGCGCATGGGCATCGGCTACAGCGAGGGCGTGGTCAAGCGGGGCATGACGCTCGAGCGCTACGCCGACATCACCGCCACCAATGCCGCGAAGATCTTTGGCCTCTATCCGCGCAAGGGCGCCGTCGCCGTCGGCAGCGACGCCGACCTGGCCTTCATCGACCCGAGCGTCCGCAAGACGCTGGTGAAGGAGGACTTCCACGTCACCGACTACAGCCCGTGGGAAGGCTGGAGCGTGACGGGCTGGCCCGTCTTCACCATGCTGCGCGGCAAGGTCATCGTGGACGCCGGCAAGCTGCTCGGCACCACCAGCGACGGCAAGCAGCTCACGCGCAAGATCGATCCGGTGATGCTGCGCCGGCCGGCCTGCTGAGGGCAACGCCATGAAGAACGGATTCCGCGTGCTCGACAGCGACCTGCACACGATGGAGCCGGACGGGCTCTGGGAGCGCTATCTCGACGAGCCGTTCAAGCGCTTCGCGCCGAGGTTCGTGCGCGGCACGCACAACGCGCCGAATCAGCCGGTGATCCAGATCGGCGATCTCGCCATCGCCGAGATGTCCAAGCGCCCGCACACCGCCGTCGTGGGCAAGGACCTTCAGCGGCGCGCGTTCGAGCGCCACCCGCACTACGAGATCGCGCACGCGCGGGGCTACGATTCCGAGTCGCACGTGGGCGCCATGGACATCGAGGGCATCGACGTCGCCGTGATCTACGGCACGCGCGGCCGCCAGGTGCTCATGCACGACGACCTCGACCCCAAGGTGGCGGCGGCGCTGGCCCGCGCCCACAACGACTGGACGCGCGACTTCTGCGCCTACCGGCCCGAGCGGCTGAAGTTCGCCGCCCAGCTCGCCTTCCACGACGTCGGCGAGTGCGTGAAGGAAGCGCGGCGCGCGGTGCGCGAGCTGGGGGCCGTGGCCGTCATCGGTAATCCCAATCCGATCAACGGCCGCCACATCCACGACCCGGAGTTCGAGCCGCTGTGGGACGCCATCGAGGAGCTCGGCGTGCCGATCGGCTTTCATCCCACCGGCCAGTCCTCGCTGCGCGACGACATCGCGCGCCGCTACCTCGATCATCCCAACGGCCGCGTCATCGGCGTGGCCGGCCGCAACCCGATGGAGCTGATGATGGCCTTCGGCAGCATGGCCGCCGGCGGCGTGCTGGAGCGCCACCCGCGCCTGCGCTGCGCGTTTCTCGAGGGCACCTGCGGCTGGCTGCCGTGGTGGCTCTGGCGCTTGGACGAGGCGTGGGAGAAGTTCGGCCCGGGCTCGGAGGTCCAGATCTCCCAGCTCCCCAGCCAGTACTTCTTCCGCCAGTGCTACGTGGCCACCGACGCCGACGAGAAGGTGCTCAAGCAGGTGGTGGAAGCGGTCGGCGACGACAACATCGTCGTCTCCACCGACTACCCGCACTCCGACGGCCTCTTCCCCCACGCCATCGAGGAGTTCGTGGCCCTGGAGGGCGTCAGCGAGAAGACGAAGGCCAAGATCCTCTGGGACAACTGCGCGCGGCTTTACAACCTCACCGCCCTCCAGTGAGCCTCGGTCGGCGGTTGCTCGGCGTCCTGCTGCTCACCGCGGCGACGCTGGCGCCGGCGCCGCCCGCCGGCGCCGACGCGATCGACGAGTACATCCAGGGCGAGATGAACGCCCGCCGCATCCCGGGCCTGACCGTGGCCGTCGTCCGCGATGGCGCGGTCGTGAAGCTGCAGGGTTACGGCGTCGCCAACCTCGAGCACGACGCTCCCGTCACGTCCGACACGGTCGCTGGTCGAGGACGGTCGGCTCAAGCTCGACGATCCCATCGCCACCCACCTTGCGAACAGCCCCGAGGCATGGAAGGCCATCACCGTGCGCCACCTGCTGACGCACACCTCGGGATTGCCCGGCTTGGCGAGCGGCTTCAAGTCCCTCGAGGCGAGTCCGGAGCGCGTGACCTACTCGACGGCCGATCTCTTCGACGCTGCCGTCAGGGACACCCTGAGCTTCGCGCCCGGCGAGCGTTTCCAATACAGCGACGTCGGCTACTTCCTGCTCGGGATGATCGTCGAGAAGATCAGCGGCCGGCGCTGGGCGGAGTATCTCGACCAGCGCTTCTTCAAGCCGCTCGGCATGACCTCGACGTCCGTCCTCGACCACCGCCGCATACTCAAGCATCGCGCGGCCGGTTACACCATCCGCGACGGCGAGCTCGTCAACATCCGCCGCATCTGGGACGTCGAGCTGCCGTCGGCCTACGGCGTGTTTTCGAGTGTGAAGGACCTCGTGATCTGGGATGCGGCGCTGGCCGGCGGCCGCGTGCTGACGCCGGCCAGCCTCGCGCTGATGTGGACGCCGCTCAAACGCAACAACGGTGCCACCGGCCTCTACGGCTTCGGCTGGGGCGTCTATGACCGCCGGGGCCACCGCTGGATCAGCCACACCGGACTGACGGGGACGGAGTACTCGCGGTTCCCCGACGATCGGCTGACGGTCATCGTCCTCACGAACCTGGGCGCTTTCATCGGCGCCGACAATACTGCCGATCCCTGGGGGCTCACGTACGGCGTGGCCGGACGCTACGTGCCGGGGCTGTTCGTCGGCAATGAGCCGCCGAAGCCGGATCCCGATCCGGCCACCACCCAGCGTCTGCGGGCGACGCTGGAGCGGCTGGCCCGTGGCGAAGAGGCGCCCGGCGTCACCCCCGGGCTGCGCGCCGCGATCAGCCGCGCCGTGCTGGCCCGCCGCCTCGGCACGTTGCAATCGTTCACGTTCATCACGTGCGACGATGAGCATGGGCGCGAGCGTCACGGCGACCGCGTGCGCCGCGTCTGCCACTACCGTGCCGTCAACGCGATGGGAACGCGCTATCACTCGTTCTGGCTGGCCGACGACGGTCGCGTCGTCGATTACTGGTCGACGACGGAGTAGCCTCAGCCCTTCACGCCGCCGGCGCCCCAGCCCTGGATCAAGTAGCGCTGCACGGCGACGAAGAAGGCGATGGTCGGCACCGTGATCATCACGCCGGCCGCCATGATCATTCCCCAGTCCACGATGGTGGCGTTGAAGAGATCGTTGACGCCCACCGGCAGCGTCTTGAGCTCGTCGGAGGTGATCAGCACCAGGGCGAAGAGAAAGTCGTTCCAGGCCAGGATGAAGGTGAAGATCCCGGCGGCGATGAGACCGGGCAGGGCCAGCGGCAGCACCACGTACCAGACGGCGCGGCGCAGGTCGGCGCCGTCCACCAGGGCCGCCTCCTCCAACTCGAGCGGGATCGAGTGGAAGAAGGAGCGCAGCAGCCAGAGGCAGAAGGGCAGGCAGAAGGTCGTGTAGGACAGCACCAGGGCCAGGCGCGTGTTCACGATGCCGAGCTGCTTCACCAGGATGTAGAACGGGATGATGATCATGATCGGCGCGAACATGTAGGTCATCAGGATGAGGCCGGCCACCCGCTCGCGGCCGGCGAAGGTGAAGCGCGTGAGCGCGTAGGCGCCCATCGCCGAGACCGACAGCGTGAGGCCCACCGTGGCCAGCGAGACGAGCACGCTGTTGGTGAAGTAGGTGAGGAAGCTCGTCTCGGCGAACAGCCGCTGGAAGTTCTCCAGCGTGACCACCTTCGGCACCAGCGTGGGCGGCGTGGCGAAGATCTCGCCGGAGGGCTTGAGGGCCGTCGACAGCATCCAGGCCAGCGGGAAGGCGCCGATGACCAGCAGCACCAGCCCGCCGCCGTACAGCGCCAGCGCGCGCCTCACGCCACCGCCTCGTCGCCGCGGAGCGCGCGGAAGTACACGGCGGTGGCGGCCAGCAGCAGCAGGAACATCAGCACGGCCAGGGCGGCGCCCATGCCGGCTTGTAGATAGGTGAAGCTGCGCGCGTAGGCGTACACCGGCAGCGTGCGTACGTAGCGGCTCACGCCGCCCTCGCCGGCCATGAGCCACACGGTATCGAACTTGGTGAACATGAAGATCGAGCGCAGCAGCACGATGACGAACAGCACGTTGCGCGTCTGCGGCAGCGTGATGTGGCGGAAGCGCCGCCAGGCGCCGGCACCGTCCACCTTGGCCGCCTCGTACAGCTCAGGCGCGATCGTCTGCAGCCGGGCCAGGTAGGTGACGACCACGAACGGGAAGAACTGCCAGACGCTGGTGAGGATCAGCGACTCCATGATGTGGTCCTTGCCGAGCCACGCCACCGGCGTGCGCACGAGGCCGCCGGCCAGCAGCAGGTGGTTGACGAGACCGTAGGAGTCGTTGAGCAGCCACTTCCAGAGGATGACCGCCACGATGGTGGGGATCATGTAGGGGAACAGCACGACGCCCCGCAGCAGGTTGCGTCCCCGGAAGCCCTCGTTGAGCAGCAGGGCCGCGCTCACGCCGAGCAGGAGCTGCAGCACCAGCGTCAGTCCGGCATAGATCACGCCGTAGCGCACGCTCGACCAGAACTCCGCATCCTGGGCGAAGTACACGTAGTGACGCAGCCCCACGAAGGCCTGCACCGGCATGAAGGCGTGCTTGTCGTGGAGGCTCAGCCAGACGTTGTAGACGATGGGGAAGAGGACGAGCCCGCCCAGCAGCAGGAGGGACGGCGCCAGCAACAGCCAGCCGACGAGCGGATGGCGGTTCACGCCGGCGCCGTCCCGGCGACGCTGCTTACGACCAGCGCTTGGCGCCGAGCTGGGTCAGCAGCTCTTCCGCGCGCTTCTGGGCGCGGTCGGCCTCGGCCTTGGGATCCTTGCCGCCCACCATGACCTCCACCACCATGTCGGCCACGATGCCGGAGCCGTCCAGCTCGGCCAGGAACGGCACCAGGTTGTCTTCCGGGCGGCTGAAGCCGATGGGCAGGAAGCGGTGCTCGTTGAGGCCGCGCACCATGAAGTCGTGCCACGAGCGCCACTTCTTGATGCGCGGATTCGACAGGTACTCGGCGTCGTTGATCATCGACTTGAAGATCGGTGTCAGGTGGATCGGCACCGAGTGGCAGTACTTCATGTAGTGCTCTTTCTTGTAGAAGAGCCGCAGGAACTCGAAGGCCTCGTTCGGGTACTTCGACTGGGTGAACACCGCCCAGTTCTCACCATCGAGCGCCGAGATACCGACGCGGCCCTGAGGCCCGTGCGGGCGGAACATCGGCTGGAAGTGGTCGGGGTCGCGCATGGTCTCCGGCGCGTAACGCTCGATGTAGCCGATCGTCCGCGCGCCCGAGAGATGGGCCATGGCGATCTTGCCGGTGGCCAGCGCCGCCAGCGTGTCGAGGTACTTCTGCCCCGACCAGCCCTGCGGCATGAACTTGTTGAGCTTCTGCGCGTAGTCGAGCGCCTCCAGCATGGGCTTGCCGTTGAGCTGGGGTCGCCACGTCTTGGGCTCGACCCAGGAGCCGCCGTTGCCGGCCAGCCACTCGGCGGGGTGCACGAAGCCCATGTAGAGCTTCTCGCCCGGCATCTGCGTGGCCCAGCGCTTGCCCTCGTCGGTGAGGGCGGCGGCCAGCGTGAGCATGTCGGTATAGGTCTCGGGCGGCTTGAGACCCTTGGCCTCGCGCAGGTCGCGGCGCTCGGCGAAGTAGGTGGCCCCCATGGCGTGCGTCACGCCGTAGTACTTGCCGTCGAAGTACTGCAGCTTCAGCGTGGCCTCGTGGATGTCCTTCTCGCCGAGCGCGCGGATCAGCTCGTCCATCGGGCGCAGCAGGTTCTTGGTGTAGAGCGAGGCCGTCATGAACGGGTTGAGATGCGTCAGATCGGGCGGGCTGCCGGCGGCGAGCGCGGCCAGCAGCTTGGTGTTGAGATCGCCCCAGCCGAGCGCCTGCTGCTTGATCTTGAAGCCGGGAAACTTCTTCTCGAACTCGGCGATGCTCGTGTCCTGGATGGTCTTGACCGTCTGCGGCTCGACCTCGGTGTGCCACACCTGCAGCTCGCGGACCTGCTGGCCGAGGGCGGCCGGCGCCCGGCCCAGCAGCGCGGTGCCCGTGGTCGCAACGGCGGCGCCGGCGAGGAAGTGGCGGCGTGAGACGTGACGCATGGGAACTCCTTTGGGGAGGGGCACCCTCGGAGGGTTCCCCTCTTCCCCTCCTGCTCACGGCGAATCGAAGACCGGTGGCGGCAGTATACGATGAGGGCGAGGGAGGTCTCATCCATGCGTCTTCGATGGTCCGTGCTCGTGCTGGCGCTGCTGGCCGGGTGCTCGCACGCGACGCTGCCCTACAAGCCAGATCCCCAGCCGCGCGGCGGCCGGGTCTCCGCCGCCTACCAGGTCGTCGGCGACCGCCTGCGTATCGAGCTCGACACGAACGGCAAGATGCTCGAACAGGCCTGGATCCTGAAGCCGGGCGGCGCGTCGGTGGCGGCGGAGAACGTGGAGAATCCACCCGTCGTCAGCGGGCCGCCGCCAAGCATCAGCGTCGGCGTGGGCGGCGCCTCGTACGGCCGCGGCGTCGGCATCGGCACCGGCGTCGGGGTTGGCGTGCCGATCGGCACCGGCCCCAGTCGGGTCCAGGGCAACACGATCGCGTGGTTTCCGCTGACGGCGGCCGGCGCGGCGCCCTGGCAGCTCTACGTGAAGCTGGCCGGGGTCGAGCCCACGCAGTTTTCCGTCGGCGGCCCGCTGCCGCAGTGACCCGTGCGCCGATCGTGCTGGCCACCTGCGCCGCGTGGCCGGCGCTGAGCCCGAGCGATCAGCGTCTGGCCGCGGCCCTGATCGCCCGCGGCCATCGCGTCGAGGCGACGCCGTGGAACGGTCCGGCCGCACCGTTCACGACCGCCGCCGCCGTCGTCATCCGGTCGACGTGGGACTATCACGAGGCGCCCGATGCCTATCTCGCCTGGCTGAGCGCCCTCGACCCCGCGCGGACGTTCAACACGCCGCCGCTGATCCGATGGAATCTCTCGAAGGCCCACGTGATCGACCTCGGGGCACGCGGCGCGCACATCCCGCGCTCGCTCGAGGTCGATGCCGACGCCGATGCCATCTCGGGCGCGCTGCAGGCACTCGGTGTCGACGAGGCAGTCATCAAGCCGCTGATCGGCGCCAGCGGCGCCGGCGTGGAGCGCGTGCAGCGGGGCGGGGAGGTCGCCGCCCTCGCGCGGGCGCGGATGCGCAAGACCTTCGATCGGGTCCTGGTCCAGGAGTTCATGGCCGAGATCGAGCACGGCGAGCTGGCGGGCGTGTTCTTCGACGGCGTCTTCTCGCATGGCCTGCGCCGCCGGCCGGCCACCGGCGACTTCCGTGTGAACACGCAGCACGGCGGGCGCAAGGAGGCGACCGACCTCGAGCCGGCGGTGGTGCGCGCGATGTCGGCGGTGCTCGGCCTGCTGCCCGAGCTGCCGCTCTATGCGCGGGTGGACGGCCTGCTGCGTGGCGGCCGCTTCGTCCTCATGGAACTCGAGGTCAACGAGCCTGCCCTCGGGCTCGACCTGGTGGCGCCGGCGGCCGCGCGCTTCGCCGATGCGCTGCTGGTGCGGCTGCCGGCGCTCACGAACACCTCCGCGTGATCCGCACGCTCAGCCCTTCTTGGGAAACTCTACCGCCGCCAGCTTCTCGATCAGCGTCGCCACCACGCTGGTGTCCATGTCGCCGAGGCCGGCGGCCAGCGCGGCCTGCTGGTAGCGCTGCGCGACGTTGGAGAAGCTCACCGGCACGTGCAGCTCCTTGGCGATCGTATTGAAGGTGTCGAGGTCCTTGTTCATCAGGAACACCTTGAAGCCGGGCTCGAACTTGCGGGGCACGATGGCGGTCGGGATGCGCTCGAGCGCCTTGCTGCCGCCGCTGCTGGCCTTCACGACCTCGTAGATCACCATCGGGTCAAGGCCGGCCTTCACGCCGAGCGTGAGGCCTTCCATCATGGCCAGCGAGTTGACGCAGGCCATCATGTTGTTGATGGCCTTCACCGTGTTGCCGGCGCCCACCGGGCCCACGCTGAAGATGTTGGGCCCGATGCACTTGAGCACCGGCCGCGCGCGGTCGAGGATCTGCGGATCGCCGCCCACCATGATGGCCAGCGTGGCCGCCTTGGCGCCCGCGGTGCCGCCGCTGACCGG
The DNA here is from genome assembly GCA_003220265.1 of Candidatus Rokuibacteriota bacterium. Lineage (GTDB taxonomy): Bacteria > Methylomirabilota > Methylomirabilia > Rokubacteriales > CSP1-6 > AR5. The sequence goes on along the minus strand of QHRW01000126.1, from coordinate 20,072 downwards.
CGCCTCCAGGAAGTGCACGCCGCGCTTCTTCGCCGCCGGCTCGAGCTTGCGCGGCGTGGAGGGCAGCACGCTGCTGAGGTCGATCAGGATCGTGTTCGGCCGCGCACGCTCGATCAGGCCGCCGGGCTCGAGGTAGAGCGCCTCGACGTCGGGGGAGGCCGGCAGGCACGTCAGCACGACCTCGCTGGAGTCCACCACGTCCTGGGCCGACTTGCCCGCGCGCGCGCCCGCCTGGACCAGGTTCTCCATGGCCTTCGGGCTCTTGTCGAAGACCGTGAAGGGGAAGCCGCCCTTGAGCACGTTGCCCGCCATCGGATTGCCCATGTTGCCGACGCCGATGAAGCCGACCGTGGTCGCCATTTTCTTTTCCCTCTCTAGAGCTTTGGAATGTGCAGGGTCTTGCTGATCATGAGCGAGCCGGAGAGCGCCCACAGCAGCGCCAGCGGATGCAGCGTGCCGAGGCCGAGTCGCACCGCGCCCAGTGGCAGGTCGTCGCCCAGGCGCCCCAGCCAGGCGCACACGGCGACCACCGCCACCAGCAGCAGGCTCGACGGAATCGGCGTGCCCTCGAAGTACTTCACCTTGCCGCTGGCGCCCGCCATCTCCTCGGCGGTGACGTTGAAGCGCGCCAGCCGGCTGACGCCGCAGCAGACGAAGTAGACCAGCACGACGACGTCCCAGGCGCCGCGCATGCCGGCCCCATAGGCCAGCGCGGCCGGGGCCACGCCGAACGAGATGACGTCGGCCAGCGAGTCGAGCTCGCGCCCCATGGCCGAGTGCCGCTGGCGCCAGCGGGCCACCCGGCCGTCGAGGACATCGAGCACGAGCCCCAGGGGCAGCAGCACCATGGCCGTCACCAGCGCCCGCATGTGGCGCGTGTCCACGTACACCATGGCCGCGAAGATCGAGATCGTCCCGCAGGCGGCGTTGCCCAGCGTGAGGAAGTCGGCCAGGTGGAAGCCGCGGATCATCGACAGGTGGCCGGGCCGGGAGGTCGCCATGGCAGGGGTCAGTATAATTGTGAGCGCCATGACTGAATCCGAAGACTTCGCCACCCTGTTCGCGCGCCACGAGGCCCAGACCACGCTGGAGATCGGCCAGGTCGTCAAGGGCCGCGTCATCCAGATCACCGCCGAGCACGTCTTCGTGGACGTGGGCGGCAAGGGCGAGGCGTGGATCGAGCGCGCCGAGCTAGCCGACGACGCCGGCAAGCTGAAGATCGCCGTGGGCGACGAGGTGGAGGCCACCGTCGTCGCCACCGGCGACGAGATCCGGCTCTCGCACAAGCTGCGCCAGGGCGCCCAGGCGCGCGAGGTGCTGGCCGTCGCCGCGCGCAGCGGCGTCACGGTGGAGGGGCGGGTGGCCGGCGTCATCAAGGGCGGCTACGAGGTAACCGTGGCCGGGCTGCGCGCGTTCTGCCCGTTCTCGCAGATGGACCTGCGGCGCGCGGACTCCGAGCAGGAATATGTCGGGCGCGTGCTCGACTTTCGCGTCACGCGCTACGAGGAGAACGGCCGCAACATCGTGGTGTCGCGCCGCCAGATCCTCGAGGCGCAGGCGGCGAAGGCCGCCGAGGAGACGCGCAAGAAGATCGCGGTGGACGCCGTGCTGCCGGGCACCGTCGTGTCGCTGGCGGACTTCGGCGCCTTCGTGGATCTCGGCGGCATCCAGGGATTGGTGCCGATGTCCGAGCTCTCGCACGCGCGCGTGGCGCGCGCCGGCGACCGGCTGAAGCTCGGCGAGGCCGTGACGGTGAAGGTCATCCGTCTCGACGAGGCGAAGGGCAAGATCACGCTGAGCCTCAAGGCGCTGGAGGGCGATCCGTGGATCGCCGTGGCCGGCCGGCTGCGCGAGCGGCAGGTGGTGCGCGGCCGCGCGGTGCGCGCCGCGGAGTTCGGCGTGTTCGTCGAGCTGCTGCCGGGGATCGACGGCCTGCTGCACGCCAGCGAGATCCCGCGCCATCGCCAGGCCGAGCTGCGCGAGGCGGTGGCGGCCACCGCGGAGATCTCCGTGATGATCGTCACCATCGACGCCGGCAAGCGGCGCATCGGCCTGGCGCTGGCGCCGGAGGGCGCCGCGGTCGGCCAGGAGATGACGTCCACCGTCGCGGTCGGCGCCGTCCTCACGGGTACGGTCGATCGCATCGAGCCCTTCGGCGTCTTCGTGCGGCTGGGGCCCGGCCAGACGGGGCTCGTGCCCAACGCCGAGCTGGGCACGCAGCGCGGCGCCGACCATCGCAAGATGTTCCCGGCGGGCGCCGAGATGAAGGTGCTGGTGCTGGCCATCGAGGAAGGCGGCCGGCGGATCCGGCTCTCGCGCGAGAAGGCGCTGGCCCACGAGGAGCAGGCCGAGACCCAGGCCTATATGAAGGATGCGGGCGACAAGCGCGGCTTCGGCATGACGCTGGGCGACGCGCTCAACCAAGCCCGCAAGCGTTGACCGGCTCGCGGGCGCCGATCGCCGCCGCCACCGTCGTGGCCGCGATCGCCGTCACGCTGGTCGCGCTCACGCTGCGCCAGCCCGACGTGGCGACCTACACGCCGACCACCGCCGCGCCCGGGGACGCCGGCCGCGCGCTCGTCGGGCCCATCCTCTATACCGTGGATGCGACGGCGGCCGACGCCTGGCGCAACTTCTCCTTCCGCTTCGGCGCCGTGGTGGACGAGGCCGGCGATCTCGCCTTCAAGCGCTACGCGATCGTGGCCGGGCCCGGCGCGGGCATCCGCGATCTCGGCGAGACGGCCTTCGATCAGGTCCGCGTGGTGCCGGCCGACGGCTACCAGGCCAACGAGGGCGCCGCCGAGCCGCGCAATCCCGCCATCGCCAGTTGGTATCGCTACGGCTTCTTCACCCACGTGCTGACGCCCAAGCCCCACGTGTGGGCCGTGCGCATGGCCGATGGGCGATACGCGAAGCTGGAGATGGTCGGCTACTACTGTCCGGGCCCGCGGCCCGGCTGCCCGACGTTCCGCTACGTCTACCAGGGCGACGGCACCACGCGCATGGCGCCGTGATAACGTTGGGACGGTTGCCAGGGCACCGGGCCATGCCGGGTGCCGGCGATTCGCTGCGCCGCCCTGGCAGCCGTTTAGAGGGAGTGCTGAAGACCGCATGACGACCGACGCCGTGGAAGATCCGCAGAAGCTCATCGAGGCCTACTACGACGCCGGGTGGACGGACGGGTTGCCCGTCGTGCCCCCGAGCGACGCCAGCGTCGAGGCCATGCTGGCCGCGGGCGGCTTGCGCGGCGACGAGGTGATCGGTGAGATCGCCGGGCGCAACCAGGTCGTGGTGGCCGACAAGGTGGCCATCAACGCCGTCATGGCTGGCTGCCGCCCGGAGTACGTGCCCGTCGTCGTCGCCGCGGTGAAGGGACTCTGCCATCCCGACTTCGCCTATCACGGTCCGGCCAGCAGCACGGGCGGCTCGGCGATGGTGCTGATCGTCAACGGGTCGATCGTGCGCGCGCTCGGCATCAACAGCGGTAACAACGCGTTCGGCCAGGGACACCGGCCCAACGCGACGATCGGGCGCGCCGTGCGCCTGGTGATGATGAACGCGCTCAACACGCGGCCCGGCCTGCTCGACCGGGCCACGCTCGGCAATCCCGGCAAGTACTCCTTCTGCTTCGCCGAGCACGAGGACGATCATCCGTGGGAGCCGCTGCACGTGAGCCGCGGCCTGGCGGCGCACGACAGCGCCGTCACCGTCTACGCGTCCAACAGTCTCTACCAGGTCTACAACCAGCTCGCCGCCAAGCCGGAGCCCCTGCTGCGCTGCTTCGCCGACGCCCTCTGCAATCTCGGCGTGCCCAACATGAAGGGCTTCAACCAGTCGCTGATCGTCCTGGCCGGCGAGCACGCGGACGTGCTGAGGACGAGCGGCTGGAGCCGCCGCAAGGTCCAGGACTTCTTGATCGAGCACGCGCGGCGCACGGTGGCGGACTTCAAGCGGGCCGCGCGCCTGCCGGGCCCGGTGGAGGCCGCCGACGAGACGACGTGGCGCCGGCTCTTCGAGCGCGCCGACGACATCCTGCTCGTGTGCGCCGGGGGCCGCGCGGGAAGCTGGTCGGCCTGCCTGCCCGGCTGGGGCAACAAGTGGACGCGCGCCGTCACCGTCCGCATAGAGAGTGGGAGGAACGCGTGAAACTCTTCGATCCGACCTCGAAGCCCGTGGAGCGCGCAGTGGATCTGGCGCCGCGGCCGGCCAGCCTGGACGGTCTGCGCCTGGGGCTCGTGGACAACACCAAGTTCAACTCCGACACGCTGCTCGCCCTGCTGGCCGAGCGGCTGGCCCGGCGCCACGGCATGACGGTGGCGCTCACGAGCCGCAAGCGCTCGCCGAGCCACGAGATCGACGAGGCGGCCGTCAAGACGCTGCGCGCGCAGGCGGACCTCGTCGTCTCCGGGATCGGCGACTGAGGGTCCTGCTCGTCGAGCAGTGTGCTCGACGCGATCCTGATGGAGCAGCAAGGCATTCCGGCAGTGGCCATCGTCACGACGCCGTTCCGCGCCACCGGCGAGGCCATGGCCACGAGCTGGGGCAAGCCCGGGTACGCGTTCGTGGACACGCCGCACCCGATCGCCAACCTCACGGCAGCCGAGCTCGACGCGCGGGCCGACGCGCTGGCCGACGCAGTCGAGCGGTGCCTCGGCGGAGGACGATCATGAGCGTGCAGTCGAAGTCCGGCTTCGATCTGGGCCCGCTGACGCCCGCCATGCGCGAGCACCTGGCGCGCGACCTCTCGCGCGAGGAGCGCCGCGTGCTGCTGGACCACGGCACCGAGCCGCCGTTCTGCGGCGGCCTGCTCGACAACAAGCAGGCCGGCGTGTACGCGTGCCGTCTCTGCGCGCTGCCGCTGTTCCGCTCGGCCACGAAGTTCGAGTCCGGCACCGGCTGGCCCAGCTTCTACGAGCCGTTCGACGCCGAGCACATCACGGAGCTGCGCGACACCAGCTACGGCATGGAGCGCGTGGAGATCCGCTGCAAGCGCTGCGACGGCCACCTCGGCCACTTGTTCCCCGACGGGCCGCGGCCCACGGGCCTGCGCTACTGTCTCAACTCCGCCTCGCTGCAGTTCGTCGCCGACGGCGCGCCGTTGCCGCGCGAGGCGCCGTCGCGCTGAGCGCGGACGAATAGCCGTGTTGGAGAGCCGTCCAATGTTGTGGATGCGAAGCCTGATCGCGGTCGTCGTGCTCACGCTGGTGCCCGCCGCGGCCCTCGCCGCTCAGCCGGCCGAGCGCGTCGAGGAACGGTTGACGGACCTGGGCCCGGCGCTGAGCCTCGGCTTCGGCGTGACGCCGCTGCGTCCTCAGCTCACGCCACCGGTGCCGGCCATGCCGGCGGATCTCAATCTACAGACCACGGCGCTCTCGTTCGACCTCAAGCTCAAGTGGCCCGGCAGTGACGTGGTGAAATCGCTGGAGCCCTACCTGGTCGTGGGCCCCGCGCTGTTCCTGGTCGAGCCCGACTACGTGTCGCGGTTGCTCGGCACCCGGGTGGACCCCGCGGTCCGGCTGGGCGCCAAGGCCGGGGCCGGGGTCAACTGGCGCCTCGGCAAGGACGTCACCCTCTTCGGCGCCTACGAGGCCACCACTGGACCCGGGCCTCTCGGCTCCCGGACACCGTCCGACAGCGCGATCACCGGCTACGACTTCACGTACGGCCTCCGCCTGAGGTACTAGGTCGGCCCGGCCAGCTTGGCACGGACACCGTAACCAGGTTGACGCGGAAGCGACGCGCCTGCACGACAAGTCCGCGCCAGTAACGCATTCCCGCCGTGGCACGGGCCGTGCGTTGCCGTCAGCCCCCAGGTGCAACCTGCGCCCTGGAGGGGACTATGCGTTCGCTGCTGATGGTGGCTTCACTGGCACTGCTCACCGCATGCTCGACCACGCACTCCGGCGGCTCGATGCCCTCGGCCCTGGCGAAGACCACCGACTCCGACGTCACGGGCCGCTGGACGGGCACGTGGATCGGCACCGGCCTCTTCGAGTCGCCCCGCGAAGACGAGGTCATCCTCGAGATCAAGCAGGTCGGTAACTCGGGCTATGGCCGCGTGGTCTTCGACGGCAGCGTGGCCGCGGAGTCCGTGCCGTGGAACGTGCGGCGCGAGGGCCTGGCGGGCGCGCGGGTCTCCGCTCGCATCCGCGGCTCCCGCATCCAGCTGAAGCACGAGCTGGGTGGCAACCTCTTCGCCGCCGACCTCAAGCGCGTCGGCGATGACCGCATGATCGGTGACGTGCGGGGCGCCTCGCCGGGCGTCCAGCTCGTGCTCACCCGGGTGCGCCGCGGCGAGGCGCCGCAGGCACGCGTGATGCCGGCACCTCCGGCTCAGCCGCCCGCTCAGCAGTCCTCGCAGCAGCCCTCACCGCAGGCCGCGCAGGCGGAGCCGGAGCCGGCCAAGGTCGTGACGCTGCCGCCGATCGAGGAGACGAAGCCGGCCGTCACGGAGCCGGCCACGGAGCCGGACCCGGTGCAGATCGCCAAGGTGCTGCCGTCCGAAGAGCCGCAGCTCGAGCAGCCGTCGGCGGAGCGCCCCAAGATCGAGGAGTTCGTGCCGGCTATCGATATGAGGAACGTCTACTTCGACTTCGACAGCGCCAAGCTGCGGGCCGACGCGGCCGACGTGCTGGCCACGAACGTCGACTGGCTGAAGCAGCACGACGATCTGCAGCTCATGATCGAGGGCCACTGCGACGAGGCCGGCACGCCGGAGTACAACCAGGTGCTCGGCGACCGCCGCGCGGAGTCGGTGCGGGCCACGCTGGCCGCCTCCGGCATCGAGCCCGAGCGCATGGCCACGATCAGCTATGGCAAGGAGCGGCCGGTCTGCACGGACAGCACCGAGGAGTGCCGCAAGCTGAACCGGCACGTCGAGTTCCGCATCAAGAGCCGCTAGAGGAACGCAGCACCAAGTGGGAGCGGGGCGGGACCGCGCGGTCCCGCCCCGCGTCGTTTCAAGCGCTCGTCACCACGAAGTGGCAGACGGCAGCACCCGCCAGCCGGACGAGGTCCTCGCAGCGCATCGTGATCGAGACCGTGGTGCTCCCCGAACGGTGGCACCGCGCCGGGGGCGCAGCCGGTCACCGTCAGCAGCTCGTCCGGCGTCGCGAAGCGCAGCGTGCGCGCGCCGACGAGCGCGCGCAGCCGCGCGTTGTCGGCCTTGAGATGCGCGGGCAGCACGCAGGCACCAACCGGTCCTCCGCCCGCACCACCAGCGCCTTGGCGCCGGCCTCGAGCGGCGTGCCGCGCACGCTGCAGCGGCCTCCTCGCTGGTGCGCACGGGAGCGTGCTCGAAGATCTCGAAGGCCACGCCGGTGCGGGACACCTCAGGCGGCGTGCAGGCCCGTCAGCATGAGGACGCCGATGAGGACGCTCACGACGCCCACGACGATCTGCAACGCCGTCGCCGCGCGGAAGGAGCCGGGCGCGAGCAGCGCGAAGGGCAGGCCGATCAACCCGCTCAGCACGAGCATGCCGGCCGTGGAGCCCAGGCCGAAGACGAGGATGTAGAGGAACGCCGCCGCCGGCGAGGGCATCGTGGTCATGACGACCAGCACGAGCGCGCCGCCGCCACCGAGGCCGTGCAGCAAGCCGAGGAGCAGCGACCGGCGCGTGCCGGTGAGCAGGTGGACGTGGGCGTGCGAGTGGCCCGCGCCCACGTGGACGTGGAGGTGCTGGTGCGTGACGCCGTCGTGCGTGTGCTCGTGCCGATGCACGCTGGCCGCGCCGATCGCCCGCAGCAGCACGTGGCCGCCGAGGCCCACCAGCACGAGCGCAATGACGGCCTCCACGCCCCGCTCGACCTCGGGCGGGATCCGGAGCTTGAACGCGATGATCACGACGCCGGCCGCGAGGAGCGCCAGCGTGTGGCCGATGCCCCAGAACGTCCCGCGCAGGCACGAGCGCACGAAGCCGCGCTCCTGGCTGACGATGGTGGACATGGCGGCGACGTGATCGGCCTCCATGGCGTGGCGGAGGCCGAGCAGGAAGCCCAGGCCGAGGGCCGCGATCAGCGAGGCATCCACGGCGCGACCGCCTGGACCGCGATGCCGAGGCCCAGCAGCGTCATGACGGCGGACGAGGTGAGCGGCAGCCACCGGCGGATCCACGGGCCGTCGTCACGGAAGCGCGTCATCAGGCGGCCAGCGTAGACCATCAGGATGCCGATGGCCACCAGGACCGCCGCCAGGCCGATGCTGAAGGCGACGATGAGGACCAGGCCGAAGCCCACGCGGTGCATCGACAGCGCCGTCAGCAGCACGACGAGCGCGGCCGGGCAGGGAATGATCCCGCCGCTCACGCCGAGCGCGACCAGCGCCCGCAGCGAGACCGGCTGGTGGCCATGGTCGTGATCGTGGACGCCATCACCGTGGTCGTGCGGCCCGTGGTGATCGTGGTGATGGTGATGGCCATGATGGTGATCGTGGCCGTGCTCGGCTCCACGGCCGCCGAAGCGGCGGAGGAACAGCGCGAGCCCGACTCCCGCGATCATCAGGCCGGACACGAGGCTCAGCCACGGGTACAGCCGCTCGGGCACCACGTGCTGCGAGGCGTAGAAGGTGATACCGCCGAGCAGGTAGACACCGGCCGTGTGCGAGGCCGTCACCACGAGGCCGAGGACCAGCGCGTGGCGCGCGGTGCCGCGCGAGCCGACGAGATAGGCGGCCACCACCGTCTTGCCGTGACCCGGCTCCAGCGCGTGGAAGGCGCCGAGGACGGCGGCCGTCAGCAGGGCGAGCGCGACCAGCCCGACGCCCGGCTGCGAGCGGGCCACCAGGTCGGCGAAGGCGTTCGGCGCCACTTGCGCGTTCGGCCGCAGCGCCGGCGGCGCCGGGGACGGCGTCGTCGCCACGACCGCGCCCGGCGCCCGTGAGAACGTCACGCGCGCCTCGAGGTCTTGCGGCGGGCTGTTGATCAGGTCCGTCGGGTAGTCCGACAGCTCGCGGCTGCGGTCCGTGGCCGGCGCCGTGCTCGCCACGAGCGAGGCGCCGGCGCCCGCGCGCGCGACGATCTCCTTCCAGCCCGCGCGCTCGGGGAAGTTCTCGTCGCGGTAGCGCACCTCCAGCGGCCCGTCGCCCGCGGGGAGCGCCGCGCGATAGACGACGCCGAGCTTCAGGGTCGGCAGGCCGCCGGCGCCCGGCGGGAAGATCGTCTCGTGGCTGACGACCTCCAGCGGCAGGCGCCGATCGCCGATCTCCAGCCGCAGCCGCTCGGCCAGCGCCCGCGCCTTGCCCGCGCTCCAGGGCTTCACGCTCGCGTGGCCCACGTCGGCCACGAGCCCGGTGTCCTGCAGCTCCTGGAAGGTCGGGATCTCCGCCATGTCGATGACGTAGCGGACGGTCACTTCGGCGGCGTTGATCTCCAGGCCCGCGTAGTGGCTGATGCTGAAGTTCCCCAGCGGATGCGCGTGCGCCGCCGCGGTGGTCAGGGCGAGCATCGCCATGATCGCGACCACGACGCGCGCTTTCATCGCCCGGCCTTCAGCTCGGCCAGCACGCCCGCCGCCATGGAGGCGTGCAGGACGTGGAAGTGGGGATTGAGGCTGAGCGCCCGCGCGAGGGCCGCCCGCGCCGGCTCGTGCTCGCCGAGCGCGCGATGGATCATGCCCGCGTGGAAGAGCAGGCGCGCGTCCTGCGTGCCGAGGCGCTGCGCCTCGGTCATGGCCGCCTGCGCCTCGCGCGCCTGGCCGTTCTTGTAGAGCGCCCACGCCAGCACGTCGTACGTGTAGATGTCGCGCCGCGCCTCCAGCTCCTTGCGCGCGAGCTCGAGCGCCTCGGGCAACCGGAGATCGTGATCGGCCAGGAAGAGGGCCAGCTCGCGGTTGTAGACCGTCTTGTTGAGCGCGCTCAGCCGGCCGATGTACTCCACGAGCGCGTACTGCTTGCGGGCCTCGGGCTCGCGTCCGATGCGCGTGTAGACGTCGCCCAGCGCGGCCGCGTATTCCGGCAGCGGCACGACGTCGAGCGCCTTGTGGTAGTGCTCGGCCGCCTCGCGCAACCGCCCGCGCGCCGCCGCCACGCGCGCGGTGCCCGCGATTGCGGCGTGATAGCCGGGCAGGGCGGCCAGGGCGTCGCGATACGCGGCCTCGGCGCCGGCGAGATCGCCCGTGTGAAACAGCAGCTCACCGAGCTGCACCCGGGTCCAGGCCGTGGGCTCCCCGATCGGATTGGCGGCCGTGGCGGTCGCGACCGCCTGACGCATGCCGGCGACGGCGCTCGCCGGATCGCCCTGCAGGAACCGCAACCAGGCGAGACGGCCGGCGGGATTCCGTGGGCCCGTCAGCGACGCCAGCCGCGCGTACGTGCGCGCCGCCTCGTCGTAATCGCCCAGCTCGACCAGCGCGTCGCCGGCGACCGCCTGCGGCGCGGCATCGGCGGGATTCAGGTCGAGCGCCGTACGCGCCCGGCTCAGGGCCTGGCGGAACTCGTGTCGCGCCACGTGCACGGTGGCCAGCAGCGTGTTCGCGGTGGCGGCTGCCGGACCGCGTGACACGAGGTCCGCGCCGCGCTGCGCGGCCTGCTCGGCCAGCGTGTAGTAGGTGAGGTCGCCGCTCTCGCGGGCCTTCCGGATGTAGGCGGCGGCGAGGCGGTTGTGAGCAAGCGGATCGTCGCGATCGGCGGCCACGCGCGACTGGTGGAAACGGACGATCTGGTCGGTCGTCCGCTCCTGCGCGGAGACGACGGTGGCCGTGAGAAGCGCGAGGGCGGCGCCGGCGAGGATCAGTCTCGCCGGGCCGCCCACGCGGGCATGCTTCGACATCGCTACCTGCGGGTCACTGCTGCGGCGGGAACCCCACCGTGCCCGGCTCGCCGGGGAGCGGATGCGGTGTCCCGATGAACGGGAAGTCCGCACGGAAGTCCCGGTCGTTCCCGCTGTTGCTCACGTCCGTGACGAAGGCGTCGGGCTCGATGAAGTCCGTCCCCTGGATGACCGCCAGCACGCGCCGGTCGGGGCAGGGCACCGGGCCCCGGTCCACGCCCGCCGGTGGAGGTGTCCTCACGAAGTCGCAGTCGAGCGCGCGCCGGTTGCCGAGCGCATTGCTGCCGGGGAGGCCGGAGCCGTCCGGGAACTTCACGTCGGCCAGCTCGCGCGCCAGCCGCAGCAGGATGTCGACGACGTCGTCGCCGAACCTCCGGCCGTTCTGCAGTCCGTTGCTCGCCACGCCGACATCGGTGGCGGGGGCGGCCAGGTTGAAGCGCAGCACGTCGGGGATCAGTACGTGACGGAGGAGCTCTTTATCGGTGTTGGTGAACGTCGGGCCGAGCAGCAGCGGCGCGCCGCCCGGCAGCCCGTTGAAGCCCAGAGCGGTGATAAGGGCCGCCCGCGCGGCGATCGTGTTGCCGTTCGGGTCGTTGGAGGTGAGCGCATCGGGAATGAACTGGGCGACCCGGCGCGCATCCTCGGCCGGCGTGCTCGCGTTGAACGCGTCTTTCACTGCCGTGGGCAGGAACACCGTCTTGAAGAGCTGGTGGCCCATGCGCTGGACCTGGATGAAGGGACCGTTGTCGTTCTCGCGCTCGTCGTGGCGTTTGCGCATCTTCGTGCGGCCGGTGGTGCCCCACACGCCGATGGTCGTGTTGTTCGCGAGGTACGTCCCCGCGCGATTCGCGCTGCCCTGGATCATCGCGAGCGGCACCTCGACGACGAGCCCTGAGACGTTGAAGCCGCCGAAGCCGTTGACGCCGCTGGTGCCGTCGGCGTGCAGGGGGCGACCGCGGAACGCGCCGTTCTGCCGGAACACGTCCTGGGTGCCGCCCAGGATGCGATTGAACTGGCCGATGTCCACGACGAAGGGATCGTCGGACAGCGCGGCGAATGCGCGGATGCCGTCGCCGCTGAGCACCGTATTGGTGCAGCCCTCGACCTTGGGACCCTTCTTCACCAGCTGGTTGTCGGCGCCCACGTTCACGGGCTTGGTGGGCCCGATGATCGTCACGAACTGGCCGCCGGCCGGGGCCGGGCAACGCGGATCGCGCAGCGACTCGAAGCCGTCGAACGTCGCCTGGATGACGAGCTTCTCGCGCGCGTCGCCGGTGTTGTCGATCTTGAACTGATAGAGCGCCTCGGGTGCGAACGAATAGCTCGAGCGCACGGCGGGTACGGCGAATCCGTTGACGGTCATCGCGAAGATGACCTTCGTCGGATCGTTGGGGTTGAGGAAGACGAAGACGTCGTTGATGTCCGCGGACGGGTCTTCGTCGATCAGCGGCGCGTCACGGTGATCCGCCGCCTGGAGGAAGACGCCACCGGGGATGGCGACGAGGATCGCGAGGAGCGCCACGAAGAAGCCCATGACCATGCCACGACGGATCTGTCCAAGGTGCGTCATTGACCTGCCCTCATCCGAGCAAGAGGCACAGCCAGCCAGCGTGAAGAGGCCCCGACCGTAGCGGAGACGTCGGCAGCAAGTCAAGACCGATAGTGGGTCGACGCGGTGCCGGTCTGCTCGCTCGACGACCGGTCCGCGGCCGGCGTCACGGCGTGCCGGGCGTGCCCATCCAGAACGGCGTGGTCTTACCGAGCCGCTCGAGAACGGCGCGCCGCTCGGCGGCCCGCTTCGGATACCACGCCGAGAGGTAGTCGGCGTCGAGCATGTGCCGGCGTGATTCGGTGCCGAAGAAGGCGACCAGATCTTCCAGGCGGATGAAGCCCAGGCCCGTCTCCGAGCCGGCGTTGAACTGGGGCCAGCGGCGCGCGTGCTCTTCCGACCGGAAGAGGTTCATCCCCGTTCAAAGAAACGGCGGCTTGCCGCGCGAGGGGCCGAAGCCCCAGTTGAGGTGGCCCACGACCGACGGCGGATCGACGGTGACGAGCCGGCCGTCGCGCATCTCGATGACGACGGGCTCGCCGCAGTCCAGACACGGCGCCTGCACGCGTACGGTGGCGCCGGGGAAGAGCCACGTCACCGACGTCGCCTCGAACCCGCACTGGGCGAACCACTTCTGCTCGCCGCCCACGCTCACCCGGTACTGCGTCGGCAGGTTGTTGAGCGGCGGGAACGAGGCGATGTAGTCGGTGTCGGGATGCAGCCAGCCGATCGGGTAGGCCTGCATCACGTCGAGGAGGAGCTGCCGGCTCTGGGGCACCGCCAGGCCGAGCGCCCGCGCCAGCTCGGCATAGTGGGGCGCCCGGCCGGTCTCGACCAGCGCCCGCATGATGCGGGAGAACATCTGGTCCATCAGGCCCGCGTCAGCCACGACTAATCGTTCAGCGGGTGGAACGGCGGAGGCGCGCCCTCCTGCCAGCGATCGGGCACGATGCCGAACGCCTCGATGAAGCGCTGCCAGCCGCTGGCGAACGTCAGCGTCATGCCGAGGTCGATGATCTGGTCGTCGGTGAAGTGCTGCCGGAGCTGCGCGTGCAGCTCGGGATCGACCGACGGCCGCTCGCCGGTCAGGCGGTCGGCCAGGCGGAGGGCGACCTTCGTCCGCTCCGGCAGGTCACTGTGCTCGTAGTCCTGGAGCTTCTCGACCAGATCCTCCGTCGCGCCCCGGCTCACGGCCGAGGAAGAGCGCGCGAGGCTTCAGTGCACGCACTGGTTCGCCCAGGCCAGCCGCACGCGCAGGAGCTCGAACAGCTCGGGCTCGATCGAGGAGCCGCCGCCGTAGATGTAGCGGATGAAGCCCCAGGTGGCGTCGAGCAGGCCGGGGCGTCGGGCCATCGTCAGGAACAGGTTGTCATCGCGGTACGCGTTGCGGTACCAGCGCTCGAGCATCTTCGCGAGCGGCTCGCTCAGCTCCTCGCGCCGCGCCTTGGGCAGCAGGCCCCGCTCGTTCGCCATGGCTACGGCCGCCGGCGCGTGATCGGCCGGCGCGTGAAGTGCGTGCCGTCGCCGAACGTCGGCTGCCAGCACGAGTGCTTGCCGGCGCCGCCGGCCACGATGATGCTGATGTCCTCGGGGCGCCGCACGATCGACAGCATCGTGCCCGGCGCATCGACGGCGCCGTGGCGCTCGACCTGCTGCTGCTGGTACTCGCGCCCCAGCCGCGCGAACGGAAAGCGCGCGTGCTCGAAGAGGAACTCCTTCACCTTGGCCTTGCTGTAACCGTCGCGCGCGATGGTGGCGGCGTGCTCGGGGCCCAGCGCCAGCAGCGGCCAGCCCCAGCCGAGCAGGTTGTTGCTGCCGGCCTGGCCCATGGCGCCGGCGACGGTGCGCAGCACCCCGAGGCCGGTGTTGCTGTAGTGGTCCTGGATGTTGTGCGGGCCCTCGCAGCCGAACACGGTCACCACGCTCGCGTCCCGGGGAAACCCGGTCTCGACGTGCAGCGGCTCCCACGGGCTCTCGGCCTCGTTCTCCGCCACGCAGTAGGCGATCTTGGCCGGGCTGCCCTGCGTGGCGCGATCGCCGCTGCCGGGCAGGCCCCCGCCGACGTTCATCAGTACCAGCCGCACCGCGCGCCCGATCGTGACATTGGCGCGGAAGCCCTGACCGAAGGCGTTGTAGCCCCCGTTGATCCCCAGCTCGCGCGCGATCGGGCCGTTGACGACGATCAGCGGCGCCACCGGGTGCGTGGTGGCCTGCACGGAGTCGAGGTTGAAGAGCGGATCGGCCAGCGCCTCGATGGCGGAGAGGATCACGGGCAGGTACTCCGGCCTGCAGCCGGCCATCACGGCGTTGGCCGCGATCTTCTCGACGGTGGCCTCGCCCTGGCGCGGAGGCAGCACGCCGACGATCTCGCGCGGGTCGCGATCGGTGAAGGCCAGGCACTCGCGCACGCGCGCTTCGGTCGGCGGCACGATCGGCAGCCCGTCCGTCCAGCCGCGCGCCTGGTACTCCTCGTCGATGGCCTCGTAGGCCTCCTTGAACTCGAAGATCTTCGCGGCGGGACCGAGCGTGCTCATGCCCGTGTCAGCGCCTTCAGGACGGACTCGAGCGCGAGGTCGGCCTTGCGGAGGACCTCGTCCTCGTGGATGCCGCCGAGCGGGTGGGGCACCAGCGCCAGCGGCAGGTCAGCGATGCCGCGGTTCTTCGCCTCCAGGCGCGCCAGCGCCTCGAACTCGAACGTGCCCATGACCGCCGTCGGAACGCCGCGCTGCTCCAGCATGATCGAGCCGTGGATACTCCACGACGTGCAGCTCCCTCAGTCGGCGCTGCCGACCAGCGTGAGGTCGCACTGCGCCAGCGCCTCCAGCGCCTCCGGCGAGGGCGGCCCCGCCACGGGCTTGTCGCGCTTGACGATCTCGCCGGCGCCGTAGCGCTGCTGGAGCGTCTTCGCCACCGCGAGCATCAGCGTGCCCGCGTTGGCCTTGCCGTTGTCGAGGATGCCGATGCGCTTGCCGGCCAGGCTGGTCAGGCGCGGCGCGAGCTGGGCCACGACGGCGCGCGGCTCGGCGGTGGGGTCGTAGAGACGGATCATCAGGCGCCTCCTCTCGTTCGGAAGGCCATTATGCCGTAAGATCTGGGCTCGGCCAGGAGGGTTGCCATGGCGCGAGTGACCGGGCTCGGACACGTCGGGATCTACGTACGCGACCTGGAGCGGATGGTCGCCTTCTATCGCGACACGCTGGGGCTCACGATCACCAAGCAGAACTGGCGCGCGGGCGTCGTCTTCCTCAGCGCCAACCCGGACGCCGTCGATCACGAGATCGCGCTCATGCGCGGGCGGCCCTCGGCCGAGGATCCGCACCTGATCCAGCAGATCTCGCTCGCCGTCGCCGGCCTCGACGATCTGCGCGCGTTCCACAAGAAGCTGGTCGCCGAAGGCTATCGCATCGAGCGGGTCGTCAACCACGCGAGCGCGCTCGGCTGCTACTTCTTCGATCCCGAGGGCAACCGCACCGAGGTGTTCTGGGTCACCGGGCGCCCGTGCTGGGTGCCCACGGCGAGTCCCATCGACATCCACCAGCCCGACGACGTCGTGCTGGCCGAGATCGATCGCGTCTGGAACGAGCTCCGTCACGTGCCGGTCGGCGGACGGCTGACCGAGGAGGCTGCCACGCTATGAGGATCACCCGCCGTTCGTTCCTGGCCGGGACCGCCGCCGTCGCCGCAACGCTGCCGTTCCCGGCGATCGCCCAGAACAAGCCGGTCAAGATCGGCCTGCTCACCGTGAAGACGGGCCCGCTGGCCGCCGGCGGCATCCAGATGGAGCAGGGGACCATCCGCTTCATGAAGGACCGCAACTACACGCTGGCCGGCCGCAAGGTCGAGCTGATCGTGGCCGACACCGGCGGCAACCCGGCCGGCACCAAGACCAAGACCCAGGAGCTCGTCGAGCGCGATGGCGTCGACATGATCTTCGGGCCCCTGGCCGCCTTCGAGCTGCTGGCCATCAGCGACTACACGGCCCAGGCCAAGACGCCGGTGCTGAGCCTCGCCGCGGCCGAGGACATGACGCAGCGCCGTCCGAACCCGTACTTCATCCGCGCCTCGGCCACCTCGTCGCAGAACATGCATCCGCTGGCCGACTACGCGGCCAAGGAGCTCAAGTACAAGCGCGTGATGACGCTCGCCGACGACTTCGCGTTCGGCCACGAGCAGATGGCCGGCTTCGGGCGCGTGTTCGAGGACGGCGGCGGCCGCATCGCCAAGAAGCTGTGGCCGCCGCTGGTGACGCCCGACTACACGCCGTACATCGCGCAGATCACCGGCGTCGATGCGGTCGTGCAGGGCTTCGCCTCGTCCAACCCGCTCAAGTTCATGAAGCAGTACCGGGACGCCGGGCTCAAGCTGCCCGTGCTCGGCGGCGGGACGGCCGCCGACGACGCGCTCCTGAAGTCCTACGGCGACGAGGCGGTCGGGATGATCTCGTGCTCGTTCTACACGGCCGACCTCGACACGCCCAGCAACAAGCGGCTGGTCGATGGCATGGTGAAGGACTACGGCAACATCCCCGGCCTCTACGCGGCCGGCCTCTACATCAACGGCATCGTGGCAGAGGGGGCGCTGGAGAAGACCGGCGGCAAGACCGACGATCGGGAGGCGTTCAACAAGGCGCTCCGGTCGGTGTCGCTCACCGACACGCCGCGGGGACCGCTCAGCTTCGACCATCTCGGCAACGTCGTCGGGAGCTTCTACATCCGGCGCACCGAGCGCAAGGGCGACAAGCTCGTCAACACGACGATCAAGACCTATCCCAAGGTGAGCCAGTTCTGGACCTACGACGAGAAGTGGTTCCTCTCGCAGGCCGTGTACTCGCGCGACTTTCCACCGCTCAAGAGCTGATCGCCAGGGGCCGCCGGGCATGAGCGTGTCGCTGTTGCTGGCGATCAACAGCATCACGCTCGGCGGCCTCCTGTTCCTGCTGTCCGCCGGCTTCTCGCTGATCTTCGGGCTGATGAAGATCCCGAACCTCACGCACGGCTCGTTCTTCATGCTGGGCGCATATCTCTCGACGACGCTGATTGCGCGGGGGTTCGACTTCTGGACGGCGGCGCTCGTGGCGGGGGTGCTGGTCGCGGTCTTCGGCACGATCGTCGAGCGGCTGATCCTGCGCCGGCTGGCCGGGGCCGAGCTCGCGCAGGTGCTGGTCACCCTGGGGCTGTCGTTCATGATCGCCGACGTGTGCCTGATGGTGTGGACGGGCGATCCGATCCGCATCGACACGCCCGCCGCCCTGCGCGGCACCACCTCCGTGATGGGCCTCGGCTTTCCGATCTATCGCCTCGCGGTCAGCCTCATCGCGGTCGTGTTCGCGGCCGGCCTGTGGGGGCTGCTCGACCGCACGCGGCTGGGCGCGATGATCCGCGCGGGCGTGGACGACGCCCCCATGGCGCGCGTCGTCGGCATCCGCGTCTCGCGCCTGTTCACCGTCGTGTTCGGGCTGGGGGCGTGGCTGGCCGGCTTCGCCGGCGTCATCGGCGGGCCGATCCTGTCGGTCTATCCCGGCCTCGACCAGGAGATGCTGCCGCTGGCGCTGGTCGTCGTCATCCTGGGCGGCAGCGGGAGCCTGCTGGGCTCCTTCGTCGGCAGCTTCGTCGTGGGCTTCCTCTACAACTTCGGGCAGGCGATGTTCCCCGAGCTCGCCTACGTCGTGCTGTTCCTGCCGATGCTGCTGGTGCTGGTGGTGCGACCGCAAGGTCTCTTCGGCCGGCAAGCGGTGTGAAGCGCTTCGCGCTGGCGGCGGCGCTCGTCGTCCTGGCGACGGTGCCCCTGTGGGTCGGCTCGACCTACTACGTCAACATCGCGAGCCAGATCCTCTTCTACGCGGTCTTCGCGCTCGCGGTGAACGTGCTGGCCGGCTACGCCGGCCTCGTCTCGCTGGGCCACGCGGGGCTGTTCGGCATTGCCGCCTACGCCGCCGCGAAGATCATGACCAGCGGCCACGGCCATCTCGCCGTCGCCGCCGGCGCGCTGGCGGTGACGCTGGCGGCGGCCGCCGTCTTCGCCGTGCTCGCGCTGCGCGGCACCGGGCTCGGCTTCGTCATGATCACGGTGGCGCTGGGCCAGATCGTGTGGGGCGTGGCCTATCGCTGGATCAGCCTCACCAACGGCGACAACGGCATCACGATCAGCGGGCGCCCGAGCCCGTTCGGGCTGTCGCTGGCCTCCCCGCGCGGCTTCTACTGGGCGACGCTCGCCGTGTTCCTGCTCGCGGTCGCCTCGATGGCCGTGTTCGTCGCCTCGCCGTTCGGCGCCAGCGTGCGCGGTACGCGCGACCAGCCGCGCCGCATGAACGCGCTGGGCTACCACGTGTGGATGATCCGGTTCCTGGCCTTCGTGCTCTCCGGCTTCTGGACCGGCGTGGCGGGCCTGCTGTACCTCTACTACAACCAGTTCGTGAGCCCGCAGGCGGTGACGCTGACGGCCTCGGCCGAGGCGCTCCTGATGGTGATCTCCGGCGGCACCGCCACGCTGCTGGGCCCGATCACGGGCGCCGCCCTCGTCGTGGTCATGAAGAACGTAGCCAGCGCCTACATCGAGCGCTGGAACTTCGTGCTGGGCGCGATCTTCGTCGCCATCGTGGTCTTCATGCCGGAGGGGCTGGTGCCGGGCGTGGCGCGCCTGGTCCGCCGGTCTCCGCTGCGATGACGACCGCGCTCGCCGTCCGGAATCTGCGCAAGTCCTTCGGCGGACTGCAGGTGACGTCGTCCGTGAATCTCCTCGTCGAGGCGGGTGAGCGGCGGCTCATCATCGGGCCGAACGGCGCCGGCAAGACGACGCTGTTCAACCTCATCACCGGCGAGATCCCGCCGGACGCCGGCTCCATCGCGCTGTTCGAGCGCGACATCACGCGCGTGCCGAGCCGGCGCCGGACGCACCTGGGGATCGGGCGCACGTACCAGATCATCACGCTCTTCCCGCGCGAGACGCTGCTGCGCAACGTCACGCTCTCGCTGCTCGGGCTCTCGCCGCGGCGCTGGAACCCCATCGTCCGCCTCGACCGCCAGGCCTCGCTGGTGCGCGACGCGCACGAGGTGCTGGCGCGCCTGGGCCTGGAGGCGCTCGCCGACCGGCCGGTCGCCGAGACGTCGTACGGCGAGCGCCGGCGCGTCGAGATCGCGATGGCGCTGGCCCAGAAGCCGCGCGTCCTGTTGCTGGACGAGCCCTTCGCGGGACTGTCCCTGGAGGAGCGGCGCGACGTGCTGAGGCTGGTGACCGGCATTCCGCGCGACGTGACGATCGTCATGATCGAGCACGACATGGACGTGGCGCTCGACTTCGCCGAGCGCATCACCGTGCTGCACTTCGGCGAGGTCGTGGTGGAGGGCACGCGCGCGGAGGTCGTCGCCCATCCCCGCACGCGGGAGATCTACCTCGGCGAGTAAGGCTCGACGTTTGACAGCGGCCGCGCCGCTCCTGTACGCTCCGCTCCCGCCTGGCTCCCCGAGTCCGGCGCTCATGCGACGGTAGAGCTCACTCACACCTGAGTCGTGACAGCCGCCCGGGCTTTCGGCCCGGCCCCGGCACACCAGACTGTCCTTCACCCGTGAGCGAGCTCATGCCATGCACAATCACATCAGCGTGGTGGACCTTGCCTGCCGTCTGCCCGACGGCGGGAGCGTGTTCGCGTCCCTGACGTTCGCGTTCGACATGGTGCGTACGGGTCTCGTCGGTCCCAACGGGATCGGCAAGACCTCGCTGCTCGACATTCTCGCGGGCCGCCGGCCGCCCAGCGCCGGCCGCG